>NZ_AP018441.1:4800000-5400000 GCF_009937975.1 Undibacterium sp. YM2
TTATTCGACCTTTGTACTCTGATGGCGGGCGTTCATGCTGGCCATATCTGCTAAAAAACTGAATGAAACCGGATGAGACGGAATGATCCCGGACAGGATGGATGCGAACAGCATTCCTTACATCTATTTACCGGCAACTGGCTCCAGGCCAGTCTCTGCAATCACTGGAGCATTTTTCTTCGCCGCAAGAAAGTTCAGCAATGCCTGCGCCTGTCCCTGCACTTTGCTTCCTTTGACGATAGCAGCAGAGAATTGCGTTTGTAATTGCACTTCTTGCGGAAGCAAACCAACAATTTCTATGCCTTGTACAGGCAACAGTTCACTACGTTGCTGGCATCCAAAGTCAGCCTCACCCTGCGCGATGATTTCGCCAACAGGGGTGGCAGGTATTTGCGCGGCCTTACCCTGCATTTGCTCTTCTATCTCCAGCTTTTTCATCAATTGATGCTTGATGTACTCACCACTGGCGCTATCAGAATAGGCGACTTTGCGCGCCTGCAAGAAAGCATTTTTCAGGCCGACTGTCGTGCTGATATCAGGTTTTGAATTTCCTTTTTTTACTGCACACGCGATGGGAGAATTAGCCAGTACCACCTTGCTGCCAGCGACCAGCTTGCCTTCATTCATGAGCTTGTCCAACGAGTCGCCAACCATGATGACAACATCTATTTCTTCGCCGCGTGCCATGCGTACCGGGATAGCATTGCTAGTTTTACCCATTGATGGGCCCCATTCCGACAGCAGCTTGTCGCCAGAGGCAAGTTCGTAAGCGGGTGCCAGGTTTTTGTAGGCCTGGGCGAAACCGCCAGAGCTGACGACACGTATATCGGCTGCCTGAGCCTGCTCACTTGCACATAATGCAGCGACGCTCATGCAAATAATGCTAACCAGGCTTGCGATGCGTTTGGGTGTGGACATGATACTTTCTCCTTACTGATTCAAAACTTGTGCATTAGTCCAAGGGTCAAGCCAAGGCCGCGGCTGCTGTTTGCCTGACCAGCAGTGATGCCGGCAGCGTTGCCTCTCCAGCTGGTATAGTCAGTTTCCGCATAGAGCATGCTGCGTTTGGATAATGCCTGTTCCAGATAAACAAAACTGCGATCAAAACCATCATCGGAATAAGTACTTGCTTCGCGACGCACACGATAATAGGCCGTCGTCAGATTCAGTTCAGGGTTAATCGAATAAGCCACCCCGGCAGAAGCAATCCGCTGTCGTGTTTGTTTACCCGGACCTGTTTCCGCACTGTTATCGCCTGCATTCGCCCTGAATACCAGGCCACCATATTGATAGGCAACACCCAGTGTGTAAGCCTGAAGGTTAGAGCCGGCGCTGTTTTTCAATTTCATATATGCACCGGAAACTGACCAGCCATCACGCTGATAAGCGAGGCCAGCGGCAACACTGGACAAGGCAGAATTGCTACCTGCCACTTCACCAAAGGAATAGGAGCTACGTACAGTGTAGGGGCCGGTTTCAAGTGTATATTTCACCATATTATCAAGGCGATAATAATTATCTGCATAGCCGCTGCTGCCATACTGCACACCAAACGCATGCGTGCCAAAAGCAGTGTTGCTGAGTGCAGTTATATTAATATTCGGATTAAAGCTGGCGTAGCGCATGCCCAATGGATCGACGCTTGAGATTGCATCCGACAATATTGTGGCCTGGCGACCAGCGGTCAGATTACCGTAGTTCGACTTGATACCGACAAAAGAAAGCCGGTCAAACAATTTATCGGGTTTTGCGGATGTACCGGTGTCGAAATTCAAGCCGCCTTCGAACTGAAAAACCGCTGCCACACCGGCCCCCAGGTCTTCCTGCCCTTTAAAACCCCATCGGCTGGTATTATTGACGCCGCTATTTAATGCAAGACTGCTGCCAACTGAAGCACCAGAAACAGGTGTATTGCCAGCATTCATGCCACGGCTGTAGTGCACACCAAGATCAGCGATGCCATAAACGTCAACTTGGGATTGTGCAGATGCGCTGCCGCTTGCGCATATTAAAATGGCAAGGTAAGTAAATTTTCTCACATTGTCTCCAAAGGATTTTAATTGCGGCCTTCTTGATGAGGCGTTAAGTATTTGCCAAAAAATTGGCCGCTCCTGGCGGATCAATGTTCTTATTCAGGCTGGTACGCATCATCCAACACATGGCATAATTTGTGAATTGCAATATTTATTAAGATTAATGCATGGGACGCATCAATTTCGATTTGCAGGAATTACAGGCATTTGTTGCCGTAGCTGAACGTAGCAGCTTCAAGCATGCAGCGGAGGACCTGTTCCTTTCACAGCCAGCACTCAGCCGCCGCATAGAAAAGCTGGAAGACTTGCTTGGTGTAAAACTGTTTGAACGAACTACCCGTCGCGTGCAGCTGACGAATGTTGGCAGGATTTTTTTGGCAAATGTCAGAAATGCGCTGGATGAACTTGAGGGTGCCATGCTGAGCGTGTCTGATCTTGCGGCACACCGGACAGGTGTCATCAGCCTCGCATGCGTGCCTTCTGCTGTCCATTATTTTCTACCCGGTGTGCTCAAGAGTTTCACTGAGCGTTTTCCCAAAATCCGTGTACGAATCCATGACGAAAGCGCGCAGGACGTCTTGAATCTGGTCTTGGCAGGTGAAGCCGATTTTGGCATCAATTTTGCAGGCGCAGAAAACCCGGAAATTGACTTCCAGCCCATCTATAAAGAACACTTTGTACTGGCGGTACCACAAGATCATCCGCTCGCCAGGCGAAAGAAGCTGACCTGGAAAGAAACTGCCAAGGAGCGCTATATCGCAGTTGCCAAATCAAGCGGCAACCGAAGCCTGATCGACAATGCGCTGGCTGGAGTAGAAAAGCACCCCACGATTTATTATGAAGTCAATCATGTTTCCGGCCTGCTTGCGCTTGTCGAAGCTGGCATGGGCGTAGCGGCGGTACCCCGCCTCTCATTGCCCGCAAATCCCAGGCTGGTCGGTATTCCACTGACTGAACCTGTCATACAAAGAACTCTGGGTATGATCAGCAAGCGGGGTCGCATTATGCCACCGGCGGCACAAACTCTATTCGACATGCTGGTCAGCAGCATGGCAAAAAACAAGAGATCACTGCCAAAATGAAGTCATCAACCCTGTTTAGACAGCGTTACATACAAGTGATATTCGCGGTGATACTGGGTATTTGCTTTGGCTATTTATGGCCAGATCTTGGACGCGATATAAAGCCGGTGACCGATGCCTTTATAAAGCTTATCAGGATGATGCTGGCGCCACTGGTATTTTCCACTATCGTCCTTGGCATTGCCAGTCACAGTCATCGACATGGCAGTAGTGTAGCGAGTACGCTTTTTAAATCGATGGGTCTGTTCTATTTTTTGACCTTGCTCGCCCTGCTATCGGGCTGGCTGGCAGCCACTTTATTGCAACCCGGGGTGGGATGGCATTTGCAGACCGCCGCTATAGATAAACACTTGCTGCCAGCGCTGCCTGCCAACACGGCAGAAAAGGGGGTAGCCGGATTTTTGATGCAAATCATTCCTACAACTTTTGTCAGCGCATTTACTGAACCGGAAATCTTGCCAGTGCTTTTGCTGGCCATGTTGACCGGTTTTGCCATAGCGCGCGCCAAACCCAGCAACGACTATGCCTTGAAGCTCATGGACGAACTGGGAAAGATATTTTTTAGCATCTTTGACGTCATCATGAAGCTGGCACCGCTGGCAGCTTTTGCTTCCATGGCGTTCACTGTAGGCCAGCATGGAATACAATCCCTGGCCGGTTTCAGCTATCTGATTCTGAGCTTCTATCTTGCTTGTACGGCTTTTGTATTGCTCGTCCTGGGTGGGCTGGCAAGATGGCACGGTTTTAGCCTGTGGAAGTTAATCCGCTATATCCGTGAGGAACTATTGGTGGTTCTTGGCACCTCCTCGTCCGAACCGGTATTGCCACCGCTTTTGCAAAAGCTACAGACATTGGGGTGCAAAAAAGAGGTGTCAGGCCTCGTGTTACCAATGGCTTATTCCTTCAACCTCGATGGGACTGCGATTTACCTTACTTTGGCTTCACTATTCATTGCCCAGGCTTGCGATATACAACTGAGCAATGCACAAATACTGAGCTTGATTGCAACCATGTTGCTGACATCTAAAGGGGCAGCAGGTGTCAGCGGCAGTGGCTTTGTAGCGCTGGTGGCAACCCTGGGTATTATCCCGGATTTGCCACTGGAAGGTGCTACTCTTTTGCTGGGTATAGACCGCTTCATGTCAGAAGCCCGGGCCCTTACAAGTACCATCAGCAATGTTGTAGTTTGCCTCATTGTCAGCATCTGGGAAGGGGCCTGCGACCGCAAACTCCTGCAGCAGCAGCTTGATTTGCCATGAATAAATGGGCTGCTACTGACAATCTGCGCTGAACTTGCCCGTATCGGCTTCACCATAACGTGTTTGCACTACGTGCATGTCCGGTCCGGCGGGCCGTAAAACCAGCACATGACTGTAACTGCTTTCACAAAACTCTTTCATCGCAGGCGCGCCCAGCGCAGTGGCAATTGCGGGTACGGTATTGCCATGCCCCACGACCAGCACGGTGCCGCTGCTGGCACGCACGGCATCAGCCACCTCTTTGATATGCTCGGCACCGCGTTTGGCAGACAGCACCTGCGGCGTGATATTCCTGGCCTGCGCCAGCGGCTGTGCCGTTTCGCGGGTACGCTTGAATTGCGTGGTGAAGATGCTGCTGACACCTGCGTTCTGCAAAGCCAGCGCCAGTGCCTGCGCACGCGCCTGCCCTGCTGCTGACAGGCCGGGGTCAGCAGGATTTTCTACTGCTTTTTCTGCATGGCGCACCAGGATGATGAGTTCAGGTTCAGCACTGGACATCATGGGGAAGAGCATCGTACAGAAAATGAAAAAGCAGGTCAGGGAAGTTCGCATAATGGCTCTATGAACAAAAAAGGGAAAATAACCCGTGCAGGCGTCAGTGCATGCATGAAGATTTTACTACGTCACCATGTTATGCTTGCATATCAGTTTTGCAGGAATAACTCATGAAACTACCGGGTAACAGGGCATTGATCAGCAATGTCGTGCTGAACATAAGAAACGCCATGCCGCCTAGCTTGCTAAAGCTGTTGAAAGTGCTGGCTGTCATTCCCTGCATCATGCTGGTATTTGTTGTGCTGGCATCTTATGCCAGCAGACATTCACTGTCTTACTGGACGCTTCTCGCCATGCTTGTGCTACCTGTCGTCATCTGGCGCAGCAGCAAATTCACATTGACTGCCGCCATTTTTTTACTTGGGGGCATGCTCCTCGCACTCAGCCCGGTAGATTTGGTTTACAAGTCTGGGCAAGCGGGCTTAGACCTGCTACCTACCAGCGTCGGTAATGCGACGCGTCCAGGTACCGTAGGCTATGGCTGCATTGCCAGAAATACTCCGCCATGGGCGCTGGTACTTTCTTTTTAATCAGTTGACCTGCAATTGCAGAAAACCAGCCACCATCCCCATCACCGCCGCCACCGTCTGCTCCACACTTGCAGCATCATCTCCCAGTACTGCCCATAAGTCCGCAGTAACAATTGCTGGCTTGCTGATCTGGGCATACGCATCACGTGCGCAAGCGCCTGATCTTGCAACGGGGATGACGAGCGCGCCGTTGCTGAGCGCGATCTGCACTTCATCTGCCGTCGCGGGCCCACCTTCGATGACGATATACAAGGGTGCCATGCGCGCCAGCACGGCGCGGCGTTCCTGCATGTCATTGCCTGCATGCAGGGTCTGTCCATAATCCCAGGCAGCCATGCCTTGCGGCAGGATGTGGAATACCTGGGGCGGCATTTGCAATTGCTGGCGGCGCTGGTAAAAACTGCGGCCACAGGCCTCGCCTATGCCACTGACGCCACCCGTCAGCAGCACCAGACCAGGGATGGATGCCAGAGCTTGCCCCAGCAATTGACAAGTCTGTTCACTGTCGGGATGCCAGAAGGCAGTACTGCCTATGATCGCAATACGCGGGCCAGGTGGCAATATGTGGAGCAGGGTTTGCAGGTTTTGATCTGTTTCGGTTTGCATAAAATTTCTTGTGAGCGTCTTTCTGGCATGAGCATAATCCTGTATTAGAACACCTCACCGTGCCCCTTGTCCACGCAGCACAAATAGATGCGCCTTGCCATCTGCCAGCCTGATATGCGATGCTCTCGCTTTATCCTGCCAGCCTCTCCGTAACACCCATGATCAAGTTCACGCGCATAGCCAATTTGTCCCTGATGATATTGCTGGGCCTGGTCTTACTACTGGAAGCAACGGGCAGATTGCCTCAGAGACTGGTGACGCTATTTGGGCCCTGGACTGAATTAATGGCGCTGCCAATCATTCACCTGATTCCCTGGTACGCACTCAATGATACGGCTAAGCCGCGTTTTCTGCGCTTTGCCAGAGGCTTTGCGGCGATCAACCTGATGCTTGCCATCGCTTTATGTGCTCGCGTGATATCGAACCCGGACTTGCTCAACAGACCCCCATTTATGATGAGTATGTTGCTCATGGCGCTGCTTGCGCTTTTGAATTTCCTGGGATTGAATCAAAAGTACAAGCATCTCCAACTGGCCGTAGGCCCCCTGCCTAAGCAGCCTGCGAGACTGACGGCCTGGGGTGCATACATGATGGCACACTGGCGTGGCCAGTTGTCGCTGGCGCAATCATTCTGGGTCAATGGCTTTGGCATAGGTAGCCTGCTGGCGGCATTGATGATGATAGGCTTATCCAGATTGCTGGAAGTGACAGATGTCAGTTTGCGCATGCTGGCGGCGATCAACATAATGGGTTTCGTGATTTCCGGGATGTTATGGCTATGGGCCATCACTGGCATCGTACGCTCTGCCAGCAAACATGCTGAGCGCGGCGGTTCAGGTTGGGTCGCAGGTTTGACAATGATGTTGGTTTTTTTTAATGCCCTGGCCATGCTGCTGAGTACCTTGTCGTCTTATCTGCCGCAAATGAAAGAGTATGCGCTGATCGCGACAGGGCACGACAGCATGAGCACGGTCGTGATCACCAGTACGCCCAAAGGCGATGTCCTGAACCTGCGAGGCACTCTGGGCGAAGGCAGCATGGCCGGCTTTGCCGCCGCCCTGGAAAAAGCACCGCAAGTCAAGACCATTTCCCTGAACTCGCCCGGCGGGCGCTTGCGCGAAGCCCAGCAAATGGCCAGCTTGCTCAAATCGCGACAGCTCAATACCTATGTCGAGGGCGAGTGCAGCAGCGCCTGTACTTATGTGTTTTTGGCGGGCAAGGACAGGGCTGCAACCCCGAATGCCCACATCGGTTTTCACCAACCCAGTTTTCCTGGCGTGAGCGACACTACGCTGGCGATTGCCAGCTCAGGCATGGAAAAATACTACCGGTCAGCAAATTTGCCCGACGATTTTATCCAGAGAGTGCTGCAGATCAAGCCCGAAGGCATGTGGTACCCGAACCGCGAAGAATTGCTCAAGGCTAGGGTTATCACCCGGGTTTCGCTGGGTAGTGAAGCCAATAGCCTGTTCGATTTGCAGTCGCGTGACGAAGTCTTCGCAAACCTCAACAACAGCAGTATCTGGCGCCAGTATGAAAGGCACTCACCCGGCAAAATGAATGAAGTGGCTGACCTGATCTGGAGCATGAAGCAGCAGGGCAAGGACCAGCTGGACATACAGGATGCCGTCAAGACGGCGACCAGAGATATCTATCTGCGTGCATTGAAAAGTGCGCCAGATGATTTGCTCGATGAACACGCACAATTACTGTCCGAGCAACTGGAAGCCGCCCGGCACATCAGCCCACAAGCCTGCGGCCAGTTGATCAAAGGGAGACTGAGCATACATCGCACCATGCCGGAAGAACTGGTCAAGCGTGATACGGCCCTGATGGAGAAAATGCTGGCGAGCAGCCCGCGCAGCGTCAGTTATTACATGGGGTCAAAAGAATTTGCCAGGAGCGCCAGCAAACTGCAAGAGCGCCTGAGCCCGCTGCAGCGCCAAGTCACTGCCAATCTGGCTGCCTATGACGACCAGCCCATGTTCCAGTGCGATGCCATCCTCAGCATGTACCGTAACATCCTGCGCATGCAGGATACTGACCGGCATATCATTCTCAGTGCTCTGATGCAGGCGAAATAGAGGCTACTTCCGGCATGCCCCGGCATAACTGCCGTGGCAGCTGTCATGGCAGACATCTGGCTTCAGCGCTACAATGTCGGCAGCCATCGCCAAATCTTAGAACTCATTCAGGAGCAGGTGTAAATGAAAACCGATACTACTGTCGCGCAAAGAACAGAGCGCGATACCTTTGGCGACATCGCCGTCCCCGCAGCCGCCTTGTGGGGCGCGCAAACCCAGCGTTCACTGCATCACTTTGCCATCTCCACAGAAACCATGCCGCCAGAACTGGTGCTGGCCCTGGCACGCGTCAAGCGCAGCGCTGCCCAGGTCAACAGTGACCTCGGCCTGCTTGATGCCAAAGTGGCAGAAGCGATTGCCCAGGCGGTGGAAGAAGTGCTGACGGGCACGCATGCAGCAGAATTCCCGCTGTCAGTATGGCAAACCGGTTCTGGCACGCAAAGCAATATGAACATGAACGAAGTGCTGGCCAACCGTGCCTCTGAATTTTTGGGCGGCACGCGCGGCATGAGCCGGGTCGTACACCCAAATGACCATGTCAACATGGGCCAGTCATCGAATGATGTCTTCCCTACCGCCATGCATGTGGCGGCCAGCATTGCCGTCATCAGCCAGGTATTGCCATCGCTCGCCAAACTGCGCACCACGCTGGATGCCAAGGCCAAAGAATTTGCCGACATCATCAAGATAGGCCGCACCCATTTACAAGATGCCACACCACTGACACTGGGCCAGGAAATATCTGGCTGGGTCGCGCAACTTGATTATGCAGAGCGCGCTATACGCCACACCCTGCCCGCCCTGCAAGAGCTGGCCATCGGCGGCACGGCAGTTGGCACTGGTCTCAACACCCATGCAGATTTTGGCAAACTGGTTGCGGCCAGCCTGACTCTCGATACCGGCATTGCCTTTGACGCAGCCCCCAACCGCTTTGCCGCACTGGCCGGGCATGATGCCATGGTCAGCAGCCATGGTGCACTCAAGACCCTGGCCACCGCACTGATGAAGATTGCCAACGACATACGCTGGCTGGCATCCGGCCCGCGTTCTGGCCTCGGTGAATTACAGATACCAGAAAACGAACCAGGTTCATCCATCATGCCGGGCAAGGTCAACCCCACCCAGTGCGAAGCAGTGACCATGTTGTGCTGCCAGATCATGGGCAATGATGTGGCACTGAGCATAGGCGGTGCCTCCGGCAATTTTGAACTGAATGTTTTCAAACCACTCATCGTCCATAACTTCCTGCAAAGCTGCCGCCTGCTGGCCGACGGCATGGCCAGCCTGGAAGAACACTGCGCCCGTGGCATGCAGGCCAACCGCACACGCATCAAGGAATTACTCGACAATTCCCTGATGCTGGTGACCGCGCTCAACCCCTACATAGGCTATGACCGCGCTGCCGCCATTGCCAAGCATGCCCACGCCAAAGGCACGACACTGCGCGAAGCCGCACTGGCTTTGGGTTATGTGACGGCTGAGGAATTTGATGGCTGGGTCAGGCCTGAGGATATGGTGTAATTTTTTATGAACGCACGGGACTCAAAATCCCCTGCGTCATTTGCAGGGTGCGTCTTGCTCATCCATCACATATATTCATGACATCAGGATCAAGACCTCTCACCACAGAGGCACAGAGACACAGAGGAAGCACAGAGAAAGACCTGAAAGAAAAACAGAAACATGCATTAAATCAGCCAATTTTTTTAATACGAATTTCTTCTCCTCGCTCTTCTCTGTGTCTCTGTGGTAAAGATTTTTGGTCTTAAATAGGCACAACACAAAACACCCAACGGAAACCACATGTCCGAACAACTTAAACTCGTCATACTGATACAGACCAAACCTGGCCAGGCTGCCGAACAGATCGCCACCTTCACCAGACTCGCACCGCTGGTGCGTGCCGAAGCAGGCTGCCTGCAATATGAAATGCATCCTGTTGCCGGCGATGAAAACAAATTCGTCCTCATAGAAACCTGGACATCCCAGGCAGCGCTGGATGCACATGACGCCATGCCTTATATGATAGAGGCCGATGCCAACAGCCCCAGCTTTCGCGCCGGGCCAGCAACCGTGCTGTTTTTAGGGCCTGTCATCGCGTAGTAAGACACTGATCTTAGAATGCATGCTGCCTCCGCAGGCACGATACCTTGTGCCTGGCCCCTAGCTATTGTTTACACCAAGAGTCACCATGATGAAACCATCTTGCAAAAAAATCCTCAGCTACGGCTTGCTGAGTCTGACCATCGCTGGCTGCTCTTCCACGCAGCGGCAACATGCCAGCAATACCGACGACAACTACCATCCCGTCATCCTGGTATCGATAGATGGTTTCAAACCTGACTACCTGACACGCGGTGTGACCCCCACGCTGAACGCGCTGGCAGCAGATGGTGTGCGTACCGAGGCCATGCGCCCTTCTTTCCCGTCGATCACCTTCCCGAATCATTACACCCTGGTCACTGGCCTGCGCCCTGACCATCACGGCATCGTCGGTAACACCATGGAAGACAGCAAGATACCCGGCGTACGCTTCAAGCTCAGCAATAAAGAAGCCGTGCTTGACAGGCGTTGGTGGGACGGGGCTGAACCAGTCTGGGTCACTGCAGAAAAGAACAAGGTAAAAACCGGCATCATGTTCTGGCCCGGTTCTGAGGCCGCCATACAAGGCGTGCGCCCCAGTGAATACCGTACTTTTGATGACAAGCTGCCTCCTGCTACACGGGTTGATACCATGCTAAGCTGGCTCGACAAACCTGTGGCAGACCGCCCCGGATTTTTGACCGTGTATTTCGACCAGGTCGATCACGCAGGCCATGATTTTGGCCCGGATACCAAAGAAGTGACGGACGCTGCCGCCGGTGTGGATGCGGCCATTGCCCACATGATGAAAGGCCTGCGCGCCCGCAGCATCAAAGCCAATGTCGTCATCGTCTCTGACCACGGCATGGCCGCAACCAGCCCTGAACGCACCATATTGCTGGATCAGCTTGCTGACCCGGCCAGCTATGAAGTCGTCAATTATGGCAGCTATGCAGGTGTCAATCCCAAGCCCGGGCAGGAAGAAGTCGTGGCAAAAGCGCTGCTGAAAAAACATGAACACATGCAGTGCTGGAAAAAAGAAAACATTCCGGAACGCTTTCACTTCGGCCAAAACGCCCGCGTACAACGCTTTGTCTGCTCAGCCGATGTAGGCTGGCTGGTGGTGCCAGATGCCAAGGCAGCCACCAAGGCCAACCGGGGCTCACACGGCTACGACAACCTCAGCAAGGAAATGCAGGCCCTGTTCATCGCAAACGGCCCGGCCTTCAAAAAAGCCACCGTGTTGCCACCGTTTGACAATGTCAATGTGTACCCGCTGCTGATGAAGCTCATCAAGCTGCCTGCACTGGCGTCCGATGGAAATATCGACGCGACCCAGGCGGCCTTGACGGATTGAAAATATCGCCTCTGGTATCCATGCTAAAAATTACTAGAACTCATTTCATAAATAGGGATGAGTGCGAACAAGGCGATTTGGGATGCAGTGCAAGGCGTGGCCTGCAGCTAAGGCTCCTGCCTTAGCAAAGGACGCAACGCAGCAATGCGCCCAAATCGTCAGTTCCCGAAGGGTTTGTCTCATAACATGTGCCAGACAGCATAGAATTTATTATGGATAGTGCCACTATTAACGGCGGTATCCGCATTGCCAATCCGTGTTATGAGGCAAACGCGCCTCATTCATATTTATGAAATGAGTTCTAATGAGGGCTTATGCAAAATTGGCCTTGACAGTTCTTTTGTCGGCCATGCATGTATAGCAATGAGCACAATGGGCGCAAGCCATCCTATGCACCCCAAACCGTCATTCCCGCATGCTTTTAGCGGGAATCCATCGTTGATCACCCGCACAGGCTTAAGACAGGTGAGGCCGATCAGACATGGATACCCGCCTGCGCGCACTGCTGTCCGGAATAGCGTGCAAAAAAAATGATGAGCAGATTCCCTCCCTTTCAAGGGGAGGGTCAGGGTGGGGATGGGGTTCGGTCGATCAACGGCAATTGAATTTGCGATAGAAACCCATCCCCATCCCAACCTTCCCCTCGAAGGGGAAGGAGTTTCAAGCATGACTGCTGGCAGAAAATATTCAATTACAAAATCAAGTCTCCGACACAGAAAAAATGCCAAGACGTCGGCTATATATTGATTTCAGAACAAGTCAATATAATTATTCCGGACTGCAGTGCGCCTGCGCGGATATGACGAATTGGGAAGTCCGGTAGGCTGCAAGCTTTGGGGTAGTTTTGCGTAAGTCCTATCAATGAAACTGAACCCCGCCAATGCACTCTTGCTGATTTAGACCGGCAACTTCAGCACGGAGTCGAGATAATTCATGTGAGAATACAAGCGCTTCACAAGAGGTCAGATATTTCTCGAAAACTTTCTCGCTTTACTCGACATCAATTTCAAAAGCTCCATGCTTTCTTTCGGTAGCACTTTACATCTCCTTCCTTGCAAAAAAACCGTTGCTAATTTCCGTCATTTTTGTTTCGTAAACAAACTAAACTGAAAAGCGCAAATAAGCTCTGATTGACTGAATTTTCCAGACAAAGTTAGGATGAGTTATCGTCAGGGCTTGCCTTTCATGATCCTGTTTAGTGAAGTTTCGCATTAATTATTTATATTATTTACATCAATAATTTTGACATGAATATGCCAGGACTTGATTGAAGCAAAGGGCTTCTCACTTGGCACTGTATCGAGTGCATGCAAAAGGCGGCCTGACACGACGGAAACAACGCGCGCAATGGTATTTGATATTGCACAAGGCATTGCTGATGCGCTTAAAAAATTGAAGTACGGTCGAATACGGGCACTCGCCATATTCAAAGCCTGAAGCTCGCTTGCAAGAGCGATCAGGTGCTGCGTTTGCCAGCCGCGTCGGTCTGGTGACGCGAACAACAGGCAACACAAATTTGAAGCAACCGGGCACGGCATTGGTTGGCACAAGAGTGTGCGTCACCATCAATCCGACCTCGTCAAAACTCACGTATCAAGGAATTGGTCTGGCCATCGTTGCCGAGCGATGGCTGACCTGCATAGGGAGTAAACACGGAGACTCGAATAAACAAAAAAGGAATTGATATGACGAACAAATTGAAGGTATTACCCCAGGCAATTGCCACTCTCATCGCAGCCGGAGCATTTTCCGCTTCGCTCACCGGCGTCGCATTTGCACAAGAAGCTGAACCCAAGGCAAGCCCTGTAAATCGCGTCGAGATCACCGGCTCTTACATCCGCCGCGCTGACGCTGAGACGCCCAGCCCGGTACAGGTGATTAATGCAGCCGACCTGAAAAACTCAGGCTACACCTCGGTGTCAGAGGTATTACAGCATATAACAGCCAACGGGGCAGGGACGCTAAGCCAAACATTTTCGGGCGGGTTTGCGGCTGGCGGCAGCGGCATTTCGCTGCGTGGTTTGAACAACAATGCTACCCTGGTGCTGATAGACGGTCACCGCATGGCGGGCTACCCGCTGGCCGATGATGGCTCGCGCTCGTTTGTCGACATTTCGAATATTCCTTTTGATGCTGTGGAGAGAATTGAAATCCTCAAGGATGGTGCCTCAGCGGTCTATGGCTCCGACGCCATGGCCGGCGTGGTCAACGTGATTCTGAAAAAGAACCTGGTCGGCACCACGCTGTCAGCCGAAACGGGTACTACCAGCCAGGGAGGCGGCAGCACAACTCATGCGACGTTTAGCCACGGCATCGGCAAACTTGACCAGGACGGTTTTAATTCCTATATCAGCGTGGAATATCGCAAGCAGGATCCGATTTACTATACCCAGCGCCGTGACGCGGGGCTGTGGCAGGCCCTGGATATGTCGGCCTATGGTGGCACGAACAAGGCGCTGGGCGTGTTGACCCCGCAATCAACTGCGCCCACGGTGCTGTCGCCTTATCTGTTGAATCCGAATGTGAAGCGGATAGCGGGCGCTGACAATAGCGCTGCTTTCGCCTTCTTCCCCGGTACGGTTTGTGGCAGCTACTCCCAACTGGCATCCGGTGGGTGCGCCTATGAAGATCCGTTCAAACAGATCCAGCCGAAGACAGAAAACATCAATATCCTGGGCAGTTATACCAGGAACCTGGGCAAGGACTGGAAAGTGAATATCAAGGCATCCCTGTTCGAGAGCAAGGTTACCCTGCCACAGGGTTTCAGCAACTTCCCTTCATCCTATCCCACTCAACTGGAAATGGTGTCCGGCGTGGCACCTCACTATATCGCTGGCACAGCCATTCCCTCCATCCGCGTTCCTGCCGACTATCCGGGAAATCCCTTTGGCGTGCCTGCCATCGTGCGTGGCCCCATCCCGGGTGCTCCGGCACGTAACATCACTACCGACTCCAAGGCCTACCGGCTGGTGGCTGATCTTAGCGGCACTCTGGGTGCGTGGGACATCGACGCCTCGCTTGGTTATACCCGTAACAATCTGAACCGGGTAAGCACGGGCAACGTGAATGTGCCGGCGATGAATGCTGCCTTGAGTCGCAGTAGCAATCCGTATTCGGTGACGGGAACAAATAGCGCGGCCGACATGGCAAACATCTTCAGGACAGTTTCCTCGTTCGACACCTCAGAGCTCAGCTTTGGCGAGCTGCGTGCCGCGCGTGCGCTGACAAAACTTGACGGTGGCGATCTGATGGTAAGTGTGGGCCTGCAGTCTTTCCATACCAAGTTGTCGGCACCTTCGATGCCGCAAGCAGATGGGCTGACCAATGGCGCGTATGCCTTTGGTTCTGAGACGGCTACGTCTGCCTATGCGGAATTTATCGCACCGGTGTTGAAGGGTCTGGAAATCGATGGCGCAGTCCGTTTTGATCATTATGGCCTGGCCGGCAATTCGAGCACGCCCAAGCTGGCGTTCAAATGGACGCCGAGCAATGCATTTGCGCTGCGCGGCACAGTGGCTAAAGGATTCCGAGCGCCAGGCCCGGCCGAGAACGGTAATTCGGCAAGCAGCGGCGGGGTCGGTAATGCGAACGATCCGGTGCTGTGCCCAGGCGGCTATCTGGCCAATGGCATGTATCCTAAAGGCACTGTCGTCGCCTCTTGCAACGAGTCGCTGATCGGTTTGACCACGACCAATCCGGCGTTGAAGCCTGAAAAATCGACATCGGCCACCCTGGGCGTGATACTGGAACCCGTCAAAGGCTGGAGTACGGCAATTGATCTTTACCAGATCACCGTCAAGGATCAGATTATTGGTGGCCCACTCTCTGGCACACCGGTGCGCAATTCCCCTGAACTCAGCGACTGCGCTGACGGTAATGGCGGCACCACTTCGTGTACGCCCCCTGTGGGCCGGATCGCCTACTATCCGGCTACCCCGGTCAATGCCAACAGCACGCGCACCCGCGGCATAGAGTTCGACACCCGCTACACCTTCAAGCTGGGTGAATATGGCAGTCTGAAGGCCGAGTTTCAATATACGCACGCCTTCAGCTATGCCATGACTATCGACGGTAAGACTTATGAACTGGCAGGCACGCACGGACCAGCCGGTATTGGTGCCGATACCGCCAATCCAAAAGACCGGGCGCAGCTGGACCTGACATGGAATATGGGCCAGCTGGAAGTCGCCACCAGCCTGCACTGGATATCTGGCTACGACCTGACTGATCCTACCCTGGGACAGACCACATGTAGTGAGGGTGGCAAAATGAATGGCGTATTCCCTGAAGGAAATACACCTGCACGTTTCTGCCGGGTCTCACCCTTCCTGGAAACTGATTTGTCGCTTAACTACAAGATGGGCAAGCAATGGACCTTGCATGCATCGGTCTCCAATCTGTTCAATCAGGCACCACCGGTTGACGTCAGCACCTATGGCAGCGGGCGCCCATACAATCTGTCTTTGCACTCGGCGGGTGCGGTTGGGCGTTTCATCAATATCGGTGCGATCTACAAGTTCTGATTTGACAGAAACTTTGCATGTTGAAGTAGCCTGGAACGTAGCGGGTGTCCCACTGCTGTCCGGAATAATTATCTTGACTCATTCGGAGAGTCAAGTACGAACAGCGTCCCGGCGATTTTTCTACGTCGAAGACTTAATTCTGCAATTGAATAATTTTTGTCAGCGATCATGCTTGAAACTCCTTCCCCTTCAAGGGGAAGGTTGGGATGGGGATGGGTTTCTGTAGCAAAATCATTTACAGCCAATCGACTGAAACCCATCCCCACCCTAACCCTCCCCTTGAAAGGGAGGGAATTTACTCGTTATTGTTTGTCAAGAACATAATTCCGGACAGCAGTGAGCGGATGTCCAGGATGATGGTGACACCCGTTATGTTCAAGCTTGGCACGCCTGATTTGCGGCGCTTGGTCAGGCGATTATTCTCTGTAGAGCTCTGTCGGCGTGTGACTGGATGTTACTGCGCATGCCACGGACGTTGGTAATGAAAATACTGCCCCCTGAGGCGAAACCACAAGGCTGGGCGGCAGGTCACCCTCAACTGCTCATACCCGCCTGGCAACTCTTCCCTGCCTCACATTGGTTCCAGCATTTTTGTGACAAATCTGTCTCATTAATGCAAATTTGACAAAATATCCCATCCTTCACTATTATCATATAGTAAATTCAAATTATTAATTTATCTGACTTCTGTAGCCGCCGCAAACAGGGGAAATCTTTCCAATAAACACCATGGTCAAGCCCGCCGGTTTTGTTCTGGCCTGCTGCCATGTCCCGTCTTCACTGTTTGCTGCGCACTGTGTTTTTGCCGTGCTTTTGCTGTGCTTTTGCTGTGCTTTTGCTGTATGTCCGCTGCATGTCTGTTGCATGTCTGTAGCTGGACAGCGGCGCAGGCCTGGGCTATGTCCAGGTCTTTTTGATCATGTATGCGCATTGCCTGTGGCTTGCAATATCTGTCGCAGGAGAAACCGGGGATTGCCAGCAGGCAGTCTCACCCGTCGTTTGTGTTTGTTGGTCCATGTTTGTCTATACCAAATCACTTCTTGCCAAGGAGAACAGCAATATGAATACGCATTTGACGCTTGCCTGCCACCATGCCTGCAGGGGGCAAGCATGATACGCTTACAACTATCCCCGATCACCAGTGTGGCGCAGGCGCAGGCCATGCTGGAGACTGCCATCAATGTGGAGTTTGGCACCCTGCCGCCCTACCTGTATGCGCAACTGACGATACTGCCGGGCAGCAATGCACCCGCTGCCGGACGCCTGCGCTCCATCACGCACCAGGAGATGATCCATCTGTGTCTGGCAGCGAATATCCTCAACGCCCTCGGTGGCAGCCCCAAGCTGCAGCCACCCAAATACCCCGGCCCATTGCCCGGTGACATAGGCCACGACGGCAAGGTGCTTACCCTGCACATACTGCCGTTTGGCAAACCCGCGATGCAGCAAGGCATGAATATAGAAATGCCGGTAGACCCTATCGATTTCCCGCAACTGAAGCTGGCAGCATCGCCGACCAAGGCGGTCACCATAGGCCAGTTTTATGAAGCACTGGATGCCTACTTGAAAACCCTGCCCGCCACGGCCTGGCAGGCCAACCGCAACCAGATCGACGACAAGCAATTCTTCCCGGGCCAGTTGTTTGCTGTGAATAACTATGCAGATGCCCACAAGGCCATACAGATTATCGTCTCTGAAGGTGAAGGTGCCAGCACCAGCCCGCTGGACTTCAGTAATGAACTCGCGCACTTCTACCGCTTTGAAGAAATCTACCGCAACCAGGTACTGACGGCCAGTGATTCGCCGCAAGGTTTTTCCTGGGGCGGGCCACTGGGTGTGGATTATGCCAAGGTCTTTCCAGCGATTGCGGACCCGCAACTGCATGATTTTTCCAAGGAACCAGCGGCAGCCAGGTCAGCTCAGGATGCCTGCACCAAGGCCTATAGCGCCATGGTCGATGCACTGAACCTGGCCCTGAATGGCGATGCGGCACAACTCGGCATTGCGGTGCGCAAGATGTTTGACCTGCGCATGGCTGCCATCGAAGCCTTGCATACGCCCCTGAACGACAAGCACAAAGTCGCCGGGCCAGCCTTCATCTACAAAAAAACCTGAATCGGGAGAGAACAGCATGAGTATCCTGCAAACGCCGCGCATCCATTTCAAGGGGCAAATTTCCTGGGACCCCATCGTCACCAATAACTACAAACGTTTTTATGACGAGAACACTTCCCAGACCGTCATGACACCAACCGAGACCATGCAACAGTTTCGCCAGAGCGCGATTGAATCGGTCAAGACAGGTGCTGGCGGTGGCAACTGGAACCCGCATGGCACCCACCGCGTACAATTCTTTAATACCGCAGTATCGAGTGTTGATCTGGGCAAGGGCCCGGTCACCACAGACAAACTTGTTGGAGCCCCGGCCAAGCTCAGCGCCATGTTGATAGACCTGGAACCCTATGGTGCCTGCACTTCACAATTATTCTTTGACGGCATCAGCTTTGGCATAGATGGCGGCTGCCGTGTCGCCGCGCCATGCAACCAGCGCTTTACGGCACGCTATATCAACTTCCAGCGCAATGCACAAGGCATTATCGCAGGCGTTGCCTCGGTCAACTGGCAGACATCTTTTTCCAAGCACGGCCTGCAGATTGATGTACACAAGAGTGATGCGCTGGCCGCACTGCACCATGCACTGCAAGACAGTGATGCACAAGGCATCGTCGTCAGCTTCAATGCCTACTGCACAGTTTATTTCGATGACCCCAGCCTGGCCACCGCAGGTGCCTCTGCCACGACGGCACAATTCCAGGCATTACGCGACAAACTGACGAAAGGTGGCTTCCAGCCCAACCCTGCGCGCAGCCAGGTGGTCGGTACCATAGGCGTCTGGCGCAAGGACGAACCCATGCATGAACCAGGTGACCGCGCCCTGCTGCCTGTCGATAATGACAAGGCCTTTGTCGCTGCTGCCCATGCACGCCAGGGCAAGGGCATCATGACAGTGGATTTGTCGAACAGCGTCAGCGAAACCGGCATGGACCTCACCAAGCAGGACCTGGGTACATTGCAGCTCTTCCTGACCGGCAAGGCTGATGCCATCGCCAGCATCAACTATGACAAGTATGACCGCAAGGCCTATGAAGCAGGCGCAGGCATCGTCACTTTTGACATCAGCAAGGTCAATCCTGTAGATATAGAAAATGGTCAGCTTGAACTGCACAGCTCCAAATATGGCTTGCTGTTGCAAGAGAGCGTCTTGCGCCTGATACCGCATACACCCAACCTGTATCTGGACCAGGGCCCTGCCGGCAATGTCAAGTTCACGCTGTATTCGCGTGGCAAGCCGCTGCACCAGGTCAGCGATATCACGCTATTCCAGTTGTCGGCCAGCGGTGGTCAGGTGACGGGTACACAAAACCTCAAGACCGACGCACAAGGTGTGCTCAATGTCACGGCCAGCGCCACCAAGGGCACGGTCTATGCATATCTGCCCGTACCGGCAAAAAGTGCCCCGCCGCCCACCCAGGGCCTCGATACCCAGACCAATACCTATGCCTATGTACGGGTACGCCAGGCAGACAGCAATATAGCCGCCATGGCCCCTACCTGGGACAATGTGTATAAATACGTGCTCATCAACTGGAATGCCATGGCCCCCTGCATGGACAACTGGCTGGACCTGGCCAATCCGGCCCAGGTGCATCAATACGCCAGCATCCTGCACCGCCTGACCGCCCCTGCCGCATTTGAAACCTACCTGTTCATGCCGGTCACACGCGACATGACGGCAGGCCAGCGCAGCCTGTTGTACAAGTTTCTCGACAAACCACTGACTGCCCTGACTGCCGCCGAGCAGGCCGACCTCGCAGAAAAAGCACCCGCTGTGGCACTCAAGGCAGTGCAGGTAGCAGAGGCCGCCGATACAGAAGAAGCAGCCTTGCCTCACTTTGCCCAGCTCAGCCGCTCATTGCGCAATCCAAACAATGAGTAATCCAAATAATGAGTAATCCAAATAATGAGTAAAGCGATGGGTATATTGATTGGCAAATAAAAAGGGTGTGGATATCTGTTTGATTATCCACACCCTTTTCAAGTCAGCGACCTGCCTGCTTACTGCTTGCTGATCTGGTTATCATTACCCGAGCTCTGCACCTGCGGCTTAGCCCCATTCAATGCCTGCGCCCACCTGACCTGGTTATCGTTACCCACCACCTGCACCTTGCCCAGTTGTTCTATCGTGATCTGGTTTTCATTCCCGTTCACACTGACCTGGGGACAAACCCCGCTGAGGCTGATCTGGTTGCCATTGCCCTGTATGCTCACAGGCTGGCCATTGCATTGCGTAGATTTGCTCATGTCATTGCCCATGATGCGTCCGCCATCAGCGCGTCCAGCCTGCTTGCCAGCGCCATTGCCGTTGCCATTACCGTTGCCTTGCACTGCATTCACACTCACACCAGGCATCTGCACATTCGCCTTGCCCCCATTGTCCTGCGCCTTGACGCTGATGCCCGGCATATTGACCGACACATCGCCTGCATGGACAACACATGTGCTGCCTGCCAATAATAAAACTGCCAATATATGTTTTTGGATAGTCATCGTCCTGCCTTTATTTATCTCAAGGATTGATCATGCTGTCTGTCTCTGCCTTGAAAAACCGGTACCAGCAGACAGGTAACCTGTGAGTGACACAAAACGCCGTATTTGCATTTTGCTCACCCAGGCAAGGCAGGATGCTAACATAATGCCAACACCCCCCTCAAAAACTGCCAGGACCAATGGAGATAACTCAGGCGGCAGCCAGTGCTTTGTCACCTGCCGCAAAGGCTCGCAAGCCCTCACCAGCAAGGCGATAACGCACCCATTCATCCTGCGGCTGCGCACCTATCGATAAATAAAACTGTATCGCCGGTTCATTCCAGTCCAGCACACTCCATTCAAGACGGCCACAGCCACTCTCGACGGCCACCTGGGCCAGATGCCGCAACAAGGCCTTGCCCGCGCCGCTGCCACGCTGGCCGGGCGAGATATACAAGTCCTCCAGATACATGCCCTTGCGCCCCAACCAGGTCGAATAGCTCAGAAAGTAAACCGCATAGCCAACCGGCACATCGTTGATGCTGCATATCAGGCCACGCGCCGGGCTGTCAGCCGCAAACAGGCTGTGCCTGACATCATCGACACTGGCAATGACTTCATGCTCGGCTCTCTCATAAATCGCCAGCTCGGTGATATAGGCATGGATCAGGGCGGCATCTTCAGGTTGGGCTGGACGTATTTGTATATTCATGAATATCTCATTCTGTATCCCTCGTCTCAATGATCGGGGGAAAAGTTTAGGGTGGGACAGTCTTAGCTCAATGAGCGTTACAGCAAGGTAACAGCAAAAATTGAAGGCCATCTACTTCGCATTTGCCACATCCTAACAAGCCAGCCTACAATGCGGCAAGTGCAATTACTTCAGACTATCATGCAGAACATGCATCTTGACCTGCGCAAACTCGACCTCAATCTCTTGCTGGTATTTAATGCACTGTACCAGCAACGCTCGGTCACGGCTGCCGCACATGAGCTGGCACTGAGCCCCTCGGCCTTGAGCCATGCACTGGCCAGGCTGCGCACCGCCCTCGGCGATGAATTATTCGTGCGGCTAGACAACCAGATGCAACCAACCTTGCGCGCCGACCAGATCGCGGAACCGATCAGCACGGCGCTGGCGCAATTGTCTGCCGGGCTCAGCCTCAGACTACGTTTTGACCCTGCCATCAGCCAGCGCAACTTTGTCATCTCTGCCAGTGACTACACTGCCTTTGCGATACTGCCACGCCTCATCAACAGGCTGCAACAGGTCGCACCACACATCACCCTGCGCATCATCAACACCAGCCAGAAAATCGCGATCGCAGAACTGGCCGCAGGCCATATCGACTTCGCCCTGGGCTACGATGAAGAACGCAGCCCATTACCCGCAGGCTTGGAAGAATTTGACTGGCTGCAAGACGACTACGTCGCCATCGCCCGCCAACACCACCCGCACATCAAACGCAAACTCACATTGAAAACCTATCTGCAAGCTCGCCATGTCGTCGTCACCCCGTGGAATGAAAGCCGCGGCGTCATCGACTATGTACTCGACGGCATGGCACTGCAAAGACAGGTCACCGTCCAGCTCCCCAATGTCCTGGTCGCCCCCTTCATCATCGCCAGCAGCGACCTCATCATGACCCTGCCCCGCCACGCCGCCATCACACTGGCACAAGCCGCAGGCATTGCCATCTACCCAGCCCCGTTTGCGATACCGCCCTATACTTTGAAAGTCTATAGCCACAGCAAATATGCGCGTAGCGATGCGCATTTGTGGTTGAGAGGATTGATGATGGAAGTGGCAGAGAGTGCCGGGTAGTAGTAATTTATTTCATTTATCTCGCTAACACGAGACTGCATGAAGAAAAACAAGCTTCAAGCGCAGCTGTAAGGTAGGGAGCATTACAATGCGCCGCATGCTTTTCAAATCCTCCTTGCAGTGTCTAATACCGCGCACTCGAATACTGCTGCTATCGCGAAAAATACAATTCTAGTTGATGCGGTTTGTATCCGTCAGTGTCGCCGAACAAAAATTCTTCGATCAAAAGTCTATCGCTCTTTACCTCGCGGACTCGCCCAAAATTCCTCGCAATAAGATCATTTTTTCTGACTATGCGAGCGATGCCTGATTCATCGATAATTGTTGCATGTTGTTTGCGAGTATCAACTGAAACCAGTTTCAGATTTTCGATACTGCCTACAAATCGAAGGCTTCTCAATAATGTTACCAACTCCCTGTTACCTGCTTCAGACAATCCAGAGATGGCAAAAATAGTCAATCTGAAGTTAGCTTCGTCTTTAGTATCCTTGATTGAGATTTTTCGCTTTATTTTTTGATGATACCGCTCTGTCGAAATACACTTCAGACTGTCCAATGTGGTCATCACCATCATGTCAGAAATTTCGCAATCACTTTTTTGATCCAACATCCGTCGTCCATAATCAAACGTAATGAGTTGTGATCCCTTGCTCAAGCTGAATACCTGACTATCGGGCGATCTGCTTTTTTGTGCGTGCCAACCATGTGGCACATCCAAAAATACCGGGGTATTCCACACAGGTTTTGCATAGGCAGAAATCTGCAGTATGAACAGCACCCAGAATAAAAATAATTTACGCATATTTTTTCATTGTCTTGCAGCCTCGTTGGAAATACCTTGCTTCCATGCTTCCAAAAAAAACTAAGCGCTGACGACAGGTAAGCTGAACGGATGAACCCCTGCAAAGTAATATACCACCATCGATAACAATACTGAAAAAATCAAAAAGTAGAGAAGAAATTTTTTCAGCAGGTCCTGCCTGTTTTCTTTCAAAAGTAGATGGAGGACAAGAAATTGCAGCGGTGTAAAGATTAAATACAGCATCAAGAATAACATGGCGTTCTGGGTTTTCTGATAGAACTCCGAACCCACAAGCATGCCATTCAATATCACAGATGCACTTCCCGGATTAAAGGAAACAAAGACCAGGAAGCTGAATGTCAAAAAAGAGATAGCCCCAGCACTTTGAAAAAACTATTCATAGTCTTAATTTCTTTTTGCATTGGTTTGACGAGAGCCATTCACAAATATGCCCCATAGGCATCCAGTTGAAAAGAAATCTCCAAATCAGACATCCTGCGCAAGGTTTTCCAGTCGAGTACCATGCCCGCAGTTCCCTCAAAAAACCATCCTATAAAAAAATGCATTTCACCACCTGACGAGGTCATCTCAGCGATCTGTCTTCTTTTCAACTCCAGCAGGTCAAGCGTTTCATCGATGGCAGCTTCCAAAGAAACGTCTTCATCAAACTCAAAACTGCAAGTACAAAAGGATCGTTTATGTACCCCGCCCAATAGCCTGCCGTCTGGAGACTGTCTCACTTCCCCGGCCAAATTGCATTTCCATGGTATCAGCTCGATCAAATCGCAAAATGCCTGTAAATCCATTTCTGGATGCGTCATCCTTAAAGATAGTGCAAATTCTCGTTGCTTCTTCGTCATCATTACATTCATTCCGCTGTTTTCTTATTGAGTCCGGCTTTTACCTGCATACCTTGCTTACCTGCCAGCCAAATCCCCAAGCGCATACTCCCATGCCGCTGCATAGCCAGGCACAGTTTGCAATACACCTGCACGCACGCCGGCATCTGCCGCTACCAGCTTCACTGCCTGCTGCCAGTCTTTAGCCTGCAAGGCAGGTTGCGCTTCGGCCAGCGCGGTCAATAGCTGTGGCGTCAGTTTGTCGAGTGCAGGGCGGATTGCTGTCTTCAGGTCAGGCGGATTGTCAAACGGGGCCTGTGTTTTGCTCACCCATTCTGCAAACAAGGCTTTCTGTATCATCTTGCCAGCCACTATCTGTGCAGTAAAAAAGTCATGTACCTGTTTGGGTGCCAGGCCATATTGAGCCGCCTGCTGCGCCAGTGCATCCAGTATTTGCTGCTCACGCACGGGGTCGTCAATCGCTGCTTTGGCGTTCCACTTGTACATGGCGACATCTTGCGCGAGATTCAGGCGTTGCTGCATGAGGCCCATCAAACGCACGAGACGCGGGTCGCTGGCATTCTGGGCCTGTGCAGAATGTGACAGCGACATTGCAGCGCATGCGAGGGTCACATAAGCCACATAAAGCAGCCATGGCAAAAATGCTTTTTGCGCAGGGCGCTGTGCTAAAGTGGAAAAAGAATGATCTGTCATCAGTAATCGCCAGCCTGTTTGTGAAATCGATAAATGATATTGTAATGCCCTGGCTTAGAGCACGCATCAAAATAGCCAGCAGTCCAGGATAATGGAGTACGCTCATGAAAGTAAAAATCGCCTACATAGAAGAAGCCCCCTTCTACTGGACACGCGAAGACGGCAGTGTAACTGGTGCAGACATAGAATTGGCGGAGACAGTGTTGCGCGCAATCGGTGTCACGGACATAGAATATCAACTACGGCTTTTTGCGGAACTGATACCCGGCCTGCAGGCTGCCCGCTGGGACATGAATGTACCGCTTTTCGTAACGGCGGAACGTGCAGAGCGGGTTAACTTCAGCCTGCCGGTATGGTCACTCGGCGATGGCTTCATCGTGCAGCGTGGCAACCCCAAAGCGCTGACTAGCTATGAAGCAGTAGCGGCACAAAGCGATGCGCGACTGGGCATCATCCCTGGGCAGGTGCAATATGACTCGGCAAAATCGGCAGGCGTCAGCGACAGCCAGATCGTGATGTTCAACAACCAGCCCGAAGCCGTGGCCGCCCTGCTGACAGGCAAGATAGACGCCTTTGCGGCGACAGCGACAGGCAACCGCATCATCGCGAGAGACCATAAGGAACTGCAGGCAGTTGCCCACGACTTGGGCAAGCAAGACAAAGCGCCTGTTGGCGCATTCTCGTTCAACAAAAATAATCTGGTGCTCTTGCAGGCAGTGAATGAACAACTGCGTCATTATCTGGGTTCACAGCAAGATCTGGCGCGTGTGGAAAAATATGGTCTGGTGTAAGCGTTGAGCAATCGTGTAAGTGTGAGACAGTGGATGTCTTCATTCCACTGCACTGTCTTTTTTACAGAAGCTTAATGGCCACTCCTTTTGTGCGTTTCTGCTTTCTTTACCCCGAAAAAATTACCTGGAATCGATTTCCAGGGCGATTCCATATTTTTTGCCATTCGTTATTACACTTTCCCCACCAAAATCTTGAGCACAATCGATGAACAATAAATTATTCTGAAAATCAGCGATGTTCTTTTCGTCAAAAAGTATATCGACACAAGAATCTTCCTGATGGAAAAAAAAGCGGGAATCACTTAAGAAAAATTTAAATACTTGATGACGCTCAAAAATCACTTCATCAATTAACCAGTAGCGAATTCCAAGAATGTCAGCAGACGCATTGCGAATATAATCATAAAATACGCCACCAGGTTCTATTTTTTTAGTGGGAGTCCAACTATGCTGACCAATTGAAAAAGGAGGGTAGGATTTACCTTGAAAATCCTTTCCATTTTCATCAGGTATCAACAAATGGATAATCGTTGAAGTACTCACTTTTATTTCCCACACAATTCATCATCAATAAAAAGGATAAGGTCTGGTATTACAATATCTCTATAGCTTGAAAATATATGAATGTAAGTCCTGACTCCGCTTTAGACCTAGCAACTTTTGAGTTCTGGTTCTTCCCAGGCCAGCACGCTTACACAGCCATTGCTGCTGGCGATAAAAAATTCCTTGATGGCGGCGATATCCTTTCTCAGAAAACCAGGCCGCAATGATTCTTGCGCATACCAGCCGCCTCCTTCAATTTGAAACACCCAGTGTTCAGAATCCGAACATGCAGGCCAAAATTCAAGTAAATCACCTTCATCCAAAAGACGGAATCCACAGATTTCTGCAAAGTTCGCTTGATAGCTTTTATTTTCTTGCGATGACTCAACCGTAACAGTCAATTTTCCCAGATCGTAACAAACCTGCGTCATATCTGATCTGGAATGAAACATCATTGTCGACTTCAAAGCCCTGGCTTTCATCTTAAAACTCTTATAGTTTGATACTTCTGAACTCGAAGCTTCATTCACATGATCAAGGATTGCGGACTGCGCATTTCGAATTAAAACAGAAATACTTATTTAGAATATTCAATATCGGATATAGAAAAATCATCTTTTTTAATAGTGTAAGCAATTTCGCCACCACGCACGTTTTTATCTTTAGGAGTAAAACGAATTATGTAATGCCTTTTTTCTACAGAAATTTTTGCATCGTAGCTTTCCAATTTTGACATGGATCGTGCGAAATCATTCGTCGCTGCTTTGTCTTTCTTATCAAGCTCTTGCTCAAACTGTGCATACGCAAGCGCAGTTGCTTTGACCAAGGCTCCTGGAAGAATAATTCCCGGCTTCTGATGGAACTCAGTGCCAGCAAGGCAATTGTGCCAGGCTGCGGCATTCAAGATCAAAAAGATATAAAGCAGTATTCGTTTCATTCACATTCCCCGATAGACCTTGCAACTTAAGGCGCCAAACTAAATTCAACACTGCCACTGGAATCCGGCCCAAATCCAATTGCCATATACGCTACGCCGCGTTCAAGTTTTTTCGCTTTGACGGTCTCAACATAAGCTGCGGGAAGGCTGGCATAGCGAAGTTTTTCCACATCCAAAGTAGCTCCTGGTGGCAATCCAAAAGCCCATAGTGGATTGTCGTGATCCCAGCGATCATTTTTTTTCTGCACGATCTTAAAGCTATTCAAGGGAACTATCCTCATTTCCCCTATCGGGGATGCTGTGATTGGTTTTGAGAAAACGAATATCGGTTTTTCGGCATGCAGTTCAAAAGGTGTAATTTCAATTTTATAGGAGCATCCGGCTGCGCAGAATAAAATGAGCAGGAAAGACAGGAAGAGAAATTTTTTCTTGATGAGCAATGCGGGCATGATATCCGTGGAAAATGGATGGAAATAAAAGAGAATGAGTGAGCAAGGCAAGATCGCGAGTATATGCGGAATCAAATTTTCTGCATTTCACGCATGCGCAAATATATGCGTATGGATGCATAAGAAAAGTAGAGGCAGGCGGGTATGACCATGCCGAAGATGATAATGTACGCCGCCAGACTATGATCCCATTGCCTGAGGGTGGCCGGAGGATAGATCGCGGTTGGGAACAGCGCGAAATTGAAGATACACATCTCCAACAGGCGTCGCTTGTATTTGGATTTTTTGGAAGCAGTGTCCGTGAAAATTTCCGGCACTTTGCCATTGCGCACAGGCATGCGCCAGTATTGCCATCCCAGCGATGACAGCACATGCTCCCAGCCGGCATCAATGATCAACTGGTGGTAGAACTTTTGGTAGTGAATATCTGGCTCTAATCTTGATGCAAATTCCATATTCAGGCCAGGTATGTAATCCAGAGCATAGGCAATATCGGCAGGTTCACCCTGGACGAAGCTATACACGCCAAAAAAACTGCGGGCTTTCAAATGCCATCCCTGGCTGGCCATTTCCCGCAGCCATTGCTGTTCTTGCTCGAGTTCCCACGACCAGAAGCATTTGAATTTTTTGATCAATGTCTCACTCACTTTGCCTCTCCTCTTGTTAATTGTGGCAACGCCACTTGCGCATTGCGGTACATGATTTCCAGCCGGCGGATATGCTCGGCCAGTACCAGCCGCCCCTTGTCGCTGAGCTGGTAATACTTGCGCCGCTCTTCTTCCCCGACCTTTTTGATCAGCCCCTGTTTTTCCAGAGTTGAGAATGCACCATACAAGGTGCCGGGACCAATGACGACATTGCCCTCGCTGATATCTTCTACCTTTTGCATGACGGCATAGCCGTGCAGAGGCTCGGTCAGTACCAGCAGCACGTAAAAGGTGGCTTCTGACAATGGCAGGTATTTTGAATAATTAATTGCTTCCATCCGCGCCTTTCAGGCTTGCTGGTTTGTTGATGTCGCTCAGCCTATATCGGGCGATGCTACATCGCTTAACGATATATCGACTATCGATATATTATCAGGCGAAATTTGGATGTCAATAAAATTATTTTTGTGGCATGAGTCGTTTGATGGCGCGAATGCGCACGCAGTATTTCTGGGATGGGTGGCTATTTTCTGAACCAAAGAAGTTTTCCCAATCGCTCTCGCTGCAAAGTTTCTTTACAGCGAAATTTGCCGCAATGTACAGATACCTTACAGCCGCCTGTTCATTCGAAAAAATAATATTCTTTAAAAACAGCAACTTGGAAAATTTATTGAATTGGCATGCCCATTGCATAGTTCTGGGTACGAGTCTGGATTGCGAATTCATTTCCAGGCATCCGGGTCCCGACCATTTATTGATATGAGACAGCCATGATGAGCGCCATTACCAGCAGAACGACCGATGACGGGGTTCGTATTTACAGCAGGCTTTTGCTCAGGTGCTATGACATTCTGATTTACCGCTTGTTGGCACCTTATGTGTGGCGCTGCAAGAGCAGGTATTTTGCTGACCTCTATCACCTCATGATGTCGCGCAATCACGCGGATATTGGCGTTGGTACTGGCTATTTTCTGGACCGCTGTCACTACCAGCCCGGCGAGGTGCGCATAGGTTTATTCGATTTGCAGCAAAACTGCCTGAATTTTACCGCAGCAAGAATTGCGCGCTTCGAGCCAGAAACTTATCTCTGCAATGCGCTGGAACCAATGCCAACCTCTGCCGCCCGCTTCGACTCAATTGCGCTGGGCGGCATTCTGCATTGTATTCCTGGTGACATGCTGGAAAAAGGCGCGGTGTTTGATGCCATCAGGCCGCTGATGCATGCTGGCACCCAGGTCTTTGGTTACACCATACTGAATCAAGACATTACAAAAACCATGCTTAGCCGCTGCGTTTATGCAGTGTTGCACAGGCTCAAAGTCATCAATGGTGATCAGGATTCGGCGGGCCAGTTGAAGTCAGCATTAGAAAAGCGATTCCAGAACGTTGAAGTCAGCACCGTAGGATGCATAGCATTGTTTAGCGCAAGTACCCCCGTTTAAATGAAGCAGGCATTTTCAAATACCGTAAATCAACAAGCGAGAAAGATCATGAAACAGCAAACTACCAGCAGCGCAGTGACCAGCAGCATCATTAAGGCGAATAAAGCCGATGTCTGGCAAAAAGTAGGCTTTTATGAGCATGTCAAAAAACCGGCATCGTGGTTGTTGAAATTAAGCCTGCCGGTGCCGCAGGAAGTCGAAGGCAAGTATGCGGCTGTAGGCGATACCTGCCGCTGCAAATATAGTGATGGCGGTTACCTGACCAAAAGAATTACGAATATTGTCGATCAAAGCCGTATCGAGTTTGAGATTATCGAGCAGAGTATCCGTTATAAAGACACAATCAAACTATTGGGCGGATATATAGAAGTGGAACAGCTTGACGGTGAGCAGAGTATCGTCCGCATGCTTACCTACTATGACAACCGCATTGCCCCAAGGCTGATTTCATCTTACTTTATTGAAAAAGTGATCAAGACCATGCATGAGTTTGTGATCGCGGATATGCAATTGCAATTGGAAAATGCGACTCAAGACAGCCGTTCTGCTTATGCCAAAGGATAAATCTGGCCTCTGCTATCGACCAGCTTCCATGAGATGGACTGGTCAATAGTCAGAGTAACCTGAAAAGCGCGGCTAAATAAGGCGTGAGTATCCACACGCCTCGGTTTTTTACAGCTTAATTATTACAGATTAAATATCACTCTTTGCAAGCAGCTTTGTAGCTTCTTCAATTGCCCAATTTAATTCTTCCTGCAGGTTTGCCTCTTTGGCGATGTCGTTTAGCATAAGCACGACGGTGTCATCTGGCATGCGCGGTTCATGGCTATCGCCTATGCCACGCAAGCACTGGAAGATACGGTGGAAACATTCGTTGATGGCCCGGTATTCGCGGTCTTCATGCTGGGCATGCAAGTCATGCAAGCTATATTTGCCACGAATCTGCATGGAAAAATAAAAACCGGTATTGATAAAAAACTGCAGGCGTTCTGCGGTGTTAAGGTCGGAAATGTTAAGGCGGGAAAGCTTATTGCCCATGATGCTCCTGTCTAATTTTTTTGCATTCAAATTATAGGAGCATATCATCAGCAATACTAAAGCCTGCATTCTGATCCTGCTTATGCCACCCGCCAAAACCGCAGCGCCAGTGCTGCCAGTGAAGTGACTGTTGCCATGCCCGTCACGCCTATCCAGCCCCATTGCGCCAGCAGCACGCTGCCCAGGGTGGCGCCGGCTGCCATGCCGATGAACATGCCGACAAACAGTACGGCATTGAGGCGGCTGCGGGCGGCGTTGTCTATGCCATAGACTATTGTTTGATGAGCGATCAGGGTGCTTTGCACGCCAAGATCAAAGCCTACCGTGCCTATGCCCAGCAGCCACAATTGTGCAGTGGGTGGGAACAGCGGGCTCAGGTTCATGATGGCGAACGATACAGTGCTGATGCCGGTACCGACCTTGGTGACCAGTTCTGGCCCATGCTTGTCTGCGAGATGGCCAGCCAGCGGTGCTGCCAGTGCACCTGCGGCACCGGCCAGGCCAAAGGCACCTGCGACTGCACTGCCCATGTGGAAGGGTTCGGCATGCAGCATGACGGCCAGGGTGGACCAAAAGCCGCTGAAGCCCATCGCCAGCAAGCCTTGCGCCAGTGCCGCACGGCGCAGTTTGCCGTGGCGACGGATGAGATCAAGCAAGGAAGCCAGCAAAGCGCGATAGCTCATGGTGGTGGTTGGTGCAAAATGTGGCAGACCACGCCAGACCGCCACGGCAATCAGTGTGACACCTACCGCTGCCAGCACAAACATGCTGCGCCAGCCAAACTGCTCGGCCACAAAACCACTGACCACACGCGACAGCAGTATGCCCATGAACAAACCTGTCATGACCGTACCCACGACCTTGCCACGGCGCGATTCATGCGCGAGAGTGGCCGCAGCTGGCACAATGTCTTGCGCCATCGTCGCTGTCAGCCCTATCGCCAGGCTGGCGAGCAGCAGCAGGCTCAGGGAATGTGCAGCAGCCATCACCAGCAATGCAGCCACCAGCAAACCAGCCTTGATGAGGATGATATTGCGGCGGTCATGCTTGTCGCCCAGTGGGGCCAGCAGCAAGATGCCGAGTGCATAACCGAGCTGCGTGAGTGTGGGCACATAACCCACTGCGACATTGCTGATACCCAAGTCACTCGCCAATATGCCCAGCATGGGCTGGCTGTAGTACAGCGATGCCACCGACAAGGCAGCACCACAGGCCAGCAAAAATACCAGTGCAGGCGATGGTTGCTGATGTACCTGGGTATCTGACGCCGGTGTTATGGCAGTTATATGATTATGCGGATTTTGAATGGAAGACATGACTTTCTCTCTGCTTTAACTGATGTCTGGCAGTGTAAGACCCTCGCGTTTCAAACGGTAGTGGCATGTCACGCAGATTTGTTATACATTTGACGTATGACCAAAACTCTGACCAGCCGCCCGGACAACTCTGCCACCGCCGCCCTCATGGCAGGCGCGGGCGATCGCATAGAGCTCATGCAAACCTTTGTGCGCATCGTCGAGGCGGGCAATCTGTCTGCTGCGGCAGCGCAACTGGGCACGACTCAACCCACAGTGAGCCGCCGACTGCAGTCGCTGGAACAATTTCTCGGTGTGCGCCTGTTGAACCGCTCCACCCACAGCATGCGCCTGACAGCCGATGGCGAGCGCTGCTATGAACATGCGCGCAACCTGCTGGCAGGCTGGGCGGCCTTTGAGTCTGACTTGCGTGGCACCAATGACGAGCCTGAAGGCGTACTGCGCGTCGTTGCCCCACATGCATTTGGCCAGGAACGCCTGGTCAGGCCGCTGGCAGATTACCTGCGGCGCTATCCGCGTGTCTCGGTAGAGTGGCTGCTGCATGACGATACATCGTTGCAGGACTTTATTTCTGAGGGCATAGACTGCGCCATACAGATAGGCGAGCTAAGAGATACCAACCTGGTCGCCATCAAACTGGCAGAGGTGCCACGCATCGTGGTGGCGGCACCATCCGTCCTCGCTGGCAGGCCCATGCCGCAACAAGCCATCGACCTGGTCGGCCTGCCGTGGCTGTCGCTACGCACCTTTTATCGTAGCGAAGTATTTTTGCACCATGTACAAACCGGCGAAATCCAGCGCGTGGCTTTCACCCCGCGCCTGAGCACGGACAACCTGTATGCGCTGCGCATCGCCACGCTGGAAGGACTGGGTGTCGCCATCGGCTCTACCTGGATACTGGCCGACGACATCGCTGCCGGGCACCTGATACAACTGGCACCGCAATGGCAGGCAACGCCACTACCGGTGAACCTGGTTTATCCGTATGCCCGCTTTTACCCGGCGCGGCTGCGCAGGTTTATTGAAGTGATACGGGCCAGTGTGGCTACGGCTTTGCATGTATGAGCTCATGACCTTTATAATCACAACCGGGAACGGTGGTGTAATGGAAGCATGTCTATCACCAAAGAAGACGGCGCCGGTTCAAACCCGGCCCGTTCCCTTTCATTCCGTTGTTCCCAACAGTTTGCATTCTCCAACCTTCGCCAACCTTCGCCAATATCGGTGCAAGAGCAAAACCAACCTGCGGCTTTTTGAGCACGACGGGCGTGTACCCCGCTATAATCGCAACCGGGAACGGTGGCGTAATGGAAGCGCACTTTCTAGCTAAGAAAGTGGTGCTGGTTCAAATCCAGCCCGTTCCCATTTAATTCCCCGGTTTCCACTAGCCTTTCTCCTTCACTATTGGCGCAGGCAAATCATGTCTGTAATTTTTTGACCATGTCAGGCAAGCTCCGCTATAATCGCCGCCGGGAACGGTGGCGTAATGGAAGCGCATTTTCTTTGCAAGAAAAAGGTGTTGGTTCAAGCCCAACCTGTTCCCACTGATTTTTGCGTGGATGCGCAAGCGCATTTGACCGGTAAGGATAGCCGCCGTGGCATACACAGATGAAGAATTGGGCATCGCCTTGCGGGTACTGCACACCATTGCAAACGATCCATCACAGATGGATGATCACCCGCAGTTCAAAACCCTGATTGCCAAAATTCAGAAAACCGCCAAGCGTGGCCACCGCCAGGCGCGCGCCAATGCAGCCAAAGAACAATTGCAACATGCACGCCTGCAAACTGGCCTGGTGCGTGCGCAGCTTCCAGCATCATTGCCGCTGACGCTCAGCGAAGCAACCGCAGGTACATTGCGTTCACAACGCTGCTATGTCTGCAAGCAGGGTTTTCAGCAACTGCATCATTTCTACCATTCCCTGTGCCCGGTGTGTGCGGACAAGAACTGGCAAAAACGGCACCAGCAGGCTGATTTGCGCGGGCGTTATGCACTGGTCACTGGTGGCCGCATCAAGATAGGTTTTGAAACTGCCCTGCATCTGCTGCGCGCTGGTGCCCATGTCACGCTGACCACGCGTTTTCCACAAGATGCAGCAAAACGTTTTGCTGCCATGCCGGACTATGGCGACTGGCAGGAGCGACTGAACATACAGGCACTGGACCTGCGCTGCATCCCTGATGTCGAACAATTCGCCGACAGGCTCAATGCAGAACTGCCACACCTCGACATACTGATCAATAATGCGGCACAGACCATCAAGCGGCCCGGCGAATTCTATGCAGCACTGATGTCTGGCGAAGCAACCCCGTGGCTGCTGGAAGCCAGGCAACAATATCTGGGCAATCAGCCTGGCTATGCGGATTATTTTCCGCGACATGAGGTCGATATGTATGGGCAGGCGCTGGATAAACGGCCCGCCAACTCTTGGTCGCAACGGCTGCATGAAGTATCAACCTTTGAACTGCTGGAAGTGCAACTGGTCAATGCGGTAGCGCCCTTCATGCTGACGGCCCGCCTCAAACCAGCCTTGTTGCGTTCACCACATGCACGCCGCTTTGTGATCCAGGCCTCGGCCATGGAAGGACAATTCAACCGCGACAGCAAGACAGAATTTCATCCGCATACCAATATGGCCAAGGCAGCGTTGAACATGATGGTGCGTACCAGCGCCCAGGACTGGGCCCGCGATGGCATCTATATGAACGCCGTGGATACTGGCTGGATTACCGATGAAAAACCCTATCCGCAAGCCATGCATGTGCGGCAGACCCAGGACTTTTACACGCCGCTGGATGTGACGGATGGCATGGCGCGTTTGCTTGATCCTGTCATCCGTGGCGTCAATGAAACGGAGGACCCGCTCTACGGCCATTTCCTCAAGGACTTTGAACCCTATGCCTGGTGATACTGCTAAAGCATCTCTTGCCTTGCCTGGTGATGCAATCACTGCTGTCCAGTGCCCGGTGCACCGCGTCAGCATCACGCCTTGTGATGCTGAAGAGCTGGATCCCTTGCTGCAGCATCTGAGTGCCAATCTAGCAGCCAAGGGCGACCAGCAATTTCCTCGTGGCACGCTGACCGCCGATGGTCGTCTGGATTTATGCAAGCAAAGCCTGGGAACCAGCCACTGCCTGGCGATCACAGAGGCATTGCAGCACAATACCCGCGTCCGCAGCCTCATGCTGGGCACCGATGCAATAGGCGATGCTGGTGCAGCAGCGGTGGCTGGCCTCGCCAGCGTCAATCCTCAGCTTGAGGTTCTTTACCTGGGTTGCAACAATATCGGCCCGGCAGGAGCACATGCGCTGGGCACGACGCTGGCAGGCGGGGCACAAAACATTAGCGGCCTGTGGCTCAAGCGCAATCCACTAGGCCCGGATGGTGCAACAAGCATTGCCAGCATGTTACGCAGCAACCAGCACTTGCGCGTGCTGGACATGGTCAATACCGATTTGCGTGCAGAAGGCGTGCGCGCCATCGTTGATGCCCTGTGCAGTGATAACAAGAATCTGCAAAGCCTTTATCTCAGCGGCAACGGTCTGGACGCAGCAAGCGCAAACGACCTGGCACGTCTGCTGCGCGAAGCGCCACATCTCAAGGCACTCTACCTTAGCGTCAACCGTCTTGGCGATGCAGGTGCAGCATGCATCGCCGATGCGCTGCGCCACAACCGCAGCCTGCAAACCCTGGAGCTGGCAAGCAATGGCATAGGCACACAGGGAGCATCTGCCCTGCTGGATGCAGCCCGGCATTCAGCCTTGCAAAACCTGAACCTCGGTTATGCGCCATCCACCAGGGTGCTGGGTGCACAGGCCAATCACATGGGAGATGAGGGTGCGCTACACGCCGTGGAGTTGATCAACACCTCTGCGACACTGCGCAGGCTTAACCTGGCCCGCAATAACATCACGGATCAGGGAAATACAGCAGTCATAGATGCTGCGCTACGTAATGGCGAGCTTATCCAACTGACACTTGATGGCCGCCTGCCAGATGATCTCGCTGCTCAATTAAAACATAATCAGGCTTTATCTGGTGGCGGCAACACTCTGGGGCAGGCGATGATCAAGAGTGTTTATCGATAAAAAATCTACAGGTACAACAAAAGAAATTCTTCTGTTTAAACGAATATGCGGTGAACCATGTTGCCCAATTATTATATCTGTACCAGTTGCAATGAAAAACTCTTCTTGCCGTTTCGCGAGGCTTATTACTACCTTGGTTCAGACGCCATGGGGCAATTGATAAGGAATGACGACTTGTTCGCGATACCAGTCCGCCCAGCCTGGTGCAAGACTTGTTCGAGCCTGTGTATAGCCGAAGATATTGCCAGCTTGCGTGATTTTGAAAATGCCTATGGTGCTGTGCGCAATGGCAAGGCAGTGGAATATCCGCTGGAAACAGAGTACATGGATCAGGAGCTGGCGATCAGTGAAATCCAGAGCTATCTGCGCTGGAGAATGTCGCGTCAACAAAAACCAAGAGCGCTGTGCTGCGGTAGCCATGATTTCTTATACACTGACGTGGAGCAACCTCTGTTCAAGCATGCGGGCTGCGACTTTGGCTGCATGGAGCCCCGGGTTTTTCTGGGGTCATATTGCGGACACGGCCCCGGCATATCCAGCCCTGCCGATATCCGCATATATAATGCTGAGGGCGAACTGAAGGGTAAGCTAACCTGGCGCAAGCGTGAAGAGAATGCATGGGATACAGAAATATTGACTTATCCGGTTCAGCCTGAAGAATAAGACCCGTCAGTCAGTAGAGTGCGTCATGCGCACCACTCTCAAAAAAACATCAAAGAAAATTCATAAGAAACGGTACGCACGGCGTACTCTACCGCGCATATTAAATTTAATCGCTGGCTCACTTTTCTAGTGTTGACTCATTTCTTCACCGACACAGCCTCCTTGATCAGGGTCTCCAGCACCTTGATATTTACATCATTTAATTTCCGTATATACAGGCAGCCTTTGCCGGATTTTGTTTTACCGAGTTCAGACAATAATTGCGCATGGTTGGGTGCGGCATTGAGGCCATACAGGCTGATGTCACCCTTGCGGGATGCAAAGCCGATGAGGCACATATCACCTTCGCGACCGCTCTCATAGACATAGTGGTAGTTGCCAAAGCCGACGATGCTGCTGCCCCACATGACGGCGGGCTGTTTGCTGGCCCTGGACATGAGCTTGATCAATATTGCGCAGTCATTGCGGCGCGTCTCGTCCTGTATCGCGGCGAGATAATCATCTACGCTGGAGTCTGTTGCTTTGGTTTTGTTTTCAGCCATGACATTCCCTCTTTGGGTAGAAAGTGAATCGGCAACGCAAGCATAATAACAGCGGCACTGCTTCGCGGCCTCCAGCATGAAAAATATCGTCGGTTTGCAGCAACTGAGCATGCTGCCAGACGAGCCTCCCACCTGTTGCGGCATATCTGCAATGGCATAGCGATCTCATTGCAAGTGACTTATAAATCCGTCTATACTCCCTGACACGCCCCATACTGAGAGGTAGCAGATTATGATTTCCCGTCGCCAATTTGCCTTGTCCTTTTCTGCATTTGTTCTCTCACCTCTCAGTGCGCATGTGCATGCTGCGGTCAGGAAAACACCCACGTCCTTGCTGCCACCGCTGGCACGTGAAGAGGCGGTGACCGACAGCCTGTGGGGCAAGAGCATCGTTGATCCTTACCGCTGGATGGAACAAAAGCCGGACACTGCCGAGTTCACTAACTACCTCAAAGCGCAAGGCGCTTTTGCAAGGCAAGTGCTGGACAAGTTGCCAGGGCGGCGGGCGATAGAAGCATCTCTGCAACGATTCAGCGCAGCAACGACCACGCTGGCGATACGCCAGGTCACGAGTACCCAACTAATATTTGCGCGCCGCTCGCCAGACCAGCAGGTACTCAAGATTTATGCTACCCCACACGCGGGTGGCGCAGAACGCCTGTTGATTGATCCGGAAGCAGGTAACAAGAGTGGCCAGAGTGCTCAACCCAGGCGTGTGACCGAGGTGCTGATGTCTCCTGACAACAAGCATCTGGCTTACGCCATCGACAAAGGTGGTGACGAGATGCATGAGTTGCATGTGCTGACACTGGATAGTGGCAAGGACGTGCTGATCACCCGTTTGAATGGCATGCCGGCAAGCTGGCTGCCCGATTCCAGCGGCCTGTTTTATGCACGCCTGCGCGACGGTGCAGTCAAGGGCAAAGTCGATTTCTCCTTCGACACGGCAACATGGCTGCACAAAATGGATAAAGACCCGGCGCAAGACACGCTGGCCTTCCGCTGGTCAGATGGCCCGGCCATGGGCCAGACAGAACGTGAAATGCCGGTCGTACATGTGAATACCGCCAGTGACTGGGCACTGGGTGCCATCTACAGCAATGGTGAATGGCCTGCCTATGGCATGGTCGCACGCCTCAATGACCTGTTGGCAGGCAAACCCGGCTGGGCAGAAGTATTCCGCAAGGACGATATCGCGACCCACGCGCTGACCGTGGGTGACGAAGTGTATGTACTGGCCAAAGGCAAGTCTGAGCGTGGGGAAGTATTCAAAGTTAGCCTGCGCGAGGCAGACAAGGGCAAGCGTGTCGTGGTGGTGCCGCAAGGCGATTATGTCATCGACAGCCTGAGCCTGGCCAAAGATGGTTTATACATCCATGAGCTGCGCGGCCAGGTCGGTGCCTTGCGGCGTTACAGCTTTGCCACCGGCAAGGTGGAGGATGTGAAACTGCCTTTGACAGGTGCGGTATGGAATATACAATGTCACCCGGCCATAGAAGGTGCCTGGTTTGGCATGGACGACCTGACCTGGTCTGCCCGCACTCTGCAAACAGGGCCCAACCTGGTCGCCAAAGACACTGGCCTGACACCGAAGGCAGCATTTGACACATCCTCATTCCTGACCACCCGCCAGGATATCAAGGCGCGTGATGGCACGGCTGTGCCGGTAGAAATACTGCACAAGAACAATACCAAACTGAATGGCAAAAACCCTCTGCTGATTATTGCCTATGGTGCTTACGGCATCATACTTGACCCTGGATTTCAGGGTTCCATGCTGGCTTTTCTGGACCAGGGTGGCGTGATTGTATATGCCCATGTGCGCGGAGGCGGCGAGAAAGGCGAGACCTGGCACACTGCCGGGCAAAAAGCCAGCAAGCCAAATACCTGGCGCGACGTGATTGATGTGGCAGAAGCGATGATCAAGGATGGCTGGACTGCACAAGGCAAACTCGCTGTATGGGGTACCTCTGCCGGCGGCATCATGGTAGGCCGCGCCATCACAGAAAGGCCAGACCTGTTTGCCGTAGCAATCGGTGAAGTCGGGGTATTCAATACCCTGCGCTTTGAGCTGACATCGAATGGCCCTGGCAATGATGAAGAGTTTGGTACGGTCAAGAAAGAAGATGAATTCCGCGCTCTGCTGGAGATGGACGCCTACCACCATGTACAAGCTGAAACCAGCTACCCGGCAACGCTGCTGATGACGGGCGCCAACGACATGCGGGTAGAACCCTGGCAAATCGCCAAAATGGCTGCCCGCATGCAAAAAAACTATAACCCAAAACGCCCGGTATTGATGCGGGTTGATTATGATTCAGGGCATTTTTCCACGACCAAGAAAATCGGCATTGCCAAGCATCTGGATATGTTTTCTTTTATCCTGGCCCATACAGGCAAGGCTTGAATTTGAAAAGAAACTCTGGGAGGTGCACGCCGACCAATGGCCGGCTTCTTGCATTTGCCCTTCTCCACTTTTCCAAATCCAGAAGCCCTCCAGTATGAGTTCAACCCCGACACAGAATCAATAAGCATATATCATTTGGTGATATTTGCAGTGGGTGAAACAGAGCCTAGGGTACTTCTCAAAGTAATATCTTTGAGAGTCTTGCTACCTTTAACTGTGACATCTTCTTTGGGAGCGCCCGGCACTTCAGGAACCTTTGCCGGCGTACCTGCAACGGCTGGTTTTTCCTCTACCTTTTTCGCCACCGCAGCTTTCATCGCAGCGATTTTAGCCGTCCATGCTTGTATGGTCGTCTTAGGAAAAAGAAGCATATAGGGAGCCAGTAGTTTTTTTGCTGCAGCTACCGTATCTGCATTTTTTGTCGAAACTGCGGTAACCTCTTTTAAATTTGCGGCAACAAGATTGTCTGTACTCGCGTCATATTGATCACTTTGCAGCCAGTAAAGATAAAAAGCCTGGTCCGGTGTCAGTGATTTCATATTGACGCCAATGGCAAGCGCCGCCGTTGCAACTGTCGTCTGCCCATCTGTTGTGCTGCCGGTTGTTGCATTGCCAACCGCCTGATTCACAAGTGTGCGGATAGAAGCCGGCTGACAATTGGATTCATATTGCTTGAGATAACTGATAGCCTGCCCATAGGCCAATCTGTTTTCTCCTATCGCGGTATTAATCTGGCTGGCATTGGTTTCCATCATTTGCAAAACCAGACGTCGAATCGAATCTATGTCTGGCGTGTACAGAAAGGCCTCCTGATAGGCATCGAGTGAAGAAGTAGTAAACCCAAAGACTGCACCGGTGTTGGCGATGGCTTTTGCCGACTGATTTGCCAGTCCCATCGTTCCCTGGATGAGGCCGCCTACGATTGAGGTTTCTTTTCGCGCAAATGACAATGACTGCAAGGCTTTTCCAAGTGCATCAAAATAAACACCACAACGGTATTCGATGGCAGCCATGCCTTCTGTCAGCAATTCCCTGTTTTTGCCAGAGTCAGCAGGGCTTTCCTCTGCATCCCTGAGTGCTATCTTGTATCCAGCATACGGATTGAGCGCCCCAACATTGTTATCAATTGCCGCCTGATCAGAACGTTTCATCTTGAAGGTATTGTCAGGACTTTCAAAAATCGACACGGCAGGTGTTGTCGAATGGGGTGTTGCACAGCCTGATAATGCTGTGACACCAGCAATTGCACAATACAGCTTGAAACGGAATAGCATGGTTCGGTTTTTCATTATTTTCCCCAGTAAGCTATGTAGTTGCTATTAGAAATGTCAGAAATACTTCTCCCTGATTCAATTGAGGCGCGCAATAAAATGAATTTATTGGCAATACTATTATGATAATTTTCAATATTTAATTGAAATATCAATAATGCAATTAATAATATAAAATTGAAAACAATTGCAAATTTGTCGTGGCAGCGCATCAAGCCTTTGCATCTGCTCCCACATGGCAAATAACAGCACAACTTCATCGCGTGGCTATACACTCAATGCCATTGCGCAGTGTCACTTGCCACTCTATAGTTCAAGCCTGAAGAAAACTGAGATATCGCAAAAAAAAATATGCAGGAAACGACAATCAAATTCTATTCAGCCGAAGACGAGTATGGAGAGTTCTCCAACTTCGCACGCTATTCCATCTCCATCAAAGGCAAAACCTGGCCCACTTCTGAACACTATTTCCAGGCGCAGAAATTTGTGGATGCGGCATATCGCGAAAAAATACGCAAGGCCAACACGCCTGCGATTGCTGCACGCCTGGGACGAGCGCGTACAGAAAAACTGCGCCCGGATTGGGAGTCTGTCAAAGTGCAGGTCATGCGGGATGCACTGATGGCGAAGTTCCAGCAGCATGCGGATTTAACAGCCTTGCTGTTGAGTACAGGCGCAGCAAAACTGGTCGAAGACACCAGCGACGATGACTATTGGGGCTGTGGCAGTGATGGGCGTGGCAAGAATATGCTGGGCAGAATATTGATGGAGATAAGGACCTCCATCAATATCTGAAACGGCAGCTTGGTCTCAGTCAATAAAGCAGATCAAATCCCCTGCCCGCCCGACACCTCTATGCGCTGGGCATTGACCCAGCGATTATCGGCAGACAACAGGCTGGCGATCATGGGGCCTATATCGTCAGGCAAGCCGGCGCGGCCCAGGGCTGTCATGTCGGCAAAGATTTTATTGACCTCTGGATTATCGCGCACAGCGCCACCACCAAAGTCGGTCTCTATCGCGCCAGGGGCGACGGTGTTAACAGCAATGCCGCGGCTGCCAAGTTCTTTGGCCATATACACGCTCAGCATTTCCACCGCCGCCTTTACCGCAGCGTAGGCGGCATAGCCGGGGTAGGATACCCTGGTCAACCCGGTCGATAAATTGACGATGCGGCCACCGTCTGCCAACAGAGGCAGCAATGCCTGAGTCAGGAAATACACGCCCTTGAAATGTACATTGACCAGGCCATCAAATTGCGCCTCGGTAGTCTCTGCTATGAGTGCATAGTCGCCATGCCCAGCGTTATTGACAAGATGATCAAAACTCTCGCGCTGCGAGTGATCACGCAAGGCTGTGCGTACTTTGTCTGCAAAGGCGGCAAAGCCCGCGCTGTTGCCTACATCGAGCTGCAAGGCCAGTGCCTTGCGCCCCATGGCCGTGATCTCTGCCACCACCGCCTGGGCTTCATCGCTGCGGCTATGATAAGTGATGATGACATCGCCGCCCTTGCGGGCAATGCTCAATGCGGTATTGCGGCCCAGGCCACGGCTGGCACCGGTAACGATGGTAATCTTGTTGATATCTGTACTCATGATTGAACTCCTGCTTGTCTGCGTTGAGGGAAGTTCATGATAGGAGCACATGACACCGACAGCATTGCCAAAACCTCGACATTCTTTGCCTGATCCTCCAATAGCTGTATGCGTCAAAACTAGAACTCATTTCATAAATAGGGATGAGTGCGAACAAGACGATTTGGGATGCAGTGCAAGGCGTGACCTGCAGCTAAGGCTCATGCCTTAGCAAAGGGTGCAACACAGCAATGCGCCCAAATCGTCAGTTCCCGAAGGGTTTGCCTCATAACGTGTACCAGATAACATAGAATTTATTTTTGATGATGCAAGCATTAACTGTCGTGTTCGCATTACCATTCCGCGTTATGAGGCAAACGCGCCTCATTCATATTTATGAAATGAGTTCTAGAATACATTAAGATTGCAGCATGACCACTCCCCTGTTCAATGCCGTACGCCGCTATACAAATGCCCATGCTGACGATAGCGGCCTTGCCCAAACACCGATACCGGGTTTGACGACGATACGCTCGTCCATACCGAGCGGGTTGGTGCATGGCATACCCAATCCTCTGATTTGCTTGGTGCTACAGGGCAGCAAACAAGTGACGATGGGGGCGCAGACTTTTCATTTCCATGCGGGTGACTCTTTGCTGATCACCGCAGATGTACCGACCGTCAGCCAGATCACCCAGGCCAGTGTTGCTGCACCGTATATCTCGCTTGTACTGGACCTGGACCCGGCCATCATCGCCGACCTGAATAGACAAATGCGCGATGTGTCTGGTGGGCCTGGTGTGACTGGTGTGGCTGATGTGGCTACCACACCGCTGCATTTTGAGGCTACCGAGGCTGAAGTCGCCGATGCCGCATTACGCCTGATGAATTTGCTGGAGCGTCCTGCCGCCCTGCCGGTACTGCATGCGCAACTCGTGCGTGAGCTGCATTACTGGCTGCTGGCTGGCAAGCATGGTGAGGCCATACGCAGGCTGGGCTGGCTGGAAGGGCATAGTCACCGCATCGCCCGTGCAGTTGCCTTGCTCAGGACAGAGTTTGCGCAGCCCTTGCCGGTTGAACGTCTGGCTGCCACGGCAGGCATGAGCCCGTCTTCATTCCATCATCACTTCCGCAACATCACTTCGCTGTCACCGTTACAGTTCCAGAAGCAACTACGCCTGATCGAGGCACGGCGCATGCTGATGGCAGAAGGCATGTCGGCCAGCAGTGCCGCCTTTGCCGTCGGTTATGAAAGCGTGTCGCAATTCACGCGCGAATATGGCCGCATGTTTGGTCTGCCGCCAGCGCGGGATATGGACGCGGCGAGGCAATATCGAGATATAGCTTGAGCCTTGCAAGGCCCCGCCCAAGCCTGGGCACTTCAGTCATGGATACATTTATCGCGGCCCTGCACACAATCAAAACCAAAAAACTCACCACAGAGTCACTTAGACACAGAGATGGCACAGAGTTAAAGAGAAATATTAATCGCATTGCCTGACCCGGCCCGTCCAATGCCACGGCTCATTTGCATGGAGATCACAATTACATCGCGGCTAATCGATGAACCAAAAAATATCACATCCTGGCCCAACAAATCGACAGGATATTTGTTAGCGAGGTACGGTGACAATCGATTCTGCCATACAATAAAGGCATCTATTTTTAATACCCGCGCTCTGTCATTTGAAGGATGCCCATGACCACTGCTACACCTGCTGCCCATGCTTTCGCTGCCCTGCCACCCGGCCTGTTTCGCACCACCGCTTTGAGCGCAACCCACGGGGCGCGACCTGCGCTGGGCTTCAAGACGGGCATTACCTCGACCCTGTCTTATCCAAACAATACCGAAAACCAGGGCCTGGCCGTGGCTGCTGATGGCAGTGTCTGGACACTGACCAGTGACAGTGTCTCGCAGTTGGACAGAAGCACGGGTGCAATGGTCAAGATTTGCGACTATGCACTGCATAATAAAAGCATGTTCGGCTTCCCCCAGCATCTGGCACCGGTGAATTTTCAGCATGCGTTTTTTATACGCAGCAAGGACAGGCACCCGGTTATCATGGAATTTCACAAAAATATCATCACTGATCCTGGCTCAGTCAGGATGTTGCCTGCGCTGGAAGATAATGATTTACCGTCTGCCATCACTGCCACGTCAGACGGCAATATGTGGGTACGCGGGCGTAGCGGTCACGTCTGGCAATACACCAACAATGTCTGGAAGAAAATTGCCACCCCGGAAGGCACAAGCATCTTGCAGATCAGTGCGGGTGCTGCCGATTTTTTACTGGCGCTGGCCAAACAAAACGGCTACAACACCGTACTGCGCCTCCAGGATGGCGCATGGGTCACACACAATAAGCTGCCACACGTGAGCATCAACTGGATAGGTGCATGTGAAGACAAGGAATACTGGTGCACCTCTGCCAGCCTGCAAACTGAGGGGGACCTGTATCTGATACGCGATGGTGCCGTCGTGCAGAGTTTTGCACTCGGCAAGATGGCGGTAGGTTTCACGGCGGCGAGCTGGCGCTCATGTTACTTTTTTTCCGTTGAAAAAATGTCTTTCCAGCACGCTTCCATCGGCGTCATCGATCAGCCTGCACAAGACTGGCCCACCATGACGACGAAGCAGAAACAGATTTATGATGACATGTCGGCCAAGCTGGGCATTACCAATATCAATGGCCTGCGCTCGCAATACACCAATATCAATGCGACGTTTTCTATCTGGACTGGCAATCTAAGCAACATGGTACGTCCAGAAAATTTCACGCAAGAAGACTGGGACATCGTCAAGTATCAATTGCTGAATGAACTGGAATACGTGCAGGGCATGACTACATTGTCCAGCAATGTTGGCACGCTCAACGGCATCATGAATAACATCTACACCAACACTTACAACAAGGTCGTTAAAATGATGGGCTTGCCTGACAAGGCTGCAGATCATCCCAAGACAGTGATAGAACTGGTGCTGCACATCCTGGTTGACAAACTGGAAGGCGAGATCATCAGCAAGGCCAAGGCAGTTGTCAATGCCGAAGCCGTGGATATTTCAGTCGCCTGTTTGCGCTATGCGATGGACGAGCTGAACAAAAAGCACAAGCTGCCTGACGGTAACCACGCCCTGCATATCGCCTGCGCTGAACTCGCAGGTACGCTCAATGAGATGCTGGTGGAAGCAGAAAATGCCAGGGCCAAATTTCAGGAAGCCGTTCTCAAAGACTGGGGCAGACTCAGCGCCTGCGGCCAAGCTATACGCAGTGGCGTCTGGTTCTGGGCACCCGGCACGACCTATGAAAAAATCAAGGATGCAGACAAAGCCATCAGCCTGAATTTTTACCAGATACTCATGCCCGTCAAATGGAAGATCGTGAGATGTCAGGGCATACAATCGATACGTCTTCCAACCTATCCGTATATGCATCATGTGCCGCGCTATGCGCTCATGTGCAAGGTACTGGAAGGCCAGGGTAACAGCATTTACTGGTGGCATGCCTGCATGGAAGTCGGTGCCGCTGTCATACAGCAAAGCGAAGGCCCCTTCCCCGACCAGAACCTGCTCGAAGCCATTTTCGCACTTGATACCACGCCCCTGGATTTTTTTACTGGCACCAGAGGCTGGAAACTCAACGTCGCCAACGTCCCTGGCTACAGTGATCCAGAACCTGCTGCCCAGTGGAAACCTTATGTGAACCTGCCCGGGCCCGCAGGCTGAGTTACCTGAGACAGCATCAGTTTTCCTCGTTTTTGCGGATACGATTGCAGGGCGGCCAAGCCCCCTGCATAGTCGCGCTTACTGCCTGGAAGATGACCCAAACCATGCTCAGCAAAACACGATGGCGGTCTTGTGTTCCAGGCTAAGGCGAGCTGCCTCAAACAGCGTGATCCATGTTTCCAGCTCACGGTAGCAGGCAGCTTCTTTTTCGGCTTGTTCTTGTATGCGTGCTACTTCGGCATCTGACAATTGCCCGTTGTCGAGTTGTATGCCCAGCGCCGGTGCAACCAATATCAACTCGTCCATCAGGCGGTAAGAGGAGCCGAGCATGCCGCCTGGCAAACCGGCTTCTTCACTGTCGAACAGAACTTCATCAAAATCGACAGGCACATAGAACTCATTTCATAAATAGGATGAGTGCGAACAAGACGATTTGGGATGCAGTGCAAGGCGTGACGCGCAGCTAAGGCGTCCGCCTTTGCAAGTGGCACAACGCTGCAATGCGCCCAAATCGTCAGTTCCCGGAGGGTTTGCCTCATAACGCGCGCTGGACTGCGTTGGACTCGTTATCAATAGGCAAAGCTATTGACCGCCTCGTCCGCCTTGCCAGCCCACGTTATGAGACAAACGCATTTCACCCTATTTATGAAATGAGTTCTAATAGCCTTCTGCATCTGAATGGCAGACGAGATGGCTATCGAGACTGTCATATTCTGCCTGCAATGCATCGTCCTGACCCGGGTCTTCATTGTCTGCCAGCGGCGTTGCTACCCATGCAGGGTCTGCCTTGCGGTGCGCATAAGCACGGCGCAGATAATGCAGGAAGGAATAGGGAAAACCATCAAGCTGCGCACGGGATTCCATTGCAGGCAAAGACCTGGGTTCTACGTGCGCTGGCAAACCGGCTTGTGCCAGCACGGTGTTAATTGCCGCAAAATCCTCCTGTGACCATTCAAGCTCTTCATCATCGCAATCTGCCAGAGTGCCTATGCTGATACCCAGTCCCATTACTTTCTCCTGTTAGCGCACTATACGGTGCAAAGACGCATTGCCTGAAAACCGCAATGGTAGCTTCTCAACCGGGGAGATGCAACGTGAAAAAAAACCAGAAATGCATGGCGGCATATCTGGTGCTTTTTGAATGACCCAGACCTCAATATCAAGGCGTGCGTACCGCCACAATCATGACGGGATGCTGCATTCTCTCGGCATGGGCCTTCACATAGGCCTGCCATTTTTCATTGCTATTGTAGGGGCTGGCCCTGTCCCAGGCTGCTCCTACGTAATAGCGCAGGGGCTTGCCTGAGGCGACTGTGGCGACGATGAGATCATTGAGCTTGTCTTCTGCATAGCCCTCTGCCGTTGGCAAAATAATGGCCGTGCCTATCGAGCCGTTGCTGGCCTGATCTACCCATTGGGTGATGGATGGCGTAGCCTGATTTTTGCTGAGCTTGATGACGGGGTTCTGGCCTTTGTCTGTCGGTGTCTTGTTCAGGCCAAGTGCCACCTTCAGTTGTGCCGGGCCACTGAAAGTGAAGGTGCTTTCCATCTGATCAAACAAATGACCGGCATCAACGGTGAAGCGTTTGACTTCAGACACCTTGACGCCAGCCGCATCCCAGTTATCGTAATTGAGTTCAAACACGGTGCGTATGGGGCCGTTGGCGATGATTTTCCAGGTAGCGTAGTTGGCGCTGGTGTACAGGGTCTGGCCGTCCCAGATACCGGTGCCGCCGCAGCCGCGTGAACGGCCGACATTGTACATGTCCATGCCCTCGCCTTCATCCTTGTGGTAATGATCATGACCCTTGTTGTACCAGCGATCGACGATGGGGTAGCTCACGCGCTTGAACCAGATGTCGAGGCCGCTGCTGCGCAGGACTTCTTTATTGCTGCCTGACGGTGCGGGCGCTTCGAGTGCCGGGCCATAGGTACGGTGGCCTATCCTGTCATTCTCCCAGGCAAAGTCGTCCAGACGTTCTGGGATATAGCGGGCAAAGGCCTTGGTTTCAAATACCGGTATCAGGGTATCGATTTTTTCTACGCTGAAGACAGCCTGCTTTTCGCCTGGCGCAAAATCATACTGGAAAATCAGTTCGCCATAGGCAATGCCTTCACCCTTGGGGTCTTTCGACAGAGGCGCAACATTGGTGACCTGGTGCGCCAGCACTTTACCCTTGGCATCCTTGACGGCAATGCGTTGTATCAGCGCGCCGGGCAAGGCCTTGTTGACTTCTGACCACGGCAGCGTAATGGTTTCAGACGGGCGCGCGGCCTCAAGATCATGGCTGACCTGGATAGTGAGCTTGTCGGCAGCGTTGGCCGCTCCCGCACCAAACAGGCTGAACAAGACGAGTGGAAGTATCTGATAGCGCAGCGAGAGATGCAGTGCCTGTTTCATGGCGATGGATTTCATTGTTGGTGTCCTGTTGGTGTCCTGTTGGTATCCATAAGATGTAATGCATCAATGGTGTTCGCGATAATCTGTCTTGCTGTTGCCAGCAGGCAGATAGTGGTAAGTGCGCACCTTGTGCTGGATTTCAATCGCCGGATTTTTCAACAATTTGATCATTTCAGCACCAGCGAGCAGCACGGGGCCATAGCCATGCAGGGTATCGACGCTGGTGGGGCGGTTGTAGTAATACACCTGGTCACTCGCAAAGGTGGTGCCTACGCAAGTGCCTTCGACCTGGCCTTTGGCATTGATGCGCGGGTACAGCGCATTCCAGCCAGCCTGGGCAATCGAGCCATAAGTCGTCGGGCTGATCCAGCCCTGGTTGATGGCATGGGCAAACACATACACATACATGGCGCTGGCAGATGTCTCAAGGTAAGAGTCATTGCGGTCCAGCATCTGGTGCCACAGGCCCTGGCCAGACTGCAACTCGGCTACGCCATTCAGGGTGGCACGCAGTTGCGCCAGTACTTTGGGGTAACCCGGGTGATCCTTGGGCAGCACATCGAGCAGATCAGACATGGTCAGCACTGCCCAGCCATTCGCGCGCGCCCAGTAAAAACGCGGCGCGTCAGGGTTGTTCGCATTCCAGCCATGGGTGTAGATATTCGCCTGCTTGTTGAACATATAGGCAGACATTTGCAGCACGTTTTTGACAGCATCATCAAAGTGGCTGCGGTCTTTGGTGTAATGCCCTATTTCACCAAGCGGCATGACACCCATATACATATCGTCTGCCCACAGGGATGATGCCTGCGGGCGCTTCCTGGCCAGCGTGCCGTCAGCCAGCCTGTATTGTTGTTTGGAGACGAAATTGCTGCACACCTTGATCATGTTACTAAGGTCTGGGCCGATATTGGCAAACCTGGCCCTGATCAGTGCCGCACACATGGAGCCACTATCGTCGAGCGAGCGCGGGTCCAGGAAGCGGGCAAAGCTGTTGGCGCGCTCAAGGTGGAACTGCTTTTCCTGCGCATCAAAGTAAGGCATGGTCTTGGCAAAGAACTGGAAATGACGCTCAGTCATGGCCGTGAATTTTTTGTCGCCAGTGACTTCTGCCGCCTTCATCAAACCTGCATGCACTACACCCATTTCATAGACCAGGATGCCAAAGTCACCCTTGCTGGGCTCAAAAATCGCATCGGCAACCGGTGACTTGCTAAAGTCTGTGATCTCAGCGCCTGTGCTTTTCTGGATCACGCGGGTAGGCGTGACTGATTCCATATAGGCGCGTATGCGGTGCAGGGCTTCGGTGATTTCTGCCACTTCCGGCTTTTGGTAAGGCACAGGATAAGTACCCTCGCCTGCATCCTTGAGGTCTTTATTGTCCCTGTTACGGTAACCGCCATCAGCATAGGCCGTGCCACACAAAAACAAGGATGCGATGACCGTGGTCAATAAGTTTTTAACAAGGGTAGAACTTGGTTTCATGTGCGCCCGCCTGGAAGATTTGTTGGTTTGTCTCGTTTGCGTTTTTCTTGAATTCATTACCTGAAGCGATATTATTGCTCTTAATTGGTCAGACCATTCTAAATTGGTCTGTCCAATAATGCAATGTGGACTAGCCGCTTATCCTATGATTATGCGATAATTCTTGCGCCTGCCTGCTGCAGGCAAGCAGCAATATTGATATAAATACATGAAGGAGCAGTGCTTGAAGCCAGCCATCATCACCCTGTTTGCTTCTGTATGCATGGCAGCAAGCCTGCTCACGGCATGCGCAAAGCCAGCTCAACCCCAGCCGGCTGACAATGCCTATACAGCCGAGAACACCTATAAAAAGCTGGCGGGGACATATCCATACATCCACATCGCCAGCAAGCAGGCACCTGCGACTGTCAGGGTCTTGCGCAATATCAGCTATGTCAGCAATCAGGGCCAAGCCCTGCAACTGGATGTGTTCATGCCGGCTCACAGCAGCAGTAGCAACAGTAGCAGCGGCGCAGCCTTGCCAGGCATAGTCTTGGTGCATGGTGGCGGCTGGCGCTCAGGCACTCGCGACAACCTCGCCCCCATGGCGATACGTCTGGCAGAACGCGGCTATGTTGCTACCACCATCAGCTACCGCTTGTCAGATACAGCGCGTTACCCCGCCGCCATCCATGACGTGAAGGCAGCGATACGCTGGTTGCGCACGCATGCGGTTGAATACCAGCTAGACCCCACGCACATAGCCGTAGCAGGTGGCTCGGCCGGCGGCCAGATCGCCGCCCTGGTTGGTGTCACCAATGACAGGCCTGAATTTGACCCACAGGCACGGCACAGCGCGGTTTCCAGCGTCGTTTCCAGTACAGTGCAAGCCATCATCAATATCGATGGCCTGTCCGACTTTACCTCAGAAGAAGCGCGCAAGTATGAAGACGACCCGCGCAAGCAACCATCTGCGGCGGGTGCCTGGTTTGGCGGTACCTATGCTGAAAAGCCTGAAGTTTGGAAAGACGCATCACCACTGACGCACGTCAGCAAAAATACACCGCCCATCCTGTTCATAGGCAGTGCACAAAAACGCTTCAGTCTGGGACGGGATGAGATGGCGGAGAAATTGAATGCACTTGGCATCGCCAATCAGACCGTGCTGCTACCGGATACACCGCATAGTTTCTGGCTGTTTGATCCATGGCTGGGGACAACGGTGGAGGCGATGACAGTGTTTTTGGCGTGCGTGTTTGAAAAGCCCTGAGCTTGCTAATTCCTCACCGCACTGTTTCACCAGGCAGTCGAATATCGATATTCTTTAGCTTTACCCAGGCACAAAATGCATCGGGATCTTTGGGTGTAATCAATACTCGCCGCGTAAACCACCCACGCTTTTTCTCAAGCATGAAGCTACGGCCAAGAAATCGATTTTTGAAATTATAGGCATTCCATGCACCAGGCAATAATGGATGTGTTTCTACCACCGACTCGATGTTATCAACATCAAGGTGATGAACCGTCCAGACTCTGAAGAGAAAAAAACGTATGCCGCTTTGATCGGGCTCCACATCGTAGAGCCAGGAGAACAAGCTGATCGGCTTAATCATTTGCGCCTTGAAAAATTCCCAATGGGTAAAGAAGATGATCACCAGCCGGTATGGTGCGCCATGCGCACCATACCCGCAAATATTGCGCAGGCATAAATCAACATCCGGTTAGCGCAGATCTGCAACAAATAGTGACCTCAGCTCGGTGCCTGTCCATCTGTCACGATGCCCATGTCCTGCATGTTCTGCGGCGTATAACCAGCTTTGATCAGCGACTGGTTCAGAGCCTTGCGTAAATAGGCGAGGTCAAATTCTGTCTGCGCCAGGTTCAGGCCCAGCTCAACGATCTGGCCAGACCGTAGTATAGGCGCGCCTGTGCTTTTATCCCATTGCAGCAGGTTGTGGTTTTCATTCGGGTCGGCATCGAGGTTATACAATTCCCATTGGGTATTCGTGGGATTTTGCGGTTCCCAGTAACGCACGAGTTTCCATGGTTTCTCAAAATATGATTGTATGTGGTTGGGTTGTACGACCGGGCCGGATGCTGTCAGTGGTTGCTTTTCGGTAGGCTTGCCAGTAGGGCTGGTCAGGCGTTCTGTGATATCGACATACCACTGGTATTTGTCAGGCAGATAGTTGGTGTCCAGCGGTGCGGTGATGTTGTCGTCAGAGACAAACAGCACGCCACGGCGTTCAGTTTCATTTGCCGTTCCACGGATGACGGGTGACAGGTCTTCGCCCGCCAGGGGTTTGACATCATGGCCCTGTATGAATTTAGCCAGTGCCTGCCTGTCGTTTTCATCATAGCCTGCCAGGCCCAGCAGGGTTGGTACCCAATCGACATGCGTGGTATGGCATTGCACGGTGCGCATGGTTTTGTCACCATTGACCAGCGGTGAAGAAATAATGGCAGGAATATGCGTGGCCTCCTGATAGGCGCCACACCATTTTTCTATCTGCCCGCCATGCGCACCTGCAAGCTCACCATGGTCAGAAGTGAAAACGACGATGGTATTCTGGTCGAGACCACTTTCATACAGACGTTCAAGTATGGTGCTGACTTCGATATTGACGAGGTATTGCAAATACAGGTAAAACGCCAGATAGTTGCGGTACCAGTCCTCGGCATTGCTTTGCATCTTGAAGGGATACGGCGAAGGCACAACGGCATGCTGACCACGCAATGTCGTCAGTGCTAGCTGGAATTTATAGGAATAATCGTACTGGCAATCCGGCTTGCTGGACAGGTCACCGTGCCAGTTGGCAGGCAGCCTGACATCGCCGAGTTTGAAGCCATCAGGATTCAGCGGCACGCGGTAAGTTGCCTTGAACTGATTGGGTGCCTTGCCATAAGTGGGTGGCTGACTCAGCGTACCTTTCACAGGCGCACCATAGGGCGCAATGATGTCACCCAGCGTCGGCGGTGTAGTTGGTGTTTCTACCGCTGGTTGCCAAGGAAATGGATAAGCACCTATATCATGAGGATTGACAAAAGACGCCACCGCCAGCCAGGGCCGCGGCTTAAAACTGGCATTGGTAGGGTTGTTACTATTGATCATATTCGCCTCCACACCCACGCCCTTGCGGCGCAGGAAGGTGGTGACGAGGTCAGTATAGGTCTTGTCGCGATACACGCCGAGGTTGGGCGTACCGAAGCGCTGGTCAGACGGGGTTGAATATTCCCAGTCGCCAAAGCCCCAGTTCTCCAGACTGCCATCAGGCGGGTTCGATAAATCCCAGCGGCCAAAATAATGCGTCTCATAACCCGCTGCGCGGAACCAGTCACCCATGGTTGGCACACCATCTTGCGGCAACCATGGAAAGGCCGGATCAGTATCTACCTTGAACATGCCCTCGGTCTGTGTCACCCCACTATGCGCACTGTATTGTCCCGTCATGATGGTGGCACGACCGGGCACACAGGCAATGCTGGAGCAGGTATGGTTTTGCAGCGACACCCCATTCTCACGCAGCTTGACGAAACCTGGGAACTGCTCTGCATACGGATTGTCCGCCAGGCTACCCTCTTCAAATCGCAAAATCTGGTATAGCGGGTCCAGCGGGTCATCCGCATAGCGCGGCGGATAACGCATCTGATCAACCATGATGAACAGGATATTCGGCCTGGCTGGTGGCTCGCTGCTGTCACTGGCATTGCTATTGGAATTACTGGCGTTGGGGCTTGCTGTGCTCATGATCATCCTTTGTGCGTTAAGGGCTAGAACAATGCGGAAGCTTTGCAGCAAGGATGAACGGAAGTTCACTCTTGCATTGAATTATCTAATTATTAATTTTAATGCGACTTGTCGAAAAAACAAAGATATAAGTTATGCAGGCACAAAAATTTTCAATTGGCGCGTGGCAATAGAAAAATTTATGCATCGCAAGTGGGGTAATGCGTCTGCACGGTACATGGCACTGCGCCTGTTCAGACACAGCACCAGTTCAGACACAGCACCAGTTCAGGCATTGCGATCAATGTGATGCATGTCAGGATCTCAATCAGGATCTTGAATATAAATATTTCAAATTTTTCTCATACACTGCTTCTGCATCAATACGTGTAATCAAATCCAGGGCAAGCAAAGTATGCTTCCTGTCGCGGTTTTCTCTGGTTCCATATTCGTGCAGCACCAGAAAATCCTGATCCAATTCTTCTACCTCACCAATAAAACAGACATCATTGCGCACGCGCTCTGTATGCAGGGTCACATGCCCAAACTGCTCTTGGATTGAGCCCAGTGCTTCATCCAGAGAATTGATGGCAATCCCGGGCATGAATGGCACAACCTGGTTGCGCTTGATTAAGGCATCCAGTGATTCAAGGAAATTGCCACCCCAGCGTATCCGGGTAATATCCTCGCCATAGACAAGGCTGAATCCATTCGCCACACCCTCTTCGGTGAACAAGCTTAACAGTACAAATTTGTCCGAGTAATCGGCAATGATGCCCGTTAATGCATTGCTATCCAGATCGTCGCGATACAGGTCTATCAGTTCCTGGCTTTCTTTTAGTTTGTTTATCGTCTTGTAATGCACGCTCATTTTTTATCCTTTCAAACTGTATGAGCTACCCGGCATTCATCTTGAAAATGCTAAAATGAATTGCCGGAATTAAAGTAGAAACGACCATAGCACGAGACGAGGCCGCATGATAGAAAAGCTGGAAATAAATCATCTCAGAACCCTCGATGCCCTGTACAAGTTTGAGAACCTGTCGGCAGCGGCAGAATATCTGAACGTCTCGCAGCAGGCCGTCAGCCTGCAGCTTAAAAAATTGAGGGATATCCTCAGTGACCAGCTCTTTGTCAGGACGGGTCATGGTGTTGTCGCCACGCCGTATGCAAAACTGATACAGCCGCATGTCCGCCAGGTATTGATGCATCTCAATGAGATACCCTTGCCTGGCTCAGTCACTCCGGCAAATACCGCAAGAACCCTGGTCATCTCTGCCACTGACTATACGCAAAAAATCATCGTTGGGGAGCTGATCAATGAACTAAGAATTTCTGCACCCGGGGTAAAAATCATTGTCATCAATATCGAGAGTGCGAACCTGATCCAGAAGATGCACCAAGGTGAGATAGATCTGACGCTGACATCGAATGGCTATGTGCCTGCGGGCCTCGTGTCAGATGCGATTTTCACGGAAAGATATGTCTGCGTATCCGCCAACAAAGACATTGTCTTTGATGATTATTTGCCGCTGGAACGCCTGGTCGACTATGACTTCGTCGTGACATCACCCGGCATCGCCAGCTTCAAAGGCTCGGCAGACAGCTGGTTTGAACAACAGAAGCTGCGCCGCAAGGTGCAGGTATCCGTACCCTCTTTTTTCATGGCGCAGGAATATTTAAAGCAATCAGGCATGGTCGGCTTTTTACCATCGCGCCTGATGCCATGTGCTGGCCTGTTTGAAATACCACTCAAGAAATATCCACCAGGATATGAAGTCGTTGCCGCCTACCACCCCAGCGCCAGGAACGATGCCTTCATGGTATGGCTGCTGGACAAGATAAAGAAAAAATTCTCGCCAGCCACATAAATCGCTTGTATCGCTTACAAGCCTGCCTTGATGGTCAAGCGCAGCCAACTCCTTCAGACTCTCTGCATGTTTATTCAACAGAGAGCTCATATGACCATCAAGAAAATCAATCCTGCCAGCTTGTATGACGGTGCGCCATTCGGCATGTCGCAGGCAGCAATAGACACCGAAAGCCGCCTGGTGTTTATCTCAGGCCAGGTCGATTGGGACAGCAGCTATCAGGTCAAAAATAAAGACATCGCAGCACAGGCAGAAGGTGCAATCAAAAACCTGCTGGCCGTGCTGGAAGCAGCAAATTCCTCCGTCGCCAATATCCTGCAACTACGCGTCTATGTCAGGGGCGAACTTGCGGACCACATGGAGAAGGTGGTACCTGTGCTGCTGGCATACCTGGGCACATCACGCCCGGCATTAACCGGTATCGGTGTCACATCTTTGGCGACGGTGGATACCCTGATAGAGATTGAAGCTGTGGCAAAGTTGAATTCTGCGCAGTGACCAGCGAATAGCCTGAAGCTGCCTTATGCGCACGTTGTCAGCGCCAGAAAAATGCGTGTAGCCTACATGAAATTATGTAATGAGAAATATTTCGGCATAATTACAAAGGTTCAAATTTGACTGAAGTTTCATGTATCAATTGAACATGGTAGGTAATATTTAAGAGGTAACTCTTCATTTGAAGGGTGCAGTATTTTAAATATCTGTACTGCTTTATCTCACTACATTTGCAGGACTACTTTGTACTAGATCAGGCTTGACCTGGCACCCGGAGAGCGATGATCGGCTGCATCCAGCACATCGCTTATTACTTGTTTTTTTAATCCGAAACCAAGGACAATTTCTGCTGAAATTCTACAAGCAATGATTCAATAGTTCGTTTATATGAGAGCTCCACAGCCCTGCTGAATTCAGTACCTGAAAATATCAGGCTTATCAACTTTTCAAAGTTGTCCGGCTGCGAATCGTGTAGATAGTGAACAAACAATGAGCTCACTCTATATAAAATCCAATTCGCCCGGCCAGCCTTGCTCACAGCATCAACTGCGTCTTTGCTATGAAACCAATAATCAATAGAGCCAGATTGAAAACTCTGTTTTTCTTCTAAACTGAATTGATGGAAAACATCTTTTTCGTGGGTGTAAGCAGCCCCTCCGTTTGCAACAAAAACAGCTATGCCCTCTCTGAACCAGAGCGGAATGTTTTCAATAGATGCCTTTTCACCCAAGTGGGTATAAAAAATGTAATGGGTCAGTTCATGTGTAGTCAGCTCGATGAGCGACAACTGGCCACTGCTGAATGCCCCTGGTGATAAGAACAGCTTACCCCAATAGACAGCACCTCTAACATTTGTCGACAAGAAAACATATTCATTGAATGTTTCTTGGGTAGCGCAGACGTAGACCTCTATTGGTTTCTTAAATTCTGATTTCAGAAGATGCTCTACACTGCTTTGGCTGCTTTGCAATATTTTTTGTAAGGCAAAGGCATTTTCCTTTGAGTTCTCCTCATATCGAATCCGAGGGTCAGCGGAGAACACGATGAAGTTATCCGTCGACTTAAATTTTGCCCTCAAAGCTTTTATTAACATTGGCTGATTTAAAAGTACTGCTGCCGCCAAACAGGATGCAATAAAAAATATAAAGAGAGAGAATTTTACAATTTTTGATTTGGTTTTTTTCAATCGGTGCTCGCCAGTAAGTGCTGAATATCAGTAAAAAACTCGCAACAACTGCTTTGCGCGTCCCTGCTATTGGCCGATTGTTATCACATCCCGGCTCTAGTTGGAGCACTGATGACACATAATCGTTCCGGCTTAGGCCGCCATGGTTAAAACAGATCATAAAGCTAAGTGTACATTTGATCTGACTCTATTTTTTCATTCAGAGAAGAATAAAATACCTTACGCATCCCCTGTTGAACACATGCAAAGCTGTGTCAGGATTGATAATGGTATCTATTGGAATTTCATGTTTCTTTGTTGTGAAAATAAATACGTCCATATGAAAGCAGCCATCACATTTTCCATCACACCGGCCATCTGATGAAGTTGCCAACATCCTTGAAACCCGCGTAGAATGTGGAGATCGCGGGTGTAGTTTAATGGTAGAACGGCAGCTTCCCAAGCTTCATACGAGGGTTCGATTCCCTTCACCCGCTCCAATTGCGCTTAAATTCTTCTTTTAGTTCCCTGCCTCACCCTTGCCAACCCTCGTTGTAAGGCAAACAAATTGAGTTTTAGCTTGCTTGTCTTTGTCTATACCAGCGCTGAATCCTCAACTCACCGCGTATGACTCTGTAGTCTATGGTGTGACCAGTATTGGGAATGGAGAAGCGGCGAACACCAGGTAAAGCAGTGAAAGTCCCCAAACCTGGTTGCTGAGCAAGAATGGCGATTGATTTACCTACACGCTTTAGCACTTGACTGGCGACTAGAGAATTTTCTTCCGCAATGCGGTCTAAAGTGATTAAAAAGCCTTTTGTGCGCTTGCTGACCAACGTACATTTAATTCATGCTCGTTGTCTGACACGTTTATCACTTTCTTTCAATCGAGCGGCAGCTGACTTCATGACCGTATCATGATCCTTACTTTGTCCTTTTGAGAATTCAGTGTCGGCTTTGATATTTTCTGCCACATCTTCTTCGCAAGTGGCAAAACCATCTCGCAGGACAAAGCGGAGCATGACCCGGGGAGTGCGCCCAGCCAAAGCGGCCAACTTTTCAAGGCGCTTTTGGTCCGCTTTTGTCAGTGCGAGTGGATGATCTAGAAGTGATTTTACTGAGGCACTCATGCTTTAGCCTTTTTGTCTGTGTCTGCAGTATCCAACATGATAACGCATAGCCGCGAAAATGGCGCTCCTGCCTATTCTATTTTCTATAGTAAGAAAATTTACCGTCAATTTTATCCTTCAATAAGAGAATTCAAACACCGGTCATGTTTGTACCACTGATCTTTGCTATGCAGATACAATAATGACAAAATTTATTTAATTACGTCACACATAAGCCGGGCCGCGGCCACCAGATGATAAAAGGTAAAAATTAACATGAAACAACTGAGATCACGCGTCATCGTCGCGCTCGCATTGCTGATAACGGCAACATTTCCTGCCCATGCCAGCGAACCCGTGAATGGCAGCTTCACCGCCAGCAAATCTTGCGAGCTGTATTCGTCTTTCAACAAGCAAAGTAATCCTGGTGCCGTGCATACCGTGGTCGGCAAGAGCTATGCGGTGAAGGAGATCAACAAGCCTGGCGACTATGCGTGGTTGCGGGTGGATGTGGATGGGGCTAATCCTAATTTGCGCTGGGTGGCGCGGGATTGTGGTACGGCACAACTGGACCAGGTGCCGCAAGACAATCCACCAGCGGGCCGGGCCAAGGCGAACCGGGAGGCTGAGCGCCAGACCATGTGCAGCACGCCGAATCTTGAAGACAGCTATGTGCTGGCAATCACCTGGCAACCCGGCTTTTGCGAGCACTTTGCCTATCGAGGCAAGAAGCCTGAGTGTGATGCCATCAACAGTGGCAAACTGAAGATCAATAACCTTACCCTGCATGGCCTGTGGCCAAATAAAAAAGAATGCGGCATCAATTACGGCAACTGTTCCACCGAGCCGATGAAGCTGTCTTCTGACACGATAAAACGCATCGCCAAGTGGATGCCTAACTTTCAGTTTGAAAACAAGTTTGGTGAATATGAATGGAGCAAGCATGGCACTTGCCAGGCACGCGATGCGGATACTTATTTCAAGACTGCAGCGGCAGCCGTCGAGGAGGTCAATAATTCAGCGGTAGGCAAGTTCATTCTCGATCACGCTGGTAAATCTTTCGCGGTGAAAGATTTTTTTGAAATGCTCAAGAAACAGGAAGGCGAAAAAGTCGCGCAGAATTTCATGCTCAGTTGTGCCGATGGAAAATACCTGCAAGAGATACGCCTGAAGTTGCCAACGAATTTTGAGACGGGCAAGGGCCTGGCAAAACTGGTTGGCGATGCAGAGGGATTTAACCGCCAGACCGACAAGTGTGACAATGAAATTATTGTCGAAACGAGCGGCCGGGGGCGATAAGAAATTTGCAGGGTGCGCGCGGCGCACCCTGCAATGACATAGATTGACATAAACGCCGATACGGCATCATCGGCATCACATGCGGCGCATTACAATGCGCCCTGCTCTGCGGCACTGTTCGCCAGAAGGATGTGCGAAGGCTTTACGCCGTAGAGTGAGTTATGCGTACGGTATCTACATCGCATAATCTGTCGGTCAATCTACCCTATTTACCGAGCACAGCCACTGCCTTGTCCAGCACCACATCACGCCCGGCGCGTATGTCGGCAACGGTGGGGACGATTTCCATATCAGGTAGTATGCCCTTGCCGACAAATTCGCGGCCATCGGGGAAGCTGTCATGTTTGACGCAAATGCGCGCGCTGCCGCCGCCAGGTAATTTAAATGACATGGGCATGCCGGTACTGCCAGCAGTAGCGCTGCCGATGACGGTACCACGCTGCATGGTGACGAAAGACATCAAAAAATCTTCTGCGGCTGAAAAAGTTTTTGCCCCAGCTAAAACAACAACCGGCCCGGCGTAGACTTCCTTGCGCTCCTTGCTATAGGGTTTGGCAACGCCAGCCCTGAGGGTATCAAGCAAAATCAAGTCACCTTGCGTGCGCATGACATTGCTCTCCTGTCTCTCTGTGCTACGGGCATAAGGTACAGGTTTCTTGCTTAAAAAACTCAGTATTGCAGCGCCGTGAACGCTGGAACCGCCACCATTGGCCCGCACATCAAGTATCAGGCCTTTGGCTTTCATGATAGTGGGCATGAGCGATTCAAGTTTTTTCACCCCGGCATCGCTTTCAAAATGATCGAGTGCAAGGTAGGCAATATCACCAGGCAGCATTTTGAAGTCAAAGGCAGGCTCACCAGCCACATTGCGCTCTTGACCACGGGCGACGATTTCTATCCTCTCCTTGCCAGTCGCATCACGCAAACCGAGACGTATGCTTTTGCTTTTCTCTCCCATCAGCAATTCATAACTATATGTGCGCACGACTTTGTCTTGTGGTGTACTGCTGCTGGCATAAGGGGCTACCCTGGTGTTTGCATATTCGTGTACAGCCTGGCCATCTATGCTGATGATTTCGTCGCCACGCTGGATTTTTTGCGCTAGTTGCTGGTTGAGTACTTTGGTCACGAGAACGCTCTTGCCGACCAGGGCAGTTGCCAGCGCCGGGCGCGAATAAAACAGGTCTTGCAGCTCGTCTGGCACATAAATATTGGTGTGCCCATCTTGCAGCAGCGGTGCCAGTTGCGTCATGACCTGATAGTATTCACGGGTGCTCCTGGTTTGCATGACTTTGTCCAGGTATTCCAGATAGACTTTATCCCAGTCGAGTTCAGGAACATTGTGGAAATTCACAAAGCTGCGTTTAACCTCAGACCAGAACATCGACAGGCCAGCGACTTTTTCTGCGCTACTCAGATTGTCTTTATAGGGAGTGGCAAGCAGAGATGCTTTTCCCATTCTGGCAGGCAAATCCGAGAGCTTGAGGTAAGCCTTGAAGCGTGGCTCGTCTTTGACAGCGTCAAAGGCAGGGCTGTTCAGGTATGCTTTCAAAGAAGGTAATAAAACCCAGGTCTGGCTGCTTTCCAGCAAATTGAAAAACGCCTCTTTATGGCCCAGGCGCAGTTCAAGCAAGGCGGCATCCATGGTGAGATTGAAACGCTGCCCCTTGTAACGGCTTGCGGTCGAGGCCAGGCGCTCAAACTCGCTGCTCTCTACCACTGTCAATGCCAGCCTGATTTTGGTGAGTGCTGCTTCCAAATCTTCTTTACTGGCATCAGGTTTGGACAGATTATTGGCTTCATTCCTGAGTTCGTGGATATGATTGGTAGTGTTTTCTACGGTTTGCGATGATTCGCTGATCATGGTGTTGATAGCGGTTTGCCTCGCGGCGATGTCAGCAGCACTGGCGAGCTCAAAGGCCAACAGCAGGGGGAACGCAGCCAGCAGACGTAAAGTCAAAGCAGAAACAGTATTTTTCACAGATTATTTTACTTTCACAAAAAGAATGTAAAGTTGCCTAAGGGGAAATGAATAAACAATTATAAATTGCCATTTAAAAATGGCAATTTATAATTGTTTATTCATGTAGATAAGCTATGCTCAGATCACTGTCTGTTGTTTTACCTGCAAGGCAAACATATTATATGTAGATGCAATTCAGGCATCAAAGCTAACATCTGGATTGATATTGCTCAATACGCTCGATTTTTTATTAAGCAAAGTTGAAAACTCACCATTTCAGAGTTCATGCAAATAAATTCTCATTCAACTCCGCAAGACTTGCTGACAACAGCACAAAGTGATCAGCTTGCTGCACAACATTTGCTTGCGCGGATGGAGCAACTTGAGCAGGAAAATGCAGCTCTTAAACTTACCCTCCAGTCGCAACAGACCGAATACAGTTTTTACAAAGACTTTTTCCTGAATTCGCACACCCCTTGCCTGATCGTAGATTCCGCTGGACTGGTGATGCGTACCAGCCAGACTGCAGCAGGCTTGCTGAGCACAACAAAAGAAAACCTGGAGGGGCGGCAGCTACAAACATTTGTCTTTAAAGATCAAGAAGTGCTTGAAAATTGTCTGGCAACCTTGAAGACCCCTGGCAATAAATCAACCTGTGAAATAAGGGTTGTAAGGGCAGACCGGGAACTCGTCTTGCTGCGACTTGAGTTGGTCATGCTGAACGCCAAAAATCAGCAAGCCAGCCTGGGTGTGCAATTGACAGATATTACGCGGCAGCAGGGCAAACTCATGAATCAGGCAGAAGGGCAGTATTTTGCCAGCGTTGTTGCTGAGAACTTTCCGGGTATGGTGGCCTACTGGAACGCTGACATGCGTTGCACTTATGCCAACCACCATTACCTGAACTGGTTTGCTCGCACACCTGAGCAGATGCTAGGCATACACATGCAGGATTTGCTTGGTCCGGAGCTGTTTTCAATGAATATCGCCTATCTCAAGGCAGTCTTGAAAGGTGTAGATCAGCAATTCGAGCGCACTCTGGTCAAGGCGAATGGAGATATTGCCCATACCTGGGCGCAATACATAGCCCACACTATCGATGGTGTCGTGCAAGGTTTCTTTGTCTTGGTGACCGATGTCACTTTACTGAAACGGGCGCAAAAAGCGCTCATGGAAAGTGAGGCAAAAAACCGTGCATTGGTAAGAGCTATTCCTGATCTGATCCTGACTATTCATAGTGATGGTCGCCATCTTGACGTGCATGCCCCTGACCCAGGCATGTTATTGCAAAGCAAGGAACAACTACTGCGATTAAAAATTGAGGAAGTGTTACCGCCAAATGTGGCAATCCAGTATAAAAACGCAATTGACCAGGCACTGGCCAGCGGCAGATTGCAGGAATTTCGCCATGACTTGCCTGTTGCTGGCAGAGGAGATATGCAATTCGAAGCCAGGGTGGTGCCTTGCACCCAGGATACTATCATCGCCATCATTCGCGATATCACCGAAACTGAACGCGAGCGCCGTGCGCATGAACTGCAATTGTCTGAACGCCTGCAAGTACGTGAAAACGACTTGCGGGATATACAGTTAAGCCTGACCATGGCAAGTGATATTACCAATATTGGTGCATGGATACGCGATTTGAGGACGGGAGAATTCTGGGCCTCGTTGGAATGGCGCAGGCAGTTCGGTTTTAGTCAGGATGAAGCACTGAACATGCACAAGGTCATTCAGCGCATCCATCCAGCTGATCGCCGCCACATAGAGACTATTACAGAAGATTATGAACATGCAAAGCAGCATCGGTATCAAGCCGAATTCAGAGTAATGTTAGCTGATGAGGCAGAACGCTGGGTGGCTGTAGTCTGGCAAGTAGAATTTGATCACCAAGGGCTGCCGTTGATGACCCGTGGTGTAACGGTGGATATTTCTGCACGCAAGGAAGCCGAACTTGAATTAGCACAAAAGCGTATGGAAGTCATGCATCTGGCACGCGTCGCCACCATGGGTGAATTGTCTGGCGCTCTGGCGCATGAATTGAACCAGCCGCTCACAGCCATACTCAGCAATGCCCAGGCCGCCCAACGATTTTTGGCAAAGCCCGAAGTGGACTTACAGGAGCTGGGCGAAATCCTGCAAGATATAGTTGACGAGGACAAGCGCGCTGGTGAAATCATCAGGCGTTTGCGACGCTTGTTTGATAAGCGCAGCAGTGAGCATCACAATGTTGACATCAATGAAGTAGTGTTGAAAGTCCTGCATATCCTGCGCAATGACATGATCAATCAGGGAATTACTTTATTAAGTGAATTGCAAGACGATTTGCCACCTATTAGCGCTGACACGGTGCAATTGCAGCAAGTCTTGATTAATCTGATCATGAATGCAAGTGAAGTTGTTGCTGGTCTGGATGCGATCCAGCGCATCATAGAAATTAACACGAGACTGACACCAGAAAACAAAGTCGAAGTCAGTGTGAATGATCATGGTCCAGGTGTACCCGAAGCTCTGGGCAGCAAAGTATTTGAGGCTTTCTACACCACAAAAGCGAATGGCATGGGTTTGGGATTATCTATTTGCAAGAATATTATCGAAGCCAGTGGAGGTCAATTGTGGTATGAGAACCATGACAATCACTCTGGTACGGGGGCGAGCTTCCGTTTCCACCTGCCTGTTTTGAACGAGCCTGTACCATGACAGAAACACCAATCGTTTTTCTTGTTGACGATCAGCCTGCTGTACTCAAGGCTATGGCTCGCCTATTGCAATCTGCCGACATAAAGTCTGTCACTTTTGAATCAGCACAAGCCTTCCTGGACAGCGGCGGTGCGAAAAAGGCTGGCTGCCTGGTGCTGGATCTGGCGATGCCAGGTATGGACGGCATGGTACTGCAACAAAAACTCAAAGAGCTGGGCAGTGATCTACCGATTATTTTTTTGACAGGCCATGGCAGTATAGATGCGGGTGTGCTTGCCATGAAGATGGGTGCGCAAGATTTTCTAACCAAACCAGTGAACGACGAAAAATTGCTGGCAGCGGTACATACCGCTTTTGAACGCAATCAGCGCGCCAGGCTCGCGAATGCAGAGAAACAAACGATACAGGCCCGCCTCGATGGCCTGACGCCCCGCGAGCTGGAAGTCCTGCACCAGTTAATTAAAGGCAAGCTCAACAAACAAGTCGCAGCAGAGTTGGGAACTGTCGAAAAAACCATCAAGGTGCACCGCGCCAAGGTGATGAGCAAGATGGAAGTGACATCCGTCGCGGCTCTTATTCATTTGCTGGAAAAACTCAAAGCCTGAGATTCACCCGCTCCCTCTAGTCCCGTCAACTCCAACTCACCTTTTTTTCACAAATCCACGCCAGCTATTGGACCAAGGTCCAATAGCCTCATCATCTTTTCAAACATAAGATGATACTCATGGGAAATACATCTACATGGATAGCAGTGATTGATGACGAAGAAGGAATTCGTCGCTCTTTGCTGCGCTTATTGCGCTCGGCTGGATTGGAAGCCCACGCTTTCGTATCGGGCAAAGTCTTCCTGGGCAGCCTGGAGTCCAGGCAACCCGCATGCGTATTACTTGACCTTCACATGCTGGATATGTCTGGCTTTGCCGTCATTGAACAGCTCGCCCTTATTGCACCTGAGCTGCCTGTCGTCATTCTGACAGGGCAAGAAGTCAGTGAAAGACAGAGAAATGCTGATCTGGCACATGCCTTAGCAGTTTTACAAAAACCAGTCGACGATCAGGAATTGTTTGCCACAATAGCTACAGTGTTGATGAACCCAAACAAACAAGCACTAAGTCAAAACGACAATTTAGCAGCACACACCTAGCCGGAGAAAGAAAATGAAATTATCCAACCTGAAGATAGGCCAGCAACTTGGCATTGGCTATGGCCTGTTGCTTTGCATATTGGCAATCGTCGCTCTGCTGGGCATCAATGGCATGCACAAGTCCAATGAAGCGCTACACCATGTTGTCGATGTCAATATCGTCAAAATCAATCACCTGGAAGATATGGCCAGCTCAGTACATATTGTATCTAGGGTGATCAGAACCATTGCATTACTGCCCGACGACAGCATGTCGCAAGAGCAGCACAAAAAAATAGATGAGGCTCGCGCTCAGTACAACAAGGCATACTCGGAACTGGAGAAAATGCCGATGGACGATGCTGGCAAAAGTTTCATGCATAAAATCAAGGAAGACCAGCAGGCGGCACGGACACAGAATGACAAATTTGTTGAGTTGGTGAAAACGGACAAGGACGCAGCAATCAAGTTTTTGTTGAAAGATGTCATTCCCCTCAATGCAAAATGGCAGGATGCCCTGCACGAATTTGTCGTGTTACAAGAATCAAAGAACGCGCAGGATGAAGTCAAAGCGAAAGAAGCCTATCAGGCCTCAATGACTTTCATGATCATTGCAACCGTGGTAGCCATTTTAATCGGCATGACGATTGCCTGGAGCAGTGCCCGTGCCATCACCACCCCGCTAAAAAAGGCAATACAAGTAGCGCAAAATGTGGCAGAAGGTGATCTCACCAGCCAGATCGAAGTACTTGGAAAAAACGAAGCGGGTCAACTGATGCAGGCATTGAAGCAAATGAATGACAGCCTCGCCCATCTGGTAGGGAAAGTACGCCAGGGTACAGAAACAATTAGCACTGCATCGACGGAAATTGCCACGGGCAACATGGACCTGTCTTCCCGTACAGAGTCGCAGGCTGGTGCCTTGGAGGAAACCGCTTCATCAATGGAAGAGTTGACTGCGACCGTCAAACAGAATGCTGACAACGCCCACCAGGCAAATCAATTGGCCATCTCGGCCAGTGAAGTCGCCATCCAGGGAGGAGCAGTCGTTGCCCAGGTTGTCAGTACCATGGGTGATATCAATACCTCATCCAAAAAGATCGTCGATATTATCAGTGTGATTGACGGAATAGCCTTTCAGACCAATATCCTGGCGCTCAACGCAGCGGTTGAGGCTGCACGCGCCGGAGAACAAGGCCGCGGCTTTGCCGTAGTTGCCAGCGAGGTGCGCAACCTGGCACAGCGTAGTGCATCTGCTGCCAAAGAAATCAAAATACTGATTAACGACTCCGTTGAAAAGGTAGAGCAAGGTAGTCGCCTGGTTGATGAGGCAGGTACAACCATGGATAAAGTCGTCAGCAGTATCAGCAATGTGACCGGCATCATGAGTGAAATCACGGCAGCCAGTGCAGAGCAAACTTCTGGCATAGAACAAATCAATACAGCCGTCTCGCAAATGGATGAAGTAACCCAGCAAAATGCAGCCCTGGTTGAAGAAGCAGCGGCAGCCGCCAGCTCATTGCAGGAGCAGGCCGTCAGCCTGGCAAATCTGGTGCAGCAATTTAAAATCGAATCCACAAATCCTCCACAAGTAACACAAGTAAGAAAAGCACGCCCTGAGACCGTCAGCAAAGCGCCTTCTGCAGGGATAAAAAAAATCCAGCGAGCAGTCGCAAGGGCTGCACCAGCACCCAAACTTGCAACGACAAATGAGGGAACTTGGGAAGAATTCTGAGCTAAGCAAGCTTTACTTTTGTACTGAACTTATTTCATTATCTGATTTTCGGTGAAGCAAGTGATGCGATGCAGTAAATAGAGCAGATGTATCGCATTTGAAGGACTGCAGAGAATATCTGTAGTCCTTTTTTTCTGGTTTAACACAGCTTGACATATTCATGCCTCATATTGGACCAAGGTCCAATATCGCCCAACCGCGCAGCATCATAAAATGATGCTCATGGGAAATACATCTACATGGATAGCAGTTATTGATCACGACGCAGCTACGCGCGAGGCGTTGGTCACACTATTAGGCACGATGGAGTGGAAGGCTCTGAGTTTTAGCTCTGGCTATCTGTTCATAGATAGCCTGCGCTTTACACAGCCTGACTGCATCATCCTGGACTTGCACATGCCATATATGTCCGGCTTTACGATCATGTCCAAGCTCGGGCAACTGGCGAAAAAAATTCCAGTGATCGTCTTGACCAGGCACGAATTGACAGAAGATTTTAAACAGGCTTGCTTGTCGAGCGCCGTCGCCATATTGCAAAAACCGATAGATGAACAAGCCTTGAACACAGCCATAAAAAAAGCCCTGAATAAAAAATTAGCGAGTTTCTCAGCATCCAGGCTTGCAATCTGAATCCATGCACATCGAATATTTGAGAGTTGACAACAAGGAGTTTTATCATGCGTAACAATTTGCCCGTCACTGGCCAGGAATACATCATGCAGGACGCGGAAACCATCGTTTCCAAAACGGATCTGCAGGGAAATATTACCTACGTCAACGACGACTTTGTTCGTATCAGTGGCTTTAGCGAGCATGAATTGCTTGGTGCACCACAAAACATCGTGCGCCACCCGGACATGCCGGTCGAGGCATTCGCAGATTTCTGGGACACCATCAAGGAAGGCAAATCCTGGACGGGCCTGGTCAAAAATCGTTGCAAGAATGGTGACCATTATTGGGTGGAGGCGCATGCAGCCCCGCTGATCAAGGATGGCAAAATGGTGGGGTACACCTCGATACGTGTCAAGCCCAGCCGTGATCAGGTCAGGGCTGCGGACGCAGCCTATCGTGCGATCAAGAATGGTGACAAATCACTGGTCATCCGGGAAGGTGCAGCCATCAAACGTAGCGCGTTTTCTTCCCTGGATTTTTTTTCCAGACTGACCATGTCGCAAAAATTAGTCAGTTTCAATGCACTGATAATTCTGCTCATGGGCGCAATCATCTACCTGGCAAATGCGGGAAATATCCAAGCACCTAACCAGAACATGGTCAATCTTCTCGCTCTGGCAATGGTCGGCCTGATTGTGGGTTTCAGCCTTAACTTGCGTCAAAAACTGCTATTCCCTTTGCAGAGCATGATCCAGGATATCCAGACCATGAGTGCAGGCGATTTATCGCAGCATATCAAAACCGAAGGAAGCCAGGAAGTCGTCAATCTGGGGCAAGGTCTGCGTATCTTGCAAACCAACGTAAAATTATTGGTTGGACAGATACGCCAGACGACCAGTCACCTTACCAATGGCGCAAGCGAGATTGCAGCGGGTAATTCCGATCTGTCTGGCCGCACTGAATCACAGGCAAGCTCGCTGGAAGAAACCGCTTCATCCTTGGAAGAATTGACCTCCACCGTGAAGCAAAATGCCGACAATTCACATGAAGCGACCCAACTGGTTGCGTCCACCGCAAAAATTGCTGAAAAAGGAGGCCACGCCGTAGCGAAGGTAGTTGAAACCATGGGAGCGATCAAGCATAGCTCATCCAAAATCTCCGACATCATAGGCGTGATCGATGGTATTGCTTTCCAGACAAATATCCTTGCCTTGAATGCCGCAGTTGAAGCCGCACGAGCAGGTGAACAGGGACGTGGATTTGCTGTCGTCGCCAGTGAAGTACGTAATCTGGCGCAGCGCAGCGCTGGTGCTGCCAAGGAAATCAAGACATTGATTCACGACTCGGTTGAGCAAGTCGATATCGGCGACAAGCTAGTAGAAGAAGCAGGCAAGACCATGCATGAAATTGTATCCGGTGTAAAACGCGCTGCAGATATCATGCATGACATTACCGTCGCCAGCCAGGAACAAAGCTCAGGGATAGAACAGGTCAATCAAGCCATTACACAAATGGATGATATTACACAACAAAATGCAGCATTGGTAGAACAGGCTGCAGCCTCGGCGGAAAGCCTGAGGACCCAGGCAATTGGTCTCAGTGAACTGGTAGATGCATTTACACTGGTAAAAAGTAGCGGAATGTCTGCAGTAACAAGGCCCGTCACAGCGCAGATCAGGGCGCTCAAAGCTGTCGATAAGCAAATTCCTGGTGCAATGCGCCCGAAGCTCATTGCCAATCAAAACTGAAATCCGCGGCAAAGCTTACCTCGCCAAGGCAAGCGCCGCAAATACGGCGAACACAAATCCCGTCGTTGACGTTATCATACAGAAAATGCCCTGCAGCCGAGATGCAGGGCATCACTGGATTTACGATAACCACACAGCAGGCCGGGAGATTCATGGGATTCTTCGATTTATTCAAGTCCAAGCCATCGACGCACAAATTTGCCCAGATCGTCATCAAGTATGCACGCAACCAGGGCATCGCCCAGACCATGCATTTTGATGAAGCGGAGTTCCGCCTGGTGGTTGGTGAAAATGGTTCGCACATCCTGAACCTGCACAATGCCTACCGTGATTATTGTGCTGCGACCAAAAGCCAGCGTGACCATGTGCTGCTGAAATACACCGCAGGCCTGCAGGTGAATGGCATACCCGACGATTTTGCCAGTGCCAGCAAGCATCTGATGCCCAGCCTCAAACCCTGCGGCCAGGGTGAATACCTGCGCCTGACTTCGCTGATGCAGGATAAGCCCATGTCTTATCAGCAGGCTGCCCTGCCCTTTGGCGACGATGCCATGCTGATGCTGGCCTACGATACCGAGCATTCCATGGCACTGGTCAACCAGAGTAATTATGAAAGCTGGAACATCAGCCTGGAAGATGCCCTGAAAGTGGCACTGGATAATTTGCGCGACCGCACTGAAGACAAGTTTGTCAATCTTGGTGAAGGTGTTGTCGCCGGGGTGTGGGAAGATGCCTATGACTCTTCACGCATCCTGTTGCCTGACCTGATTTACCGCGCCGGTTGCGGCAGTGACCCGGTATTGATGGTGCCCACCCGTGGCAGGTTATTGCTCTGCAATGCCAATTCCAGCACCTCGCAATTAGCGATGCTGGAGCATGCGCAATCCTGCATGGAACAAGAAGGCCGGGTAGTCTCCGCTGGCATGTACAAGCTCAGGGATGGCAAGGCCGTCAGTTATCTACCTGAAAATGCCGATGTACTTGACCGCCTGAAAAACCTGCAGACTGCGCAAAGAGCAGAAGATTATGGCTCGCAAAAAGAATTGCTCGAAGCCCTGCATGACAAGACCGGGGAAGATATTTTTGTCGCCAGCTATACCGTACTCAAGAACAATGACACCGACAAACTGACTTCACTCTCTACCTGGACGCAGGGCGTAGTATCGCTGCTGCCTAAAACCGACCTGGTCGCCATGGTGATCCCTGGAAGCCAGGAGGGTGAATACACCAGCAAGATACTGAGTTGGGATGACTTGTGCAGCACGGCAGGCGAGCTCATGCAAAAGAAGGAAGGCTATCCTGAACGCTATCTGGTATCAGAGTTCCCGGCACAGGACAAGCTGGATGCGGCGACGGAATCGACTTTGTAGGGCAGCACATAAGCGTCTTGTGGATCATGACACCCTGCTGTACGCAATTTCACCCGTCTTCATATTTCATTTTTCCTAAAGCTTCCCTATGAAAATGTATATCCTCGTCAAAGATGATGTTCCACTTGGCTTTGCGATGGTGGCGGTGGCACATGCTTCCCTGGCGGGCTATCTGCGCTTTCAGGATACCCCGGAAGTCAAAGCATGGCTGGCCGGACCATTTTTTAAAGCGGTATGTCGTGTCAATGCCAAAGAATTTGACAATGCCAAACTGGTCGAAGATCATGTAGTGCTGACAGAATCTGCGCTTGATAACCGGGAAGTTGCGATTGTATTCAAACCGCGTGAAGAATGGCCAAAGATGTTCAGGTTTTTGAAGTTGTACCGTGATTTGCCTGCACAGGAAACAGTGGATAAGCTTTGAGAGGTGCGTGCGGCGCAGCCTACTAGAATTGCAAACAACGTCGTCAGACGTGCACATGCGGCGCATTATAATGCGCCCTACGATAGCCCTTTGCTGCCTTTGCAGATAGTTTTCTGCGGCACCAGTAGCGTCTAAAACGCAAGCTGCCACCTCAGGGTTTGAACCACAACTCCGGCCTGTGCAAAGGCATTTTTTCTGTGCTCAGCAAGGGGTTGCGCAAGCTGATGATGGTGCGGGACTTGAGGTTGATGTTTTTGATCGTGGCTTGCTGGTAGCGCTGGAATATTTTTTCAAAGCTGCCATTTCTGATCATCTCTTCCAGGCCGTTCTGTATGTCTTCAGCCACTTTGGGTTCGCGCGGGCTGACAAAAAAATACAGGGCAGATGGATAATACAGGGCGATGTGCTTGTCGATGACCAGCTTTTGACCAGGACGGCCATCGAGTTCTACCTGCACTTCAAAAACAGAACGTGGGAAATAATCAAAGCGCCCTGCCTTGAGCATATTGAACAGGGGTTCGTAGGATGCCGAAGTTTTTAGCGGCAGGCCATTGCTTTTCAATATAGGCCCATCGGGCCAGTCCAGCTCTTGCCCGGCAGTGAAGGCCGCCAGGTCTTTGAGGTTTTTGACATCCTTGAAGATATTCGCATTCGCCTCTGTCAGCAAAGCAATGCGCCAGCCTATCAGGCCCTTGTCGATGGGAATGCGAATGGGGATTAGCTGTGCCTCCCTCTCATCTGTCGTCATGGTCCACAGGATATCGACATTCCCCTTCACCGAGCTCAGCTCATAGATACCGCGCGCCTGTTGCATGGGGGCCTCACTGGCTTGCAACTGATAAGGCTGACCACTGGCCTTGATCGCCAGCCTTAACACTTCCAGTACATAGTCACTATGCGGATCAAGTTGCGTGGACAGACGTGGATAGCGTATGAGCTTGCCTGTATTGCTGCTGACATTACTGGAATTGCTGGCAACATCACTGGCGTGCGCCGGGTACAGGCAGCCCATGGTCATCCAAAGCAGTATCAGCAGTCTAGGCAATTTCATCTGATATCCCGGTAAAAAAGGTTTGCAGTAAGGCTGGTGCCACATTTAAGTGTAATGCGCACTGCCCGGTCTGTGTCAAGAATCCGCAGGCGAATTACAACTTCATCCCGCAGATTGACAGGAAGCAGACAAAATACAGGGACTTGCATTAAGGAGAATGACTTGCCCGATGGATTGCAGCTTGGCGGGCTCTCAATCCGGGCTTGCTTTTTATCGCCGTATTTTCCCATTCAATCCCTGCTTTTTGCACTTTGTCTTATCCCTGATGTAAATAGTTTGTCATCTGTTTATAGTGCCAGCCAGTCATCCATGCACTGATTGTCGGGCATTGCCTGCCATTGATGGGCCTGGCTGACGCAGACTATACTCACAACAAAATCCATGGGGATATTTATGACAACTGCAGAAATCACCACCAGCCTGGACAAGCCAGTCTGGCATCAAAAACTTTTGCAATACACCATCGTCAAATTCCTGCTGGCGGTACTCATCGTCGGTGGCGTGCAATTTGTTTCCCGCAAGGCCATGTCGCATTTCCTGGCCGGGCCGGACTGGGTGATATTTCGCAATATCACAGCCATGCTGCTGGGCTGGCTGAGCTATGCCTTCTATGTACGTCTCATAGAAAAGCGCAAAGCGACTGAGCTGGCCTTATTCTCAGCCTGGAAAGAATGGCTGATCGGCCTGGTGCTGGGTGCCATGCTGTTTGTGCTGGTGCTGGGCAGTTTGTCTTTGCTGGGCGTGTTTCATGTCGATGGCTATAATGACCCCAGGCTGATGCTCAAATACCTGCCCATCTTTGTGGTAGTAGCGGTGATGGAAGAGCTGTTTTTTCGCGCCATGATCTTTCGCATGATGGAAGAATCCCTGGGCAGTGCCGTTGCCATCCTGATCTCTGCCCTGGCCTTTGGTTTTGCCCATGCGTCCAACCCGGGTGCCACTGTCTTCAGTTCAATTGCGATTGCGCTGGAAGCCGGCATCGCGTTCGGCGCTGCCTATATGCTGACACGTCGTCTGGCGCTGTGCATTGCCATGCATTTTTCCTGGAATTTTACCCAGGGCGCGGTGTTCTCTGTCGCAGTATCCGGCACGGACAGCAAGGGCTGGCTGCAAACCCATATGACAGGTTCTGAATGGCTCAGCGGCGGTGCTTTTGGAGCCGAAGCTTCGGTACTCGCGGTTTTTCTGGCGACCTTGATGGGTGTGGTATTCCTGTACCTGGCCTGGAAGAAGGGTGAAGTCAAATCAGGCTTCTGGAAAAAACCGCGCCAGCTTGCGGCGGCATGATATCTGTTCTGTATTAAGTCTCCAGCACTAGCGCCCTACTGTTCCAGGTAGTTTTGCATCACGGTCATTTCATCCTGCAGCCAGTGGATGAAATGACCGACCTTGGCAGTTGTGCGACTGGCGGTGACAACACGGTAACAATAGCGCGAACTCAGTCCTGCGGAAGGTAGCACATGCAGACGACATGGCTGACGCTATGGTTTACTTGAATCATCGATCTAGAAAATGCCTTGGCTACAAAACTTCGCAGGAAGTCTTTATGGCTCAGATGCAATCACTATAATAAAGGGTTGCACTTCGAACTTGAATCCGCCAATTAAGTATAAGCTCGTATAAAGACGTTAATCCGATTTTTTCTTATAGAATGCTGGCATATTCAATAACTCTTGAATGCTCCTCATGCGAACTTTCCTGATTTCCACAGCGATGGCAACCAGCATCAACCTGTTGATCAACTTGCCCGCTATCGCCGACGAACCAGGCAAGTTGCCTGCGCAGATGCAACTGACCCGCATAGCTGCCGACAAATGGCGTGCAGACTACAGTTTTAGCGAAGCGATCTCCCGGTTCAGCATGCCTGCCGCTGGCGATTACCGCAGCACGGCCTGGAAGCCGCTGACAAGCGGTGTGCGCTATCAGGCGGAGCCATCTGCCCAGCCTGATCAACAGAAAGACAGCTATATCCTGGATCAGCCTGTGCGCCAGCTCAGTTTTGAGATCATCTCCTATAACGGCTTTGCACCAAAAAACTATGCGCCGAATAACCGTTTCAGTGATGGCGGTGCGGGTATCTATATGGGATTTTTTGACGGCGATGTGCAGGAAGGTGGCAAGACGCGCGCCATGAATTTGACAGTCAGCTATCAGGGTCTGTCTGGCGAGACTGTCATACCCCCACCGGCGTTTGCCGATGCAGAACGCAGCTTGCGTGCCTATGCTTATTTCGGGCCACAAAAACCTGCCCCAGCGGGCGCAGCCAGGCTGGTCCTGGACCCGGCCACGCCGGAATGGCTGGCCAAACTTATTCTCGACACCACCAGTACCATGTCGGCCTATTTTTCCAGCACCTACCAGCGCCCTCTCTTGCGTGAACTGGTCTTGATGATTTCTGTCACGGATACAAGCACTGCCGGGTTTTCCATGAAGGGCGGTGCCACCAACGGGCAAATCACTTTCCGCCTCAGTGGCAAGGCCATGCTCAATGAACATCCCGCGATACGCCACCTGGTACAAAAGTTGGTCGCCCATGAAATGGCCCATATCTGGCAAGAAAATGTGAACCAGGGTGGCATAGGTGACGAACCTGCCTGGATACATGAAGGTGGCGCAGAAGCGATGGCTGTAGAAGCGCTAAAAAGCACAGCGGTGTGGACAACAGAAGAAGCGGCAGCTTACCAGGCAAACGCCAGCGCCACCTGCAAAAAAATCACCCGCCAGAGTGACCCCTACCAATATGCTTATGCATGTGGCTTGCAAAAATTCATGAACATGAATGTGGATATTCCGGTGTTATGGCGCAGCCTGATCAGTGAAACAGGACAAAGCGGCCAGCCTTACAGTGAAGCGATGCTGGGCAGTGTCAGCCAGCGCTTGCGCCAATAGTGCCAAGAGTGCCAATGTGAATGCAAGTGTGAGCAAATGAAAATCTGTTTTTGCTGGAGTGAGCAAGCTGTTATTGTAAAACCTTGAACAGCCAGCAGGAAATATATGCCCGACATCACCCACCAGCAAGCCCTCGACAAACTGGCCGCCCATCAATTGGTGCAGGTCATAGAAGATGATGTCGCCAGCCTGACGTCAACTGCCATGAGCTTTGCCAAGCATGATCAGCAACTGACCGTGGCTGGCTATGTCTTGCCCAGACTGCTGGCGCGCTGGAATTGTGTGCTCAACGCCAGCGATGATGAAGCCACGCCCTTATACAGGGACAAAACTGTCCTGGCACTGGCGCTGCTCTTGCACAAGCACGGCGTGACCGAGGCAGCCATTACCGTGTGTGCATTGCAGGCTATAGACAACTTGAATGCAGCAGTGGCACTCAGCGATGCTTTTTTCAGAAATACCGATGCCATCAAGGCCTTGCTGAACAGCCCAGCCCCGTCTTTGAAAAAGCGGCCATCGACAAGGGACAACCTGACATTCCTGCGGGCGCAGGATGTCATTGCCATCCAGCTTGAGCAATACTATTACGCTGCTTATGTGCATGAGATCAATGGCTTTAATGAATACCCCGTCATCGAGTTTTACCGGGCGCGCTTTGAGCACAGGCCGGACATGGCCGCCTTGCAGGGATGCACAGCACAAGGTGAGACCTATAATGATGGCAAGACACGCATTTCATTACATGCAGTCTGTGGCATGCGCCATGTACCTGACCCGGCTAACCAGTTCCACCTGATTGCCTCAGGTGTTGCCGAAAAGCCCGATCAAAGCCACCTGGCTGCGTCAGTAGGCCTGTATGCAATGAGTGACTTGTTCAGGCTACAGGCCATGATGCGAAAAACCGGTAACTGATTCAGAATGCCGACTCACTGGTATTGTGCAAAGCGTGCGGCAAAAGTCTCCAGCTCTATTCTTGCGGCATTGGTGACGAAGGACACGGTGTGATAACTGCCCACCAGGCTGATGATTTCGAGTAGTTGCGCCTGGCTGAAATGCTGCTCCAGTTTTTCCCATAACGCATGCGTGATGCTTGATGTTGCATGCAATTCATCGACGGCTTTGAGCAATAGGATTTCGCTGGCTGACAAGGCGCTTGATACTGGCGCATCGCTGAGCGTGGCAGCAATGTCTTCCTTGCTCAAGCCTGCCCTGGCGGCAAACAGGGTGACATGTACACCCCATTCATATTCCGAGCCGCAACGGGCACAGGTGCGCAGGATGAGTAGTTCGCGTTCCCGCAAGGATATCTCACCCTTGTCCAGCAGATTGCCGGCAAACATGCGCATCAAGACACGCTTGTTATGTGCCTGGGTACGGAATAGCGTCAAGGGCGGCATGCCGGGTGGCATGATGCGGGCAAAAGCCTGTTCCAAGTCGATATCATAAGGCGGCTCCAGCGGGGCAATTCTTGGCATGCTCATCGTCTTCTCCTGAAAAAATCGCAATCAAATAGGGGCCAATGCCAGCAAAGCATCGCCCGGTGTTAAAATCCGCAAACCGCTACGCTATCAGTAGCACATAGCATAGCGCTACATTTAATGTAGCGCAAGGAGAAAGTATGACAACACCAAAACCGGGGCAGGCAGTGCGGGGATCGCAGACTGGCCGCCCGATCATGGCCTTGCTGGATTTGCTGGGCCGCCGCTGGACTTTGCGCATGATCTGGGAATTGCGGGGCGAGCCCCTGAGCTTCAGGGAACTGCGTGAGCGTTGCGACGCTATGTCGCCCACCGTGCTCAACCAGCGCCTGCGTGAACTGCGCGAAACCCGCATCGTCGAAATGGGTGCTGCTGGCGGTTACTGCCTAAGCCCCTCAGGCTTGAACCTGGTCAAGGCAATGCTACCCTTGCTGGCCTGGTCAGAAGAGTGGCAGCAGATGCTGGACGATGTCCAGCAGCAGTGCTGATTTCACCTGGGCAGAGCAAGATGATTTACACTAACACCCTCAATAGCAAACCTGAGCCGTGCGCCTGCAAGCCTATCTCATCATCCATGTACAAATCCACACTCTTCGCTACCCTGCTCTGCTCTCTGCTCTCAGCCCATGCTCTGACTGCCAATGCCATTACCACCGCCGTCACCCCACCAGCCAAACCTGCCGCAGCAGCACCAGATGTCGGCGCAGCCGCCTTCAGGGAGGGCAATTTTGCCCTGGCCTTCCAGGACTGGAGCACCCGGGCAGCAAGTGGCGAAGCCGCAGCCCAGCATAATCTGGGCACCCTGTACCTGAGCGGCAAAGGGCCAGACAAGGATGAAGCCAAGGCCATGGAATGGTTTGGCAAGGCTGCTGCTTCTGGCTATGCCAGTTCACAATTCAACCTGGCAGAAGGCTATCGCCTGGGCATAGGTGTAGAAAAAGACATGGCGCAAGCCATCTCCTGGTATCAAAAAGCTGCTGCGCAAGGATTGGCAAGCGCCCAGGTCACCCTTGGTATCTGCCTTGAAATGGGCCTGGGTGTGCCAAAAGATATGGAGCAGGCCAACAAGTTGTACCGGGCCGCCGCCGACCAGCACGATGCAGAAGCCCAGTTCCGACTCGCCCGTATTTTTGCGCTGGGCCTGGGTACCGAGGTCAACCAGCGCGTCGCCAATATTTATGCAGCGCAGGCCGCCAACCAGAGTCACCCCCAGGCGCAGACTTATCTGGCTACCCAGTACCTGTCAGGTGCCAGCATGCCACGCGATGTCAATCTCGCCATCCACCTGCTGGCACAGGCTGCCCGCCAGGGCCACGCCCGTGCATTTGCCTGGCTGGGCAATATCTATAGCGAAGGCAATGGCATTGCCGCCGACCTGCCCCGCGCCTACCTGTATTTCTCTATCGCCGACAGGCTCGATACCGCCAAAGAAATGCAGGACATGCCCAACAAACAAAAACTGGGCCTGGCCTTCCGCCTGAAGACAGAAGAAATACAGCAAGCCATGACACTGGCCAGTGAATGGAAGCTCGGCAATCTGCCACCGAGGCTGGTCTTGCCGGTCTTGAACACGAATCAAGCCAAGCCCGAGATTTATCGGGGTGAGGTTTATTATTTCAAAAACTGAATAAAAACCACGGCCTGACCTACTCACCCATTTCTTCAATAAAGAACAGGGTTTCTACTGTCACCTGCAGAGCCTTGGCTAGCTTCAAGGCCAGCAGGGTTGATGGCACCATATGCCCCATTTCTATGGCGTTGATGGACTTGCGTGTAATGCCGGTCAACTCTGCCAGATCGGCCTGGGTCAGGTTATGGATGGCACGCTGCACTTTCATCGTGGTTCTGAGTTGTTCTGTCATGACACGAACTCAGCGATCCAGATACAACTGGCTGATGCACACAGCCAGCAAACTCAAGGCAGCCGTCATGATAGCCATGAAGATATGATCATTCGTCATCGGCCACAGGTGCGCAGTCACTGCCAATGCGGGTTGCAAAAGTATCGCCACAACCAGGCCATTTTGTGAAGCACGCAATGAGCTGGCTTGGTATAGCTCATCTTCGCGCGCCGCCTTGCGCACCGGGCTGGAAAACGGGATATTGGCAGCGCGCCGCATCGCCCCCATGCTGGCGAAACCCAAAAACATCAGTACCAGGAACATCAAGCCAAAATGCCTTCGGATAAACCCGGCGGCGACGCTGCCTTCAAACCCCAATGCCACTACAGCACAAATACAAAAGAATACGCAATACACCACGCCCATCCAGGTGCGGTGACGGTCATAACGTACAAGCAATTCCAGGTCTTCCAGAGGATTTGTATGTTTCATCTTTTATCTCCATAAAATGATAGTTTGCACACGGACAGGCCACGACATAGCTCGAACAGGCGCCGTCGCCGTGCTCAGATTATATAACACATCAATCACTTTATGAAACCTATTGGTTACATTAAATAACTCATGTGTATCTATTTAAACCACACCATACCCTCACAGCCCTTGACTCAATACTTAAACTTGCGGCTATGGCGGTCAAAAACCTGCCGACTGTTTCGCGAGGCTGGTGGTATATTCGTGATCCTGATTTTCTGCAATACCTACTTGAAGAGCACCTCATGTTGAACAATACAAACTCACGAGCAACTTATCTCCGGGCTGCCAGACAGGTTTTGCGCGCAAGTGTGCTCCACATCGCCCTGCTATTTGCTCCCGCCACGCAGGCCCAGGATGCGCTCCTGGCCACAACACCCGCCAGCAGCATCAACGATGGCCCCCATGCCTTTTACCAGTCGCCCACACAGCCAGACAAAGGGGGGCTGGATGTCAGTTGGATATGCAATGACCAATTGCAAAAGCAAAGTTTTACCAGCTCTGCCAACATCAGCCTGCCCGCAGCTTGCGGCTATCCGCAGGCATTGACGATACGTCCGGTTGAAACTGCCTTTCCCGCGACCATCAAATTCAAGACCGACAAACTCGCCGCCATCAGTGACATCCACGGTCAGTTTGACCTCATGCTCAAACTCTTGCAGGCCAATGGCATCATCAACCAGGACTGGCGATGGACCTATGGCAAAGGCCATCTCGTCATCGCCGGTGATGTACTGGACCGTGGCCCGAAGGTCACTGAATCCCTGTGGCTGTTGTATGCACTCGAAGCCCAGGCCAGCGCCGCCGGTGGTGGCGTGCACCTGCTGCTGGGTAATCATGAAGCTATCTCCATGGCAGGCGACGTGCGTTACCTGAATAAAAAATATGCTGCCGTCGCCCAGCACCTGAATGTCAGTTATCAGCAAATGTTTGACAACAGCAGCGTGCTCGGCCGCTGGTTGCGCAGCAAACCGGTGATCGTGCAGGTCAATGACATGCTCTTCATGCATGGCGGCCTGCATCCCGATCATCAAAACCTCAATATGAGCCTGCAGCAAATCAATGAAAAATACCGCAGCACACTGGGTTTGAGCAAAGCGCAGGTCAAGACGGATGACGTACTGAGCTGGCTGTATGGCAGCGTAGGGCCGCTCTGGTACCGTGGCTATTTCAATGCGCCCAAATTACCCCTTGCCGACCTTGATAAGATGCTGCAGCAACTCAAGCTCGAACGCATCGTTGTTGGCCACACCACCATGGATGGTGTGTATTCCCATTATCAGGGCAAAGTCATCTCGATAGATTCCGGCATCAAGGGCGGTATCAAAGGTGAAATGCTGTTCTGGGAAAAAGGCCAGCTCAGCAAGGCAGGCGTGGATGGGCAAAAAGTCGCAGTGCCGGATGCGCCGGAGAAGCGCAAGGATGCGGGGGATTGAATTTACATAGCAAAAAAAATTTCTGGGTCAAAGCAATACTCTTGACGCAGGGCGCATTGTAATGCGCCGGATGTTTGGTTGTCAGCCGTATCGCTTGTACTCGATGGCGCTCTGAGATTACGCTTTATTTTCAAAATCTAATAAATCAGGATATGAGTATTGACTACCTTTATCATTTACTTACACCTCCAAGTAAACCATTAGAAAGCCCCTACGATGCAGAATGGAGCAGTATTGAAGCTCGACTAGGGGCAGAACTGCCTTCTGATTACAAAGAGTTCATACATGCATATGGTTCAGGTCAAATTGATGATTTTCTATGGATACTCAACCCATTCTCCAGCAACGATAACTTAAATCTGGAAAAACAGATATTTCTTCAACGCCAAGTCTTGGAGGAGTTGATTAACTTCGGAGAAGTTTTACCTTTCAAATCGTTTCCCAATTTAAATGGTCTTCTTCCATTTGGCATCACTGACAATGGGGATTTATTATTTTGGAAAACTGGTGAAAATTCTGCCTCCTGGACAGTCGTAATCAATGGAGCACGATCGACGGAATGGGAAGTTTTTACTCTTTCAATGTCAAGATTCTTGGAGGCAGTATTAAACGGAACATTAGACTGCAATACTTTTCCCCGAAATTTTCCCGGTACATCGCCACTATTTAAATCAGCGAAATAAAATGAATCCATGGCCATTTAGCGACCCGCCAAATATAGCGGTTATCGCGAACAAGAACTTCTTCACAGGTGACAACTGGATTGCCTATGTCTCGCACGATGAGGATGATGGTGGCTGGCAATTCCATGGGCCAGAATCGAATCCTTCCGAGTCTGATATGGTCTTAGTCAGCCTGGCAAGCATAGCGGAGCATGATCCCAATGTTTGTGCTTTGGCGGACTTGCCATTGGGCTGGCGTGCATGGAGAGATACAAAAGAATCAATTTGGCAGCGAGCGCCTGCGTAGGGCGCATTGCAATGCGCCGCATGTTTGCCAGATCAACAGGTAACCCTGATTTCACGATCTCATGCGGCGTATTACAATACGCCCTACGATATTCAAATAGTTGCTTTAAGCAGCACTCTTGGCCCCATCGCAAAATGCCCATCGCTGAATTCAAGAAAATCATTCCCAAATCAGAACACCACAAACTCATGCAGTGGTGGAATGCTCTCGGGAGTGCTTTGCAGTCAGAACTAGAAGATTTTTATCTGAAAGGGGATGCCGTCGCCACCTTGGTGCAAAACATCAATGCTGAACTTGCCGAACGTGAAGAACGTCACATGGCTGTGCAAGAAATCATTAATCTGGATGGCTATGACTTTCCAAATCCAGACTATTACGAAAACTTGATCGGCAACGATATTTATCTATGCCTGCGCGGCCCGACCTTCCATATCTGCAAGGCGCATCCCGATCTGCGATTAATGCTATTGCTTGGCATACTTCCCAAAAACTTTAGCTGCTATCTTGATAAAGACGATTGTGCGATGACTGAAAATCTACATTGCAATAATAGTGGATATTGGGCTTTACAAAGTTCGCAGGTTGATACAATCCGAATATTGTAGAGCGCCATATATTTCATCACCCCACCAACGCCCTCTTCACCACCGCACAAATCTCATCCACATCCGACACCGTCAAACCCACATGCAAAGGCAGGGTCACAGTCTCGCGGGCGATGCGTTCTGCATTGGGGAACATGCCGTCGCCATAACCAAAACTCTTGCCCACGGTAGTAGTGTGACAGGCTTCATAGGAAACACCTGTACCTATACCGGCATCATGCAGCGCCGCGCGGAAGCTGCTGCGGGTGTGGCCAAAGTTTTCGTAAGGGATGAGTACGCAAAACATATTCCAGGTCTGGTCTGGCTGGCCCTGCGGTGGCAGCACGATGCCGGGTATCTGCGGGAAGCTGTTGAAATAACGATCTGCCAGCACCTGGCGCTGGGCCATGAAGTCGTCGAACTGTGTCAGTTGATGCAGGCCTATCACGGCTGATACGTCCGACATATTGAACTTACCGCTGGCCTCTACCACATCACGGGTCTGGTCTGGCAGCTTGGTGATCCCATGAAAGCGCAGCACATCTACCCGCTGCGCTTCTGTCTCATCGTTAACCACAATCGCACCACCTTCTATGGTCGTCATGTTTTTGTTTGGATGGAAGCTGAAGATGGCGATGTCACCAAATGAGCCTACGGGTTTACCCTTCCACTTCGAACCCTGCACCAGTGCTGCGTCCTCTATGACGCGCAGTTTGTACTTCTTCGCCAGCGCATACAGCGCATCCATATCACCGAGCGCACCGGGGAAATGCGTGGGCATGATGGCTCTGGTTTTAGGTGTGATGGCGGCTTCTACCTGGGCCAGGTCGATGGCGCGGGTGACCAGGTCACAATCGACAAATACGGGTTTGGCACCGCATTTGACAATCATGTTCATGGCCGAGAAAAAAGTCTGGGCAGACGTAATGACTTCATCGCCTTCACCTATATTGCACAGTGCCAGCGCCACCTCCATCGCACCTGTGGCCGAGGTCAGCAACCTGGTGGGGCGATGTCCAAAAGTTGCTGATAGCGCCTGTTCCAGTTCACTGACCCTGGGGCCAGTCGCGATCCAGTTGGAACGCAGCACATCGGCCACTGCCTGTATGCTGGCTTCGGACAATTGTGGCTGGGCGAATTTACGGTATGCAGATGAAGTCATGGCGAAAATTGTAGGCTGAAAAATGAAAGCCTATTGTAGCTGAAGATTTTTTTAAACAGCTTTACGCCAGCAAATCAATCAGACTGGGCTACCGGCAAACAGTTTCAACCTCGCGCTGGCCGCCACCAGCAACATCGCCACACCCAGCCCTGCAAATGCCATGTTGAGGCTAATCGCATGGGCAACAAAGCCTATCAGGGCCGGGCCAGCCAGCACACCGGCATAACCTATGGTGGTGATGGCACCAATGGCCAGGCTGGCTGGCATGGCATTTTGCTTGCCTGCGGCGCTGAACAAGATAGGCACAATATTTGATGCGCCTATGCCTATCAAAATAAAACCCAGGATGGCAATAGCGGCCGAGCTGGCCAGTACAGCAGCAAAAAAACCCAGCGCCGCACACATGCCCCCAGCTAGCATGACGAGCTTGCCACCCATGCGCGCCACTACGCGGTCACCCGTAAGCCGGCCGAGGGTCATGGCGACCGAGAATGCGGCATAGCCTATGCCGCCCTGCCCGGCATCCAACCCGCGCCCGGCGGTCAGCAATAATGCGCCCCAGTCGAGCAAGGCACCTTCAGCGAGGAAAACCACGAAACACAGGACACCGATAAAAATCACTGCACCGTGCGGTATCACAAATTGCGGGCCATCACGCTCGGCTGCTTCCAGTTCATGCAGCAGATTCGGGCTGGCAATCAGCAACATCAATGCGACCAGCAAGCTCAGGCAGATACTGGCGGCCAGCACGTGCATACCCAGCCATAACAGCAAAGCCATGGTACCCGCCCCGAGAAAACCACCGGCACTGAACATGCCATGAAAGCCGGACATCAACGCGGCACCACTGTTTTTTTCAACAATCACGGCCTGTATATTCATCGCCACATCGAGAGTACCTACCGAGGCCCCAAACAACAGGAATGTCAAACCAAACAGCAAGGGCCTGCCCACGACAGAGAGGCAAGGCAGGATCAGGCAAGTCAATACACCTGCCGTCAAGATCACGGAGCGGCAACCAAAGCGTGCAGTCAACATGCCAGTCACAGGCATGGCACACAAAGAACCACCACCAAGGCACAGCAAGAGCAGGCCAAGAGCAGCTTCATCAAGGACCAGCCTTTCTTTGGCATAAGGCACCAGTGGCGCCCATGCAGAAACAACCAGGCCAGCGGCGAGGAAAGCGAGGCGGGTGGAGAGGCGGTGTGCAGTATCTGTTTTACCGATGGGGACTACTTTATTTGATATCAAGCTCATGGCACTATCACGTCCCCAAATTTATTTGGAGGACAAAGATATCTTCCATTGGCATACACCCCATATTCAGCAAAAGCAGCTTTAATTGCCGATTTCAATTCTTCCAGCTTTGCAGGCTCCATATTCACATGTTCAGCAAAATAAATTGTCTGTGAGTCCCTGGTTTTTATGTGCAGGACATGCATGACTTTCTTGAAGAAGAAATAATATTTATTTTCTTCCGACATGCTGACTGGCGGCGCAGAAAACAGATAAGTATCGTTTTCTCTGTCTATGACCCATTTTCTTGGCACGCCATCGTTAAAATAACCTCCTCTCATCTGCAACCATCGCGTCTTTCTGAAGTCATTGGCGAGATCACTAAAAATCTTGTCTTGGTCAGGCTTGGAAATTTCTTCCATTACGTAATTCATTTTTTTCTTCACTGTCTGCAAATGCAATTTTCGTTATCAATATACAGGTTGGTAGGGTGCGCCAAGTTCATGGCTCTGGCCTGGCCCATTTCCTTTCTATGGCCGCATACACGCCATTCGCCTTGATCTGGCGCAGGCCCTGGTCGAGGGCGTTTGCATAGCGCTGAGATTCCGGACGGCGCTTGGAAAAACTCACATACAGGCTGTCTTCCAGCAGGATGCCGGTTTGCTGGATTTTCCCCTTGAACTCATCCGGGTGCACGCTGCTCAGGTAATCTGCAATACGGGTATAGATGAGAGAGTAGTCAGAACGTCCAAGCAGGAGTTTGCGCAAGCTGGATAAATCACTGGGTGCAGCTTCACGGACTATGCGCGCATCGTTTTCAAACGCGTTGCCATAGGTATAACCATGCGTCACACCGATGACATATTTTTGCAATTCCTGCACATTGATCTTGCTGACTCTTGATTGCGGGCTGTCTGTCCTGGCATAGATGCCAACGCTGGCCTTGAAGATGGCTTCCTTGTGGAAGATAAAATCCGGCTCCAGCGCAATGTCTTTGAGGCTGTCAAAGCAACCGAGTTCCTGCCCGCTTTTGACCAGCATCAGGCAACGTGAATATGGGGTGGCAATGAAGCGGACATCAATATTCACCGCCGCATAGGCGGCCTTGATGACATCGACGGCAAAGCCCCGGTTCTTGCCATCCTTGACGGCAGAATATGGATACCAGCTATCCTCACCGATGAGCGTGATGGTTTCTGCCTTGCCATCGGTGCTGCCTGCACATGCGAGACAGCACAACAGCAGACAGAGCAAGTTATGCAAGGATTTTTTGAGAAACACTGCGCGTATTCTGAAATATTGGAAACGAAACCACTTTCATAAGTGTGCCACACATTCTCCAGGCGGATGTTGATCAAGGGCAGTCATTAAGTAGTAATACCAATCAAGCTATGCATGTGGATATACGGATATATTCGTTTTAATATAAATATATCCTTGATATTTTTCGGTCTTCATTCATTCCTGAGAAGACCCATGCATCAAAAAAACTATCCCCGCAAAGCTGCAAGCCAACCCGCACTGAAACCCCTTGCAGCCTGTTTACTGGCACTCTTTTACAGCCAGACCCTGAGTAATTCTGCCTTTGCCCAGACGGCAGAAGGTAAACCGGAAGCCGTCGTCATCACTGGTTCACGCATACCGCGCGCAAGTCTTGAAGGCCCTGCCGCTGTCACCATCATCACTGCAGAAGAAATCACCAGACAGGGTTACAAGAATGTCTATGATGCGATCAATAACTCGGTACAAAACTCTGGTTTTACCCAGGGTGAAGACTTTGGTAATACCTTCACGCCGTCTGCTAATACCATCAGCCTGCGCGGTCTGGGGCCTAACCATACCCTGATACTGCTTGATGGCAGGCGCATGGCTGATTTCCCTATTGCTTATGAAGGCACGGTCAATTTTACCAACCTGGCGAATATCCCGTCGAATGTTGTAGAGCGCATAGAGATTTTGAATGGTGGTGCCTCTGCGATTTATGGTTCTGATGCGATTGCCGGTGTGGTCAATATCATCCTGAAAAAACAAAGCCAGGGTTATAACCTGAATGTCAAACTCGGCGATACTGGCCGCGGCGGTGGCAGCAACAAGCGCGTGCAATTCTCTGGCACCGCCAATGTCGATCAGTTGCGCAGCCTGTTCAGCCTGGAATACAGCGAGCGTGAACCACTGCGTGCGACCCAGCGTGATTTCATGGCGACCCGCAGCACACCGAGCGCGACGCTATATCGCAAGGATATGAAATCTGGCAAATACCTCGATCTGGGTGATGCCTGCAGCCAGCTAAGCGATTTTTTTGAAGGCACGCAGATCAGCTATAAAACCAGCAAGGGCAGCTATTGCGCGAGCCCGCGCCTGAGCCCCATGCACTGGACAGTGCAAACCAAAAACCAGAGCCTGAATTTTTTCTCCAGCAGCAACCTGGATTTGAACGCAGACACTACCCTGTTCGCCGATATTCTGCTGGGCAAGAACAAGACAGAAAACGATACACGCTCGCCAAGCTGGGTATCGTCTTCCACCAACCAAAGCTATTTCTGGAACAAGAACAGCAATGCCTATGAAGCCTGGAGCAAGGTATTCGCACCGGAAGAAATCAATGGCGTGAACCGCTTCAACCGCCTGTGGGATGACCAGTCTGCTGGTATCAATCTCGGCATCAAAGGCGTGATCCCTGGCACGCAATGGAATTATGAAGCTGCCTATAGCGCCTCTGCTTACCGCAGCGAAAACGTGGCACCACGCACGCTGGCCAATATAGACCAGTTTTTTCTGGGACCCAAACTGGGTCTGGACGCCGCTGGCATCGCCATCTATGCACCTGATCCAAAACGCCTGACGCAAAGGCTGACACCGGCAGAATTTGACCAGATCACCTCGGCATCTCGCAGCTCAGACAGTTCACGCACACAGACCCTGAGCCTGGCTGTCAACACTGAATTATGGAAACTGCCGGCTGGCGCGGTAAAGACTGCGGCCATTGCCGAGATAGGCCGCCAGAGTTTTGATAACCTGCCTGACCCCAAAATCAACCAGGGCGTGTTCAACACCGTCACCAAATCAGATGATGTGCGTGGTTCGCGCCAGCGTTATGCGCTGGGTGCAGAAGCCTATGTACCGCTGCTCAAAGAGATCACTGCCAGCCTCGCTGGTCGCTACGATGATTATCACTTCGCTGGCCGCAAGGATGGCAAGCTGACCTATAACGGCGGCCTTGAAATCCGCCCGACTTCTGAGCTTTTATTCCGAGCTAATTACGCCACCAGCTTCCGCGCGCCAGACATGAATTACATCTTCAAGGCACGTGGTACTGGCTATTATTCCAGCACCACCGACTATTACCGCTGCAAGGCTGAAGGCCAGGAACTCAAGGATTGCGACTACGCGAATTATTCCCCAGGTGCCAATTATGTGCAGTTTGGCAGCCCTGACCTAAAGTCAGAAAAAGGCAAATCCTTTGGCCTGGGCGTGGTCTGGTCACCCAGCAATCAGTTTGATATCTCGCTCGACTACTGGAACATCAAGATCAGCGACATGGTCGTCAACCTCAGTGCCGACCAGCTCTTGCGCGATGAAGCTGATTGCCGCACCGGCAAGCGGGATATAGGCTCCAGCCTGTGTGCTGATACCATCAACCGTATCAAGCGCTACCCCAAAGATGCACTGAGCCATGCAGGTGAAATACAGGAGATCTGGGTCAATCCCATCAATGCGGCTTACCAGGCTACCAGTGGTATCGACATCAGCGGCAAGTATCAGCTCAAAACCAGTGCTTATGGCAGCTTCATCGTCAAGGCCAATTACAGCAAGACCCTGAGCAAAAAATCCAAGCAGTTTGAAGGCGATGCCCTGTATGATGATTTGGCCGACCTTGGCAACACCGACTGGCGCGACAAGCTCATCACCAGCGTCAATTGGGTAAAAGGAGATTTTTCCAATACCCTGACAGTCACGCGCTATGGCAAGATACCAAATGGCTCTGGCCAGTATTACCTGTCACCGACAGGCATCGCCAACTGGAGCACAGTCTATCAGGCCAATAAAAATCTGAGCGTTTCCGTCATCGTCAACAATGTCTTGAACAAGATCAAGTACGACTATAGTGGCGGTTGGCCTAACTACCCGGTCGGTTCATTCAGCCCGCTTGGCCGCCAGGGCTGGGTGGAAGTCAATTACAAGTTTGGTGCATGATGATGTAGTACTTATTGCTACTCTCCGGCCTGGAGAGTAGCAATCGCTGGCTGATGTACAGTTCCCCTTCAATCTCGCAATGGCATGCTGCATGGCTACCCACGATGCAAGCATCTCCAAAGACAGACCGTCTACACGGTTGGCCTTATAAATATCGCATGCAGGAATGATGCATGGAACTCTGGACAATTTCGCACTATCAATGATATAAACATAAGGAATATTTAATATCGCACAGGGCAACGCTTGAATTTACCTGAAGCAACTAATTGATACACTCAATCTGAATGGGCAGTAGTGAGGCGAGTGATTAAAGTAATGCATTTCCACACTCTTTTTCCAGCCTCGCCTGACTCGGATCAGCATGCACTATCACGGTCTAATTGCAAATGTTAACGGTAAAAACTGACACTGTATCAAGAAGAAAAGTGCTGAAATGGACGGCGTCTATACTGACTATTCTTTTACAAACACAAATAGGAAGCCTCGCCATGGCAGCAGAAGATGATGTTTTGAAATTCGATTCACACGATCTGAATATCCAGGTCTATAGCGCTGGCGACTTACGGCTTGTTTATGCGGGCTTGCCGCACGAACTCGCCTTTGGTGAAACTGCCAGAGAAAAAACCCCTGCAGATGCAGCCCGTTACCCTGGGTCTGGCTCAGGCCCCTATTTGAGTTTCGCGAGTTTGGTGGAAATGGAATGGCGTTCAAAAGATGGGACTCATTTTAAACATACGCTTGATCTGGACAGCATTTTTAAAGACAGGAAAGTGCTGCATGATGAAAATCCTGCTGACATTTACAAACCCATGCCTATATCGGGTCGTCGCCCCACCCTTATTATTGAAGTAAATGACAGAACTGTGAATGTATATATGTTCACCAGCATACAGCTGATTCCCAAAGACCCAAATGCACTTCTGAGAGACGAGCGGGATCATCGCGTTCTTGCCTATTCCAAGACATTTTGACTGACTGAATTATGACGACTGCAGGCAACGACGGCGTGGACGTAAAAATCGCAACGCCTGAACAATTAGCCAGTTATACGAAAGCACAAGAACAGATAGATGCATTTAAAGTACCCAATCTGTATGACGCCAAAAATCCAAACGCCAGAGTTTTCGTTGCACTATTTGATGGTACGGGCAACGATGCAATTAATGATCCTGCCCATATTACCAATGTGGGATTGTTCAGCAAGCAACTTGAAAATATCAACGGGAAGAACCCTAATATAGTAAGTCAATATGTTGCAGGTCCAGGAACGCAAAGCGGTGTAATGGGTACGGTTGATGGCGCACTTGGCGTGACATACAACGCACGCATAGAAATGATGTATGAGAAATTCGAACGGCAGAGTAACCGTTGGCTCCAGGAAAATCCGGATGCCAAAATCAGTGTCGTTTCTGTGGGTTTCAGTCGTGGTGCTGAGCAAGCTGCTGGCTTTTCCCGCATTGTTGCTGAGCGTGGTGTTCAGAACATTCTAGGCAAGGTCGGTCGCCCAGCAAGCAATAATTCTGAACAGTCTGATATCTCTTATACAGTTCCCGCATTAGTCAAAGGCGGCACCATACCGCAAGCTCTGGGTTTGTTTGATCCTGTTGCCACCGGCGTGCCGTCAATGAATGACAGAAGGCCGCCAGATACCGTGATTACGGGTATCCAGATCCGTGCGGCGGATGAGCGCAGGCTGCAATTTCCGGCAACCAATTATAGCAATGACGGCTTGTCGGCAGATGGCAGGTTCTTGAAGGTCATGGTCGCCGGTGCGCACAGTGATATTGGCGGTGGCTATGAAAAGAATGGCCTGCCTTACCGTAATTTCAATATGATGTCGCAGTTCCTGAATGGCACGCTGGGCGACAATCTCATCAAGAAACTTGATGTTCCTGCAGACCCTGACATGAGCGTAATACATGATTCATCACAGCATAAAGTGTACTGGATCAAGATGTCAGAACGTGGGGAAAGTAATAGCCTGGATTTATTCGGTAAAAAAATGGAGCCAATGAACCCGGCAATGGAGCCGTACACAAAAAATGCCAAAGCCCTGGGTACCCAGGCGAATAGTCCAAATGAGATCAGGCTGGACAGCAAGGACGCCGCCAAGCCCTTGCCAGCCACGGCACAGGAAGGCAAGAGTAGCGACAAACCAGCGGTAGATACCGGCTTACTGACGATGGCTGACAGCCCTTCCAGCCGCATGCTGGCGCAATTCAGGGAAGTGCCCCGGACTCCGGCTCAACCCAAGTTGTAGGAATGTCTCCTTCATCTGCCCACATGTCTTGACCAAAAAAGACATGAGCTGTTTTTCAGGCAAATCAATCCAGAAAATTCACCCGTGCAAACTTGGCCTTGAAGTCTTCCGGCATTTCCACCACGCGCCCGGCGCGGTAATCAAAAAACACAAAACCTGATTTTGCCATGGCGACCAGGGTCTGGTCTGCTGGCCGGGTGATGCGGAAGGTGATGTCGCCACCATATTTGTTAAAGTCCATGACACCGACTTCAAACAGCAACTGATCGCGCGCATGAGCTTCTGCCTTGTAGGTCGTTGCCAGATCAGTCACGATGATGCCGCTGCCACCAGCCGCAGTTTCTCGTATGCCAAAGTCATACAGGAAACGTGCCCGCGCTTCAGAAATCATGGAGATCATGGAATCATTACCGAGGTGGTTAGCACCATTGATGTCAGTCACCCTGACTGTCAACTGGGTAGTGAAATAATATTGGTCTTCGGGAAAATGCAGTTGCAGGCGGGCCATAGCTGGAGTAATAAAGCTGGATAAAACCTTATTTTAACGCGCAGTCAGGAAAATACCCGCAAATTGCTGATCATAGCTGGCCACCACAATATAAATCCGACATCAATCCAGTATCTTGGCACCCAAAGCCACGGAAGCGCTTTGTATCAAGCCATTTTTAATTTCATAGATGGCAATCATTTCCATGCGCCCTGTTCCTTCTGGAAAAGTACGTGTGACTTCTTCATGGTCAATGACGATGTGGCCTATCACTTCACGGCGTATGAGTCTTGCATGCAGATTAGGTTCGGCAAAGCGTACCGCCATGCGTGGGCGTATTTCTGCGTGACCTGTTGCCAGCAACTTGCCCGGAAATTCAAATTGCTGTGCATCGATGGCATAGGTCTTGAGTATGGCTTCGACATCGCGGGCGTTATAGGCATCGAGCTGGGCCTGGACGACGGTTTCAGGAGTTATGTCGGCGGTAGTTGTCATGGGTTCAGTTGCTCCTTTCAAAGTAGATGCGCGAGCCTGGCGGGCGTGGGATCATTACTCAAATCGCCATCAGGCAAATGGGTCATCACCGCTTCTACCGTTGGCTGCGTCAACAATGACTGCAGCACCGCTGCATGCGGCTCTGCCCAGATACCGGCGAAATCCTGTTCGCCTGGCGTGGTAAGAGCAAAGGCCAGTTGTTCATTTGGCGGACAAAATTCTGCATCTACACCGGGCTTGTTACCACGCGCGTCCAGCCGGTACCAGCCGTGTTCCGGCAAGTAGGCGGCATTCAGGCCATGCAGGCAAAATGGCGGTTCTGTGCCTATGGTCAGACGCTGGTAACACAGGCCAGCGGGGATACCATTGGCACGCAGCAAGGCAGCCAGCAAATGGCTCTTGGCATAGCAATAACCGGTACCATGAGCCAGTACCTCAGATGCCTTGCAGGTCACGGGATTCTGACGGTAGTCCCAGCTATGCCTGATCTGGTCACGCACAAAATGAAAGCAGCGTCGCGCGATATCAGCCTGCTCGCCACCGGCGGCAGCCAGTGCTTGTGCCTGCGCCAGTACGGCGGGATGTTGCCAGTCGATATAGGTGGTACTTGCCAGAAATTCTTGCATGCGAGCTTTCGTAAAAAATAGGTTCTGGAATGGATTCTGAATTGGATTTGAATTGCGTCAGATTTTATAAGCCATGCCTACCGAAGCAGGTGCCGTGTGCAGGAATCCAAATTGCGCGTACAGATGCTGCGCAGGACCATCCGCAATGAGACTGACATAGGCTGATTCTGGCGCATTCTGCCGCAGATAATGTGTGATCTCGCGCATGATCATCTTGCCCAGGCCCTTGCCCTGATGCTCTGGCAAGACCGCGATATCGACAACATGGTATGAAGTACCGCCGTCGCCGACAACACGCCCCATACCAACGACCAGCTCACCTAGCATGATTTGCACGGCAAACAGGCTGGCTGGCAAACCACGCGCCGCCGCTTCTACTGTCTTGGTGCTTAAACCAGATGCCTTGCGCAAGTGGCAGTAGGTGGCAATATCAGGGATGGCGGCAACCGCCTGGTAAATGTTTGTGCTCATGCTGTTCTTCAGATTAATCTTTACACTGGTTTGTTGATTTCAATGAGCAGAGAAATTTATCACAGATAGGCAAGGAATGTGTGCCAGTACCCAGCAGGGTGCGCCATGCGCACAGGTTCATATCAACGCTAATAGTTCGCCCCGGACATCTACGCAGGTTTAAAGGCACGGGACACGGTAATGGTGCGCACGGCGCACCCTACAAAAATGTCAAATCCCCTTCAATGAGAAAAAATTAAACAAAAGACATATAAATCCACACCAAAACCCAAAATAAAATCCCGCCCCAACCCGCCCACAGGCATAAAACAGGTTTACAATCCAGCCAAACCAAAGACTTTGCTTTCCTGGAATTTGCCTATGATTAATGTCTTCGTCTTGCATAATGGCCGCCTGAGCCAGATCAATGTGGAAAACCGCGCTGATCTTGAAAATACCCTGCCTATCTGGGTCGACCTGACTGACCCCAATGAAGAAGAGCGCGAATGGGTAAAGAGTATCTATGGCGTGACCTTGCCGGGGGAAGACGAGGTCAAGGATATCGAGGCATCAGCCCGCTATTACGAAGCCGACAATGGCGACCTGCACTTGCGCACCGATTTCTTGATTGACGATGACGATGAACCTGCACGCACGGTGACGGTGGCCTTCATCCTGGCGCGTGATATTTTATTCTCTGTCCATACTATCGATTTGCCAGTGTTCCGCCTGGTGCGCATGCGTGCGCGTTCGCGTCCCGGTTCTATCGCTGATTACAAGGATGTGCTGCTGGACCTGTATGCGACCGATGCCGAGTATTCTGCCGATGCGCTCGAAGGTATTTATCAAAACCTGGAAGACGTCAGCCGCAGTGTGTTGCAAAAAAACTTCAGCGATCAGGATGCTGCCGCCGCGCTGAATTCGATTGCTGTTGAAGAAGATTTGAATGGCCGCATACGCCGCAACATGATGGACACTCGCCGCGCTGTCAGCTTCTTGATGCGCGGGCGTTTGCTCAATGCAGACCAGTTTGAAGAAGCCCGCCAGATTTTGCGTGATATCGAATCACTCGATGGTCATACCTCCTTCCTGTTCGACAAGATCAACTTCCTGATGGATGCAACCGTCGGTTTCATCAACATCAACCAGAACAAGATCATCAAGATATTCTCGGTCGCCAGCGTGGCCTTCCTGCCGCCTACCCTGATCGCCAGTATCTATGGCATGAACTTCAAGGGCTGGTTCCCTGAACTGGACTGGCAACTCGGTTACCCGTTCGCACTGGCATTGATGCTGGCTTCGGCGATTACGCCGTTCTGGTACTTCCGCCGTCGCGGCTGGTTGAAGTAATCAGTAACTATAGTAGAAGATAGAAAGTACAAGCATATGCCCGCCATCGCCCTTGGTCACTACAATCTGCGCGGCGACCGTGCCACGCTGGAAAAGCTTAAGGATTTTTATATCCGTTATGTGGGTCTGACAGAAGGCCCCCGCCCGCTGAAGAGCTTTGGTTATTGGTTATATGCCGGTAGCCGTGATGTCTTGCACCTGTCAGAAAACCGCCCTGGAGAAACCCGTCAGACAGCATTAAAAACCGGTTTCGACCATGTCGCTTTCGCCTGCACCGATCTGCCCGCCATGCTGGCAAAATTGCAGGCCGATGGCATCGTTTATCGCCATGCCACGGTGGAAGCATCAGCAGGTTTTGCAACCCAGCATCAAGTATTTTTCAGTGACCCTGAAGGCAATGGCATAGAGCTTAATTTTTCTGAAGGTGCTTGAGTAATCTTCTGCGTTCGTCCGACCAATACGCTCTCAGTAGGGTGCGCCATGCGCACTGGTTGTGTACAGGACCATGGTGCTGTAGCGTGCGTCATGCGTCCCCTACCAGGCGTCAGCACAATTCATCAAACAGGTTTAAGATAAGAAATCGCCACTACTGACGAATCTTAACCATGTTCAAGATACGCGAAATCGATCACCTCGTCCTGCGGGTAAAAGACCTGGACAGCATGTTGCATTTTTATTGTGATGTCTTGGGCTGCACTATCGAGCGCAGGCAGGAAGAGATTGGTCTGACGCAGTTGCGTGCAGGCAGGTCGTTGATAGACCTGATTACGGTCACGGGCAAGCTGGGCCGCATGGGTGGTGCCGCACCAGGCAAGGAAGGCCGCAATATGGACCACCTGTGTCTGCGCGTCGAACCCTTTGATCTCGGCAGCATACAAGCGCATCTGCAAAACCACGATGTCAGCGTTGGAGAAGTCGGCCAGCGCTATGGTGCCGAGGGTGAAGGCTTATCGATCTACATCACTGACCCGGAAGGCAATGTCATTGAATTAAAAGGACCGCCAGAGAGCCCCTAAAGATCAGGTCGGTGTATCCACCCCGTCCCAGTCTGCATTCTCAAAGTTGACCAGCCAGTTAAGAGCATAGTGCCGCTCATAGATGACACCGGCTTCCAGGTTCAGCGGTAGCGCTTGTTCTTTCATCCTGTTCTGGCGTACCAGCCAGTGCAGGCGATAATGCAGGTCCAGCGCATCAAGTATCTGGCTGGCCGGACGTGTTTTTGCCTTGGCCATGGCTGCTTCAAAATCCATGTTCATCATAGTGCGCGCCGTCAGCGGCACATCGCAGATATCGTCGGCAAAGGGCAATTCTTCCTGCAAGCCCAATGCCCATTCCAGCACATACAGGGATTCATAACGCCAGGCAAATTGCGGAAGGATATCCTCTGTCGGTTCTTCCGTCTCAAGAAATTCGCGCTCTACCGGCGACAACCACGCATGCACCTGCGGGAAGCGATCTGTCAATTCATAAGCAGGAATGGGCTGGTTAGTTGCCACAGATTCTGCGCGCAAGGCGACGATATACAAGGCCAGCGCCCTGCCCAGTATTTCAACCGCCGGACGTAATTGCAGCTCGGCCTCGCTGACCAGTGGCGGCAGATGGGCAGGCAGTTGTATGCCCATTTCAGCCAGCAGGGTATCGGTACGCGCCTTTCTTTGCCAGGCCAGTGCCGGATAAGGGATGGCCGCGCCGGTTTCGATACCGCCATCAGCTGCCGCCAGCAAGACATAGCCATGCGGGTCGCGGATATCACCATCAGGCATGAAGGCGATGGCATTTGCCGCCACGGCCCAGTCAGAATAGGCATCAAGCTGGCTTTCATCCAGCCACAGGCTCAGGTGCTGCTGCACCCGCTGGATATGGCGCATCACATGATAACGCTGATGTGTCATCTGCCCATCACCGCGCTTGAGTACATAGCCGATAAAGCCTTGCAGATGCCCATGCATCTCCGGATCACTCATATCGCGCTGGCTATTGAGCTTGTGCGGGAAATTCAGGGGTGGCAATTGCGCGCAGGTGCAATAGGCATTGATCAGTATGCTGCTGACGCTGTCAATATCAATCTCGGTTTCTGCTGCCGCAGTTGCGTCCGTGCTTGCTACCGCAGTTGCTACCGCCGCTACCTCTGTCACGGCTGAACTTGCAGAGCCTGATGATGGCGCCTGGGCTACCGCAGAAGATTTTCCGGAAATGAGATTTTTTAATTTTTTCAGCATGACGCAAACAGAAATGGAGATTGATCTGCTGATTCAGGATTGACACTTGTTACGCAGCCAAAATCACTGTTCAGCATGAAAGCGTAACAGGATAAGGGCAATATAAAAGCTGCGGGCCAGCTTTTACATGTAGAAACAGAATTGGAAACAGGCAATGTTATGCCTGCATGGCCTGCAGGCAAATACAGATTGGCACGCACGCGTCTGGTACAGGAATCAATGTCCACCCTCTACCCTGTGCACTTCCATGGGAGGGGTTTCACCGGGCAACCATTTCTGGTGTATTTTTTGAAAGCTGCCATCCTTCTTCATTTGCCGCAGGGCGTTTTCCCACAGAGTGATGCTTGCTGCCGGGGTTTTAAGTGAAAACGCCAGATACAGTTCCAGGCTATCCAGCACCATGACTTCTTCTACATCGGCCACGCTGCGGCCACTTTCTTGCAGGATGGAATTCACTGCGAGGCTACCCTCAACCCACAGATCAAAACGCCGGGCAAACAGCATTCTCGAAGAATTGAGTGGTGAATCAGCCTGGGCCAGATTGATGAAGCCTTTCTTTTTTGCGGCATCGGCAAAGATGCTGCCACGGTAAGCACCGATTGGCAGCTTGTAGATATCCGTATCGAGAGCCTTGAGTCTTGCTGTCTCACCCTTGCGGGTATAAACCACGGTCTTGGATACCGCGATCGGCCCCAGCATGTGCATGAGTTTTTCGCGCTCTGGCGAGCGGCCGAGGCTGAACAACAACACGTTGTCATCTTCCAGCACGGCCTTGTAGCCACGTGCCCAGGGCACCAGTTGTATCGCTTCCTTATTGCCCGTGATGGCTTGCATGGCCTGGACGATATCGACTGCCATGCCATCAATACCCGATTTGGTCTTGAAGTTCATCGGTGGCCAGTCTTCCGTGTAGATTGTCAGCTTTTGCGCTTGCGCCGCATGGGGAAACACAAGACACAAGATGCTAAACATCAGCACCGGCAAGCACCGTGCGCATATCTGCAGCAAAAACAAGAGAGCCTGGCTAAGCATATTTCTCCTGAAGCATGGCATGCCTCTACGTGGACATGTGCTTAATAGTACGCCCGTGCTTCGCTGCGGAAAATGTCAATATGGCGCTTTAAGAACCCATGAAACGATTTTTTACTTTTTTATTGATATAAATTACATCATATGTACGGATCAGAACGAATTGCATGAACAACTATTTGCGTCCTTCACCAGATTCCTCCAGATGCTGATAAATCTCTTGCAAGATATTCCTGAGCTGTTTGATCTTGCCCTCGCCTACCAGTGTCGAAAGATAAGCCTCTCCCTGCCGGGATAATTCTATGCTGGCATTCACCACCTCTTCACCACGCGCAGTCAGCTTCACGGTATTGGCCCGTTTGTCATGCGGGTCTGGCGCAATTTCCAGCAAACCGGCAGCCTGCATCTGATCGACCAGATATCCCATGCTTTGCTTGGTCATACCGGCACGCGCCGCCAGGTCCACCACGCGCGCGCCACCCAAAGGCATATTGCGCAATACTGCACTATAAGCAGGACGAACATCATCAAAACCCCGCTTGGCAAGTTCCGCATAGAGCCAAACGGACATATATTCATACGGTCTGCGCAACAGTGTGCCCAGGGTTGCGTGGATTTCGGGTAAGGATCTGGAATTCATTTAGTGAGTATTGCACAAGACAGAATGACTGTCTATAATAGGCAGACATTCTGTCTATCTAAATTAAGACAAAATACCTGTTGTGCGGGCAGCATCCGCATTTGCTTGATGACTGGAGTAGTAATGAACACCATAAAACATAATCTGGATGTCGTAGATCGCCATATACAGGGCGAGGCACGCGACGTTGATTCCATACTTGATTTATACACTGACGATATCGTGCTGGAAGTCCCGGGGCGTGGCCTGCGTTTTGCCGGGCGTGACGCCATCCGCGCCAACTACCTCGCCATGTGGCCCTCAATGGCGGAAGTTGAATTACAGCCGCTAGATCGCTTCGCCACTGAACATCGTGTGGTTGATGACATGATAGTGCGCATGCGCCTGGTTGGCCCTGGCATGACGAATGCACCGGTGCCCTTAGGCAGCCGCGTTGAGCTGCGCCTGATTCATCATTTCACCATGCGCGATGGGCTGATAGCGCGCGAACAAGTATTTGAACTCTGGCGCAATCTGGATGAAACTGATGCAGGAGTGCGGCCATGAGCAAATTCTTTATCCGTATTGCCGTGCTGTGGATGCTGGCCGGCATTTTGCTGGGTATCTACATGGGCATATCGCACCAGCATCTCGACAAACAAGTGCATGTGCATGGCTTGCTGCTAGGCTGGGTCAGTTGCGCCCTGTTCGGTCTGGTGCATTTTGCCTGGCCGCAGTTGCAGACCATGCTGACGGCACGCGTGCACTTCTGGTTGCATAACCTGGGGCTCGTCGCCCTCCTGGTTGGCCTTTTCATGGAAAGGCGTGAACTCGCACTCGCCGGGCCATTCCTGGGTAGCGGTTCGATAACACTGGCAATCGCTACCGCATTATTTGGCTGGAGCATCTGGCGGGTAACGGCGAAGTAAATACTACTACATTGCTCGCTGCAGGGTTGCTGTAAAAATCGTTTTCACTCCATATTTCCTTCATATTTGGATCGCAAGCTACATCTATCGCGTATCACCATAGATGATGATCTGCGCTGCCTTATGAAATCCGGAGGAAATATGAAACAAACTCAGTTGCAAGCCATCTTGCTCGCCGGCCTTATTGTTAGCATTGCTGCCTGCGGCGGCAGCTCTGGCGGAGCAACGGCAACGGGCAACAGCACTGTCACTGCGACGACAGGAACAACGACTGGAACGACGGGCACAAATACCGGTACAACTACCGGAACAACTACCGGAACAACTACTGGCACATCCTCTGGCAGCACCAGTATTGATGCCAGCAAACTGCCTCTGGGCGATGGCAAGTTCAGCCGCACCACTCCGGCGATTGGTTATGTCTATGCCTGCTATACCGCAGGCTCGGGTGGTGCGAGCAGCAAGGGGCCATGGTTCAATGCCGATGGCATGACCTGGAATTCACTGAGCAAGATCAGCGTACAGGGTGCGGTCAGTTGGGTATCGAGTTTCATGGTAACCCTGGGCAGCACCCTGGGTATTACCGGTAATGGCCTGCCACCCAATCCCACCGGCACTTTCCCCATCGCCAGCACTGATCCTGCGTATGTGTATGACCGCAATCCCAACAGCATCAGCCAGGCCAATATCGCCTGGGGCTTGCCCGCCAACCCTGTCGTCGCCGCACAGCCAACCTGCACCAGCCTCGGTGCAATCGGCGTACTGCTGGATGGCGTGCGACTCTACAATGCCGACGATGGCGGCTACCGCGATGCCGTCGCCTGGGAAATCCAGGACGCCTGCCAGGGTCACCCTGAGCGCACTGGCCAATACCATCATCACAACATCACTTCCTGCCTGACGCAAAAAGATACTCCGGGCCAGCACTCGCCGCTGGTCGGCTACATCGCCGACGGCTTTGGCATCTATGGCAATCAGGGCGAAAACGGCAAGACGCTGGCCAATGCCGACCTCGACGAATGCCATGGACATACCCATGCCGTAGAGCGCAATGGTGTCATGGTCACGCAATATCACTACCACCAGACCAGGGAATTTCCATACACCATTGGTTGCTACAAGGGGACGCCAGCGACTGTGCATTAGTGCAGCTCCAGTAAAACAGGAGCAGAAGCAGAAGAACATCCTGTGCTTGCTTGGCGCTGCGCTCACCGGGAAATAAAGACCGCACAAAACTTACTCAGCCTTACTCAATATGTCCCTACTAAAATCATTGCTCTTGTCCATGCTCAGCTTCATCGCTACCGTCGTGACCCTGGGCTGGCTGACTGGTGCGTTTGCCGCACCACAAAATGCCCTCAACAACGACAAGCTCCCCTACTACTATCAGCAAGACCTGCAAGCGCATTGGGACACCTGGGCATCCCTGCAGCGCATTGCCAGGTTTCAACTCATCAACCAGCATGCACAAGAAGTCGATCACAGCCTGCTGCGCGGCAAAGCCAGCTTTGTCGGTTTCTTTTACGCAGGCTGCGTCACACTCTGTCCCATTTCCCTCGAAGTCATGCGTGAACTGCAAACACAGATCAAACAAAAATCCATCGCCACACCCCAGTTCATTTTACTGACTGTCACTCCAGAACAGGATGATGCCAAAACCATGGCCGCCTATGCACAAAAACTGAAACTGCCTGCGGACTGGAACATGCTCACAGGTGATTCCAGGCAAATGCAAAAACTCACCACCAGCCTGATGACCGACATCAACGCCCGCGTCAGCAATGGCGAACCCCTGCACGGCCAGCGCGCTTTCCTGATAGACGCGATGGCCCGCATCCGCGGTATCTATGATGCATCGTCGATGCTGGAAATGCGGCGTATGGTGGGGGATTATGAGAGGTTGTTGATGGAGGAATAGCAAACATTATTGCTCTTACCCTTAGTGCATCCCGGAATTAATTCATGTCGCTGGTCCAAATACTTGTACCGTAGCCGCACTACCCGCTTTGTAGAATTCCCAAGCAATCTATCCTTGCACAAAACGAAAACCCGGAATAAGACGCTGCCTCTTCATCGTCTTTGCACTCATTCCTGCTGTTTCTTGCTTGATCTAAGCGAGCAAATGTAAAAAGCCCTCCCCCATTCGATGCGATGTGCACGGCACCCCCTGACAGTCTTTAATGACTTGCCTCCAAATTGCCTTCCCTCCACCTTTGTTTAAATAATCAACTAACTTAGTTGCATTTAACATTTAAGTAGATTATTCTATATTCAAGCAAAGGAAAAGAATCATACCGAGATCAAAATAAACGATCCAAAAACACCTCAGCGCACCTGAAGACAAGAAAAGGAATAGTCATGTTCAGCATCAAATTCATCAAGTTCCAGCCCACCACCTATGTGCTGCAATTCAAGAACGGCAAGCTAAGGCGCGAGGGTGCCGGGCTGGCTTTCTTTTACTATGCGCCTACCACGTCCATGCTGGCCATACCAATGGCGAGTACCGACACGCCGTTTATCTTTGAAGAAAATACCGCTGATTTCCAGACGGTTACGGTGCAAGGCCAGGTCACTTACCGCATCAGTGACCCGCAAAAAGTCGGTGCCTTGCTCAATTTCGCCATCAATCCAGTGACACAACAATATATCTCGGATGACCCGCAAAAACTGTCGCAGCGCATCGTCAATCTCGTTAAAGTGCTAACCCGCAAGGGCTTGCAAAGCCTGGCGCTGCGTGATGCCCTGAAAGCGGCCGATACGCTTGGTGCAGCGGTGAGCATGGCTGTGCGCGACAGCAAGGAATTGCAGGCACTGGGGGTGGAATTGCTGGGTCTGAATTTTCTGGCCCTCAAGCCTACGCCAGAAGCAGCCAAGGCGCTGGAAGCGCAGGCGCGCGAGCAAATCCTCAAATGCGCGGACGACGCCATCTATGAACGCCGCAATGCTGCCGTTGAACAAGAGCGCCGCATACGCGAGAATGAATTGAATACCGAAATCGCTGTCGAAAGCAAAAAACGGCAGATACGCGAAACCCAGATGGAAGCCGAAAAAAGCATACAACAAAAAGAAAGCGAACTGAAACTCGCCCAGGTACAGGCCAGGATAGCCGAAGAAAACCAGCAAACCACACTCGTCAAACTAGCTACAGAAAACGCCAGGGCGGAAGCCGACAGCCGCGCCTATGCCGCTCAAACCCTGATGAATGCCTATAGCGGCGTTGATCCCAAAGTCTTGCAGGCACTGGCGATGGGCAATATGCAATCCGGCCAGTTGATCGCCCTCGCCTTCCAGGAACTGGCAGAAAAAGCTGGCTCCATAGGTCAGTTGAATATCACGCCAGACCTGTTGCGTGAATTGATGAACCAGCCTGGATAGACCGGGGAAATGACATGAGCAGCATCCACGGTACAACAACGCGCCAGACAGAAAACAAAATCATCCTGGTCACCCGCAAGACCAGACTCGAAGAGCTCATCGTCAAGTACAACACGGTCGGCCAGGCACGCTTTTATATAGAACATCTGGGTGGTGACTTTGCCGCCTACCAGACCGAGCATGACAATTACCTGGCCTGTGTCAGCGCGGCAGAAAGCAGTCTCACACAACTTGTGCGCCTGCAAAAAATAGATCGCAGCTTCTTGCCCAACATGATCTTTGGCCGTGACGATATCGTCATCGCTGTGGGGCAAGATGGCCTGGTCGTCAACACCATGAAATACCTGGATGGTCAGCGCCTGATAGGTGTCAACCCTGATGTGCAACGCTGGGATGGCGTGTTGCTGCCTTTCCAGGTCAGGGATTTACCCAAAATCGTCCCTGAGGTCCTGCAACAGCGCCGCCCGGTGCGCGAAGTCACCATGGCAATGGCCAGGCTGAACAACGGCCAGACCATGCTGGGCGTGAACGATATTTTCATCGGGCCAAAATCCCATATCTCTGCCAGCTACACCATACAACTGCAAGAACGCCAGGAACGGCAGTCATCGAGTGGCATCATCATCTCCACCGGCATGGGTTCCACAGGCTGGATGAAGAGCATACTGACAGGTGCAGCAGCGCTGCAAGAGAGATTTGATGATCCGCGTCAGTTGATATATAACATCGCCGCCGAGCCGCCGACATACACCGCAGACTGGGATGCCCGCGAACTGATGTTCGCCGTACGCGAACCCTTCCCCAGCAAGACTTCCTCTGCGACTTTAGTACGTGGTCAGATACTGGAAGACAGCAAACTGCAAGTCACCTCCCTGATGCCGGAGCACGGCGTCATCTTCAGCGATGGCATAGAAGCAGATTACCTGGAGTTTAATGCAGGCCTGACAGCCGAAATAGGCATAGCTGACAGGCGGGGGTATCTGGTGGTGTAAGTATTGACCAGTTAACTGATGTCTGTAATCGACTTTATCAGCTTGTCTTCAAATGCAAACTCAGACACGCCTTGCAACTGCAATTGCTGGCCCTGCTTCAAACCATTTGGCAAATCCATGCCAACAACAGCGTTAAAGCTGATTTGCAACCTGACATTGCCATTATCCAGAACATCGCGCCGCAAGGGCACTTGTTCACGGGAGCTGAAGAAGTTCCTGGACATGTCAGCCAGTTTGAAAAACTCTTGTTTACCTGCAGTTGATACCGTCACTTCTTCGCCAGAGATATTGTGGAAATTGATCTCTTCATGCAAGAGCTTAAGCATGCCTTCAATGTCGAAATTGTTATAGGCATGCAGATAGGTGTCTATCAGTTCATTCTTGCTCTTTTCGTCCATAGGCTACTCTCCTGAAAAACTTGTTTGATGCCGCTTAAATCCACAGTTAAGCAGATATTGAAGCAAGTAAGAAAATCTAAAATTCGGGATAAAACACAATATGAAAACCATTGTCGTTATTCTTGTTAAGGGAATGAGTGACAAAAATATCCAGGTAACTGAGTCGCAAAGAAAACATGAGATATCTAGTCTTCGCAGAAATTGCAGTTATGACAAATAATAGCACACACAAACCATCGCGAATTAGTTATATGGCCCACACAAAAATGCCAATAATTTTTGCAAGAATCATCAAGAATTCCATCTTAGTTACCATTAATAACTAAGATAGTAGATAAATTTAACTAAGTGAGTTAATCTGATGATAAATATATTCCCGCATAAAAAATCTGATATGAACATCACTCTGGAACAACGCTATCTCGGTACACTGGCTGGCCTGGCCTGCGGTGATGCCGTTGGTACGACAGTAGAATTCTCAGCGCGCGGCAGCTTCACGCCTGTGACAGACATGGTTGGCAAAGGCCCTTTTGGCCTGCTGCCTGGTGAATGGACAGACGACACCTCGATGGCGCTGTGCCTGGCAGAAAGCTTGCTGACGAAAGATGGCTTCGACGCCAAAGACCAGATGGGGCGTTACCTGAACTGGTGGAAGTGGGGTTACCTGAGTTCTACCGGCATCTGCTTTGACATAGGCAATACCGTGCGTGCTGCCCTGTCGCGCTATGCCAGCAGCGGTGAACCCTACTGCGGCGCAGAACATCCCAGCACGGCTGGCAATGGTTCGCTAATGCGGCTTGCCCCTGTAGTCATGTTTGGCTACCCCGATATAGCCGCAGCCATCCACTATGCAGGAGAAAGCTCGCGCACTACCCACGCCGCGCCAGAAGCCATACAAAGCTGCCAGTTGCTGGCGGCGATATTGTGCAAGCTGTTTGCTGGTTGTGCAAAGCTTGATTTGTTTACAGACCTGCCATTCACGCCGACCGAGCCAAAAATCATAGCTCTCAGCAAGGCTGGCTTCATTGAAAAAGACAGCACAAAAATACGTGGCAGCGGCTATTCAGTTGAATCCCTCGAAGCCTCGCTATGGTGCTTCATGCACACCGACAGCTTTGAAAGCGCCATCCTGACCGCCACCAACCTGGGTGACGATGCCGACACCACAGCCGCCATCACAGGACAAATTGCCGGTGCCTATTACGGCGTGGAAGGCATCCCTGCAAAATGGCTGGAACGCCTCGCCATGCGCGAAGAAATATTGCGTATGGCGCGGGAGTTGTATGAGAAATTTGGTAGCAGGGTCATTTCACAAGCAAGAGAGTCAGCATGAAAGAATGCACAGGAGATATATTGGCACTCGCCCTGCAAGGGAAGTTTGACGTTATCGTCCATGGCTGCAATTGTTTTTGCAATATGGGCGCTGACATCGCCAAGAGCATCAAAAAGCAGTTCCCTGAAGCCTATGCAGCAGATCAAACCACCTTGCCTGCCGATCATGCCAAGCTGGGCAGTTATAGCCAAGCTAGGATACAAAGAGGCGACAGGCAGCTTGTGATTCTCAATGCCTATACTCAATTTGACTGGCGCGGCCAGGGGGTGAAAGCCGACTATGCAGCAATACGCAAGGCATTTGCCGCAATACGTAAGGAATTCGACGGCTCGCGCATCGCTTACCCACTGATAGGTGCTGGCCTTGCTGGTGGTGACTGGGCGACCATTGCGGCTATCATTGATGAGGAATTTGCTGGGCTGGATCATACCTTGGTAAGACTACCGTCAAACTGACATAATCAAGGCGGAAGAGTTTTTTCAACATCACACAATGAGTTCATTCAATACTAATTACCGCCTTCGTAAAACTCCATGAATAAAATTTATACTTCACATTGCAAAGAATTTGAACATCCAGAATTTTGTCTGCAATTTGATCCAGACATAGCTCTGGCTACAGATGCTGAGTTTGTTGCCCGCCTGCTTGAATCCATGGTCAGCAAGGGTAGTTGTTTTCAGGATGGGCAATCAATGCAGCTGGGCTGGTCTTATCTCATGCTAAGCACACAGCAAGACGGCAGCCTTGGTTTCAAAGAAGCTGATTTTCAGACCATGCCCCTGGTCTGGAATATTGGTATCTCCAACACCTTGCGCCACTTGCGTCTGCATAAGGATATTGTCGAGCGCGTCGTACCCACGGAATATCTGTCCATTCCTTCATTCCGGGCGGAATGTGTCGTCTGCAATGAATTAAAAAATGCCAACGGGCTAATCATGATGGTCAGGCAGGAAGAAAAAAAACGCGACAGCGGCTGGTTCTTTGGCTGCTACAAGGAAGGACATGATCACAACAACGTGGATAATCTGGAACGTATATCATTGTACGAAGCAGTAGTCACGCATGCACCTGCATGTCTGCCTTATCTTGGTTTTCCGCAAGGTATGACGATATTATTGGGCGAAGGCAGACCCATCTTTTTCTATGAGGATAAGGAACTCACCATACTTGAAGGTTCTTATCTGGACATAGCGATTTAATTTACTGGTTCGCCTGATGAAAGAATTGGAACATAGAAACCAGATGTGTCATGCATAATTGCTGCATTCCGTATTTAAAATCTAACCTATCCATGCGCTCACGTCTTTTTCAACTGGCATTTCCCGTATTGCTGCTCCCTGCCTGCCAAGCCAGTACCGAAATCCCCGCCTACCTTTTACCCGGTGCTGCGCAGGAATTGGTTGCGTCTTCACTGAAACTGAGCAAATGTGATCCTCAAAAAGTAAGTACGGACATCAGTTTTTGTGACGTCAAAGAAGCTAAATTTGGTGGCGCGCCAGCATCATTCAAATTGACCCTGCTGAACGGGAAATTGATTTCTACCATTATCACTTTACCCGCTGACGAATTTTCATCCACGGTTTCCAACATGACGAAGCGCATGGGAGAGTCAAGCTATGAAAGAGAATTTGAGGTGTATGGTGTTAAACACAAAAGCATATATTGGGGGAGCAAGAGCGTGTATATCACAGCCAACAGATATGCCTTTGGCGATACCAAACACAGTATGTTGATCTTGATGCTACCAGAGGCAACACCAGAAATAGCGCGTCCTCTGTTTTTGAAGAATGACGCAAAGCCATCAAGCAATGCCGCTCGTCAGTAAGCAAGTTGGGCTACTACACTCGGTATATAAATAACGTAAATTTTTATTCTTGGTAAAGCATAAATTTATTCAACTTCGTATTTCGAATGGATACGAAATTTGAGGCCCAGTGTTGGGCTGGTCAAGCGTAGCCCAACCTACGATACTGTAGTTTTTAGAATCTGAGTGTCCCATTTGCAACATAACAATCCCCTTCAAAATCCACATAAAACAGAGGGGGTTGCGTTGACCTGCTGAAGCCACCACATCAATTTTTATATCCTGTATTGCAATAGGGATGACTAACTTGTCCATTTTCTACATTACTGCTCCCGCCATCTTGTTTTCTGGTGATATGGTCTATCGAAATCGCATTCCTATGCAAATACCCCCCACAAATTTTACATTTAATGGAATTCTTTAGCGCTTCATTCATAAAGACTTCAGATTTCCCGTCTGAATCAAAATCAATTTCATCATGTCCTGATATATCATCACTTTTCATCGTTAAATAGTTAAAATCAGGCAGTAAAAATATCCTCTCTATTACGTCTTTAACATCCAAATCATTGTTTAATAATTTAATAGCCTGCAAGTAAAACTCAACGACATATGGCGCTCCTTTACTAGATGTCCGGTATTTCCTAATGATTTGCCTTGGAAGATCATCATAATTGAGAACAATATCTTCAAATTTTGCACGGACTTTTGTAAATTCATTTAATTTTTTAGTATCTCTTAATTTAATAAAAAGTTGTAAGAAAAAATTAAATGAGGCGGGTTTATATCGCCCATTTCGTGCATAAAAATAGACCGCAGGATGCAGGCCTAGTGACGAAGCGTGATTACTATTTATTAATTGCGCAATTGTTAGACATTTTTTTAAAGCTTTTATCGTCTCACTTCCATTCACGTCATCTGGTATTTTCGTCGAAACTTGAATGTTATTTACGATATTTACGAATTCCAAAACAAGCATTTGTGTTTGCGAAGAAAAGCTCTTTCCAGCAACTGGAATGTCTAGAGTTTTCAGTGGCGTTTTTAGCGAAGGCTTGAACAATATATCGTTTATGTCCAATGCAAGATCTTGTACAATCTGCTGCTGCTCTTTTGCAAAAGATGACCAATATTTGTGACCTTTTCCACTTCTTAAAATTGCCCTTGTGGCTATTCCGTTTGGTTTATTCCTGCTCTCTAAAAGAATAAACTCTGTTTTGTCTATAGGTGCTGCTTTTTGGTTTATTTTAAAAAATGAAGCTTCTGCTTTTTTTGCATCACCATTTACCCATTGTATTTGGATAGCTAAACTTCCCAAAAGACGCGCTTTAATTGCAATTTCCTCTTTCACTTTTTCTGGACTTTTGATTGCAAGTTTGTAGTCAGAATATGGCCCAATAGTTTTATTTATCCGTTCGCGTAATCTACTGGCAATTTCAATCTGCTCTTCCGAAATTATTGATTCATAGAATGATTTTGTGATACTTCCGTCACCATAGTCATTATTTACCCAAGCCGCCAATGCACTTAAGCGATGTGCTCCGTCAATTACAAAAGTAAATCCAGCCTGATTTTTCCAAAGGATGACCGCAGGTATAAGCTCATCATCTAAAAAACTCTGAATTAGTGAAATTACGCGCTCTTGGTCCCATTCATTAGTCTCTCGTTGAAAGTCTGGTTTCCGTATAGAGCTGAAAAAGAAAGAGTCTTCTGCCAAGTCCGTAGCTTTCAGGTTCTGGGCGATATTTGTTGGAACCGTATCTGAATCATGAACTTCAAAGTCTTCTCTGGGAATCAGTGCATCCAAATTGATTTTTTTAGACATAATCTTCTTTCTTAAGAATCCTGTTTTCCTAACTCAGAATTTTTTAATTTTCCAATACAGCAAATAACTCCTCAATGCGCCTCTTCCCAATTCCCGCCCACGCCAACTTCAGCAAGCAAAGGCACATCCAGCTTCGCCACATTCGCCATCAACTCTGGCAATTTTTGCTTGACCAGTTCCAGCTCAGCTTGCGGTACTTCGAGTACCAGTTCATCGTGCACCTGCATGATCATTTTTGATTGCAGTTTGTCTGTTTCCAGCCAGCCTTGTACGGCTATCATGGCGAGTTTGATGAGGTCGGCGGCGGTACCCTGCATGGGGGCGTTGATCGCCGCGCGTTCTGCACCAGCGCGGCGGGGGCCGTTGGGGGAGTTGATTTCTGCCAGCCACAGGCGGCGGCCGAAGACGGTTTCTACATAGCCGTGGGCTTTGGCCTTGGTGCGGGTGTCTGCCATGTATTGGGCGACACCAGGGTAGCGCTGGAAGTATTTGTCGATATAGCTTTGCGCTGCGCTGCGTTCTATGCCGAGGTTGCCTGCGAGGCCAAAGGCGCTCATGCCATAGATGAGGCCAAAGTTGATGACCTTGGCATAGCGGCGCTGCTCGCTCGTTACTTCTGTCAGTGGTACGGCAAAAATCTCGGAGGCAGTGGCGCGGTGGATGTCTTCGCCATTGGCAAAGGCGGCCAGCAGGCTGGCGTCACCAGAGATGTGGGCCATGATACGCAATTCGATTTGCGAATAGTCGGCAGAGATGATGACATTGCCAGGCCCGGCCACAAAGGCTTCGCGTATGCGGCGGCCTTCTGCAGTGCGCACGGGGATGTTTTGCAGGTTAGGGTCATTCGATGCGAGGCGGCCAGTGACAGCTACGGCTTGCGCATAATTGGTGTGGACGCGGCCTGTGCTGGCGTTGACCATCTTGGGCAGTTTGTCGGTGTAAGTCGATTTGAGTTTTGCCAGGCCTCGGTATTCGAGCAAGACCTTGGGCAGGGGATAATCCTCAGCCAGTTTTTGCAAGACTTCTTCATCCGTCGATGGTGCACCGGATGGAGTTTTCTTGACGACAGGCAGGCCCAGTTTGCCAAAGAAAATCTCGCCCAGTTGTTTGGGTGAGTTCAAATTGAAAGGCTGCTCTGCCAGCTCGTAGGCCTTTTGTTCGAGTTCCAGCAGGCGTATGCCGATTTCATGCGACTGCGCTTCGAGCAGGTCTTTATTGATGTGTACGCCGTTGCGCTCTATCTTTTGCAAGACAACCGAGGTGGGCAGTTCTATGTCGTGGTAGACGCGCAGCAGGTTCGCGTCCGGCTCTATCTCTGGCCACATGGCGAGGTGCAGTTGCAGGGTGATGTCGGCATCTTCTGCGGCATAGGCAGTCGCGCGTTCCAGGTCGACCTGATTAAAGCCTATCTGGCTTGCACCCTTGCCGCAGACTTCTTCAAAGCTGATGGTTTTCTTGCCGAGGTGGCGCATGGCCAGGCTGTCCATGTCATGCGATTTGTGCGATTCAAAAACATAGGATTCAAGCAGGGTGTCATGCGCGATACCGCGCAGGTTCACGCCCTGGTTGGCGAAGATATGGCTGTCGTATTTGAGGTTTTGGCCAACCTTGGGTTTGCTGTCGTCTTCTAGCCAGGCTTTCATCTTGCCCAGCACCACCGCCAGCGACAATTGCTCAGGTGCGCCGGGGTAGTTATGGCCGACGGGGATATAAGCCGCATGGCCGACTTCGCAACACAGCGAAATACCAACCAGTTGCGCCGTCATGGGTTCCAGCGAAGTGGTTTCGGTATCTACCGAGGTCAGTTTGGCGGCATTGATGCGGGCCAGCCATTCATCGAGTGCGGCTTCGGTCAATACGGTTTCATAGTTCTGCTGAACTGGCACGGCTGGCTTGTCAGCATCTGCTGCATCATCATTGAACAGCCCAGCCTGTACAGAATTGCTGCCACTGGTGGCGGCTTTGGCAGCGGGCAGCGGTGTCGCGCCCGCGGTGGCGTCACCAGTCAATTCGCGCAACCAGGTCTTGAAGCCCCAGCGGCTGGCAAAGCCAACCAGCTCGGTCTTGTCTTCTTCTTTCGCGACCAGGCTGTCCTGTATCGAGGTGTAATGTCCGGTGAGGTCACAATCAGTTTTGACGGTGATCAGCACGCGGCCTTGTGGCAGCCATTCCAGCGCACTGCGCAGGTTGTCGCCGACCACGCCCTTGATCTTGTCGGCGTTGGCGATGACGCCATCCAGGCTATCGTATTCTGTCAGCCATTTGACGGCAGTCTTGGGGCCGCATTTGGCAACACCAGGCACGTTATCGACGGTGTCACCTATCAGTGTCAGGTAATCGATGATGCGGTCGGGCGGCACGCCAAATTTGGCCAATACACCGGGTTCGTCGAGCTTTTCATTGCTCATGGTGTTGATCAGGGTGACATTGGCATTAACGAGTTGGGCCAGGTCTTTGTCGCCGGTAGAGACGATGGTGTTCATGCCCAGCTTGGTGGCTTCTACTGCCAGCGTGCCGATGACATCATCAGCCTCTACCCCTTCGACCATCAGGATAGGCCAGCCCATGGCCTTGACGGCGACGTGTATGGGTTCTATCTGCAGGCGCAGGTCGTCTGGCATGGAGGGCCGCTGAGCCTTGTACTCGGGGTAGAGATCATCGCGGAAGGTTTTGCCTTTGGCATCAAACACACAGGCGATGTATGCTGCCGGGTAATCCGTACGCAAACGGCGTAACATATTGATCATGCCGTGTATGGCGCCAGTTGGTTCTCCTTGTGCATTGCGCAAGTCGGGCAGAGCATGGAAGGCGCGGTACAGATAGCTAGAGCCATCAACTAACAAGAGAGTATTTTGCATATGAACGGAAACAGAAAAGATGTAACGAGGTTGCGCCAGATTATCGATCAGGAAAAAGCAACTTCGCTGAAAGCGCGCGAATCATGGCATATGTTCACGATTATGGCAGAATTTATCGAGTCCACCGAGCGGCTTTCATCTATCCGCCCTGCCGTGACGATTTTTGGGTCTGCCCGTACCAAGCCGGACCACCCTGATTATGTCAAATGTGTGGATTTGTCGCGTCGCTTGTCGGACGAGGGTTTTGCCGTCATCTCTGGCGGTGGCCCCGGTATTATGGAAGCCGCCAACAAGGGCGCATTCGAGGGAGCCTCCCCTTCTGTTGGCTTGAATATAGAATTGCCACACGAGCAACGTAGTAACCCCTGGCAAAACATCAGCCTGTCTTTCCGCCATTTTTTTGCGCGCAAGGTGGCTTTTGTCAAATATGCCGATGCCTATGTAGTCTTTCCTGGTGGCTTTGGCACCATGGATGAAGTCAGCGAAGTCCTGACACTGATACAGACTGGCAAGACCCGCCATATCCCGGTGATCTTGGTGGGCATCAGTTTCTGGAGCGGCTTGCTTGAATGGATCAAAGTGCAAATGGTTGGCAACGGCATGATAGAGCCTGGAGACATGAACCTGGTGCAACTGATAGACGAACCTGCCAATATCGTTGATGCCATCTATGCGTTTTATGAGGCGCGGAATATTGAACCGTCGGAAGATGACAGGCAAAAAATGCTGTATTTGTAGCATGCATGAGCAGGGTGTCCCATGTGCACGGCGCACCCTGCCGGGGGTTTTACTGCATCAATCATGCAGCTCTCATTTGGCTTTCACAGCCCCCTGCTCTGCCTGCGGAAAACTCTGTATCACCTCACCTTTGTCATCCAGGAAGTTCAGCATGGCCTGGCCTTCTGGCGTCACCAGCATCATGATGCGCGGCTTGCCTTTGGCGTCGGCCATGATGATGGCAGATGATTTCCCACGGGTCTTGCCGACGAACATGCGGTTGGTTTGTTGGCCGCCCGCATCTTTCCACTTCTGCAGCAACGCATCTTTCTCTGGGCCGGCCGGGGCTTTTTCATAAGCCTGGTACAAGCCATCGTAATCTTTTTGCAGGCCACGGTCATAGATCTTCAAGCCCGATTCCATGCTGCCGCCGCTCTCATAATGACCGAGCGAGAGTTGCTGGTCACCACCAAACCTGTCCATGGAAAAATGCATGCCGGCGACAGGCCTGCCCTTGTCGTCAAGCTTGCCGTCGAAGATGAAGCCGCCGCTTTCATCGCCCTGCGCATTATAGAAAATCATGCCCGGGCGTTGCGGGCCGCTGCGCTTGCTTTGCTTGCCGTCGGTGACAGGCTCAGGTAGGCGCAGGTGATTGGCGATGACCATCTCATGCTTGCCTTCTGGCGTGACGATGTTGATGCGTTCCACATCGATTTCAGAAAACTTGCCGCGGTTTTCAGTATTGACTGCAGCAGTAAGCAACATGACGCCCAGCCCTGCCCCGGCGACGGTCAACACTTGTTTAAGCAAACGGTTCTGGCGTTTCAATTGTGTGATGAGTTCTTGTTGCTGGGTCATGCTGTCTCCTTTGGTGTGGTAAATATTGATGCGACTGTCTTCGTGAACTGTTGCAGCGCCCGTGCATAGTAAAAGTGTTGGGCATAGCCAGACCAGTTAGCTGCGACTAGTGGAAAGATGCGGGTATTGAATGGCAGATAAGAACGATGAACGGGACAGCAGACTTAAGTCTGTATAGACGGATCTGGCTTGCAGGTACAATGTCGTCACGCCAGTAACACAGACCACACAGCACACACATCAATATCATGCTCTTTCACTTGATCAGCATCCCATCTGAAGATTTGCGTGCTCTGGCAGCCTCTACCCTGCCAGATATGCATGGCTATAGCTGTGCCGTGGATGCGCTGCCACCGCACTTTGTTGCCTCCCGGGCGCTGGAACAAATGGCAGCCGGTGTGCCTGTCTACTGGTGTAGCACCCACTATATAGTCGAGACGACAAACCGACACATCGTCGGCAGTTGCGGTTTCAAGCATGCACCCAGGGATGGCATGGTGGAGATAGGTTATGGCATTTCACCCGACTGCAGAAAACAGGGTGCGGCCACCTCCGCTGTGCAGGCTTTGCTGCAACTGGCCTTTGCGGGCGGTGCCACGCAGGTGATGGCCCAAGTCAATCCAGATAATCTGGCCTCAACACGAGTGGTGCAAAAACTGGGCTTCGTTAATACTGGCAGTTATGCTGATGAAGCGCAGGAGACACTGGTGCGATGGTGTTTCAACCAGGATATGCGTGCTGAGGCATTGGCTATCTCCCATAAACAGGGACACGGGCAATGATACGCGTAATGCTTTTATTCATCAGTGCAATGGGTAGCCTGTTATTCGGCGCGGCATTTGTGCTGTCTTATATCAATCCCGTGATGGTGGAGAACGCGGCACGCGAAGTCGTGCGCATGGAAGTGGAAAAGCGCGTTAATGAAAAACTGCATACCCTGCAAGACAGTAACATCATGGGACTGGCAAACCGCATTGCCAGTCGCCAGAATGCCGAGATGGAAGACATCAAACAACAACTCGCTGCAGGTCTGCCCGCAAAAATCGCTGGCATAGTGGCAGAGATGGGTAGGCTTGACTGCCCGTGCCGCCAGAAGATAGAAAAGTCAATTACGACAGGCTTGGAAGAGCGCAGCCTTAGACTGGCAAAACTGAATGACAAATTGAACGGCCTGATACGCAGCAAGTACATGGAAGTGGCGCAAGCCTTGACGAGAGAATTCCGTATCTTTAGCGCTGCCAATGCACTGGTATTTATCCTGCTTGCAGCCACTGTCAGCTTGCGGCCGCGCGCCAGCGTGCAATTACTATTGCCTGCTGTCGTGCTGCTCGGTGCTGCCGCTGTCACTGCCTTTTTTTACCTGTTTAAACAGGATTGGTTGCACACCATTGTTTTCGCTGACTATGTGGGTCTGGCTTATTTTTCCTATCTGGCGCTGGCGATGGCTTGTCTGGCTGATGTCGCATTCAACAAGGCAAGGATATGTAGTGCAACAATCAACGGTGCGGCGCAAGTTGTGGGGCGTCACTCCATGTATTGCCTTGTTGATCCAGGGTCAGGCAGTCTCATCAAATAAGCGCAAGGCCAGCAAGCCATGTCCGACGGCAGCACCTGCACGCAGGGCAGCGGCGATGAAGACGGTTTCGGCAATTTCTTCCCGCGTTGCCCCTGCTCTGGCTGCATTCTTGCTGTGCGTGTCTATGCAATAGGCGCACTGGGTAGTCAGGGCAACAGCAATGGAAATCAGCTCTCGGTATTTTTCCGGGATGGCACCTTCTGCTCTTTCTGCCGTGGTCTTGAGTGCCAGAAAAGCCTGAGCCTCTTTAGGGGCGAGGCTGATCAGGTCTTTGGCTTTGGACAGGTCTTGCGGGTTTTGGTAAGTATTCATATTAAATCCTTTCAGGGGCTGGTTGGCATCTGCTTGCCATGACAAGAGTCAGCGACGGACCAAAAGGATTCATACGGGACGATCTTTTTTTGCATCTGCGTGTCTATGCGCCGAAGGTATAATTATCGGACCCGTGCGCGCAGACTCATAGTAGCCTTCCAAAAATTTTTATCAATGCAGCTTTTTGCGTACTCCAGCAATTACATGACAACCGGACAATGACTACAAACCAGTTCCCGCAAATTACTTCTAAATTATTCTCCCATGAACGCCTGCTATGGTCAGGCCAGCCACGTCAGGGACTGATGTTCCAGGTCACTGATTTGTTCATGGTACCGTTCAGCCTGCTATGGGGCGGCTTTGCGCTGTTTTGGGAATATAGCGTCATCACTTCTGGCGCTCCACTGTTTTTTTGCTTGTGGGGCATCCCTTTTGTACTGATAGGTTTGCACATGATTGGAGGCCGCTTCTTTCTTGAAGCAAGGCAAAGAGCTGGTACCTATTATGCCGTCACCAGTGAACGCATACTGATAGTCTCCGGCCTGTTTAACAGCAATCTGAAATCACTGGACCTGAAAAACCTGGGTGAAATCAGCCTGGTTGAAGCAAAAGAGGGTGAAGGCAGTATCGTGTTTGGCAATAACCCACTGGCAACCCTGTTTGGCGGACTCTCAGGCCTGCCTGGCAGGATGAATATGAAGACGATGACACAGTTTCAATCCATCGCCGGGGCGAAACAGGTATTTGAGTTGATACATCAGGCCAAGAGAATGGCTTAAGGTATTCACCAACTGAAGAAACCGCTGGCGTGTTCAGCAATATTCATCCTTGAGAACCTTCATACTAGTCAATAGCCTTGTTGAGGATGATTGAGTGATGCCCATTTGCTATACAGGCCAGACAATAGTTGATTGCCAGTATGGTCAACTAATTTCTTAAAAGCGCTTTTCGCATCCTCAAGTAACCATCCAGGGCTATTTAATACCTCCCAAGCCAGCTGATAATCACTATTACTAATTGCGTCACTGAAACTTGCACTGAGATCAAAGTTCAATTGCATCCCGTTGCTGGCTAAGTCAAAGCCTGTCTTCCCATGCGTCGTTCCACCTTGGCGGTTCTGAAGATATTTTGGAACACCCGATCTGAAGACATCCAGTCTCAAATAATTTTGTTCGTCGATTGTTTGTAAGCTATTGAATTCATCGACTCCCAATAAGCTGCACAGCTGATAAATCTCACTAGAAATATCTGGATCTTCTTCCAAATAATCATGTAAAGACCTTCTAGCCAGGTAATAACAGAACTGCTTTTCATTGAGGCCGATTTCAAAAAGTTCAGAGTCATCAACCATCAAGTCAACAAAACTAACTTTAGAATCAACGATGTCATACAAAAATGCACCAAAATACTGAAAGGACCCAATTGAATTTGCAATTGGCATAAGGGCTGGAGGAAAACCGAAACCATCGTAAAATGGAATTTCAAGCCCAAGGATTTCGCTAAATCGTAGATTGGAATCTTTTAGTTTATTTAACTGCTTCACATTTAAAGCAGCCAATATATCCTCATATTCCATGTCGTTATCTTATAAAAATTGAGATTCCAGTCAATTTATCGCCGTAAAACGAATGGTGCACATGGCGCTCCCTACAATTCAGTCCAGGCATGGGCAAGTGATTACAGCCCTGCAAGCAGCCCTGCAAGCCTATTTCGTTGCCTTATCAATCGCGCGGTTCATGGCCTTCAGGCGCAAGTCTTCATCGGCACTGGATGCCGGTGCACTCTTGCCCAGTGCCTGCTCCATGATTTTTTTCTTCATTTCTTCATTGCTCATGGAAGCCGGATAATTATTATCTGCACCCTTGCCGCCATCTTCTCTGGCGACCGCAGCCTTGGGTGGCTCCATGCCTTTGGAGTCGTTGAGCTTGATTTTTTTGGTGGTAGGATTATTGTCCAGACACAGGGTGTCTGAATACACGGTCTTGCCATCAATGGTGCAGCGACGCACGCCTTCGCTGGTGGTGGCAGCCTGGCGCATACCGGGGCCCTCACTGCTGCCGGTTGGCAGACCCGTGGTTTCTTTGACGTCATTACTGATGACGGCAGCCGCCTTGCCAAAGCGCGCCCACATATCATGCATGGGCAGGCGGCCATAGCGCATGTAGTACAGGAAACCCATGCCCAATGCAGCAATCAGCATGGAAAGGAAGGCGACGGCAATCAGGCTCAGCCCGCGTTGTTTTGTATATTTCATGGCAGTTCAGAATTATTCATGCGCTGCAGGATGACTTCGCTACGTCTTTGCAAATAGCCAGAGCCCGGGTTTTTATAAAAATAGCGTGGTTTGGGCAGCATCACGGCCAGCCTGGCTGCCTGGGCAGGGCCGAGATTGGCAGCACTGGTATGAAAATAATTTTGTGCAGCAGCTTCAGCCCCAAACACGCCTACGCCCCATTCTACAACATTGAGGTAAATCTCCAGAATCCGTTGTTTGTCCATGCATTTTTCCAACATATAGGTGATGATCAGTTCTTCGCCCTTGCGGAAATAACTGCGGTCAGGCGAAAGGAACAGGTTCTTGGCTAATTGCTGGGTAATGGTGGAACCACCAGAAACGACCTTGCCTTTTTTCTGGTTTTTTTCGTAAGCAGCCTGCATGGCTTCCCAATCCACACCCTCATGATCGACAAAGCTGTCATCTTCTGAGGCGATGACGGCACGCTTGAGATTATTCGAGATGCGGTTATACGGCACCCATTTATGCTTGAGCTGGAAGTCGGGCTTTTTCTCTTGCAAAACACTGAGTTGCTGGCGCATGAAGCTCGTCGATGTCGGGTTGTGATCTATCCACCACCAGACATGCGCCAAATAATACGCCTGCAAAAGCGTGAACAGCAACAGGGGTACGAGTACCAGCCAGAACAGGATACGGCCAAATAATTTCATCACAGGCTCGCTTGCAGAGCAGCACGCATTTCTGCCAGTACCGGTGCCGATGGCGGGCGCACGCCGCGCCACAGGGCAAAGGCTTCTGCTGCCTGCTCTACCAGCATGCCCAGACCATCACGGCATTGCGCACCGTGGCTGGCAGCCAGCCGCAAAAATGCTGTTGGTGCAGCGGCATACATCATGTCATAGGCCAGTGTGTCTTTGCCAAATACGCTTGCCGCCAGCGGTGGCACATCATCATTGATGCTGGCCGAGGTGGCATTGATGATGACATCAAAAGGCTGTTGCAAGTCTTCAAAGCGACAGGCTTGCAGCTCACAACGATCACTCAGGCTGCTGGCCTGTTGCTGCAAATCCTGGGCTTTGGCAATTGTGCGGTTGGCGATAGTCAATGCAGCGGGTTCTTCCTGCAACAATGGCAGCAAGGCACCACGGGCTGCACCGCCGGCACCCAGCAAGATCAGGCGCTTGCCGCGCAGGCTGACACCAGCATTGCGCACGATATCGGCCACCAGGCCTATGCCGTCGGTATTGTCACCATAGATATGGCCGTGCTCAAACTTGAGGGTATTGACAGCACCGGCAATCCTGGCGCGTTCACTGAGTTCAGTCGCCAGTGCAAATGCTTCGAGCTTGAAAGGCAGGGTCACATTGGCGCCCTTACCACCAGCCGCAATAAAATCGTGCACAGTGCTGGCAAAACCATCGAGCGGTGCCAGCAGGCGCTGGTAATCTACTCGCTGGCCTGTCAGCTCTGCAAAGCGGGCATGAATGGCAGGTGACTTGCTGTGCGCAATCGGGTTGCCTATGACGACGTAGTGGTCAGTGCTCAATTTGGCCCCTTGCGTAATTCAGTTTCCAGTTGCTGTTCATGAGTGAATTTGAAGCGCGCGAACATAATGAAAACTTCATTGCTGTCCGGCCCCAGGCTAGCTTTTGGATAATGCCCAAAAGGGGCAGACCGGCGGACAATACGCAGTGCCGCAGCATCAAGTGCCTTGTCACCAGAAGAGACTTCTATGCGCGGGCCACCTTCTTTTTCATAGATGCTGCCATCCTGAAAAATCGGGATAGAGACAAACATTTCACCGTACAGTTTTTTGCCATCCTTATGCGGGAAGTTCAATGTACCGGTATCCTCTATGCGCTTTTGTACAGCCTTGTAATAGATCGCATGGTCCAGGCGCTTGGTGTTGGGCGTAATATAATTTTTGCGCGGGCGCTTGTTCTGGTCTTCTATGGTTTGCGAAATTTCTGCAGCCATGCGGGCCAGTGCCTTGCTGGTATCGACGTTATCAGCCCCAGTGGATGGCTTGGGTTTTTCGTCTGTATTTTTCTTTTCCTGCTGCTCTTGACGGAAGTTGTCCTTGAGCTTGGCCTGATCCATCAACTGCTTTTGCTGCTCTTCCAGGTCGGCGATTTTGCGGGTATTGGTTTGCAGGGCATCGCCATCTTCACTGCGCTTCATGTCTGGCAACGGTGATTTACTGCGACCAGTGTCGTGTGCGCCGCCACCGTCAAGGTCCGCCTGGGCCAGTGCTTCGGCTTTGGCCGGGGGTTTGGCATGCTTGGAATTGACGAGGATGATTTCAAGGTCAGTATCGCGCGGTTTACTATCCACCGTCTTGGGTGCAACAAAATGAACCAGCAAAACTGTACCCGCATGCAAAACCAGGGAAGTGGTGATGGCGATCGTGAAAATCAGTTTTTCAAAATTGGCCTTGCCTGGACTCAAGCGGGCGGAAGAAGGCTTGGCGGTACTGCTTTTGACCTTGCTGCTTGAAGCACTGCCTGCCACAACAGGAGGTGCAGAAACGGAGGACGCGACTTCACCTGCCTTGGAGGCCTGTTCTTGTCCGTCTGGCAGTTGTTCTTGTTTGACCTGTTTCGCAGGTTTGGTTTTTTTATTCTGACTTTTCATTACTAGGCTTGTGGCTGTTCTTCGTCTGGAGTATTCGCGTCATCCTTGGCAAGCTCATTGCTAAGCTCAGTTGCCACCTCAGTTTCCACCTCTGTTGTCGCGCTCTGCGCCTCTGCTACTGTCTCTGTTGCAGGTGCGCCTTCTTCTGCGCTGAAGTCTTCTGCAACTTCAGTGCTGGTTTCGTCGTCCAGCTCTTCTTCCTCAAGCTCGGTGACGGTAGATAACAATTCCAGCAGGCGCGCTTCGACTTCAAGATCGACTTCATCCCAGCGCAGGATATCCAGGCGTACCTGGGCACCGCGTGCTGTCTGCGGCATGCCCGGCAAACGGATGATGAGCGGAATATCGACAAGGCGCAAGACTTCGTCTTTCAAAACAACAGCTTCGACCTGGCGCTGCTCTTGCTGGCCCAGCCAGCGCAGGCACCAGTAGCGTTCCATATTGTTCTGGAAATCAGCATAGGCGGCATAAGCGGCATCAAAGCCTGACACGATGGCGAACAAGTCTGCATCCTTGGGTTTGAAGGTAGCGACCAGCGGCGCGGTGATGCCGTGCTGTACGCAGGCGATGATCTGCCATTGATTGACCAGGTCAGTATAGCGGCGCAGTGGCGATGTGCTCCAGGCATATTGATCGACACCCAGCCCCTGATGCGGTGCCGCATGGGTCAGCATGCGTACCTGCATGCGCGCGGTCCAGCCGCCGGGGCCACGGCCACCAGCCACACCCTGGGCGCGGTAGATGCCAGGGATGCCATGGTCAGCCATGAGCTTACCCCAGGTGCTGTTGGCAAAGATCATCAGTTCGGCAACAATCTTGTCCAGCGGCGCACCACGCTTGCGGCGCACGATGGAGACGACATCATCTTCTACATAGAAATTGAAATCGACGCGATTGTTTTGCTCGGGCTTCATGCCAAAGCTCTCGCGCTTGACCATGCGGCCCTGCTCGAGCACCAGCGCCCATTTCCACAATTGGGCGATATCGGCCTTGTGCGGGTATTCACCAGCGTCATTAGCTAGGTTGTCTTCAGTCACCAGCGCATCAAGGTCATTGTGGCGCAGATTGCTGGCCATAGGCACGGCTTCTACCTTGGTCTCGGTGCTGATGACAGACCAGTCCTCGGTATTCAAGGTCGCATACAGTGATACGGCCGGGCGGGTCTGGCCGGCACCGAGGGTATAGACATTCACAAGTTCATCCGGCAGCATGGTGATCTTGTCGCCAGGCATATACACGGTGGACATGCGGCCACGTGCCATCTGGTCTATCGCATCGCCGCGCTGTATGCCCAGGGCTGGCGCGGCAATGTGTATGCCGACACGCAACTGGCCATTGCCAAGATCAACGACAGAGAAGGCATCATCAATCTCAGTCGTGGTAACGTCATCGATGGAGAAAGCCTGTACATCTGCCACCGGCAAATCAGTGGGCAAGGCTGGCAAGGTAATCGCCGGGAAACCAACGCCTTTGGGGAAATGCTCGTAATGAAACCTGGCCAGGTGCAAATGCTTGGGGCTGGCAATACCACCCACAGCCAGCATCAGGCGTTGCGGTGACATTTGCATGGCATCGCAGGCTTCTGCCAAGGCTTTGTATTCTATGCTGTTCTTGTCGGGTTTGAACAAGAGCTGCAGGGCCAGCGATTTCATCGCCTCTGGCAAGCGGTTTTGCTTGAGTTCTTCGACATAGCCAGCCTGTACCAGGGCTTGCTGTTTTTTCTTTTCTATACCGGCCAGTGCAGCCTTCAGCGATGCTTCCGGCGCAGCCTTGTAACGGCCACGGCCTTTTTTGTAGAAATAAATGGGGGCGTTATGCAGCGCATAGATGAGGCCTGCTGCTTCTACCGGTTGTGGTGCATGACCAAAATATTCGGTACCCAGTTCAGCAAAACCAAATTCTTCCTGTCCGGCGACTTCCCATAGAAATTCCAGGTCTATCTCAGCCGCAGCGGCCTTGGCCTGCTCTATCAGGCTGGCGGGATCGGGCGAGGCAAATTGCAGCAGCACATCCTTGGCTTTCACCTTCGTGCGCTTGCCACTGGCCATCTCAACCTGATAAGCCTCACCAGCATGCGTCATGATGCTGCCTGCCTTGAAATCACCGGATTCTTCGAAAAATAAATTCATTCAATACTTCTTTATGTTTTAAGACCAAAAAGCTCAACACTGAGGCACGGAGACACAGAGGTGGCACTGAGAAAATCTTTGTCATTTACTCGTTCTGTTTTTGCTCTGCGTCTCTGCTTGAGATGTCTGCTGTCCTATATTTACTTTGCTTTTATCAGCAAAGCGGAAAATTATTCATATACCTATTTCATTTCCCTCCCCTTCAAGGGGAGGGTTAGGGTGGGGATGGGGTTCGGTTGATTAGCTGCTTACTTCGTTTGCTGAAGAACCCCATCCCCATCCCAACCTTCCCCTTGAAGGGGAAGGGGTTTACACATTGCAGCTTGCGTTTTGGCTGCATCAGTTTGCCACGAACGCCACTGGTGTCGCCAGCCCGGTGGATTCCTGCCTCCGCAGGAATGACGGCTTTGAGAGCGCGGCTTATTTAACACGATACAGCCTCGTTTCTCTCTATGCCTTTTTGTATTTCTCTGCGCCCCTCTGTGGTGCAGCAGGGATTTCGAACGGCATGCCGTTCGCCTGCGTAACGAAGGCTGCCTGCAAGCAGCCTTTCCCTCCTCTATGTCTCTGTCTTGAGAGGTCTTAGGTTTCAACGCTTTTCAATAATCCTCAACCCCTCAACCCCCGGCAAAAACACTTCCGTCACCTGCAAACACCCGCCCTTGCGCCAAAACAAAGACCGGCGAGCCAGCATGCTGTGCACGCCTGCCAGCTCTGGCTGCCTTGCCACGATACGGCGTATCAGCGGGTGACTCTGTCTTAGCCTGGCGTAATGCAATTCACCGCGGCGCACCAGCGGGTCATTGAACAAGGTGCTGCCCAAGGACTTTTCACCCAGCGCATGAAACAGCGGCCATTCGTTTGCCGTGGCACTCAGCGGCACTATCGTATGACCATACACCATGGCCTCGCCATCGCAACGCAAAAACACTTCGCGCTCATGCACCTTCATGGCACGCGGTAAACCTATGGCAGCATATTCATCCTGCAGGCACGCTGCCTTGTGCTGCGACAAACGCTGTACGCGAAACTGCTGGCACCGGGCCACCAGCCTGGCCGTCAACGAATCGCGGTTCGTCAGCCAGTCTTCCATGACTGCACTGGTGTGCACGGCATTGACATGCGCATACCATTGCGCGGCCAGCGGACGCTGCATCTGTTTTTCTTCATGCAAAATCGCTGCGTCCAAATCAGGCCCTGCCATCCGCAAAATCCATCACCTGATCCAGGTAATCAGCAAATTCTGCTATGCCATGATCACTGCCTTCAATCACGAACTGCCTGGCTTGCGGATAGTGAGCGACCATTTCGCGCCAGTCCAGCACTTCATCACCAGTCGCGGCAATCAAAAAGTAACGCTCAGGCTGGCTGATCTGTTCCACGGCCAGTGCACGCAGTTCAGCCATGTATTCTGCCTTGAATTCAAAGACTCTATCGCTATGGTAATAAGTGGTTACACCTACATAGCTTTCCAGGTCGCGCGGTGGCTTGACGGCAGGGTTCAGCAGTATGGCTTTGCAGCCGTATTTTTCTGCCAGCCAGGTCGCATAATAGCCACCCAGGGATGAGCCTATGATGCAGATATCTTCTGCCTGGTGCCCGGCCAGCAAGGCCTCGGCTTGCTGGATTGCCAGCGCTGGCGAGGGTGACAGGTCGGGGCAGGCTATCTCTTCGCTACGGCCCAGCTTCGCCATGTGCGCAAGCATGACACGCGCCTTGTAAGAATCAGGCGATGAGCGAAAGCCGTGCAGGTAGAGAATCATGCTGCAATCGCCGGGTTACCAGCTCGACTACCGGCCTGCTGTGCGCGGTCTTGCAGGGCATCCAGCAATTTTTGGTGGATGCCGCCAAAGCCGCCATTACTCATGATGAGTACATGGTCACCGGCCCTGGCCTTGCTGACGATGTCCAGCACCAGTTGATCTATCTTGTGATGACAGGCGACCTTGTCACCCAGCGGTGCCAATGCTTCTGCCAGATCCCAGCCCAGGGCTGATTTGCCATCCGCCTCGCCAAAACCAAATACCAGGTCGGCCTGCTCCAGACTACCGGGCAAGGCTTGTTTCATCGTGCCCAGCTTCATGGTGTTTGAGCGTGGTTCCAGCACGGCCAGGATGCGGGCATTGCCGACCTTGTGGCGCAAACCCTCAACGGTTGTGGCAACTGCTGTAGGGTGATGAGCGAAATCGTCGATGACGGTGACGCCATCCGCCACGCCGCGCACTTCCATGCGACGCTTGACGCTGACGAACTGGGCCAGGGCTTCTATCGAAATTTCTGGTGTGACGCCAACATGGCGGGCAGCAGCAATCGCGGCCAGTGCATTCTGGCGGTTATGTTCGCCATTCAGATTCCATTGCACCCTGCCTTGCAACTGGTCGTTGAAATAGACATCAAAGTCTTCACCGTCTTGCATGAGCAGACGCCAGGCCTGCTCATTACCAAAGAATTCTTTTTCGCTCCAGCAGCCGCGTTTAAGCACACGTTCCAGCGAGTCATTATTGCCATTGACGATCAAACGGCCTACGCCAGGCACAGTGCGCACCAGGTGGTGGAACTGGGTCTCGATGGCGGCTACATCCGGGAAGATATCGGCATGGTCATACTCAAGATTGTTCAGTACCGCTGTCTTGGCATGGTAATGCACGAACTTGCTGCGCTTGTCGAAGAAGGCAGTATCGTATTCGTCAGCCTCGATGACAAAGAAGTCAGACGCATGGCTACCCCACAAACGGGCAGAGATACCAAAGTTCAGCGGTACGCCACCGATCAGAAAGCCAGGTGCATAACCGGCATATTCGAGTATCCAGGCCAGCATGGCAGACGTTGTTGTTTTGCCATGCGTGCCAGCAACCGCGAGTACCCACTTGTCATGCAGGATATGCTCGCCCATCCATTGCGGGCCAGACACATAGGGCAAGCCACGGTTGAGGATTTCTTCCATCAGCGGGTTGCCACGCGAAACGACATTGCCTATGACATATAAATCAGGTTCCAGCGCTATCTGCTCAGCCCCAAAGCCCTGGGTCAGGCTGATGCCCTGGGATTCGAGCTGGGTGCTCATGGGCGGATAGACATTGGCATCACAGCCCGTCACGGTATGACCTGCTTCTTTTGCCAATACAGCCAGGCCACCCATGAAAGTGCCGCAGATACCTAAAATATGAATATGCATAATTGAACCAAATTCCAGAATCCCGCAATTCTACCTGAGAGAAGGCATGTTCTTGTCACCACTCGTAACAGAAGCTGAAAACCTATGACTACATAGGCAAAAAATTGGCATTTCTCTGGCTTGAGGGGCCTTGTTTTTGGATTTCCCCAAGGTTTCAGTTATGATTACCCCATGATGATCCATACACCGAATGAAGCAGAGAGCCTGCGGGCAGAGATTGCGGCGCTGGCGGCGCGCATGATCGCCGAGGATGGGGCTGACTATGCCTCAGCCAAGCGCAAGGCAGCCAAGCAATTGCTGGGCAACCATAAAGTCAAGGGCGATGTCCTGCCTGACAATGCCCAGATTGAGCAGGAAGTACGCGAATACAATGAATTGTTCTTTGGCGATACCCAGCCACAGCGCTTATTGCATTTGCGACAACTCACCCTTGAACTGATGGAAGAGCTGGAACGCTACAATCCTTATGTCGTAGGTGCGGTACTGAATGGCACGGCTGGCAACCATTCCGACATTCATTTGCATCTGTTTGCCGACAATACCAAAGAAGTTGCCATTTACTTATTAAACAAGGATGTGCAGTTCGAGGTCTCAGAAAATTTCAATAACCGCAATGAAAGCATAGAAACCCTGAGTTTCATGTACAAGAATGAAGGCGTACACCTGATCTTGCGCGATCAGGATGACATACGCAGCGGCCATGGCAAGGCTGCCGAGCGGGCCAATGCCTCAGGCTTGCGTGCCATCATGGCGGAAGCCGGGGCAGAAGAATAAGCCTGGCAACACAGAAATAAACAGTAAAGCGGGATGGCGCAAAGCAGTCCCGCTCAACTCTTTACCTGCTCCTGTAGCAATATCGCACCACTCCCCCACTAAATCCCCTCCTTCTGAAGTAGCTGAAATACAATAGCGTTTTTTCATTTTCTGCCTGCCATGAGTTACACGCTGACGATTCTCGCTGTCCAGACACCGGCCAGCGATGCAGAGACCTACACCTGGTTGAACGACAAGCGGGAAAGCTATCACAGCAGTGATGCGGCGGCAGTACCAGTGCTGGTCAAATTTCATGATGCCATTACGCGCCTGTTCCCCTGCCTGTCCAGTTGCGCAGATGGCGAAGCCATGGATGCCTGCCCCTGGTCGGATGGTCCGCTGATCAATAATTTTGTTGGCGACATGGGTGTTGTCGGCATTTCGCAGAGACATGAAGAAGTCATTCCGCAGATATTGCGATTTAGCAATACGCTAGGACTGACCGTGATTGATGAGCATGAAGGTGTAATACACAGGCCGCAGCGCTATCGCATCGTGCTACAGGGTGTCAAAGAAGATATGGCTGTGACTGCTGTAGCTGACAAACTGGCCCCCTTGTTCAAGCGCACGCCGGCGCAAGTTGCCGACATGCTCGCGCAAGCAGGCCTGGTGTTGAAAAAAGACCTGACGCAGATTGTCGCCCAAAACTATGTGGCTACACTGGCGCAATATGGTTGCGTCTGCGTTATGGAGCCAGACGTCAACATCACCAGCGCCACCGCAGCGCAAAGCGCGGCTGTGCCCGAAGAAAACCCGGAGCATGCAACAGCGACGACACCGGCAGCAGGCACGGACCAAGCAATGCAGCGCTGGATAGCCTATAACAATACCGGCAAAAAGAAAGAAGAGGCAGACAAGCCCGAACCTGAAATCGTCAACTACGACGATATCCGTATTGCTGAACTGGCTGATGGTCAAAAGCAGCTGATTTATGCTGTGGCGCTGAATTTTGTAGTGATCAGCATGAAGAGTGATGTTATTGGTTTTTTCACGATTGCATTTTGCCTGCTGCCCGTTGAAGTCATGTTCTTTGCCGGTTATTTAAAACTGGCCGCCAATATGGGATTCAACAACACCATGAGAAAGGTCATCGCTTACGGTTCCATGGTGCCGCTGGTGAACACCTTTATCTTGCTGGCCATCAATGATGAAGTCAATCGCCAGCTCAAGGATGCAGGCTTGCGGCCAAGTATCCTGGGCCTGTCTGCAAAACAGCGCGCCAGCTTGAATGAGGATATATGCCCCCCCTGGCCGCCCGCTAAAGTGGGCGATAGGCACGGCAATTTTCATCGCTGCCGTGATAGGCATCGCGCATTGGAGAATCAGCATACCCAAAGATAAGCGCCTGGATTCCAGCTTGCCGTGCGCGATGATGGGTAAATGGGTGTTTACAGGTACCAGCATGCAGAAAATATTGCGCCTGGATAAGGATGGCAATATGCAAAGCAGTGCCGGTCTCATGGGCACTTCACCTTACAGCGGCCTGAACGGTACATGGAAAGTACAGGACAGGCACCTGCTGCAGGATAAAAATGACCGCCCGGCAAAACAAGGCAAGCCTGTCATTCTCAGCAAGGATGGCAAAACCATGACGCTGATCGATGAAGAAAATGAAAAACAAGACTATATGTTGATCGAAGCTCTGGCACCGTACAACTGTAATCACTAATTGTTATCGATCGACCTCTTGCCGGGCTTGTTACTCTGGCGCAGGCAACCACATCGCTGTAGCCCCGGCTTGTATTTGCATGCCTGACAGTTTTTATGAGCTTATGGATTGATTTTCTCTGCCTTGCACTTTTGACAAAGACACAGGAAATAAAATCAATGGTTTTCGTAAATTGATATTGCGTATTTCTATGCAAGCTGTTGGCTTAACTTGCTTTAAGTGGATTTACTCATTCGCGTTTCAGCCGCTGAATAGCGGAACACAAAGAAAATTTGGCAGAAATAATCCGGGCTCTGTTTTTGTGCTTCATGCTCAGCCTGAGTTCACCTGTCTTCCTTTTTTATGCAGGACAAGTAAGTAATCAATCTTACTCAATTTTTTTACAAACAAATTATTTTGGGCTCGCTAACTCCTCAACCGGCACTTCACGCAGGATTTTGCCTGCGATAAATTTGTCCCCGCCCTCTGTCTCACAGTGATAAGCCCACAAGACCACAGGCTCTTCAGTGTTGCCGGAATAACTGACCTGCTCTTCTGGCTCCAGCCACTCTGCGCGACCGCCATATTTTTCCCTGAATTGAAAATCGGAAGAAAAATTTCCTGTCGCAGATTTCAGCTTCCATAGTTTGTCTTGCAAGGTATAGCTGCCAAACCGCAGCACCCTGATTTTTTCTTTGGAAATATTGCGCAAGACAATTACATATCTGGTTTCGCCATCCTGAGTGAATTTGCTCCTGGCAAAGCTGATATTAAGGAATTTGACGCCGTTAACAAGTTCGCTGACGGCGAGTGAAGTCTTGATAATATTTGCAGGTACAAACTGTCTGTGTACGCCAAAGGGCAGCGATGCAGCGAGAATATCGCTGATACCTTCTGCCTCTTTCAGTTCACCATAAGAATTACAGACATAAAAACTTTGAACACCGTGCAGTTGCGAAGACACTTTCACATTCACAGCAAATTTGGAGGCGCAATTATCATCCAGACTGACCCAGCCATCTTCTATCTGCTTGACCTTGGCCCATTGCAACTCGCCATCCGTAGTTGTCGGGATAAAAATTGAATAGTCAGGGTGCGCCTCGTAAATAGATAGCAAGCGCTGTGCCGTTTTTGACAAACTGCGAGGATTCATCGCCAAATTCATCGTATAAAAACCGAGTATGGAATCACCGCTATCAGGTTCATTCTGGAATTGCTTGACTACCTTGGTCCAGGGGAAGGCAATATTTCCATTTTCCAGCCGGATACCCGGACTTCCATAATGTTTTATCCATTTACCGCCCAGATTGCGTCTTAAACATTCGCCCAAAAAACATCCTATCAACTGCCATAATGTGCCGATAAGATCGTCATTTCCTAATTTCCGTAGATAATTAATATACTCATCTGTCCAGCGCACACTTTCAAGCTCATAGCTGAGATCGATTTGCTTGTGCTCCTTGCAAATCTCGCGAAACGATTCAGCCCTGTCAATGGCCCAGGCCTGGAACTTGGCCACTTCCAGTTCCAATACCTTGAGTTCTTCAATATCTGTTTTGATTTCTACCCAACGCCTGTTTTGCCGGCGGTAGAGTGATGTACTGATCAGTTCTGAGTGGTGACTGAGATCCCTGCTGATCACCTCCTTGAGCAGGGCTATGCCTGCTTCAGACTGGCTGTCACAAAAAGCCAGGGCGTCGCGCCTGGGGATGGCGATGATAAAGCCATTATTGACACAGCTCGATAATTCGCTATCCCAGAGATCATCCAGCAACATAGAACTTGCTACAAAACGCATGTCGGCAAAAACGCCGTATAGCGGTGCGCTGTCATGCAAGCCAAAAGTCCGGTCTATCCTTTGTTTGAGGTTGGACATTGCGGACTGGTGCAGTGTCGCCAGGGTCCATCGCTCTGCCCGCAAATGCTGCTCTTTAATAAAAACATAGCCGTTATTATCTTCGACCAGATAGGCAATCCCCAGGCCATTTCCCAGGTCCTGGATACAAGCGCCCAGGGTATCTGCACTGCTATGTTCGCTGCTTTTAATGACACCCGCTTCTACTACCTGTACATAGGCAATGGCTCTGCTACAAAATGAATTCATTTACTTTATCCGGAATAATTAGCCAGGCTGTTTTTCTGTTTTTTGTCTGGCTCTTTGTTTGGTTCTTTGTTTGACGTTTGTTGCATTGCTTGTTTGGCCGCTATTTAAAGGTGCGCAAACTACCACGATTTTTTTACCGTGCCGCCGCCCTGAACCTTGCCACCCTGTCTTCAGTCGCCGGATGGCTGGACATGTATTGGGTGATACGTTTGGTGGTGGATTCTTGTGCGGCTTCACGCTTGTGCATTTTCTCCATGCGTTCCAGCGCATCGGCCAGGCGGGCGGGTGACAAGCCTGTTTCCTTCATGCGCCTGATCGCATAGCCGTCGGCTTCGGTTTCCATTTCACGCGAAAACTCCATATTCACGACCCCGGCAGACGCCAGGCTGACGACGGAACTGAAATCAGAAAACAGGCTGCCCGCAATCACCGTCACCATGGCATCGCGCACCAGGCGACGCATGCCATGATTGCCTTCGACGTGGCCGATCTCATGCGCCAGCACGCCCGCCAGTTCTTCGGCCCCGGCCGGGCTCAGGCCACGGTCTTTATTGGTACTGAGCATTTCTATCATGGCGTCGGTAACGACTATGGTGCCACCTGGCAGGGCAAAGGCGTTAGCACCTATGTCCGGTGCATTCCTGATTTCCAAGCGCATGGGTATGCGGCCATGTTCGGGCATGACGCGCTCTATCGCTTCTTTGGCCTGGGCTATGCGCTGATCACTTAAATGGCTGCGGCTCAGCACTGATTTGTCCAGCAGTTTCATGACTTCGTCGCCAAGGGCCTGTTCGTACTTGCCAGGCAGGCGCGCAGCGATCTTGTCAGCCAATAAAGGCACGCCCCATTCACGCGCGGCCAGCAGCAAGGCCGCCATGACGATGATTGCTGCCAGTGCCCATTTCCATTGTCTTTGCCAGCGCTGCACCAGGCTGGGCCGGTAATCAAGAAAATCCAGCAGGGTTTGCTGGTCTGCCCTGTCATGAATTTCGCAATGGCTGCCGTCTGAAAAGCTGAGTATGCAGGGCGCATGTTCAAAGGGCTCTGACACCTGCAATCTCTTTTTCCTGACGGGATATTGCTTGCCATCAAAAATGACATTCACAATATCTTGTTGCAAATCCAGCTGGATGGGCTGTATCCGGCTCTGTTGATGGTCGAAATAATTGGCTTTAATCATGGGTCAATTACCAGGATAAATCAAAGCCAAACATGTCGGCAGAACTGTCACCGGTGGCTTGCGTCTGCCCGGCTCTGCTGATGGCTTGCACCTGATCAAGTTCTTCTGCCATTAGACGTACATACGCCAGGCGAAAGCGATACAGCGCCACGACCGCAAATGGCCGGTACAAGCCAAGGCTGAACAAGGTGAAGAAAAAGTTTTTCACCTGCAAACGCCAGTAAGGCCAGTATGGCAGTGAAGAGTCTATGTCTATACCTGGGAAGCTGGTGTTGTCCCAGGATTTATTCCACGCCACGGCCTGTATATAGCTCAGGCACCCGATTGCGGCCAGCACTGCCGCCAACAGCATGAGAAATCCCATGACCAGGAAAAAAACGTCTTTGGCACTACGGATGTATTGCAACAGGCTGCCACCATTTTTTTCTATGACGACAGCAACTATGCCACTCAGAAAAATGCCGACAATCAGGGAACAAAACAGTGCCAGCAATACGCCGACATAACTCCAGCTAAAGGCCCCGCTTTTCATGTCGCAACTGGCGCGCAAATTACCGTAGCTGATATTGTCATGCTGGTAGATACGCATTCTGGCATGCAGCCAGGGCCAGAAAAGATAACCGGCGAAAGCGAAGACTGCCATATAGCTTTCTTCAGGAAACAACGCACCAAACAAGCCAGGCAAGAGGATCACGAGAGCAACCAGTGCATAGGCCGCATAGGCATCCTGCACCGAGCCATGGAACTGGAAACGCAAACCACGGTAACTGGTCTGATGCAAGCGAAAACGCAAGGCGCTGCGCATCATGAAAGGCAAACCCAGCACGAATATGACGAAAAACAGCAATGCCAGGTTCTTTGATAAAGTGAACAGATAGTGATAACAGAACAGTAAAACCACGGCAACAAGACGGCCACGCAAAATGGTTTTTGCCTCACCATGAAAATTGAAACTGGCACCGGCGAGACTGGTATTGCGGTCAAAATATTCCAGCCGCCTGACCTTGGCCCAGGCCGAATAAATACCCAGTGTTGCCAGGCTCAGACAAAGATTGACTACCCAGATACGAAAATACTCTTTGCCAGTACCGCTGAAGCTGAGTTGATGCCAGTCTGGCATGCGCGGCTGCCCGGTCTTGCTGGCGATGGCTGCGGCTGTGGTTGCAGGCGAAGGATCAATGTCCAGGGCATCGATGTTCTCGTTCGTCCACTCCTGGTATTCAACAAGGGGGACTGTGGGCAGCCAGACTTCGGCGTCTTGATGGATTTGCATTGCTGAACGTGGGTGTAATGTTTATCTGTGATCAGATGCAAATAAATTTTTCCGGCTTCGCTGTATCGGATATATGAATCAGGATGTATTGATGAGTATGGTTTTATCAGTAGATCAAGGATAAAACACACCTACGTGAAAGCCCGCAGGTTTAAGTACGGGCAGCTCAAAATACAGCTTGATGCTTTGTTCACCGCCAGCCGCAAAGCCTTTGGCCAGCTTGTCTTTTTCAGCCAGATAGTCTGCCGGGGTAAAAGCACGCTGCAACAGGGGCTTGTCTTTGACGTCGTTCAGGACCAGTTCTATATTTGGCCAGGCCTGCACGACATCGCTCTGGTTCTGGATTTGCATGACCAGCATGAAGACATTGCGTTCTGGTGCCAGGTTTTGCAATTCATTTGAATCAACGGCAATCTTATCTATCTGTGCCGGCAAAGCCACCTGGCATCCCAGGTATTTGCACGCCTGCAGCAACCAGGGTTTGGTTTCTGGCACGCGTGCAGCGAGCTGGTTACGGAAGATATAGGCAGACTGGCCCAGCAACAAAGGCAGCAACAGGCCAACCATCAGGCCCAGCATGATGTTGGCCATGCGTTTGCGGGCACGCTGTTTTTCTGCCTGGATCACAAAATTGGGTTTGGCCAGCTCTTCTTCAGGATCACTGCTGGAATCTTCATTGGCAGCAGCCTGCTGAGCGAGTGCAGCTTCGGCCTCGCCTATATAGGATTCACCATGTACTTCATCCGCGGTATTGGCGGCAGCGTCGCTTCCGACTTCATCATTGATGGAAACAGCCTCATCTGGCGTGGCAATGTCAGCATGGTCTTTATGGCGCCAGACCTTGCTGGCACTATGTGCATCGGCTATTTCAGTGGCCGGGAATTCTGGCAGTTTTTCTTTAGCGTCGGCCGCATCCTCGGCACCTTCGCTGACTGACCAGTCGGCAGTTGGCGGATCCATCAGGGCGGCGCGGGTTTCCAGTTCGATGCGGGTCAGGTCAGCTTCCTGCACTTCTTCAGATGGCAACAGAAAGCCGCCATCACCGAGGTCAAAATCGAGAGCCGATGAGCTGGTGATCACAGGTTCTTTTTTTAAACCTGCCGGTTCAGGGTCATCCTTGAGCTGGCTGAGCGGGTCGAGCACAGGCTCAAGCTTTTGCGGCTCTGCGGTGGTGGCTGTCGTGCTGACTGAAGTAAGCACAGCGGGAGTAACAGCGGCGGGAGTATGCACGGCGGGCCTGGCTGCCGGAGGAATATCTCTGGGCATGTCAAAAGCTTCTGCCTCAAATTCCAGCTCGGCCTTGCTGATGGCGGCCAGCACTTTTGTTGCGGGCCGGGCCGTCGCGCTGCTTGCTGGCTTGCCGACAGCTGCTGGCCTTTCTGGCGGCACCAGGCTGTCTGGCAAGAGCATGTCTTCTTGCGGCAGCGCATCGGGCGGGAAGAAGCGGCCCACAGGAGTGACGGGAGACGGCGGCACTATACGCGTCTGTTCGAAATTGGGCTCAGGTTCTATCAGGGACGACAGATGTTCTGCCGGCACTGGCTTGGCGTCCTGCTTGAGTTCCGGCTTGGATTCTGGCGTGCTTTCTGCCACAACTTCGCTTGCCGAGGCAGACGTGACTGGTTTTGCTACTGCCGCTGGCACCGCTGCACTGACTTGCGGCCTGACAGGTGCAACAGGTTTGCCAGGTGCTGCTGGTGTGACTGGTGTGGAACTGGCCGCCGCTGGCACAGTAGCGACAGTTGCTGTTGCTACCGATGCTATCGTCGCTGTCGCCTGAGTTGCGACACTCGCCATAGTTGCTGGTCTGGCAGGCGTTGGAGAAGGTACCGGTGCCGGTACAGGTTTTTGCCCATCGCCAGGTAACAGGTTTTCTACCGCATTAAAAGTTTGCTGGCATGAGCCGCAACGCACCAGGCCCGCATGCAATTTCAACTGATCATTGGCTACCTTGAAGGCAGTCTGACAGTGGGGGCAGCGGGTCGCCAGTGCCATAGTCGCCTCAGTTAGCCAAAGAGCCTGACAATGCTACCCAGCCTTCATGCTCAGCCCAGACGGTGAGCTTGATGAAAGGTTCGTATGCTGCTGCCACTTCTTCGGCCTGCCTTGCCAGCACGCCTGAGAGTATCAGCGAGCCACCAGGGGCAACACGGCCCGCCAGCATCGGCGCCATCAACTTGAGTGGACTGGACAGGATATTCGCCACGACCACATCAAATTTTTGGGTGGCTGGATGAGCAGCACCAAATCCTTCTGGCAGCGCGTATTCTATCTGGCAGTTATTGCGTTCTGCATTGAAATTCGCAGACTCTATCGCTTGTGGATCAATATCGACACCAATTACACTGGCCGCACCCAGCTTGCTGGCGACCATGGCCAGGATGCCGGAACCACAGCCATAATCGAGTACAGACAAATCCTTGGGCGCGTGCGCTTCCAGCCATTCCATGCACAGCTTGGTGGTCGGGTGGCTGCCAGTACCGAAGGCGAGACCAGGATCAAGCTCCAGGATCAGGGCATCAGGATCAGGCGCATCATGCCAGCTAGGCACGACCCAGATATTCTTGCCTATATGAATAGGGGCAAACTGCGATTGCGTCAGGCGCACCCAGTCTTGCTCTTCGACATTGCGGGTGATGTAGGCTGGCACGACAGTCAAGCCAATCGCAGCGGCAGCTTCAGCCACCAGTTCTGCGTGGTCAGCATCAATATCAGCGAGGGCAACCACGCGGCTGCGGTCCCAGGCGGCTTCATCAGGCTCCATGCCTGGTTCGCCGAACAGCGGACGTTCAGCATCCGTACCTTCATCGGCATCTTCCACGGACACCGACAAGGCACCCGCATCCATCAAAGCGTCCGACAAAGCCTCAGCCTGCTCACGCGCTACTTCTATGACTATTTCTATCCAGCCCATATTGCTACTTTCTTACGTTCTATATACAGCGTTATTACTTCCAGAAACTTCAAAGTACTTCAAGACCAAAAGGCTCACCACAGAGCAAGGAAAGGCAGCTTGCATGCTGCCTTCGTTTCGCAGGCGAACGGCATTGCCGTTCGAAACCCCTGCTACACCCCGAGTCACAGAGAAAAGCAAGAGAAAAAATTCATCTTGAACTCTGCGAGGCTCAACCATTTATACGGTGATTATCAATTCATTAAACATCTCAACTACAAAAAGCTTACCACAGAGGCTTCATAACAAAGCCAAAAGCACAGGGAAAAACTTATGTTTTCTCTGTGCTTCTTTTTCAACTTCGTAGGTTGGGCTACGGTTTACCAGCCCAACACTGGGCCTCAACAAACGTATACGTTATTCAAGCGCTGAGTGTTGGGCTGGTAAATCGTAGCCCAACCTACGGAACTCCAACGCTTTCCTCTGTGACTCTGTGTTGAGAGGTCTTCACTCCAAATTACTTCGACTTTTTAGACAACTCCGGCATATCTGCAAGCTTATGTTCAAGGTAGTGAATATTCGTACCACCTTCAATAAACCTCGCATCTATCATCAGTTCGCGGTGCAGGGGGATGTTGGTTTGTATGCCTTCTACCACCATCTCTGACAAAGCGATCTGCATGCGGCGTATCGCCTGTTCGCGGGTTTCACCATAGGCGATCACCTTGCCTATCATGGAATCATAATTCGGCGGCACGAAATAACCGGCGTAGGCATGCGAATCCACCCGTATGCCAGGGCCACCCGGTGTATGCCAGGAGGTGATGCGACCTGGCGAAGGGATGAACTTGAACGGGTCTTCGGCATTAATACGGCATTCAATGGCATGGCCCTTGAGTGCGATATCGGTTTGCTTGAAGCGCAGCTTTTCATTGAAGGCGATGCGGATTTGCTCTTGCACGATATCAACACCAGTAATCATTTCTGTCACTGGATGCTCAACCTGCACGCGGGTATTCATTTCGATGAAATAGAATTCGCCATTTTCGTACAAGAATTCAAAAGTACCAGCGCCACGATAACCTATCTTGCGGCAGGCGGCAGCGCAGCGGTCACCGATTTTTTCTATGATCTTGCGTGGGATGCCAGGCGCAGGTGCTTCTTCGATGACTTTTTGATGGCGGCGCTGCATGGAGCAATCACGCTCACCGAGCCAGATGGCGTTGCCGTGCTGGTCAGCCAGGATCTGGATTTCCACGTGGCGCGGGTCTTCCAGAAATTTTTCCATATACACTTCTGGATTACCAAATGCTGCACCAGCCTCTGTCTTAGTCATGGTGACTGCATTGAGCAAAGCTGCTTCAGTATGCACCACACGCATGCCACGTCCACCGCCGCCGCCAGCGGCCTTGATGATGACCGGGTAGCCGACCTTGCGGGCTGTTTGTACTATGACTTTAGGGTCGTCTGGCAATGCGCCTTCAGAGCCTGGCACACAAGGCACACCAGCCTTGATCATGGCATGCTTGGCAGATACCTTGTCACCCATCATGCGTATGGATTCTGCACGCGGGCCAATGAAGACAAAACCGGATTGCTCTACACGTTCAGCAAAGTCGGCGTTTTCAGACAAAAAACCATAACCAGGGTGGATAGCCTGGGCATCTGTCACTTCAGCGGCGCTGATAATGGCTGGCATGCTGAGGTAACTTAAATTCGACGGAGCCGGGCCTATGCAAACAGATTCGTCAGCCAGCTTCACATATTTTGCTTCGCGGTCAGCCTCAGAGTGCACGACCACGGTTTTGATACCCATCTCGCGGCAGGCGCGCTGTATGCGTAGCGCGATTTCACCACGATTGGCGATAAGAATTTTTTCAAACATGATTTAACTTTGCGGTGGCAATGGTTGCAATTGCGTGAGCAGGAAACACGGTCCGGTCATTTTGTCCTCAACACGGACACAGGACTTGAGTTTGCGCACGCGCGCCTGGATCAGCCAATCACGAACAGCGGCTGGCCGTATTCAACAGGCTGACCATTTTCAACCAGAATCTGTTTGATCGTGCCTGTGAAATCGCTTTCGATTTCATTCAGCAATTTCATTGCTTCAATAATGCAGAGGGTGTCGCCAGCATTGACGCTTTTGCCAATATCAGCAAAAGGCGCGGCGCCAGGAGCAGAAGAACGGTAGAAAGTACCAACCATAGGGGATTTGACGATATGGCCATCCGGTACCACTGGTGCGGCGGCGACAGGAGCGGCTGCGGCGGCTGGCGCGGCGGCTGGCATCATTTGCTGGTGCTGCGGCTGCTGCATCATGACTACCTGGTTTTGTGGCATCGCAGAAGATTTGACGATGCGGACCTTGCCTTCACCTTCAGTTACTTCGAGTTCAGCGATATCTGATTCTGCTACGAGGTCGATCAGTGTCTTGAGTTTTCTTAAATCCATGTGGAATCCCCTTGAAAAAAGTGGTTCTGAATTAATTGGGACGCGCAATGCTGAGCAGGAAAACAGCTCTGCAATTGCCGCCGAAGTTTGGATTATATACGAAATAAGCTGGCATTATCAGCAAATTACGCGAAGATGCGAGAATTTAAATATTTTTCAGGGAAAAGTCAATCGCCAAACGGTAACCTTCAGTACCGAGGCCGCAGATGACGCCTTTGGCAATTGCAGACAAGTATGAATGATGTCTGAAGGCTTCTCTTTGATGTACATTCGATATATGTACTTCTATAAACGGGATCGCCACACCTGCCAGCGCATCCCTCAGGGCAACGCTGGTATGCGTCAGGCCGCCCGGGTTGATGATAATAGCATCGACTTGCTCATTACGGGCAGCATGGATGCGGTCAATTAATGCGCCCTCATGATTACTTTGAAAAAATGACAACTCTGCGCCAGCTATTTTTGCCTGCTCCTGCGCCGCAACCTCTATCTCAGCCAGGGTAGTGGCACCATAGGTAGCAGGCTCGCGCGTGCCGAGCAGGTTCAGATTGGGGCCATTCAGCAGCAAGAGTTTGCGCGCCATAGTCACATTCAATTTGACGAAGATGGCCGCATTTTGCCGCTAATCGACGCAGATTGGCAAGGAAAAACGATGCGTCTTCTATTTTTCCAAAGAATATTTGGCAATATCGGTATGCAATTCATCCATCTTCAGGCGGCCAAGATAGGATTTCACGACCTTGCCTTCGGCATTAATCAACACGGTAAAGGGCAGGCCGCCACCGGTATTACCCAATTGGCGCGATAGCTCAGAACCTTCCATGCCCGCAGAAAACAAGGGATAGCTGATTTTATATTTTTTTGCAAAATCAGCAATATTTGTTGGACTATCTATACCCAGGCCCAAAATCTGTATGGATTTACCTTTGAATCCATCTTGCATGGCAGACAACTCAGGCATCTCTTGAACGCAAGGCGCGCACCAGGTCGCCCAGAAATTCACCACCAGGAACTTACCCCGCCACTCCGCCATCGATTGCGGCTTACCCTCGCTATCCTTGAACTGCTGCGCCATCAATTGCGCGACCGACTTGTCGGCAGGTGGCTTGGGCGTGGTCTGGCGGTTGCCCGCGTAGATACCCAAACCCGCAAACAGCAAACCCAGCGCCACTGCCAGGCCAATAAACTTCTTATTCATAAATACCCACTCACATAAATCCAAAATCACTGCTCAAGGCAGGGATATTAGCCTAGCTGGGAGATTTATGCTGCATAAGTAAATGATACGGGAGAGATGGCGACCCGTCATCGGGTCACCTTCCCTGAAACTCTATTATGCGTTTGACATTAAAAATGGATAAACCAGGCCTGCTGAGTCTATTTATCTCGACCACATATACGGGGAGAGTCGTTTGATGCGAAAGCAGGTCACCATGCCTTGCACAATGTACCTGCCCGTCCCTGACTCAGACTGATACAGCTTGCCTACCCTTCCATATCCATCAAAAAGATAGACTCCGACCATGTCACGGCATCCAGCTCACGCAAGGCTTCGCGTAACTGGGCTTCCAGCCTGGCACTGACAACAGTATCTGCTGACATACTGAGCAATTGCGCCGTATCGGCGCTTGTCCTGCCGCTCACCTGCAGCCCTGGCCTCTGCTCTTCCGATGGCAGCAGGCGCTCCAGCATTTCTGGTTCAGCCATGATGCTGAAGAAGAGCTTGATGACTTGTTGTCCACTGAGCTGGTCTTTGCAGTCTTCCCAGATTGCCAGTTCCAGCCATTCAATAACAGCTTCACCCAGCTGCATCTGTCTGAGCCCGGCAAAACTGTCGGGCCACAATTGCTCATCGAAGTATCTGAGCAAGAGTGTCAGGCCCAGCGGTGTCAGCCCCTGGTAATGCATGTCACGGCGGATTACCCTGTCTGCCCCGACAACGCTGGCGTATTCAAAAAACGCTTGCATTGCCTCTGCATCAAGTACCAACCATTTTGCGACAGGAGATGGCAGATTACTGGCGTCCATGTAGCACTCGCCCGATTCACCAGCCATGTCCAGAGCGGCCCGTTTTGACAATTTCCAGGTCGCCAGCCTGCTTCGCAGGTCCGGCGGCGCAGCAGCCACAGGTGCTGCCAGCATGGACAAGGAATATGCTGCACCACCGGCGGCAGCGGGCGCAGCCATGACCGGCGCGGAGCAAACACCGCCCGCGGCAGCTCCCAGCCCGGCCCAGCCTGCTGGCAACATGTGCGCGACTTCTATCAAGGCTGGCATATCCAGTGGCTTTTCATCTTCTGCCCTTTCCTCGACGATCAGGAAGCTGGTTTCTGCTGAGATCAATTGATATTGCACCGCCAGTTCCTGCACGACGGATACCTGCTCAGCCATACCTTGCATGTCGGACAAATAAGTCGCCGCAGCCACGCGTGACAAGCTGGTGTCAGCCTGCAAGTCCGCTGTCAAGACAAGGCTGCCCAATTCGACTTCTTCTGCCTGCCCCGACAAGCGGCCAAACAGCTTCATCTGACCCTGAGGTTTTTCTGGCAACAGATAAAACATATTCAGGGTTTCACCTTTGAAGACACTTGCTGGCATAGCCGTAGACCACAGCGGTGGGCTGGCAAAGCCGGCGTCGATGCGGATATCCTGCCAGACTGGTGAACGCAATTTCATGAACATGCGCAGGATGGCGGGTGCCACGTCTTCGCCCGGCGCCACATATTCACAAGAGCCGCCACTGGCCCTGGCCAGGCGTTCAAGATGCACTTCTGCCGGGCTGGAACCTATGCCAACAATAAACACCCTTTGCCCGGCAGCGCGGGCGCTGTTGATCAGGCTATCAACACTGTCGATTTCTCCATCGGTAATCATCAGCACATCGCTGCGCCCACTGCTCTGTATGGCAAAGGTAGATTCCAGCGCCAATGCCATCTCGGTACCACCAAGGCTGGCATCAAGCTCATCTACCCAGCGCAGCGCTGCTGCCTTGCTGGGTTTGGCAAACTTCCACATCGCCGGTGAGCGGTGCTGCACTTCACTGCCAAAGCGTGACAGGGAAATATGATCCCCGGCACTGAGTTGTTCGACTATCTCTTTCAGGGCTGTGCGTGCCGCCTGTATGCTGTCGCCATGCATGGAACCTGAGCAATCAACCAGCAATTTGACGGCCACATCAGTCATGTCAGCAGCCGCAATTTGCGGGCAAAAACTGGCCAGCAAAGCGACATGTTCAGGCTGATGATAGTCCCGTCCAAGAACACTGAAAGCTTGCTGACTGAACTGATCCAGACACAGCACAAAATCGCGGTCGAGGTTACCCTTGCGTGACAGGCTGACTATCGTGCCGCCATCGCCAGGCATGACGCTGATGGGATGGCTGGGCGAGGCAATACGCGCACCCGCCACTTCAGCCGCCAGGCGCAAGCTGATCTCAAACGGATATTCGACGCGTATATCATGCCTGGGAGTGGTCAGGCGCTCAAACAGGTTTTGCTTTTTGGTCGCTACTGCCTCTGTCATTTCATAGCGTGGCGCAATCACTGTTGGTACACAAATGCGCAAGGCATTCATGCCATCCATCTCGGCAAAGCGCAGGCTTTGTGCGTAATGCATGCTCAGCGTACACGCTTCACCCGGCGCCAGGTTGCCTATGCTGAGGCTATAACTGCGGTCACCATTTTCTTGCAGCATGAAAGCGGTATTACCTTCAGAAATGGCTTCTTCATAATCGATTTCAGCCTCTTTCCTCGGTACGACAGCGCCAGATAATTTCCTGCCATCCAGCTCGACTTCTATATCCAGCAAAACTGCATCCACAGGCAACGGGAAGGTATATAACACCTCCACATGCTCTTTGTCGGATGGATTGATAAAGCTTTGGGTAAGCTGCATGTCCAGCAGCATGCCTTGTATGACACCCGTCGCACTGACCTTGGTCAGGGCCATTGCCTGTCCCAGGCTGGATTGTATTGTGGCTGTATTTTGGTTAAACATATTCATCCTCTCTCTGCTAGCCATTCGCATTGACGTGTGTTGTTATGCGTGCTGTCATGCGTCCTGGCTGTTTTTCAAACGCTCTGCCAATGCTATAGCCTGCCTGACGAATTCCCTGAGCTGCTCCGGGGTCCAGCCTGCTTTGCCGGCATCGATCACCAGCTCCACCCCCTGCGCTACCGTCAAATGTGTACAGACAGAAATTGACCCGATTTGCTGCGGTTTCACTTCCAGCGGGGCTGGTGCGCCGTGCAACAATTCACGTATGCGCTCCAGTGATACCCCGCAGAACTCCACTTCTTGATCAGCAACAATTGTTCGAGATGCTGCGCTCCATAGCGCGCCGCCCGCGTCCCGCCTTCAGGCTTGCTGACCAGACCTATCTGCATGTAGTAACGCACAGTGCGCACTGACATCTCTGCCATCAAACAGAGTTCAGGGAGCAGATAGCTGCTGTCTTTTTTATCAGAAGAATTATTCATACAGTACTTTATAACAGTTAAACTGTCATTATTCAAGTTTACTTTTTAAGCTCCCCTGAGCAACCCTCAAGTTAGCGATGAAACAGATTGAAAAAGACGAAAAAAAAGCGCTCATGTCATGAGCGCTTCTTCTTGCCTGCCTGAACCTGGAGCCTAATGTGCCCCGCCCGCATCCACAGGTGCGGCTGATTTCTTCGGTTTGGTCAGCCACACCAGACCTATCAGGCCTATGAACATATAGGCCGACATCCAGAAAATATCAGTCGCAGCCATGGTGCTGGCCTGTACGCTGATGGTACGGTCTATGATGGCGTAGGCACCTTGTTCTGGTATGCCTTGTTGCATCAGGCCCTGCACGGTTTGCACAAAGTTAGGAAAGCTGCTGCCGGTGTTCTCGGCGATCTGGGCATGGCGCAGGGTGCTGCGGCTGTCCCAGATGGTGGTCATGATGGAGGCTCCCATGCCGCCGCACATGATGCGCACGAAGTTGGACAAACCCGAGGCTGCCGGGATTTTTTCCGGGGGCTGGCCTGACAGGATGATCGATGTCAGCGGGATGAAGAACATCGACATCGCTGCGCCCTGTATCAGCGTGGGTATCAGCAGGGTCGCAGTGTCCACGTCAGTATTGAAGTGTGAGCGCAGGAAAAACACCAGGGCAAAGCCCAGGAAGGCAGTTGAGGCAACCTTTCTGGCATCCACCTTGGGCAAAATCTTGCCTATGATGGGTGACAAAATAATCGCGAAGATACCAACTGGTGCCATGACCTTGCCCGCCTCTGTTGCGGTATACGACAACTGAGTTTGCAACCACAGCGGCATGATGACAAGACTGCCGAAGAACAGGCCATAACCTATCGAAATCGCAATCACACCGGCACTGAAATTACGTCCCTTGAACAGCGAAAGGTCAACCACAGGGTGATCCTGCCCCAGCTCCCAGACAATGAAATACACCAGACCGATGACAGCAATCACAGTCAGCAGGATGATCTCTCCAGAATTGAACCAGTCCAGCTCTTTACCCTTGTCGAGCATGATTTGCAAAGCGCCCACCCAAACCACCAGCAGGAACAAACCAACCTTGTCGATAGGCAGGCTCTTGATGGCAGATTCGCGTTTGCGATAGATGGACCAGGTGGCCCAGGCAGTAAACAAACCTACCGGGATGTTGATATAGAAAATCCAGGGCCAGGAATAATTATCCGATATCCACCCGCCGAGCAAGGGGCCCATAATGGGCGCGACCAGGGTCGTCATACCCCATAGCGCCAGCGCCATCGAACTCTTGGCGGGCGGGTAACTGCCGAGCAACAAGGCCTGTGACAACGGGATCATGGGGCCAGCGACTGCGCCCTGCAAAATACGCGCTGCAATCAAAATCTCGATATTCGGCGCCATGCCGCACAGCCACGATGAAATGACGAACAGCAGGATCGAAGACAAAAACAGCCTGACCTGACCAAAGTGCGTCGTCAGCCAACCCGTCAGCGGCACGGAAATCGCATTCGCCACCGCAAACGAGGTGATGACCCAGGTGCCTTGCTGCGGCGAGACACCGAGGTTGCCCGAGATCGCCGGTATCGATACGTTGGCAATCGATGAATCCAGCACATTCATGAACACCGCCAGCGACAGGGCCAGCGTGCCCATTGTCAACTGCCCACCTTTCAGTGGTGGATGCGGTGCCTGAGGACGTGGCGCGCTCATTACGCACCCTTGCCTGTGGTTTTCACTGCGGCAGCGCTGTGATTTTCTTTATGGTCGTCTTTGTGATCGACTTTGTGATCCTTAGTACCCGGCAAATTCGCCGCGATAATCTCGGCGATGCGCTGGTCAGCATCTTTACCATTTTGTTCAAACACAGCAGTCTGATAGGCAGGTGTCGTGCGGGCAGCCGCAGTTACCGGTGCGCCTTGCTGTTGCGAGATATTGACCTGCACCTGCATGGAAACACCGATGCGCAATGGATGCGCTTCCAGCTCTTTAGGGTCGAGACTGATACGCACAGGCACACGCTGTACCACTTTGATCCAGTTACCACTGGCATTTTGCGCAGGCAGCAGGGCAAAGGCTGAGCCTGTACCTGCTGACATGCCAAGTACCTTGCCGTGGTAAGTCACATCTGTGCCATACAGGTCAGAATGCAATTCCACCTCCTGGCCTATGCGCATGTGGGCGAGTTGCACCTCCTTGAAGTTGGCATCTACCCACAGGGTATTCAAAGGTACGATGGACAGCAAAGGTGAGCCGGGAGCAATACGCTGGCCCACTTGCACGGCACGTTTGGCGACAAAACCATTCATGGGTGCGGGCAGGCTGGTGCGGCTCAGGGCCAGCAAAGTTTCACGTACACGGGCAGCGGCACGCAAGACATTCGGGTGCTGGGTGACGGTGGTGTTCTCTGTCAGCGTGCGGTTCGATGTCAGTTGCTCACTCGCGGCTTGCAAGGCGGCCTCTGCACTCTTGACGGCATTGCGCGCATGCTCGAGTTCTTCAGAAGAAACCGCACCTGTGCTCAGCAACTGGGTACGGCGTGCCAGGTCAGATTTGGCTCTTTCAACTTCGCTGCTGCGCAGGCTGACATTGGCCTGCAGGCTGCCGTTATTGGCAAACAGTACGCGTACTTCGCGCACGGTCTGCGCCAACTGGGCTTCGGCCTGATCGACCGCAACCTTGGCATCAGTCTTGTCGAGTTCTACCAGGGGCTTGCCAGTCTGCACCACGTCGGTGTCATCAGCATGGATGGCAACTACAGTGCCGGCAACTTGCGACGTCACCTGCACGACATTGCCAGCGGCATAGGCATCTTCAGTATGTTCAAAATTGCGGCCTACTGTGTACCACCATGTGCCGTAGGCTGCCAGGGCGATCAGTACGATGAGGGTGATGATGATCAGCAGTACCCGGCGCTTGCCGCTTTTATCTGGAGCGTATTCAGGCTGAGCAGGTACGCTGACGGTTTTGTTTTGATCTGGGGCGTTCATAACGCAGCCTCCGGTGTGTTTTTAACTAGTGATTGAGTGACGGTTTGATTGGTGCTGGCGGCAGTAACATTGGTCGCAGGCAAGGCCTTGCTCTCATATCCACCGCCCAATGCCTTGATCAGGTTGATGCGTGCTTCGGTATGGCGCACTGCCAGATCCAGCGAGAGTTTTTGTTGCGACAGCACGGCACTTTCAGCAGCCAGTACTGGCAGCTTGTTGGCAGTGCCTGCTTTTTGTCTTTGCTGCGCCAGTTGCAGGCCAACGCGGGCAGCCTGCTCGGCGGCTTTCTGCTCTGCCAATTGCGACTGGCTGGCCTGCAGTATCTGCACCTGGTCAGCGACTTCATGCAGGGCATCCGTCAGGCTCTGGTTATACGTCGCCACCGCCACATCATAAGCGGCGACCCTGCCTTTCAATTGCGCACGCAGGCGGCCACCTTCGAATATCGGCAGGCGTATGGCCGGGCCTGCCCCTATGATGCCGCTGCCGCTATTGGCCAGATTGGAGAGACCCAGGCTGGACAAACCAACGAAGCCAACGATATTAATGTTGGGATAGAACTGGGTCTTGGCAACCTCAATGTCACCCTGTCCTGCTTCTACGCGCCAGCGCGCCGAGACAATATCAGGACGGCGGCCCAGCAATTCCAGTGGCAAATTACCCGGCAAAGCGACATCTGCCACAGGCGCGAATTTTGGCGTGGCAATCAGCTTGCCTTCTTCTGGACCCAGGCCCTGCAAGGCGGCGATCTGGTTACGCGTCAGCGCCATCGCTTCCTGCCACTGGGCGATGTCGTTTTTCAGACCAGACAATTGCACCAGGTTTTGCTGCACTTCTACTTTAGTGTCAAGACCAGCTTTGACACGTTGCTGCGTCAGGCTGTCAAACTGCTCACGCACAGCCAGTTGCTGCTTACTGAGTTCTAGTTGCGCATTCTGGCGTGCCAGTTGCAACCAGGCACGGGCAATGGCGTTGCTGAGCATCAGGCGCACGCTTTGGGCTTCGGCTTCCGCCACTTTTTCCTGCGATATGGCGCTGCGCATTTCGGCACTGTGCTTACCCCAGAAGTCCAGCTCATAAGAGGCATTGAAACTGATCTGGTTATTTGTATTGTAAGTACCAGCCAAAGGCGGCGGCACCAGGCCATGCTCGGTAAAGCGCTGGTAAGTGCTATCGATACTCAGATTAGCCGATGGCAATTTGTTGGCACCTACGAAAGCAGTAGCAGCCTGCGCTGCCTGCAAACGTGCCGCAGCAGCCTGGAGGCTGGGGTGGTTGGCCAGCGCACTGTCTATCAATGCCTGCAACTCTGCGCCACCTATACTGCTTGCCCATTGCAAATCCGGCCAGGCAGCATTGCCGCCCTGGTCAGGGAAGGCACCCGCTTGCGCCGTCAGTGTCTTGAGTTGCGCCTGGCTTTGTATGCCCTGATAACTGACGCAAGCCGACAGCAGGCACAATGCAGAGGCACTGAGCAGCAGGCGCAGGCTGGTTGCGGCTGTAGCTGGTTTGAAAAGAGATTTTTTCATATGGATGATGTCAAAAATGATGACTAAAATTGGCTAACGAATTTATTGCCCAAGCAACTAATTATTCTTTGCCATCCATGCTTCAAGGGTAGGTCTGTTGGCCAGCAATTTGCGCAAGAGATACTTGAGGAAATTGATTTCTTCAGGAGCAAACCCGGTAAAACCCACATCCAGTACTTCTGAATACACGGCAGGCAATTGCGCCGCCAGTTGCTTGCCGCTACTGGTCAGCGCCAGCTTGAACAGGCGCTTGTCGTTCTCATCGACGATGCGCTGCACATAGCCCTTGCTCTCGAGCTTGTCGAGCGTGCGTTTCATAGCTGCAGAGTCAATAAACAACTCGCGTGCCAGATCAGCTGCAGTATGGCAAGTTCCCATGGAAAGCATCATGAACACACTGCCCTGGGCATGTGTAATGTCCAGGCGCCGCATGGATTCATCAATGGCACGCGACAACATGGTGCGCGAACGGGCCAGCAGGTAGCCGACGCTTTCTTCAACCTGATGGGCAAAAAACTCTGAATTTTGATTTTCGGGATTCATGGAAGCAACAATATTCATTGACTAGTCAACAGTCTATACCAATTTAAAATTTTTTGCAGGGCAGCATAAAAATTGCAATTATGTATGAAGCTGCCGACGTTTTTCATAGGGGAATCAGTGCGGAAGTCGGCAAAAATACTGCGCTGATCGTCAGCCTTGCCAAGGATGACGTCACAAAAAATGACAATTAACTGCAAGCCAGGCTGCTGCACATGCAATTAAATAAAATCAGGAATGGAAAGAGATTGCCAAAAAAATCATATCCAATTACCAAGACACTCTATAATCATTATGTATTTGGCATTTTCACAGCAGTGACGCACTTTCCTTGCCAGCAATACGCATGAAAGTACACATGAATCAGTGACGGAGGGCTATGCCTCATGGTGGCCATGACAGCCTTGAAAAACGAGCTCCCTGAGCCTGCACCCAAGAAATTCCCGGTTACCGCCCTGGCCATCGGTTTTGTTGTCCTGGTCTGCCTTTCTCTGATCCTGGTGCAGGCCTGGGTTACCTGGCGGGCCCGTGAAGTGCAACTCGCAGAAACCGAAAGGGCAAGTTCCAATCTGGCGCGTGCAGTAGGCCAGCATGCCTACGACACGATCAAAGGAGCGGACACTATCCTGGTCGGCCTGGTTGAAAGACTGGAAGTAGATGGCATGGCAGAATCCACTCTGCCGCGCATGCATGCCCTGCTGGTAAAGCGGGTAGAAGAGCTGCCGCAATTGCACGGCCTTTTTGTGTATGACCAGAACGGCGACTGGGTAGTCAACTCCCAGCCGTCACTCAAGAAATCTGCGAATAATTCTGACCGCGAATATTTTATGTATCACCGTGACCATACTGAACGCGGTGTCCACATAAGCCCGCCAGTCAAAAGCAAATCGACAGGTGAATGGATAATCCCGGTTTCCCGCCGCGTTAATAAAAGCGACGGCAGCTTTGGTGGCGTGGTGTTGGCCACGATACACATGGATTATTTCAAGAAATTCTATGAGCAGTTCGACATAGGCGAGACTGGCGCGATTTTCGTTGCGCTCAGCAATGGCACAGTGCTGTTGCGGCGGCCTTTCGAAGAAAAGTCCCTGGGCAGGGATATATCGCAATTCCCCATATTCAAAGACTACCTCCCGGTAGCCAAAGTTGGCACCCAAACCTTTACTTCCGGCCAGGACGGCATCACACGCATCAACAGCTACCGGCAGCTCGACAACTACCCTCTGGTGGTTTCTGCCGCACTCTCCAGAGACGAGGCACTGGAAGAATGGAAGTCGAATGCCATCATCCATGCGACCGGCGTAGCATGTCTGGCACTGGGCCTGGCCATCATAGGATCACGCCTGATCAGGCAGATTTCCCTGCGCGTACAGGCAGAAGCCGAATTGCAAAGGGCGCGCAACTCGCTCGAACAATTAAACCGTACACTGGAAAAACTCGCCATGCAGGATGGCCTGACGGGTCTGGCCAACCGGCGTCAGTTTGATATTGCCCTGAAAGATGAATTCAGCCGCGCCATGCGCAATGCCAGCTCACTGGCACTGATCATGATCGATGTCGATTGCTTCAAACAATATAACGATATCTATGGTCATGCCGCTGGTGATGAATGCCTGCGCGCTATCAGCAAGGTGGTAGCCGCTGGCAAGCACAGGCCTGGCGATCTCAGTGCCCGCTACGGCGGCGAAGAAATGGCCATACTGTTACCCGGTACCGATGTTGCCGGAGCCATGAAGGTCGCTGAAAACATCAGGCAGGCAATTTACCAGCTGGAACTCAAGCATTCAGGCAATGCCACCGGCGTGGTCACTGTCAGTGCCGGGATAGATGCCTTCGTCCCCGTCAGGGAAAACAACCAGCCGCTGGAACTGATAGAAGCCGCCGACAAGGCACTGTATTGCGCCAAATCTCAGGGGCGCAATTGCATCCGTGTTGGCAACGGACATTCAATATGAACGATATGGATCAAGGCACGTCAATGAACTTGCGTTTATAATCGGTACTGTAAAACGTAAATCCTGTTTCTTCATGAAAATGTCCCGACCATCCCGTATCCTTGCGGTGTTTGTCATGCTGTGGAGCCTGCTATTCATGCAGTTCGCCATGGCAGCATACGTTTGCCCGGGAATGGCCACGTCCAGCACTACCGAAGTTTCCATTACTGCCAGTGTGGCAATGCCAAATTGTGCAGACATGGATCAGGATCAGCCTGCACTTTGTCATACCCATGCAGAAGATCCGTTTGGCAAGCAATCCGCCGATAAACCAGCATTGCCCGATGTATCCGCTTTTGTCAGTGCCAGCCTGCTGCTGATACTGCCTGCTTTTGATACGCTTCAAGCATCTGTTTCTACATCTCCTTCTCCAATCGCGCTGGCACACTCCACCGCCCCGCCGCTTGCCATACGCAACTGCTGTTTCCGCATTTAATTTCCTGAACGCCTGATTCATCGTCACCAGCTTTTGCTGGTGTACGTCCTGTTTCATCGTCTGGAGGTTTTATGATTTTGTTTTCTACATTGCCCTGTCGCGGGCACTTATGTCTTGCGCGCATTTCCCTTGCCATGTGCGCCTTACTCTCTATGCAAGCATACTCAGTTGAGCTGAGTATGTCGCAAGCCCAGCAACTTGCTCTGGCGCGCTCCAGACAGCTGTCTGCACAAGACTTCGCCATCAGCGCCGCGCGTGACATGGCCGTGGCGGCCAGCCAGTTACCTGATCCCGTACTCAAGGCAGGTATCGACAACCTGCCCGTCAGTGGCCCTGACCGCGGCAGCCTCACGAATGACTTCATGACCATGCGCCGCGTAGGTCTGATGCAAGAAATCACCCGCAGCGATAAACGCCAGCTACGCGCCGAACGCTATGAACGCGTCATCAATAAGTCGCAAGCAGAAAAAATGCAGACCACGTTCGGTATAGTGCGCGACACAAGCATCGCCTGGTTGGAGCGTTACTACAGCGAGAAAATGCTGGCGCTAGTCAGGGAACAGCTAAACCAGGCGAGGCTGGAAATCCAGGCTGCCGAGCTGGCCTACCGCAGTGGCCGCGGCAGCCAGGCAGATTTGCTGACCGCCCGCAGTGCACTGGCTCTAATGGAAGACCGCAACAGTGAACTGACAAGACGCGCACGCAATGCCAGCATCATGCTGACGCGCTGGACCGGCGAAACCAGCACTGACAGCCTGGGTGCATTACCTGCGATGGACCAGGTGGGGCTGGATATATCTGCACTGGAATCCACTCTGGAGCACCATCCACAAATCAACATCATGAACAGGCAAGTTGAGCTGGCGGATACAGAAGCAAAACTGGCCGAGGCAAACAAGAAGCCAGACTGGAGCATAGAAGTCGCCTACCAGCAACGCGGCCCTGCCTACTCCAACATGGTATCGGTTGGCCTGTCGCTGCCGTTGCAATGGGATCAGAAAAATCGTCAGCAACGCGAACTGTCATCACGTCTGGCCATGGCAGATCAGGCCAGGGCAGAACGTGATGAAGCCCTGCGCAGCCATATTGCCGAAGTCAGCAGCTTGCTCAATGAATGGCAAAGTAAACGCAGCCGCGTAGACCGGTATGGCAATGAATTACTGCCCCTGGCCGCGCAAAAAGTGCAAGCAATCCTGGCTGCCTATCGCGGTGGCAAATCCAGTCTGGGTGACTTGCTGGCAGCACAACGCAATCAAACCGACATGCATCTGCAAGCGCTGCAACTGCAGGCAGAAACAGCAAGCGTCTGGGCGCAGCTGCGCTACCTGACGCCGCTCAATCAAACAAGAATCACGCCAGACATGAACAGGGACTAAACATGAAAACCAGACAGATATTACTTATTACAGTCACCACCGGGTTCTTGGCTGGTGCTGCTTATGCCCTGTATCAACTGGGTAAACATGAAGGCATGCAGAATTCCTTATCAGATAAAAATGCCTGCCTGCAAGATACTGGCGCCAGTAAAAAAGTCTTGTACTGGCATGACCCCATGGTGCCCGGTCAAAAATTCGACAAACCGGGTAAATCTCCCTTCATGGATATGCAACTGGTGCCGGTGTATGCAGACAATGCTGATCCGGCAAGTGGAAATTCCGTCAGCATCAATCCGCGCATACAGCAAAATCTCGGCATACGCACAGCCAGCGTGGTAGTCGGCAAACTCAATGCCGTAGTGCAAGCGGTTGGCAGTGTTGCCTATAACGAGCGCGATGTCGCTGTGCTGCAAGCCAGGAGCAATGGCTTTGTTGAAAAACTTTATGCGCGCGCGCCACTGGACCTGGTGCGCAAAGGGCAGCCGCTGGCAGAACTATATGTGCCCGACTGGATCGCTGCGCAAGAAGAATTTCTGGCGGCGAAACGCATGCAAGGCCAGGCTATCGTTGGCTTGCTGGACGCAACCCGTCAGCGCATGCGTCTGGTTGGCATGACAGATGAGCAGATACACACAGTGGAGAGCAGTGGCCAGCTGCATGCACGCATCACCATTACTGCCCCGCTAAGCGGCGTAATGACAGAATTGTCTGTACGCGAAGGCATGAGCGTAAGCATGGGCACACCCATGTTCCGCATCAATGGTGTGGATACAATCTGGGTAAATGCCGACATCCCTGAAAACATGGCGCATAAAGTGCAGGTTGGCAACAGGATTGAAGCCAGGACAGCTTCACTGCCGGGCACAGTTTTCCATGGCAAGGTCGCAGCCATCCTGCCGCAAGTCGATAACAATATCCGCACGATGAAAGCGCGGATAGAACTCGCCAACCCAGCCAGCCCTGATGCGCGACTGCTGCCTGGCATGTTTGCCACCTTGAGCTTTACCGGCACAACGCCCAAGGACAGGTTGCTGGTGCCGAGTGAGGCCGTGATCAGTACCGGTGTCCGCAACGTCGTGATCCTGGCGCAAGATGACGGCAGGTTCCTGCCTGTCGAAGTCGAAGTTGGTGCAGAAAGCAACAATCAGACAGAAATACTCAAGGGCTTGCAAGCAGGACAAAAAATCGTGGCATCCGGCCAGTTCCTCATCGATTCAGAAGCGAGTCTGAAAGCGAGCATCACGCGCATGGAGGGTGCTGCTGTTTCTATTTCTGCTGCGGCTTCTGCTCCCGCTACCAGCGCCGCCGCCTCAGCCTCAAATTCAAAGTTGCCTGAGACTGTACTTGCTGGAGCAAAAAAATGATTGCACAAGTCATACGCTGGTCCATCTGCAACCGTTTTCTGGTCTTGCTGGCCACACTGATGCTGGCGGCATGGGGCATTTGGGCTGTGGTACGTGCGCCTGTTGATGCCATTCCCGACCTGTCCGATGTGCAGGTCATCATACGCACCAGCCTGCCCGGCCAGGCACCGCAGATTGTAGAAAACCAGGTCACTTACCCACTGACAACGACCATGCTGTCAGTGCCCGGTGCCAAGACCGTGCGCGGCTATTCTTTCTTTGGAGATTCCTTTGTCTATGTCTTGTTTGAAGATGGCACGGATTTGTACTGGGCACGTTCACGCGTGCTGGAATACCTGAACCAGGTACAGACCAGATTGCCAGCACAGGCTAAAACTTCATTGGGCCCGGATGCTACAGGGGTAGGCTGGGTCTATGAATATGCACTGGTTGATCGTAGCGGCAAAATGGATTTATCACAACTGCGCGCCTACCAGGACTGGTTCCTGAAATTTGAATTGAAGTCGCTGCCGAATGTGTCAGAAGTTGCCAGCATAGGCGGCATGGTGCGCCAGTATCAAATCCAGCTGTCCCCGGACAAGATGCGAGCCTATAACATCACCCATGGAAAAATCACGGATGCCGTACAAAAAGCCAATCAGGAAAGCGGTGGCTCTGTGCTGGAGCTGGGTGAAGCCGAATACATGGTGCGCGCTTCTGGTTACTTGAAGAATCTTGACGATTTTCGCAAGATACCGCTGATCACAACAAATGCCGGTGTGGTCGTAAGCCTAGGTGATGTTGCGCGCATACAGGTGGGGCCAGAAATGCGGCGCGGCATCGCTGAACTGAATGGCGAAGGTGAAGTCGCCGGTGGTGTGGTCATCATGCGCTCAGGTAAAAATGCCCTGGCAACCATAGCTGCCGTCAAGGACAAGCTGAATCAGCTCAAGCCCAGTCTGCCAGTTGGCGTGGAAATCATTCCCGTGTATGACCGCTCTGGCCTGATCACGCGGGCAGTCGATAACCTGCAGCATAAACTGCTGGAAGAATTCATCGTCGTGACCTTGGTCTGTGTCGCATTTTTATTCCACCTGCGCTCGGCTCTGGTGGCGATAGTATCGCTGCCTCTGGGTATACTCGCAGCTTATATCATCATGCATTACCAGGGCGTGAATGCCAATATCATGTCGCTGGGTGGCATTGCCATTGCGATTGGTGCCATGGTCGATGCTGCAGTCGTCATGATAGAAAATGCCCACAAGCATATCGAAACCTGGCAGCGTGCACACCCGCATGACAAACTGACAGGTGAACAGCATTGGCAAGTCATTGCAGAAGCCGCCGCAGAAGTGGGGCCAGCACTGTTCTTTTCTTTACTGATCATCGTCCTTTCCTTCGTCCCGGTGTTTACGCTGGAAGCACAGGAAGGGCGTCTGTTTGCCCCGCTGGCGCTGACAAAAACCTATGCAATGGCGGCAGCGGCCGGACTGGCAGTGACGCTAGTCCCTGTACTGATGGGATATCTGATACGCGGCAAGATACCGCCTGAGCACAAAAATCCCTTGAATCGCTTGTTGATTGCAATATACCGCCCCTTGCTGGAAAAGGTTTTGCAATTCCCCAGAATCACCCTGCTGCTGGCCGCACTGATAGCCGTACTGACAGCCTGGCCGCTGGCTCGCCTTGGCGGTGAATTCATGCCGCCGCTGGATGAGGGTGATCTGCTCTACATGCCTACTGCACTGCCTGGCCTGAGCGCGGGCAAGGTCAGTGAGCTCTTGCAACAGACCGACAGGCTGATAAAGAGCGTGCCTGAAGTACAAACCGTGTTTGGCAAGGCTGGACGAGCTGAAAGTGCAACCGACCCGGCACCGCTGGAAATGTTTGAAACTACCATACAGTTCAAACCACGTGATCAATGGCGCGCAGGCATGACACCGGCAAGGCTGCTGGAAGAACTCGACCGCAGCGTCAAGGTGCCTGGCCTGTCAAACATCTGGGTACCGCCCATACGCAACCGCATCGACATGCTGGCGACGGGCATCAAAAGTCCGGTAGGCATCAAGGTCGCTGGTGCAGACTTGAAGGAAATCGACAAGATCACCAGCGAGATAGAGCGCGTCGTCAAGAGCGTGCCGGGTGTCAGCTCTGCCCTGGCAGAACGCCTGAACGGTGGCAGGTATATTGATGTAGATATCAACCGTGACCTCGCTGCACGCTATGACTTGAATATCGCCGATGTGCAGAGCATCATCGCGGCGGCCATAGGAGGTGACAATATCGGTGAAACGGTGGAGGGTTTACAGCGTTTTCCCATCAATCTGCGCTATCCACGAGAGTTGCGTGATTCTGTAGAAAAACTGCGCCAGTTACCGGTACTGACGGCAAGAGGAGCAAAAATCAGTCTGGGCGATATTGCCAGCATACGCATCACTGATGGCCCATCCATGCTGAAAAGCGAAAATGCCCGATTATCCGGCTGGGTGTATGTCGATATCCGCGATCGCGATCTCAGTTCTGCTGTGCACGAGATGCAGCAACGCGTCAGTAAAGAAGTGCGCTTGCCTGCAACTTACTCCCTGTCGTGGTCGGGCCAGTTTGAGTACCTGGAACGCGCCAGCGCAAAACTCAGGATCGTGGTACCAGTCACCTTGCTGATTATTTTTGTCTTGCTGTACATGACATTCAAGCGGCTGGATGAAGCCGCCCTGATCATGGCTACCCTGCCCTTTGCACTCGCGGGTGGCGTCTGGTTATTATGGCTGCTGGGACATCAGTTGTCGGTCGCCAGCGGCGTTGGGTTCATCGCACTGGCAGGCGTCTCGGCAGAATTTGGGGTCATCATGCTTCTCTACCTGAAACAGGCCTGGGGGCAACGTTTGATGCAGGGTCAAAACAGCGAGCAGGATTTACTCGATGCCATACGCGAAGGTGCAGTGTTACGGGTGCGCCCCAAGGCCATGACGGTGGCCGTCATTGTCGCAGGGCTGGTACCCATCATGCTGGGCAGTGGAACAGGTTCAGAAATCATGCAGCGTATTGCCGCACCCATGGTGGGTGGCATGATCACAGCGCCGTTGCTGTCAATGTTTGTGGTACCAGCGGTGTACCTACTGATGCGCAGACGTGGTGTGGATTAAGGGGTTAAGACTTCACCTTCCTGCGCCAGATCGTGTAATAGATCAGCCAGAGCGGCATGATGAGTGCATTTGAAATCAGGAAGGCAAGACCAGGACTTTCCATATCACCATTGATGCTCATGCCTATCGCAAATAACTCTGCATAGACCAGTGGGCCAACAACAAACAGGGCAAACCAGGTCTTCTTGACCCAGCTTTTTTGGCTGCTGCTGATACTGGCAATCGCACGGGCTTCGTCTATTGATGCCTGGAAGGGATCATTCGGGCGATAGACGTATTGCGCTTCTTCCAGGGGTTCGGGTGTTTCCGGCTTGTCTGCTTTGACTGGCGCAGCAGCAGGGTCGGCGGAGATGGAGCTGCCCTTGGGCAGCTCCAGGTAAAAATCGCCTGCTTTAAAGCGTTGTGGTGTTTCGTTCATGGTGCAATGTGGTACAAATCTGTACTGTACGAGAGTGTCCACATCTTACACGCGTGCGCAGCAAAATTAAATCCTTGCCATACATTGCTACACAAACCCAAAAAAGCCAAAAACCAAACTGCACGCTAGCGCATCAGGCAGTCAGCTTCAATTGCAGACTGGTCGCAGTGTAAGTCGGCGTCGCGGTAAATCCATCCACCGTGATGCTGGTGAATTTGCCTTTCAGACTGCCTGCATTGATAACGGTAAGGGTATCGCCAACGCCGGGTTTGTAGCCATTCTGGAAGCGTATGCGCAAGCTGCCGCCAGCGATGGTGACTGTGCTGCCAACCTGCATCTGGCTTTGCGCGCTGCGCAGGTTGATCTCCAGTGTGCCGCTGGCTAACTGCGTGTATTTTCCTGCGATTGCCAGATTGCCTGCAGTATTGACGATGACGCCAGCGCCGCTATACACATCGCCAGTACCAAAGGCCGTGGCAGAATTGGCTTCGATTGTACCGGCATCAATTTGCGTGCCGCCTGTCCAACTATTATTGCCTGCCAGCTTCAATGTGCCGCTACCGAGTTTGCTGAGTTTGCCGATGCCATTGATGTCATTGCGCCAGATATCCATAATATTGAAACCACCTTTGGTGGCATCCATGTTGACAATGACATTGCCAACAAAACTGCCATAACCATCTGCAGCGGCAAACAGGTTGAGCCTGCCCCAGCCTTCGGCATCATCCATGATGGGGTAGCCGGATGACATGGCAGTGGTTTTCAGGACCACGCGCCTTTGCGCATCGCTCAAATAAGGCAAGCGGGTTTCCAGCAAGACTTCTGCACCCTTGGGCACGACAGGCGCGACATTAGTGGCAGCAATCGGCGCAAAGCCATAGGTCATGCGGCGCAGGTAGTTGGCCTTGTTGCTGGCATAGTCAGCAAAGCGGTCTGTCGTTGCAGTGGCAGAATGGGCATAGGCATTGAAGCTGTCTGCCGTGGTATTGGTTTGCGTGATCAGCGTAGCGTGTGCCTGTGCATAAGCTGCAGTTTTCTTCGCTGCATTGGCAGCATCATACAAGTTGGCGGCGGCTACGGCTTGTGCCTGTATGCGGCCACTCATGACGTCCAGTGGTGAATGCATGCCTGCCATGATGCGGTTCTCACCGAGTTCCAGGCCGCGGCTCAATAATTCCTGGAAACGCTCGGGCACCATATAAGCCATGGCAATGACGTCGCGGGTCGCTTCTGCCGAGTGGCCGCTGGTGAAACCACCATCGGTTGCCGGTGTCGTGCTCTTGGCTGGTACCAATGAAGGAGCAACGATGACCTGGCTGCTCCAGCGGTAAGGGCGGGCATATTTATAAAAGCGCTTGGCCGGTTCGGTAGAACCGTTATTGCCTATCAGCGACAACAGATCGACCGCATTGCCAAAGCTGGTATTGGCCGTGCCACCCACACCTGTATTATTGCCGCTGTCATTGTATAAAACCGTGCCAGCATCAGCCGGGATGGCAGTGATGCTGGTAGTCTGCTGGGCTGCGCTGCGCCATGCTGCTGTCAATGGGCCCAGGCCATCGGTAACGCTATAGCCTTTGCAGCGACGGTCGTCGAGGTAGGCAGCCAGCTCCTGCTCAGGCGTGCGTTTGCCAGTCAGGCTCGCAACGTAACTGATGTTGGCATCATGCACTGCACGGTTCAGGATGGTGCCGTCCGCTGTGCCATCATTAGGCACACCTGTCCACTTGGAAGTGGCTACTGCCGGGAAATTATCTACTGCTGGTGCGGTCACACCGGCATCCACGATCAGGGTCAGCGGCTGCCAGATGGCGAGAAAGCCGGACAATACGCGCACACCCGCATTGGTTTCCAGCGTCGCATATCTGGCGTCCCCACGCTGGTTGCTGGCGACATTATCGACAAAGGCGGGCACACCGGCAGGCACCGGTGCGCTATCGACTGTGCCAGGATCAGCAGGCGGTGCAGGAATCACCAGCGGACCTTCGACGACGACGGTATCGGTCGCCACGGTGTTCGAACCGCCACCGCAAGCCATTAGGGTAAGTGCGGTGCCGATCATTAAAGCCAGGGGCAGGCGTTTCAAGCAGTGTTTCAAGCAATAAGCAGAGGTCATGATGCAGGTCTGATCTGAAGTGGAAAAGTCCGGCGATCATAAGGTATGCACATGACTGTTGTATGACAACCGATCACAAAATGCGCTCAAATCACCAAACCTTAGCCAAAAACCCCGCCAAATTCCAGCAATAAAATTGCATTATTTGCCCACTTCACTGGTATTTTTATGGCAATGTTGTAGGATGACTACCTTGCAAATAACATGTACAAAACCATGCCGTACCGCTTCACCCTCACCCTGTTCGCTTTGATACTCTGTTTCGGCCAGCCTGAAAGCCGGGCGCAATCTGCAGCACCTGCCCCCGCATTGAAAGACAATGCCAGGTTCCCCATCGGGGTCGCATTGAATGTGGGGAATGAGCCTGGTGATATGGCCGACATCAAGGAAAACGCTGCACTGATCAACGCGCAGTTCAGCAGTATCGTCGCAGAAAACGGCATGAAAATGCGCTCCCTGCATCCCGCCATTGATACCTATGATTTTGCGGCGGCAGATGCCCTGGCAGACTATGCACGCACACATGGCATGATAATGCATGGACATACCCTGATCTGGCACCATGATTACCAGCTACCTGTCTGGATGAAAAACTATCAGGGTGACTGGCAGGCGATGCTGCGTGAGCATGTACAGCAAATCTGCAGGCATTTTGCAGGCAAGGTCAAAAGCTGGGATGTCGTCAATGAAGCGATAGATAACAAGCATCCCAAACAATACCGTGCCACCCTCTTTCTTGAAAAACTGGGCCCCGCCTACATAGAACAGGCCTTCATCGCCGCCCATGAAGCCGACCCCGCCGCAGTGCTGTACTACAACGACTTTAACATGGAGAGCAAGTCCGACAAATTGCAGTTCATGCTGGATATGGTGGATGACTTCCAGCGCCGTCACATCCCCCTGCATGGCATAGGTTTTCAAATGCATGTCAGTGTCGATGGCCCGGATATCGCGCAAATCAAAACTGCGCTGCAGGCGGTGGCTGCACGTGGCCTGCAGGTACGCATTTCAGAACTCGATGTCAGCCTGAATCAACAACAAAAGGCAGCCAGCCTGGACCCAGCACGGGCACAACTGCAAAAAACCAGATACCGGGACATCGTCAGTGCCTACCTGCAAAGCGTGCCGCCTGCCCAGCGCGGCGGTATCACCTTCTGGGGTTTGCTGGACAAGGATTCATGGTTGCTGGACGACAAAGCTTACCCGGACTGGCCACTGCTTTTCGACGACAAAGGACAGGCAAAACCAGCGTACTTTGGCGTACTGGAGGGTTTGCAGGAGTAACAATGGCCGGGGCATAGTGCCATCTGCTTTTCATATCTGTCTCCTGCTCAAAAATTCTGTTCTCCAGGTATGACGCAAGGCTCAGGTAATTTTTTGAAACAGTTTCGTGATTGTTAAATCAGGTCGCATCCCGTATCTTTGCTGGATCTTCTCTTATCACTGATTGCCATGACACCATCCCGCCTTGCCATTGCTGTAAGCACCTGCCTTTTCGTCAGCATCAGCGCCAGCCCGGCGTGGGCGGCTGACCTCGCCTATAAAAAACTCTCAGGCACAAGCTTTGAACTGGTGCTCAGCAGTGACACCAGCCTGACCGTAGATCAGGCACAAACCATGATGGCCGAACCTGCGACCAAACTATGTAATGGCAAAATACCAGAATTTGGCAAATACAAATTCAACCGCGATGAACCGCTGGCGGGGCAGGCTGCAGAGGGCAAGACCAGCTTCAACATGGTACAGATATTGAATTGCGTAGCCGACATCCCGGAACGCCCCAAGCTGGCCAGCAGCAAACTCAGTGAAGATGACATCGCCAGATTCAAGATAGAAGGCAAAAAACTCAGCAATGCCTATATGTCAGCCATCGACAATGGCTACTATGAAGTTGCCTACAATATGCTGAGCAAGGGTTTGAAAAACACCAGCACGCTGGAAGAATGGCAAACCCGTACCTCAGCCTACCAGGCGCAAATTGGCAAGCAAGTGAGCCGTGACCTCTGGCGCATCACCGTCTATGACAACCCTGCCAATGCGCAGCAGGCGGGCACCTATATCGCCGTCGATTATGAAACCAAACAAAGCATCGCCCCTATCACTTGTGGTTACCTGATATGGTTTCAGCCAGCCGGCACAAAAAATAACTTCACCCTCATGCGTGAAGAATATGGACATATATCTGAAGACATCCTGAAATCAACAGCGGCAACTGACATGGGTAAACTGCGCAAGCAGATGAAGTGCAAGACATAGAGTTGAACAATCAATGACACGCCTCTATCACTACGTTGGCCCGGATGAAATTGCCACCGCAGTTGCAGCCATCCCCATAGGTTTTGCGATTCGCCAGTTGCAGGATGTCATGCGCTGGATAAAGGAAACTGAACAGCATATCAACCGTGACGGCAGCATAATTGCGACCTTCACCATTGACCAGCACGGCACCCTGCACCTCGCTGACCGGCACAGCGAACATGTCGCTTGCGCCGGTGGCAACCCGGTATTGTCTGCTGGTGAAATCACTTTTGTCATCAATGGAGAAAAGCTCGAAGTAAGTGCCATCACCAATCAATCCACTGGCTATTGCCCGCAAGCCTCGTCATGGCCGGATGTGGCAAACGCCTTGCAACTCGCAGGCCTGGCTGCGCCCGGACATTTCAGCAGCAGCTATGAATTTCGACGTTGCAGGCTATGCCAGGCTATCAACATCATCAAGGATGGTGTGCTTGAATGTGCGCTGTGTGAAACTGCATTGCCTGAAGATTGGAATTTTTGACATAGTGGGGCACTATATTGCTTAAAATGCTGTGACTTACTCCCATTCTTAAAAAGACAATATCCCATTGAAGAATTTTCAAAGTCATTTCCTGAGAAAAGCGATTTCATCCATCACCTTACTCTCTTTAACTCTGTACTTGATTCCTGCTTTTGCGCAATCGCAAGTAAGCAAGTCAACTGCCAATCAGACAGTATGCCTGAACAGGCTGAGAGACAGGGAGGCCTGTACTGACCCATGGCGTCAAGTTCCTATCAAGTTGCTTGAGCTTGCCGACTATCAAACTCAATGCCAGCAAGCAGGCGATCGCGGTGCCTTCGAATATTACGAAGGGGCACTGCGTAAGCTCTGGTATCGATCTGAACAATATGATGCAGCCATTGATCGCGGCATAGCGAGTATAGAAATATCGCTGATGAATGGTGGACGAGGTGGCGTATATGGTTCGCCCTTCTTTTTGTCCTATCTTGTTCCTCCTGAGATGAGAGAGATAAATGGCGCAGGTATTTCCGCTGATGGCAATAAAGCACTAATAGATGCCTATGCAGGATTAATTCCAGGTTTCAAGCATTGGGTCAAGGCTGGTATTCCTGTCATTGAGAAAGATGTATGCGTACGCAAGGCCAACCAGGCGATTTCTGAAGCACAAAAACTGCTTCAACTGCCAACGGCGACAATGGCAGAATTAGAAAAACACACTGAGCAGTTCGGAAAAATTCTTACGCTGGCAGAAAATGTCAGCGCCTGTTCCTCTAGTGCATCCGATGGAATTGAATGGGGTGATTTCTTTGATTTTTATGAAGCTACTTGCGAAGGATGTATTACAGAGATCAGTGATCTGGCCAGGAGGCAGCTTCGTTTGGAAATTAAAGCATACAAACATCTGATCTTGGGAATGGTAAAAATCAGGGCCAAGAATGAGAAACCGCCGTCCTGCGAGACGCTGGAAGAGCGAGTCACACATTTTAAAGACCACGTAAAAACACAACTGGTGCGTGGCACTTGGATTCCATTAGATGAAAAGTAGTAAGCCCAGAAACCAAAGATCATGACATCAAACAATTAATCTTCAACATCCCCGGCTGTTGTGTCTTGTTTCCGACGCGGCGATACCAGGCTACTTCCGGCGCATTGGTTTTTTCCCTACGTCTATCTGCTTCAGCGACATCTGTTTGCCATCATAGAAAATCCTGTCGGCAGCATGGACAGATGTTGCAGCAAGGGGTAGAAAGCAGATGACTGCTTTCTACTTGTTGGTGAGCTTGTTCATTTTTTCATCTTCCTGTTTGTACAGAGCGCAGCCTTAGCCCTTATCGTCTACTGTTAACCTGTTATGCCTGAACCACTCAGCAAATCCCTGATCTTCAAGCGCATAGATGCCGCGCGATTGTTTCCACACCAGGTTTTTTTCGCGTAAGCCGTCGATGGCTGTTTGCACCGTTGCCTTGGATAAGCGTCTGGTTTTGGTGATGGCCATATAGGCCGCCATGGATTCATCAGAAAATGGTATCCACTGTTCGCCCTTGCTGATGAGCACGCTGAGCACGGCTTTTTGTATCGCTGTCAAGGCATCGAACTCGCTGGCGAATTCTTCCCACAGTCGGTTATTGATTTTGCGGGCACCGTCTTCGAGTATTTCTGACAGGCTTTGTGCCTGACCTTCGAGGGCGATGTGGGCAATCAGGTCGCGCAGCATTTCTGGCCGGTTGCCCAGCAACTGGAATGCTGCCCACACACTCTCGGCGCGTAGCTTGTTGCCCCTGGCAAGATTGCCATTCGCCCATTTGGTGAAGGCATCGGTGTATGATTTGTTGAGCAAGGGAAAAGCCGTGATACTCGAACCAAAGAAAGGCTGGGTGCGGTTCAGCACGAGGTGAGCGAGTTTGTCACGGTTGGAGCCAGTGAACACCAGCATCAGCGCAGGCAACTCGGCGCTCAGGTTCAGAGTGTCGCGTGCAGACTTGAGTGCAAACATGGCATTCAGGCCTGCTGTCGTGCTCAGTGCATGCTGGGCTTCATCAACGATGAGCACGATAGGTTTTTTAACCTGATGACTGAGCTCGGCAATCACATCTGACAGCGTGACATTGTCTGGCAAACCCGGCTGGTTAATGTCAATGGTCAGCGTGCCCATGACATTGACTTTGGACAGACCGACTGCCTTGGCAGCCTTGCTGATGATACCCAGCGTATCAGCCAGGTGCTTTTTGATGGCCTCTGTAATGATGAGGGCAGGGTCGCGCTCTTTGTTGGCCCACAAATCCACATACACTGGCAGCCAGCCGCGTGCGCTGATCTCTGGCACAAGATCTTCGCGCAGGAAGGTGCTCTTGCCGACCCGCCTTGGGGCCGCCAGGAATAAACCTGAGCGTGCATCGCTCAAGCTCTTGCCTTGCAACCGGTTGCAAAGCTCCTGCGCCAATTCAGGGCGGCGAAAAGTAAAGGAAATGCTCATGGCTGATGCCCCTTTTTATCTCTAATCTTTTTCTATTATGCTTTATTATGTCCAGATACATAAATTATGTACTCAAGCATAATAAAGCATAAATTGTAGCAAATACAAGATATTTTTAAGGTCTTGCCACTGCAAAAGATGATGTACCTACGCCTTATCAGGTTTGATGCATGTGCAGCACTAGCGAGTGAGCAGTGACAATTTCAACCGCCAATCACACCGCTTCAAAAGTGCAGACCAGCTCAGGCGCAAGCGCATGCAAAAAGCTGCGTGTATCAAAGACTGCACCTGGTGCATGCGCTCCACTACGTTGCGTCACTTCACCTTGCAAAATCCGCTGCACTGCCTCGCATATCAAGGGTGCGGTAAAGCCATAGATGTCGCGCCCCTGCGCCACCAGCTTGCGGGTTTGCCCATCCCTGCTTGCGATGATTTCAACCAGAAATATCTGGGCAGACTTGCCGCTTTCGTCTGCTGCAGCGGGTGGTGGCGTCTGCGGGTCACGTATATCCTGCAGGGCAGACAGGTTCAGATAGGTATGCAATTGCCCTATCCGCAAATGCTGCGTCATCAAAATGACTTCCGAGAACGGCACTTCTATCGCATCCAGCCGCCCGAAGGGTTGGGCATAATCCCAGGCAATTTCTATTGCAGGCAATATCATGGGCACCAGCTTGCCATCACTGACCACCAGGCGATGAGCAGTATTGCGCGCGCCGGTGATGCGTGTGCCTTCGGTTGGGTGCCAACTGTCGAGGGCTATGCCTATACGGACGTCATCAACCGCATCCCAGCCGTCTGTCACTGCAGTAGCCAGCAGGTCTGCCAGGCCACCGTAAAAGCCCATGGCGGGCAGAACCAGTACACCTGCTTCACGCGCCGGGCTGTCAAAGTTCTCCAAGGTATCATGGGCGCTCATTTGCTCTGCGCTGACATCGAGATAATGCACGCGATTGCGTATGGCTGCGGCAGCAAGCTGGTTGGCTGTTTCCAGGAAGGGGCCAGAGCAATTGATCAGGGCGGCAACGCCTTGCAAGGCCTGATTCAGCGCGGCATCATCAGCGATTGAAACGCAGCGGGTCTGGATGCCGCGACTTTCAAAGCCAGCAGCGGCCAGCTTGCCGCTATCGCGGGCCAGGGCGACAGGCACCATGCCGCGCCGGATCAGTTCATCCACCACAAAGCGACCGGTATGTCCGGTAGCACCAAAAACAGCAACTTTGTTATTGACTGGGGTATTCATATGTTGACTCCATGTTTGTTATTCAATTTCTACGATACAGACCGGTATGTTTTATAAGATACATACAGGTCTGTAGCATGTCAAGCAATCATGCTATAATTTTTTCCATGAATACTTCAAAGACCGCCAGCGCGTCTGCACCCTCAGAGGTAAAAGAACGCATACTTGAAACAGCTTCCCGGCTTTTCTATAGCCAGGGTGTCAGGGCCGTGGGCGTGGATCTGGTGGCAGAGCAGGCTGACGTCGCAAAAACCAGCATCTATCGTCACTTTGGTACCAAGGACGATCTCATTGCCGCTTTTTTACAACGCGAAGATGAAAACTTCTGGCAATGCTGGGGCGATGTCCACCAGCGCCATGCTAATGATGCCGCTGCCGAGCTTGATGCGCATTTCCAGTGGATAGGTGAACGGGTGGCCCGCCCTAACTACCGCGGGTGCCCGCAAATCAATGTGGCGGCAGAATTTCCTGACCAGGACCACCCTGCCCGCCAGGTTGCCTACAAACATAAACATGAGCTGCGGCGCAGGCTCAAAGATATCGCAGTACGCCTGAATGCCAAACGCCCGGATGAACTGGCTGGCCAGTTGGCGGTGCTGATCAACGGTGCTTTTGTCAGCTCACAAATGTTTTTTGAAGGTGAAGCCACAGCGTTGCTAACTGCAACAGCACATGCGCTGCTTGCGGCGGCCAAAGCCTGATGGACGAAAGTTCATCGACAGGCGCTGCGATAAGAACCTGCCAGAATTTTTACCGACACTGGATGCAAAATGCAGGGCTGGAAATGCTGGCCCTGCCAGATGCTGCCAACAGATTACACGCAATCACACACCCTTTGCCACTCGCATTGACAGCCTACTATCTTTGCGCCGGCAACAGCCCTGTCAACACTGCATACAATGAACTTTTGCAGCCCGAAGATTTATATGCAGAACAAGAACACCTGATCTTCATGCACGAGAATCAGGGTGTGGTCGATTGGGGCATACGTCTGCAAGACCTGATGCAAGATGATCCCATCGTCTGGCAAAGAAATAATGATGACGGAGCATGGTACGCAGAAGATCATCATCTCAGCAGTTTCTTGATGGCTTGCTGGTATTGGGCGGAATTTGGTGAAGACAGACCTGAGGAATTTTTTAGACTCAGATAGCGCGTTCTGTCGGGTGCGCCATGCGCACCATTGCCAGCTGTAACTTCAAACACAATGGTGCGCACGGCGCACCCTACAAAAATTACGGCGATTGACCAGCGCCCCATCATCTTTCATCAAATGAACAAAACACTACCTACCTTACTCGCACTCGACCTTGAAGGCACGTTGATCTCCAATGCCATGAGCCAGATACCACGTCCTGGCCTGCATGCTTTTCTCGAACGCTGCGCTGCATTATTTCCACGCATGGTCATGTTCACGACCGTGAAGGAAGACAAGTTCAGGCAAATCGCCCGCTTGCTGGTGGAAGAAGGCATGGCACCAGCCTGGTATGCAGACATAGAGTATGTGCATTGGCATGGCGACACCAAGAATCTGGAATTTGTGCCTGATGCAGCAGTCAGCGATATCATCCTGGTGGATGATTTTGAAATCTATGTCCATCCTGGCCAGGAGGCGCAATGGATGCAGATAGCGTATTTTGATTATCCGTATTCTGAAGACGACAGGGGTTTGTTTGTGATGCTGGAAAAGCTGGAGATGTTGTTGGCAGACAGGGCTTGATAAAGGACGGCAAGTCCTCGATGCACTTACAGAAAGCGCTATCACACGGCTTTATGCAGCCAATTTCTTACCTCAGCGCCTGTCAGCCCGCCATGCCTGCCATATCATCAGCATTCCAATGACTATCATCCCCAGCCCCAGCAAACTGACTCCGATATGCCGGCCAAACAGCATGACCAGCAGATGTTCGAATTCGCAACCCTGCCGGCAGGGCAGTTGCACACTATCAGTGACAAACAGCATGGTCGCGCCTGCCAGCACAGCGAGCAAACCCAGCACGGTAAAACCGCTCTTCAAGAATACATTCATTTGATCACTCTCCTTTGCTGCGACTGTTCAACAAGCATGATCTTCCTCTCGCAACAATTGATGCTTCGCACAAAAGAAGCTCTCATACAACAATGACTTCGTTTTTGAACGCCAACTCACATAACGACTGGTCGGTGTAGCGGCGGAAATAGCATGGAGTTGCAGTCCATTCGCCATCGTCATCGCCCGCTTCATGTGCAAAGGGTCACTGACTATCATTACCTTCTGCAATTGATGCGCGCGCATGAGTTTGCAGGCCTGCACCAGATTTTGATGGGTATTTTTGGATACCTCTTCTGTCAAAATCTTTTCAGCAGGAACACCCTTGGCAATCGCATATTGGCGGGCTGCGGCTGATTCAGAAAGAGTGTCACCTTCACTCAAGCCACCTGTGAAAATCAGATACTGCACCTGACCGTTTTTGTACAGGTGTATGCCATGCTTGATGCGCTCTGCAAATACGGGCGATGGCCTGTCCTTCCATACCGATGCACCTAACACTATCGCCGCATCAGCCTTGATCTTTTCAGGTATGGCAGATTGTTGGGCTAGCATTGCGGGATAAAGAGCAATGCTCAGCATGACCTGAATAAAGCCAGCCAGCGCGATGATCAATGCCAGCAGCAGAATATACTTGATACGGAAGTAGCGGTGCAAACCAGGAAAATGAAGCTTCACGCCGGCCTACTGCTTTCTTAACACGCGCCAGGGCTTGCTGGTTTTTGGATCGACGGGCACACGTTTTTCATTACTTGCATAATCGTCTTCAAATACAAGCCATGCGTCACCACGCCTGATCAGATACCAGAATGGCAGCTTGCGGCCTTCAACACGCAAGGGCGTGCCATACAAATCCAGCTCAGACAAATCCAGGGACAAGCTGGCTTTATCCGGTTTGCCATTGATGCTGAGCTTGCCGTCTGCGAAACACCATTGCTCTTTTTCTTCGCTGACAAAGCAGCCTTGTATGATGCGTGCCAGATAAAGATCGGCCTCGTTCTGCTCAAGCGTGCCCAGGCGTTGATAAGGCCCCTGCTCTGCACTGTGCTTGCCGTCACCCACTAGCCAGATTTTATCGCCAGCTACGCGCAGGCAATATGCAGTCTCATCACCTTCATGCCAGGCCAGGTTTTGTTTGATGCGGCCATCCTTTATGCTCAGGGCAACTTGCTGACTATCAGTGGCTGTCATGGCCCCAGTCCAGTTGCCATGTTTTTTCAGCTGGCGCAGAAAATGAGTGGTGGTCCAGTAACCATCCAGCTTGTTCAGGGCGGCGTCGCCTGTGCAGATTTTAGTTGGTGCTGCGATAGTAAGAGAAGTGCATGACAGCAACAGGGCAAATGACAACAGGGCAGCTAGTCTGGAAAATCTGGATTGCATATAATGCCTGCTCTTTTGCTATCAATAAGAATTGAATATTTTACCAGAGCAGGCTGGCGATTCCTGACTAAAGCTACACGTATCATTGCGCCTATTTGACCAAACTAGCCGTCATCGCAATATCAAAGTCCTGCTGTTTGTCTGGCGTTTCTTTTTGCAGCTTCGCTTGCTGGCCCAGGCCGGTGATCAGTTTTGGCTTGGCGATCACTTCATCGCCTTTTTTGACGATCATGTCTATGACGACCGAATTTTTATATTTGTCTGCAGGTGCCGGAGTGAGTGTGAAACTGAAGTTCCATTTTGCCTGACCGTCTTCAGACTGTATGCCGATGGCGGCTGGCGTACCTTGCTTGACTACAACACGGGGGAACTTTTTATACCAGCAACCTTGATATCCATCGCCACGGAATAACTGCCCACTTCTGACTTGTCCGCGTCCTGGCCAGTCTGTATGGGTGTTGCAACACTGCTCACTGGTGTCGCAGCCCAGGCGCTGTAAGCACTGACACTGCACAGGCAGCTCAATACCGCGTAGGCGACGACACGTTTCAATTTACTCGGATTGTTCTGTTGCAATTGCATGATTCTCTCCTTTAAGGGATGACGGGAAGGCCAATGGCAGGCCAGGGCGCTGGGGGTGACACTTAACTGGGTTTTGAGCATGGCTTCGGCATAGGTGCGCCTGGCCTGTGGCTCTTGCGCAATCACGCTGGCATCGCAGGCCAGCTCCTGGTCGAGGCGAAAGCAGCGGGCAGCGACATGCACGAGCGGGTTGAACCAGAACAGGCATTGCAGCAGAGCAAACAGGGTATTGGCGATGACATCACCACGGCCTTTGTGCACCAGTTCATGGCGGATGATGAGTGCCTGCTCTGCTTCGCTGTAACGTTCATAAAAATCGGCGGGGACGATGATCTTTGGCCTGAAGCAGCCTGCTAGCGCCGGGCCGGTATCAACATCGCTGGCGAGATAGACACCCTCGATCTCGGTCAGTTTGCCGAGCCTGCGCAAAAAATGCAGGTGCTGCATGCCAAGCAGACCCAGCAGACAAAGGCTGCCTATGAGCCATACACTGACAAGAATTATTGGCCAGATGCTGGCAGGCTGTATCTCCAGCAGAGTTGTGCCGGAGATGAGATGGTTTGCGGGTGCCATCGACTTATCAGCCATGTCCAGGTATTGCCGGTGCGGCAAAAACATGGCGAGCAGGGAGAGTGGCAAGACCGCCCAGAGCTGGTAGGCAATACCGGCACCTGCCAGTTTGCGCAAAGGATTTCTGACCAGCAGGATGAGCACGATCAGGCCGCTGATGACGAGGCAGGCGAGTATTGCTGACTGCAAGAAATTACTGATCATCACCGAGCTCCTTGATCAGACGTTTGAGTTCAGCGATATCCTGCTTCGATAGTTTCTTTTGCTCGCTGAAGTGCGCCACCAGCGGTGCGATGCGGCCATTGAACATGCGGTCGAGAAAGCCCTTGCTCTCGGACATCAGCCATTGTTCACGCTGCAAGACGGGTGAATACAGAAAACGCCTGCCATCCTTCTCGGCGGCGACCGCACCCTTTTTGAGCAAGCGGTTCAGCAGGGTTTTGACTGTGGCTTCCTGCCAGTCCTGTTGCTGCGCCAAAGCGGCGCTGACCTCTTCGGCTGACTGCGGATGCTGTTTCCACAGGGTTTCCATGACTAGCGATTCTGCCTCGCTGATGGCGATGTTTTTCATTGCAGGCTCCAGGGCGAAATTTGCATACTGCGTTCATTTACAGATGTAATCGACGATGAATGATTACACGCGTAATCAGTGAAGTCAACAAGAAATTGCAATCAGCTGACTTGCACAACATCCTGATTTTTGCCTTCCATCTGCAAACCATGCTTGCACACCAAGGCTTTGCCCCGCATAATTGGCCTTACCAATTTACAACTGGTCAACCAAACTCCAAGGTAATGCGTGATGACAAGAAAAGCCGGATTTTTGCCTCAACTGTTGACAGCGTGCCTGCTACTGCCTGTTCTGAATACGCCAGCGCATGCCCAACATACTGCCCATGCCGACCGGGCGCAATACCAGAACCCCATCATCCACGCCGATTATTCCGACCCCGATGTGATACGCGTGGGCAAGCGCTATTACATGACGGCTTCGAGCTTCAATAGTGCACCCGGCCTGCCCTTGCTGGAATCGGCAGACATGGTGCACTGGCAACTGGTGGGCCATGCCCTGCCCCAGCAATTGCCACTCGCGGATTTTGCCCGGCCACAGCATGGCAAGGGAGTGTGGGCGCCCTGCCTGCGTCATCACGACCAGCGCTTCTGGATTTTTTATCCCGACCCTGACCAGGGCATCTTTGTGATGACGGCAGAAAATTTCAGTGGCCCCTGGACTACACCTCACCTGCTGCTGGCAGGCAAGGGCATCATCGATCCTACGCCCTTGTGGGATGAGGATGGTCAGGCTTATCTGCTGCATGCCTGGGCCAAAAGCCGCGCCGGTATCAACAATATGCTGAGCCTGCGCCGCATGAACAAGGAGGCGACACAGATACTGGATACCGAAGGCAAGGTCGTTATCGATGGCAACAAACTCCCTGGCTACAAGACACTGGAAGGCCCCAAGTTCTACAAACATCAGGGCTATTACTATGTATTCGCCCCGGCCGGTGGCGTGGAAGAAGGCTGGCAATCGGTATTCCGCTCACGCCATATTGAGGGCCCGTATGAAGACAAGATCGTTATGGCACAGGGCAAGTCAACCACCAATGGCCCGCATCAGGGTGCCTGGGTACAGACACCAGCAGGCACTGACTGGTTTTACCACTTCCAGGACAAGCGCGCCTATGGCCGTATCGTGCACCTGCAACCCATCCACTGGAAAGATGGCTGGCCCGTCATCGGTGACGATGTCAACAATACCGGAACAGGTGAACCCGTGCTCAGGCACGCGATGCCGGTATCTGGTATCTTCCCGCAAATACAGCCTGCGACTGGCGATGAATTCAAGGACAGCAAGCTGGGCTTGCAATGGCAGTGGAACGCCAACTGGAAACCAGAGTGGTATTCATTGACAGCCAGGCCACAGCACCTGCGCCTGCACACTCAAGCTGACAGCAGCTATGCAGAACGCAAGAACCTGTGGGACGTGCCTTCGCTACTATTGCAAAAACTTCCTGCCGAACAATTCACGGTAGATACAAAATTCGACATCAGTCACCTGCAAAACGGCAGCAGCACTGGCCTCATCATGTATGGTTTCAACTATGCCTGGCTGGGCGTGCGCCAGCAAGACAAGGCAAGACAGTTGCTCATATCAACTTGCGACAAGACAGAAGCAAAATGCGCAGAAGTGATACGCGCCAGCCTGCCACTGGACAGCAACACAGTCTATTTACGCATGGTGGTTCAGGCAGGTGGCAAAACGCAATTCTATTACAGCGCCGACAATCAGCAATTCAATGCGATTGGCGATGAGTTCACTGCGACAATGGGACGCTGGGTTGGTGCGCAGATGGGTTTGTTCAGCGTGCGGCCTGATGCATCACCTGCTGCTGAGGATGATTATGTCGATGTGGATTATTTCAGAGTAACGATAAACAAGCAGTCACCATAACTCTAACGCCAGACGGTGCGTCAAGACGCACCCTACCTATTGCCGTGCCCGTAGGGTGCGTCTTGACGCACCGGTTCTGGTTTTGGAGTTTGCTTTCTACAAAGCTGAATGTGACCGGGGTCAGACTTCTGATGATGCATTAATTTTTTCCCATAGCGCCCGAATCAAAATCGCAGAGGCACCATCGGCATTGATATAAAAAGAAGCGTTTTCCACTTCAAGCACGCCTGGATAGCCTGGTTCATGAGCTGCAACAAGATTCAGCAGTTTTTCTGCATCAGGTTTCCAGAGCTGCAGATGAGAGCGGATTTTTGCGCCCAGAGTCAGATGTGTCTGGCTTATTATTTCCTCTTTTGAAAAAGAGGAAATCAATTCCATTTCACTGGGAGTCAAACTGCTGAATACATTTTCTAAAACTTGTTCAAACACCGAAAGATCGTCACTTTCAGCACTGTTTTTAAGGGGCTCATCATTATTCATTAAACATATCCGAATATCTGCGTATTCTTTAATTCTATGCCATCGCAGTATATGAACACGTTTTTAACTTGCATGCTTCATCTGAAGATGTTGAACCCACGAAAGTACAAGCTCCAGCGCTCATCACTCAAAGGTCTCCTACCGTTAACAGCCTGCCAACACATCTTAATATCACGCTCCCCTGATGCCCCTCAACGACAAATCCTTGTCATGGCGCAAATATATCCCCGCGTAACTCCAGCAAAACCTGATATTGAGGTAAAGTTGATCCTGCACGCAGCGCAAATCTCAACTGCGTGACAAAATAGAAAGAGATGTCGCCGGGCAAAGTCCATTGCCAAGTATGCGGACATCCAATAACAGAGACAAACCACGTAAAACGAATTCATCATGCGTATTTTGCTAGCAGAAGACGACAGCGTACTGGCCGACGGCTTGACCCGTTCGCTCAGGCAATCCGGCTATGCCACTGATTGTGTCAATGACGGGGAAGCGGCAGATACCGCGCTGACTACCCAGGATTTTGATTTGCTGATACTTGACCTGGGCCTGCCCAGATTGAGCGGGCTCGAAGTCTTGCGCCGTTTGCGCTCGCGCAATTCGCGTTTGCCAGTGCTGATACTGACAGCGGCAGATTCGGTCGAACAAAGGGTCAAGGGTCTGGACCTGGGCGCGGATGACTACATGGCCAAACCCTTTGCGCTGTCTGAACTCGAAGCACGCGTGCGGGCACTGACGCGGCGTGGCGCGGGTGGTGGGCCTACCGTCATCAAGCATGGGCCGCTGACTTATGACCAGGTAGGGCGTATCGCCTATATCCATGAACAGATGCTGGACTTGTCTGCGCGTGAGCTGGGCCTGCTCGAAGTACTGTTGCAACGTACCGGACGGCTGGTATCCAAGGAGCAACTGGTCGATCACCTGTGCGAATGGGGTGAAGAGGTCAGCAACAATGCCATCGAAGTCTATGTACACCGCCTGCGCAAGAAAATAGAGGTGGATGGCGTGCGTATAGCCACGGTACGCGGTCTTGGTTATTGCCTGGAAAAATTCTTTGTTCCTGCAACTGCCGCGGCAACAAGCTCTGCTACCGCCAGCACTGAACAAAAATGAGTCAACAGCCAGGCAGGGACGAAAGCGACGCAGCAGCGCCTGACAGCCTGGCTGGCAAGCAGCCCGAAGAAAAAACGCAACGCTCCCTGTTTGGTGAAATCCTTGACTGGATGCTGGCACCGCTCCTGCTGTTATGGCCGATGAGCATCGCCATCACCTATCTGGTGGCAAAGTCCATCGCCAACCAGCCTTTTGACCGTGCGCTCGAAGACAATGTGCTGGTATTGTCACAGCAGGTCAAAGAAATAGATGGCAAGGTCGTCACCCAGATGAGCAATCCGGCACGCGATATTTTGCGGGCGGATGACCTCGACAATATCTATTACCAGATCAAGATAAGCAAGGACAAGCTTATAGACGGTGACCGCGACCTGCCCATGCCCATGGATGAAGAAAGACCAGCCATAGGCACAGTACAGTTCAGGAATGCAGTATTACGCGGCATAGACATACGTGTTGCCTACAGCTATATCGATCTCAACAAGGCTGACCGACCCGACCGAAACAAAGACCACCACCTGGCCCTGGTGCAGGTTGCGGAGACACTGGAAAAACGTGCCCTGCTGGCGAATGAAATCATCAAGGGCGTCATCCTGCCGCAGTTCATTATCCTGCCGATTGCCCTGGCGCTGGTCTGGTTTGCCCTGAGCCGCGGCCTGTCACCCCTGGCAGAGTTGCAGCAGCGCATACGCGCGCGCAGGCCGGATGACCTCAGCCCCATCGATTCACGCCATGTGCCGGAAGAAATCACGCCCCTCGTCAAATCACTCAATGAAATGCTGGAAAGGCTGGCGCAAACCATCGCTATCCAGAAGCGTTTTATCGCCGATGCAGCACACCAGATGAAAACCCCGCTGGCCGGTTTGCGCATGCAGTCAGAGCTGGCCCTGCGCCAGACTGACCAGCAAGAGATACATCAGTCGCTGACACAACTGGCCACCAGTTCGGAAGCCGCCACACGCCTGGTCAATCAGTTGCTGACACTGGCACGCGCAGAAAATCTGGCCCCTGCCAATCAGCCGCGCGAACAGATAGACTTGAACATCCTGGCCCGTAATGTCGTGCAGGACTGGATACAGACCTCATTCGCAAAAAAAATAGACCTGGGTTTTGAGCAGGAAAAAAATGCGGTACTAATCTTTGGTAGTCCGCTGATGCTGCGTGAAATGCTCAGTAATCTCATCGACAATGCCTTGCGCTATACCCCGCAAGAACATAGCGTGACCGTGCGTGTGCGCATGGACCATGAGCAGGCACTGGCAATACTGGAAGTGGAGGACAATGGCCGTGGCATACCGGCAGAAGAGCGCGGGCGCGTGTTCGAGCGCTTTTACCGCATACTGGGTAGCAATGTGCAAGGTAGCGGCCTGGGTCTGTCCATCGTGCGCGAGATCGCCAGCCAGCATGAGGCAAGGATAGAAATACTCGATAATCCGCAACCACAGGACCCGGCCTGCCCCGGCTGCGTATTCCGCATTTCTTTCCAGTTGAATCCTTACGATGAACTTGCCATGGAGGGCTTGTCATGAGCACAGCACCTGAGCAGGCTGGCAGTGTCAGCAAACAATACTGGCGGCATACCCGGCGACTGACCGTGGCCCTGATGGCTTGCTGGGCAGTGCTGTGCTTTTGTGTGCTGTTCTTTGCGCGTGAATTGTCCAGCGTTGTTTTCTTTGGCTGGCCGTTTTCTTTCTACATGGCGGCGCAAGGCCTGACGCTGAGCTTTGTGCTGATACTGGCTATCTATTCACTCAGCATGGGCTGGATAGGCCGCAGGCAGACCGGGGACTGATCGCATGGCACAAAAGCGTTTTACCCAAAAACTGACGGTTTACTATCTCTGGTACACCCTACTGTTTTTCATCTTCCTGATCAGCCTGGCCATCCTCGAAAAAGAAGGCGTGCCACGCGCCTGGATAGGTTATCTGTTCATGTTTGCCACTATCGTGCTGTACGCAGGCATAGGTGTAGTCAGCCGCACGTCGGATATCAGCGAGTATTATGTCGCCGGGCGGCGCGTGCCTGCGGTTTTCAATGGCATGGCAACGGCAGCCGACTGGATGTCTGCCGCGAGTTTTTTGAGCCTGGCTGGCGGCCTGTATTTGCAGGGCTTTGATGGCCTCGCCTACATCATAGGCTGGACCGGCGGCTTTTGCCTGGTGGCGATGCTGATCGCACCTTACCTGCGCAAGTTTGGTCAATACACAATCCCAGATTTTCTCGGTGCACGCTTTGCCGGTAGCCCGGAAAACAATATGGTCAGGATACTGGCAGTCATTGCCACGGTATTCATTTCTTTCATCTACGTGGTCGCGCAAATCTATGGCGTGGGCCTGATCACTTCGCGCTTTACCGGCGTGGATTTTTCTGTTGGCATCTTCCTCGGCCTGGCCAGTATACTGGTGTGTTCTTTCCTGGGTGGCATGCGTGCCGTAACCTGGACCCAGGTTGCGCAATACATCATTATCATCATCGCCTTCCTGATCCCGGTTGCCTGGCTGTCAGTCAAACACACCAATAACCCGGTCGCGCCGCTCTCGTATGGGGCGGTGTTACCAGAGCTAAGCAACAAGGAAAAGATTTTTGAGTCAGATCCAAGGGAAAAAGAAGTCAGGGCCATTTACCGCCAGCGTGCCGACGAGTTGCAAAAGAAAATTCAACAATTACCGCAATCATGGGAAGATGGCCGTTTTGAATTGCAGCACAAACTCGAAGAATTAAAATCAGGCAATGCCTCGCTGCTGGAAATCAAGGCAGCTGGCCGCGTGCTGGCGAATTATCCCAAGTCGCCACAAGAAGCGCAAAACCGCTGGAATGAGGTACGCAATAATTATCTCGCCAAGGCACAACCCGGCTTTTCCAAATACACGCCCTATGCAGCAAAGGACAAGAAAGAGTCTGACAGCAAGCGCAATAATTTCATGGCACTGGTGCTATGCCTGATGATGGGTACTGCCGCCCTGCCGCATGTGCTGGTGCGCTACTACACGACACCCACGGTCAAGGAGAGCCGCGACTCGGTTTTCTGGTCACTGTTCTTTATCATGCTGCTGTACATCACGATACCGGCGCTGGCGATACTGGTTAAACACGATATCTATAATTCCCTGGTCGGTACAGAATTTTCCAAACTACCCGCCTGGGTCACTTACTGGGCCAATATAGACCGCAACAACCCGCTCGTGAATATCACCGACATCAACCATGACGGCATAGTCCAGCTAGCCGAGATTGTGCTCGACGGTGACATCGTCGTGCTGGCCACACCCGAGATTGCTGGCCTGCCGTATGTGGTGTCTGCATTGGTGGCTGCGGGTGGCCTGGCGGCGGCGCTCTCTACCGCAGATGGCTTGTTGTTAACGATATCGAATTCCCTGTCGCACGACATCTATTACAAAATCATAGACCCGCAAGCCTCAACACAAAAGCGGGTGACGATATCCAAGCTGCTATTACTGGTGGTGGCACTGGTGGCTGCCTATGTGGCTTCACTCAAGCCTGCGGATATTCTTTCATTGGTCGGCGCTGCATTTTCAGTGGCTGCTTCAGCGTTGTTCCCTTGCCTGGTACTGGGCATATTCTGGAAACGTGCGAACCGCCAGGGTGCTATCTGCGGCATGATTGCTGGCTTTGTAGTGTGCGTGTTTTATATGCTGTATACCCACCCGTTATTTGGTGGCAGCCCGGCGAATCAGTGGTTCAGCATTGCGCCCATATCGGCAGGTGTATTCGGCGTCCCGGCGGGGTTCGTCACCATGCTGGCAGTGAGTTTTTTCACGCCCAGGCCGGATCAAAAGACCTTGGATCTCGTGGATTTTATACGGCAGCCGTGAGAGCAGGACATGTCTGGCATTGGTAAAAAAGTAGATGTCGTAGGGCGCATTGCAATGCGCCCCAACCTCACGGACTTTCTAATACCATCTGCTCATCATCGCCCACACGCATGATTAAAAAAACTAAGGCATTGGCGGCACACCCGGTGATGTCTTTCGAAATAGCGCTGGCGACATGCCAAAGCGCTTGCGGAATATCTTCCCCAGATAGCTGACATCGGCTATGCCTGCTTCATCTGCGATGACAGCAATACTGTGGGCAGAATTGAGCAAGCGCCATTGCACATGCTGCAGGCGCAACTCATTCCAGTAGTTCTTTGCCGTCATGCCAAGCTCAGACAAAAACTGGCGGTCCAGCTGCCGCCTGCTGATACCGACCATGCCCGCAAGTTCATCGATGGTCTTGCTGGCGCTGAGCAGGCTGCGCATCAGGGCAATGGCGCGGCCGGTATGACGACTTGTCGCGGCTTCCGTATCGAGTGAGCGTAGTTGATGACTGCTGCTGCGCGCCTCATCGACCAGCATGTCGGCCAGGCCCTTCAGCGCACGGCTGCGGCCGCAGGCACGCGCCAGCATTTCTATCGCCAGGTCTATCGCTGCCATGCCACCGGCGCATGAAATTCGTTCACCGCGCTCGCCATCAAAACAGTACATTTGCCCGCTGACGACTTCTATACGGGGGAATGATGCCCGGAATTCAGCTTCATGCCGCCAGTGCAAGGCAACTTTATGCCCAGTCAGCAAACCACAGGCAGCCAGCAGGAAGCAGGCATTATCAATACAGACCAGCTTCACGCCATGCCCTGCCGCTTTACGCAGGATGTTTTTGTAGCGGGGTGCCAGCGCCTGCGTTGCCTGCGCGTTCCTGCCACCAAAAACTACCAGGTAATCAAAGTCTGCATAATTAATTTCTGCCGGTGTAAGCTGGACTTGTACATCGATGCCACTGCTGGATTTGATACTGCCCGCTTCCAGGCCGAGGATTTGCCAGGTGCAGTACCGCTGGCGGCTCTAGTCTGCCTCATCTGCGGTAAAGCGCAGCTTGTCCAGAAATCCCCCAAACGGCAGCATCGCAAATTCTGGCAAAGGCATGATCAGCAGGCGTATGTCTGCCACAGTCGTTTCAGTATGCACATAGCTTGGCATGATCGATGTCCATAATTTACCTTAATAAGTCTAGATATTACCATTTATAAAACATGATACTGTTTACACTGACTGCATGGAAAACGGGAGAAAACATGGCTTTGAACATCTGGATTATTTACGCAATCACAGTATTGGGACTGTCGCTGACACCTGGCCCAAATGGCTTGCTTGCAATGACACATGGCGCGATGTATGGCGCAAGAAAAGCCTTGTGGACCATCACTGGCGGCGTCGTGGGTTTTACTGCCCTGATTGCCTTGTCCATGTTTGGCCTGGGCGCCTTGCTGCAGGCATCTTCACATGCCCTGCTGGTGCTGAAGGTAGGCGGTGGGCTTTACCTGGTCTGGCTGGGCATACAGTTATGGCGCGCCCCCGCCCTGCATCTCTCGCTGAAAGAAAATAAGGGCAGTGCACATGGCTACATTCTGTTCCGCACCGGTTTGCTGACCGCCATTGCGAATCCAAAAGTGATCCTGTTCTATGGCGCTTTCTTGCCGCAGTTTATTGATCTGCAGCGCTCTTTGCTGACACAATTCCTGATCATGACAGCGACATTTGCGGGTATGGAATTTGTGGTCGAATGCCTGCTGGCCAGATTGGCCCACCAGATACGCCCCTGGCTGGAGCGCGGCGAAAAGCTGTTCAACCGCTCTTGCGGGACTTTATTTGTGCTGGCTGGTGCGGCCCTGCCAATCATCAAGTAAGGCCAGATTTTTGAATAAAAACCTGGCCCTGCCTTTGTAATCGTATTATGTGTGATCGTCTCTGCGCGCTTGCTGTGTAATATCACTCGGCAAGTGCTGACTGCAAGGACACAGGCTTGCTGGCCTGGACCATAGGAAACAGCCACCAGCGTTTGCCCGTTTGCGGTTCGGCAATATCGACTTCCTCGCCCATCTGCGGCGTACTGATTTTCACATCATGTTGCTTGGCAAGTGCGACAATACGCTCGAAGGGTTCGAACCAGCTATGCATGGACAGATCAAAGGTGCCATTATGGATAGGCAGCATGGTCTTGCCACGCAAATCGATATGCGCCTGCAAGGACTCTTCTGGCTGCATGTGCACATCAGGCCACATCTTGTTATAGGCACCGGTTTCTATCATGGTCAGGTCAAAGGGGCCGTATTTGTCACCTATCTCTTTGAAGCCCTTGAAGTAGCCAGTGTCGCCACTGAAAAATATTTTCAGCTCAGGCGTGAGTATGCTCCACGATGCCCACAGGGTCTGGTCACGGTCATGCAGGCCACGGCCAGAAAAATGCTGTGCAGGCGTCGCCACAAACTGTATGCCATTGACCCAGGTGCTTTGCCACCAGCCAAGTTGCTGGATTTTGTCTGCAGCTATACCCCATTTGATGAGGCGCTCACCAACACCTGTCGGTGTCAGGATGTGCTCAGTTTTTTTCGCCAGTTGCAAAATAGCAGCGTAATCAAGGTGATCATAATGGTCATGCGACAGGATGATGCCCTTGATAGGCGGCAGGTCAGCAATGCTGATAGGCGGCTGGTGAAAACGCTTGGGGCCCATCCACTGGAAGGGCGAAGCACGTTCAGAAAACACCGGGTCAGTCAGCCAGAATTCACCCTGCAACTTCATCAGCATGGTTGAATGTCCAAGGCGGTAGAGACTATTGTCCGGTGCAGCCAGCAACTGCTCTTGAGTCAGATCAAACACGGGTATGCTGCCACCCGGTACAGTGTCTTTGGGCTTGTCAAAGAAAAACTTCCACATGATTTTGAGGCTGCCCCACAAGCCGGGTTCGCGCATCTCTTTGTCATTGACAAAGCCGCCTGTAGCAGCGGGGGCCGGCGTTGCTGGCGCAATTGCAGTAGCAACGACGGGTAAATTCTGGGCATTGCTGGGATAAGAAACATAAGCCATGATGATCAACACTCCTGTCATGAAGAGACTGAATACAAACCGCGAAATTCGGGGCATAAATGATTGCGCCTGATGACTGCATAAAACTACACAAGAAAAATGCTGCGTCGAATATTTACACTACACAGTGTAGTTTCTAAATCTGAAAAAGTAAACTACTTAGTGTAAAATTCTTTTATCGCAGCCAGACAGGCTCAACCAGCACATCAGATAATAAAATTACAAAATGTCAGAACCCGTACGCCAGACCGACCGCAAGCGCGAAGCCATATTGCAGGCAGCCATCCATGAATTTCGCCTCAATGGTTTCGATGCAACCAGCATGGACAAGATCGCCGCCACAGCGGTGGTCTCCAAACGCACGGTGTACAACCACTTCCCCAGTAAAGACGATTTGTTCGCCGCAATATTGTTAAAATTGTGGCAAAGCGCTGTTTCTCAGGATGATTTTCGTTACCAGGCCGATAAAAACCTGCGCGAACAACTGGAAACTTTCCTTGGTAACAAGATGCGCCTGATGAGCGACACCAATTTCATCGACCTCGTCCGCGTCGCCGTGGCCGCCACCATCCACACCCCGGACCGCGCCCGCGACATGGTCGAACGCATGAGCAAACGCGAAGAAGGCATCGTCGCCTGGATCAGGGCAGCGCAAGCCGATGGCAAGCTGAAATCTGGCGACCCCTATTTCATGGGCGACATGTTGCAAGGCCAACTCAAGTCCCTGGCCTTCTGGCCGCAAGTCGCGATGGGGCAGCCTATGCTGGAAGAGCAGCAGCAAAAGGTGTTGATAGAACTGACGGCGGGAATGTTTTTGGGGTTTTACGGGGTGGCTGCTGATACCATGCAAGAAGATCGATAATTAGCGATAGCGCAAAATGTCAGACATCAAAAAAATGAAGTTGATCGCGGCACTCTACTTCGCTTACTTATTTATATGCTTGGCGGTAAATGCACTTATAGGTTGGCGACCACCGCTGCCATTCATGCCATACGGAGCTGGTATGATGATCGTGCTCGTTATCGGCATTATTTCAGGGTATTTGTTACACTCGCTCAAATCAAGACCAACCGTATTTCTTCACTTATTCAATTTTTGTTGCTTCCTGTACGCCTGCTATTTTGCGGTGACGATATTTATGCATATCAGGCTTGGTGACAATATTTATTGGATACGTACAATAGTCAATCTCCCGTTATTTTTTTTAGGCTGGTATGTTGTTCTGAACCTTAAAAAGATACAGCTGATGTTATTGAAAAAATTTGAATCATCGAGCAATTGAAAGCCGTATCCAATATGCGTGATGCAGATTGTTGATATGCTCAACTTTCAGTAGTATTTCAATGCTTATCAATTTCCTGACACGAATCATATCGCTCTTAATTTGGCATTACCAGTAAGCCTGGCTTACTATGACATGTCCACCTCGTAGGTGCGATTTGAGCGTAGCTTAATCACAGCTACGCGAGCCACAACAAATGATCAGCTTCACTCATTCTCTGAACAAGCAAATGAAAATTCAATACAAGCTTCTGCCACTTTTATTTTTTTCCCTTTGTCTGAGTGCATGCCATTCCTTGCTCAGAGTGTCGGGCAAGGTCGTGGATGAAGAAGGCAAGGCTGTCAGCAAAGCCTCTGTTTTCATTATTTATGGGAACTGGGTGAGTGAATCGACCACGCGTGAGGACGGTACATTTTCCAACGCGCAGGTGCATGGCGGGACTGAGAATCTGCAACTGCTGGTTTCCAAAGAAGGCAAGCAACTTTATTTGGAAACGCTGGATTACCACACATCCCCTGTCAGCAAGACCATAGTCCTGAAAAAAGGAACGCAGTCAGAATTGCAAACACCAGAGCATCATTCATAGACTTCTAATTCAGAAACATCAAACAACTTGATGGTTCAAATTCTCGTATGCATCTGCCAATTTCTGCCAGCTCTCATCGCTAAAGCTTTCGCGTCCAACAATAATAAATTTTCTTTTGCCATTCTTTTCCCACACGCAGGTAAAAGTATCGTCATTAAAATTTTTTTGCTTAAGAGACTGGAAATCAATCGTATCAACGATCTCACCACCTTTCATGACTGTAAGTTCACTTGGAGTGAAGATCAATTGATCACCCCATCTATTACGTCCAGAAAACTGCCATGGCATTGCGATGCATAAGGCTACAATCAGGCAAGCTGGCAGTACCCATGATTTATAAAAGTAGATATTCATGAGTATGACTCCGACTACAAGCCATAAAGGCATGGATTTTCTCAAACCACGAAAAAATGCCCCTTGCTGCTGGTCTTTCAGTATATGTATTTCTGTCATAATTTTTGGTGATGCTTGCATTGAAATGGATTGCAATCATAAGCTAAAACCCAGAGAACTCCGCTTTCTTGCTTGCTGATTTGGGGCCTGAACAGTGTTTAGATATCCTCTCCACTCCTCTCCAACACCGCCAACATCGCCCGCAAGCCCTCATTCAAACGCTTCAAATCCGCAGCATTTAAACCCGCCATGATGCGTCTCTCGTTCTCTACGTGAGCAACCAGCGCACGATCTACCAGATCTTTGCCGGTATCTGTCAATTGCACCAGCATGCTGCGGGCGTCGTCGGGGTTTTGCAGGCGTAGTATCCAGCCGCTGGCTTCGAGTTTTTGCAGTCTGTGTGTCATGGTGCCGGAGGTGACCATGAGTTTGGAGAACAGGTCAGTCGGGCTCATGCAGAAGGTGGCGCTGGAGCGGCGCAAGGTGGCCAGCATGTCGAATTCCCAGGCGCTCATGCCGAAGGTATTGAAGGTACTCTCAAGCGCGCGGCTCAGCAGGTCGCTGCAACGGCGCAGGCGGCCTATGTTTTCCATGGGGCTGCAATCAAGGTCTGGTCTGGCATTGCGCCATTGCTCCAAAATCTTGTCGACTGCATCCATCGTTTTTTCCGCCATCTTGCTCCCCTGATTATTCATTCGCGCATCAATTATTCGTTTGCGTATAGGTCGCCATTATATGGGTAGCCCTTTGGCGATTCATGTATTTACGCTCTTTCACCTCTTGCAGCGACCTTAAAGACCACACAAGGCATGTGCATTTATCTTGATATCAAGATAGTTTATGCTAAGATGAATTTATCTTGAACTCAAGACATTATCATGAAAACTGCGAATGCATCTTCACGTCTGGGCTTTTGGCTCGACACCTTGCTGACTGCCCTTGCCCCTGCCATCTGGGGCTCCACGTATATCGTTACCACTCAATTCCTGCCGCCAGACCGGCCATTTACTGCCGCCCTGCTGCGCTGCCTGCCTAGCGGGATTTTGCTGGTGCTGTTTTGCAAGCGCCTGCCCTTGCCGCGTGAATGGGGTCGCTTGCTGGTACTGGCTGCACTGAATATCGGTTTCTTCCAGGCGCTGCTGTTCATTGCTGCTTACCGTTTACCAGGTGGCATGGCAGCGGTGATTGGTTCAATACAGCCCTTGCTGATTATGGCAATGGTCTGGTTAATGGACAGGCGCAGGCCAGCCGCGCTGGCGATCACGGCCAGTGTCTGTGCCGTACTGGGGATGGCGGCGCTATTGCTATCAGCCACGGCGGTCATTGATGCCGTGGGTCTGGCAGCTGCTGCGGCCGGGGCGATCTGCATGGCGGGTGGCACTTATCTGTCGCGACGCTGGCAAAGCAGTTTGCCGGTATTGGCGTTCACAGGCTGGCAGCTCTTGCTCGGAGGTTTGATCCTGCTGCCTTTAAGTCTGCTGGTAGATGCCCCGCTGCCTGCACTGAACATGACGCAGATTTTGGGTTATGCCTATCTGTCCGTCGTTGGTGCCTTGCTGGCCTACAGTCTGTGGTTTCGCGGCATAGCACGCTTGTCACCGGTGGCCGTGTCTTCACTGGGTTTGTTAAGCCCCATCACCGCCGTCATCCTGGGCTGGATTGTGCTTGATCAAAGCATGCGCGGACTCTCGCTGGCAGGTTTATTGATCGTTCTTGCCAGCGTCATCGTTGTGCAAAAAAGCATGCGTAGCCAGGCTTGATTTTCTAATCACCATTCGTTTAATTGAGGAATAAAAATGCACGCATCCATACAAGAAATTATTGAATCCCGCATTTCTGCGAATAACTATGACAGCAGCCGCAAGCTCAGCCATGACGAGATCAGCGAGCTCGTGCGCCTGGCGACACTGGCACCTTCTGCCTATAATTTTCAGAACTGGAAATTCCTGGCGGTTGTCAGCGACGAGGCTAAGCAGCGTTTGCAGGCAGCAGCTTTCAACCAACAAAAAGTCAGCGATGCTGCGGTGACTTTCATCATCTGCGGCACCTTGAATGCCCACACCCAACTGGAACCCGCCTTGCGCCCCTCCGTAGATGCTGGGATCATCGATAACAAGATGCTGACAACATGGGTGAGCATGGCTGAACAAAGCCATACCAATAATGCGGTGCTGCAAAGGGATGAAGCCCTGCGCTCAGCATCGCTGGCGGCAATGACCTTGATGCTGGCAGCACAAGGCAAGGGGCTGGCATCTTGCGCGTTAAGTGGTTTTGATGCAGATGCGGTGACGCGTGAGTTTGATCTGCATGCCACAGAAATCCCGGTCATGCTGATCACGGTGGGCTATGCCGCCACAGGCAACTGGCCGCAAAAACCACGCAAGCAAGTGCATGAAGTGATGCAACTGGTTTGAGAGCCTGTTGAGGATTTACCAGGGCAGCGTCTCACCAGCATAAGTATAAAACTCACCCGATTGTGCAGGCTTCATGCTGTTGATCACCGCCAGCATTTCACTGGCTGCCTGCGTGACAGGGCGGCCTATGCTTGCGCCGCGAAAAGGTTGCGACAAGGCGGTGTTGACCGTGCCGGGGTGCAAGGCAAATAAGACTGCATCAGGATGGGTGCGTTTGAGTTCTATGGCGGCGGTCTTGATCATCATGTTCAGCGCCGCCTTGGATGCGCGGTAGCTATACCAGCCGCCGAGGCGATTGTCTCCTATACTGCCGACCTTGGCAGATAGCATGGCCATGACACCTCTCTGTTTGTCGAGCAGAGGTGCGAAGTGACGCAGGAGCAAGGCAGGACCAAAGGTGTTGACGAGAAAGGTCGCCTGCATTTGTGCATATTGCAAATCGGCCAGTTTTTTCTCGGGCATGAAGTCAGCAGTATGCAATACACCCGTCGCATTGATGATGAGATGAAAAGGGCCATGCTCTTTCATCACAGTAGCGGCTTGCGCGATACCTTCTTCACTGGCGAAGTCCAGCGGCGGCTGGCTTTGGCGATGCAGACTTACAACCAGGCCGCAATGTTCTTGCGCACGCAATAATTCTACAAATGCCGCACCTATGCCGCCAGATGCACCGATGACTAACGCCCTGAAGCCCTGCGGGAAGGAGCTTAGCAAACTATCCGCCATCATAGCCACCCTTGCTTCCACATGGTCGTGTCAGCCAGTTCCCGCCAGGCGATCTTGCGTTTGGCCTTGGTATACACGGCTTCAAGCTCAACAAATTCTACCTGGGCATTCATGACAAGCTGCCCTTCTTGTTGCTCAGGCAAATAGACTTTACTGACCAGAAAATGCTTTTGTTTGGCGACGACTTCTACCGCAGTCCATTTGGAGAGCATGAGCTTGTTTGGCTGTATGGGATTCATTTTCTGGCTTTCAAATGGTGCTATATCTACTTAAAGATCATCGAGCCTGGCACGTATATCTGTTGCCCTGTCGCGCAGCGCCTGCAAGACGTCTTTATCCATTTTCCTGAGTTGCGGATATACCATGCCTATGCGGGGGTTACTGGATAACTTGTCTTCGTTGCGCGCAAAAAAATCCCAGTACAGGGCATTGTAGGGGCAAGCTTGTTCGCTTGTACGTTGCTTTTTATCGTAATGGCAGCCCTTGCAATAATCACTCATCTTGTCGATATAGGCTGCGGCGGATACATAGGGTTTGGTGGCCAGCATACCACCGTCAGCAAACTGGCTCATGCCCAAAGTATTGGGCAATTCTACCCACTCAAACGCATCGATATAAACACCCAGGTACCAGCGATGAACTTGCTGCGGCTGCAAGCCCGCCAGCAAGGCAAAATTGCCGATGACCATCAGGCGTTGAATATGGTGGGCATGGGCTTGCTCCAGCGACTGGCTGATGGCACTGGAGAGGCAACGCATTTTTGTTTTACCAGTCCAGAACCATGCTGGTAATTCTGCCTCATGGCCAAAGAAATTATGTTCTTCATAGCCTGGCATTTGCGCCCAGTAAATGCCGCGCACATATTCTCGCCAGCCCAGTATCTGCCGTATATAGCCCTCTACTGCAGGCAGTGCGGCATGGCCGGCCCAGAGTGCCGCCTCTACCTTGCTGACCACTTCTTGCGGCTGCAGCATTTTGACATTCAAGGCGAAAGAAATCAGTGAATGAAACAAGCGCCATGACTTGCTGCTCATGGCATCCTGAAACTCACCAAAATGCGGCAAGGCATGCTGGATGAAAGCATCAAGTTGCGCCAGTGCTTCTGCTCGATTCAGCGGCCAGGCAAAATTACTCGCGTTCGCCTCACCAAAGCTATTGATGCCTGCCTGCTGTATGGTTTCCCACAAGCCTGAATGATCATGCCGTGGCCGGAAGTCTGCCGGTTCCCAGGGTATGCCGGGCCAGGCTTTGCGGTTGTCGTGGTCGTAATTCCATTGCCCGCCGACTGGTTTGTTGGCTTCTTCCAGCAAGACCTGGTGCTTGACCCGCATGTGGCGATAGAAATTTTCCATCAACCATTTCTTGCGGCCTTCAAACAGGATGGCGGCTTCATCACGGCGGGTAAAAAAATGTTCACTACTGCGCATGCGGCAATTGATCTTGCTGGCATCGCAATAGGCGGCGAGTTGTGCATCAAGCCTGAATTCATCAGGCTCCTGGTATTCAAACTGACTGCATTGGTAATGTGCCAGCAGCCAGTCAAGATTGGCTGTCAGAGATTGCGTATTGTCTGCATCATCGATAGCCAGATAATGCAGGCGATGGCCAGCAGCCTGGAGTTGCGCAGCCAGCTCGCGCATGGCGGCGAAGATGGCGATAATTTTTTGCGCATGATGGAGAACGTAATCTGTCTCTTGACGGATTTCCATCATGACATAGACGACATCGTCAGAAGCTTGGCTAAACCAGCTATGCGCAGGATAGAGCTGGTCACCGAGTATCAGGCGCAATGTCGTTGCAGGTGCAGTAGATTGCATGGTGCTTTCCGATCTGATAACGGCTCTCAAGTCTGAGACTTGCTATTGCGATTGCTCTGGCTGTTGCTGCGGCAGCGCTGGGAACAGTATTTGACCTCGTCCCAGTTTTTTTCCCATTTCTTGCGCCAGTTAAATGGCAGGCCGCAAGTCTGGCAAAGCTTGCTGGGCAGGTCGGCCTTTTTGCGCATTTTCATTTGAATCCGCCTCTGAATAAGACCATCGGGGAGATGCCTTGATCATGCAAATGAAGAGATGGCTGCATTGTGCAGCCATCTGTATTGCCACTAACTGATTCCAAAAATGGCGTCTTTATTGATCATAACGTGCCAGGCTGGCTTCGAGATGCGGGGTCAGCTCATCAGCAGAGCTGATGGTCATGCCAAGTTCACTCAGCAAACCGTCGCGCAGACCATACACCCAGCCATGCACAGTCAGTGACTGACCACGCTCCCAGGCGTCTTGTACGACAGTGGTGCGGCAAAGATTGACCACCTGTTCAATGACATTGAGCTCGCACAGGCGTTCGCTTTTCTCTTGCACAGACAATACCTCGCCCAGGTATTTCTCATGTTTTTGATGCACGTCCTGCACATGGCGCAGCCAGTTGTCGGCCAGGCCAACACGGCGGTTGGTCATGGCAGCATGCACGCCTGAGCAGCCATAATGGCCGCAGATAATGATGTGTTTGACACCCAGTACATCAATCGCGAATTGCAATACAGACAGGCAATTGAGGTCAGAATGCACAACCACGTTGGCGATATTGCGGTGAACAAACAGTTCGCCAGGCAAAAGGCCCAGCAATTCATTGGCTGGAACGCGGCTGTCAGAGCAGCCTATCCATAAGTATTCAGGGCTTTGCTGTGCCGCCAGCGTCTTGAAGAAGTTGGCGTCTTTTGCCGTGATGGCAGCAGCCCATTTGCGGTTGTTTTCAAATAATTGCTGTGGAGTCAATCCAGTGTTGCTTGTTGCGTTCATGCTCTCGCCCATTTATTCTAGACAGGCGAGATTCTACCTGCAATGTGCACTGGCTGCTTGATTAAGCCCTAATATATCCGGGCATGGTCTATCTGACATGAGCGAAATATTCATATTGCATGACAATCCTGTATCGGCAATACTTGATAAAAACCAATACTTGATAAAAACCAACACCCGGAAAACGGAGTTCAGGGCATGACCTCAGGCAAGTGTGGCAAAACCGTTGCGAAGTGGCTAGTTGCATTCAGCATTTTTTGTCTGCATGCTGCCTGCCCTGTCCTTGCGCAGCAAGAGAGCATACGCATCGCCACCTTTGGCCAGGGCGGCCCCATGGAAAAAGCTGCAGCAATTCATCTGACCGAGTGTTATAAAAAGCTCGGCATGCAGGTCGAGTTCGTCAACCTGCCCGGCAACCGCGCCTTGCAGGAATCAAACAGTGGGCGCCTGGATGGTGAACTCATGCGCAAGACGGGCCTGGGTGTGGAATATCCCAATCTCCTGCAAATCATGGTGCCGCTGGCAACCACTAATACCGTAGCCTTTGCCATGGATAAAAACATCGATCTCGACAAAGGCTGGGCCAGCCTGAAAGAACATACGTTTTCTTATGAAACCGGCACCAAGGTCATAGAACAAAATACCCAGGGCTTCAGTACCGGCCATGCCGAACATAATATCAAGGCGGCTTTCAGGCAGATGCTGAACCGCCGGGTAGAGCTCATTGTCATTGACGAACAGGCAGGTTTGCAACTGGTCAAAGAGATGGGTCTCGAAGGCACAGTGCACATGCTGACCCCACCCATCAGCACGACACCGCTCTACCATTACCTGCACAAGAAACATGCAGACCTGGCCAACAGGCTGGAAGCTTTGCTACGCAAGAATCATTGAACCAGGTAGGCGCGTATTTTGCCTGCATGGGTCAAGAATCAGTGGCAGAATTCCTTCATCATTTCATTCAATCTCAATGGCAGCCCGGCATCAAGCCTTTGCTCGTCGGTGATGTCGGGATTAATGGTGCACACCTTGAAAGGTGTTTTTGACACCAGTTCCAGCCCATAATCCCTGGGTATTCCGCTGGCTTTCAGATAGCGGTCAATACGGCCAACCATGCTTCCGGCCTGCTCAAATAAGCCTAACCTGGCAGCCTTGCGCGCCATAAAGAAACTCAGCAAGTGATTTTCCTGTGAACGCCAACTCTCGTTTTCTTCGGATTCGCCACCGGTATTGGTGTGCTGAAAAACAACCGACACCAAAGCAAAATCCCTCGCTGTCCAGGGCAGCTCATCGACCATCATTTCAAACAGGCGCATGCGGTGGGCAGCATCTGATTTCAACTCTGCGGGCCTGTCATAAACATCGCCCCGCTTGAACAGAGAACGCGTCTTTTGGTCTTGTTGATAGATTTTTTCAATTTCGGCAGACCTGCTCATGCTTTCAGCGCTGGCAGCAGCATTAAAAGCAAGGGCTAGTAACAATAATCCGGTTTTTAATATCGTCATTGGGTGTCTGCTGGTTGATATCCTGGATATGTACAGAACTCAAGGTGATGCTTCGAAAGCCAATGTCTTACCTGCCCCGCGCCACTGCCCCAGTAATTTATTGCCTTCCCGGCGATAACTGATGGTTGCGCTTGGTTTGCCCTTGCCGTCAAATTCAGTCAGCTCGGTTACATCCTTCTTGCGCGCTGCTTTGAGCGGTATGGCTTGGCGATGTTTGTCATAAAAGTAGCGCGAGCTTGAGTAATATGCACCTTCAACACTATCTGTCAGCATCAGGGTAATGGGCGTATTGCCATTGATCTTGCCGTGAAAAACCTGGGCATAGGGATTGATGTCAGCAATCGCTCCATCCCCCTCATCGAGCAAAATATATTTCCCATAGCTGCTGAGGTAAGCTGTCAATTGCGGTGCTTTGAGTGTCATGACCAGATTGCCCAGATCATCAATGGCGCGGTTCACATGTGCTGAACACGTACCGCTATCAAAACTCAGTGCACCATCAAGTATGCTTATCTGACCGGGATACTTCAGATACAAATCATAGAGACTGCCAGATTTGGTATAACGTTCTTCCAGGCAACGCTCGTATAGTTCGATCTGATCAGCCACCGTTTCTTTGTCGCGCTCTTTCGTACCCTTGTTACGCAATTTTTCCAGACGAGCTATTTCAGTTCGCAAACGCCTCGCATTGGTTTTTTGCGCCAGTATCGCCAGGGCCTTTTTACCAGGCTCGCTTAATAATTCCAAAGGCGTGATGACACGCCCTGTCCTTGCATCAAAGTCAAAACGGATTTCATTCAAGCTGCAATATGCGCCACAGCCCTCAGTACTGACAACGATAGCATATTGTCGCTTGCCGTTCAGCAGGCCCGAAGATGCTGGCTCCATGGACTCAAGAGGAAGCTCCAGCTCTATCAGTGCCATCTTTGCAGCAGTGTTTTCTTTCGCAGGTGGCAAAGTATTCAATAACTGTATATGCAAAAAGTTATTGATACGATCTGCCACCTGCCGATCCTCAGTCGAGATGAAAGGTATCGTCAGTTCTACCTTCTCTCCCATGTTGTTCTTGCTGGTGTACTTGAGCGGTTTGTCGCTGAAAGTAGCACCCAGGCAAGTGCCAGACAATAGCAAGGCACTGCCAAAGAGACTGAAGAGCTTGATATTTTTAGCGAACATCATCCGCGTGCCGGTATCAACAAGCCCCGCTGCACCGCCGGGCGCCCGACAAACTCGGCCAGGGCACGTTGCACATGGGGGAAGTCATTGATACCTACCAGCTCGCCTGCCTCATAAAAACCGATGAGGTTGCGTATCCATGGGAAGATCGCGATATCGGCAATGGTATAGGTATCGCCCATGATCCATTTGCGGTCGGCCAGGCGTTGATTGACGACGGCCAGCAGGCGCGTGGACTCTGCCACGTAGCGGTCGCGCGGGCGTTTGTCTTCATAGGCCTTGCCTGCAAATTTATTGAAGAAACCAAGCTGCCCAAACATCGGGCCTATGCCACCCATCTGGAACATCAGCCATTGCAGACATTCATAACGCTCAGCCGCATCGGCGGGGATGCACTGCCCGGTCTTGTCTGCCAGGTAGATCAGGATGGCACCGGATTCAAACAGGGCCAGTGGCTTGTCACCGGGGCCTTGCGGGTCAATGATGGCAGGGATTTTATTATTCGGGTTCAGCGACAGGAATTCTGGCGACATCTGGTCATTGGTCTCAAAGCTGACGAGGTGGGGTTCATAAGCCAGGCCGGTTTCTTCGAGCATGATGGAAACCTTGACGCCATTCGGTGTCGGCAGTGAATACAGTTGCAGGCGCTCAGGATGCTGGGCTGGCCATTTTTTGGTGATGGGGAAATTATTAAGAACAGAGCTGGACATGGTGTTTCCTTCCTGGGTTAATCTTAGAGCGGCCTTTCAGGCGCAGAAACCAGATGCTAATCCATTTATGAAATTTCTGCGCAGGGCCATCATATCTGTGATGGCGAGTGGACGACATTTGGGCTAAGCTGCACGACTTGTGCAGTACATACTATTATTTGCCTCATGCTCAGAACCATCCTCATACGCCTGCTGTTTGTTATCGCCTTGATCGCCATAGTCCTGGGGCTGGCACGCTATCTGGGCAAAGACAGCAGCAATGTTGCGCCCGATAACTTGCTGGCGAAAGTAGGTATCATCAAAAAACCGGCAGCAACTTCATTTGACTGGCAGGCTGAACTGAATGTGTATGCAGGCATGCATGACGTCGATAGCAGTTATTTTTCTGACCCTTATGCAGTCGCGATAGACAAGCAGGGCACTATTTTTGTCAGCGATGCAGGTGAGCATAACCAGATCTTGAAGATCAGCGTTGATGGCGCAGTTGCGCCCTATGCCGGTTCTGTCGAAGGTTTTGCCGACGGCAAGACTGATCAGGCGGCTTTCAATACCCCTTCCGGCATTGCATTGGATGGCAAGGGTAATTTGCTGGTGGCCGATACCGGCAATCATGCAATACGCAGCATCAGCCCTGAAGGCGTGGTGACGACATTAGCAGGCAATGGCAAACCCGGCTACCGCGATGGCATGGGTGCTGAGACACAATTCAATGGCCCGGTCGGCATAACGGTAGATAAGGCGGGTAATATCTACGTAGCCGACACTTACAATGACCGTATACGCAAGATCAGCCCGGATGGCCAGGTCAGCACACTCGCCGGTGGCAATGGCTCTGGTTATCTGGATGGAGCAGCCGCCGCTGCCCTGTTTGATACGCCAACTGGACTGGCAATCAATAGCAAGGGCGACATCCTCATCGCCGACAGCAAGAACGACGCCATACGCAGGCTGAGCAAGGATGGTCAAGTCACCACCCTGGCCCGTGCCCTTGATGATGAAGAGAAACCCCTGATGCGCCGCCCTTTGAGTATTGTTACCACTTATGACGATCATCTGTACATAGGTGAAGGTGGCAAGGGGCGCATCTTACAGATTTCTCCCACAGGTGAAATGCGTGGTCTCACAGGTGTGGGCATCAGCTTTGAAGCCGGGGATGAAAAGGCCATACGCTTCCAGCAGCCGACAGGCATAGCATTGAATGACAAAGGTGGTCTGCTGGTCAGCGATTCCGCCCGCCTGCAATTGGTGAGCCTGCATAGCAAAGGCATGCCGGACAGCATGTCTGGACAAAAACCGGCAGCGCCAGCCACTATGCAGGAAATAAAAAATACCCGTCTTGATGACGAAATCAAATCCTATCCATGGCCCATCAAGCCGCAAAAATCACCGCACGAAGTCGTTGGCACCATGGGTGAAGTGCGTGGCAATTATGATGGTGAAAGTCGCGACCACTTCCACGGTGGCCTTGATGTACAGGCCAACATGGGCACGACCGTATATGCCATCGCCAGTGAAAAAGTGCGCGGCACCAGCAGTAGCTGGGGTTATGCCGGACTCAGCGAAGGCATCAAGCTCGACAGCATGGCTTATATCCACATGAAGGTCGGGCGCACCGCCAAAGATGCGCTGATTGATGACGATAAATTCCAGCTACAAACACTGGCAGATGGCAAACCCTATGCAGTGCGGGTCAGGCGCGGCACCCGCTTCAAGACTGGCGAAGCGCTGGGCAGTATCAACCGCATGTTCCATGTGCATCTGGAACATAATCATGCAGGTCTTAAAATCAATCCTTTGAAATTGAACTTCCCCGGCCTGGTCGATACCATCGCACCGCAGATAGAAGACATCACTATCGTTGATGGCAGCGGCAAAGAGATCAAGGACAAACAACAGGGCCGCCTGCTCCTGTCCAGCCAGGTCAAAGACTATGGCATCGTCGTCGATGCCTATGACCAGGTCGATGGCAATGCCAAACGCCGTCGTCTGGGCTTGTACCAATTGGGTTATCAACTCTTGTACACCGACGGCAGCCCCGTGCCCGGTTATGAAACCCCACGCATGACGATGGAATTCAATGCCCTGCCACCCGACCGTGAAATGGTCAAATTATTGTATGCAGAAGAAAGCGGCATTACCGTGCATGGTGCCAAGAAAACCCGCTTTTTGTACATGGCAAGCAATACGGTCAAGGATGGGATTGCGAAGAAAGGCAGCTGGGATATCAGCAAGCTGGCGCCTGGCAATTATGTCTTGCGTATCCATACAGCGGACTTTGCGGGGAATGTGGCGAAGGACAATCGGGATTTGGGGTTCAGAGTAGAGTAAGGACAAACTTGTTTCAATGAGCCCTGTTTTTGAGAATGCGATTTTCACGCATGCTAAAATAAAAACAGTACTTATGGCACTTAGCCAGCACACCATTTACCTGAATAATTTGCATCCTTATGAAATTCTATAAATCCTTGCTCAAGCTGATCAATAACAAGTTCCTGCAATTCAGCATCAGCTTGATCAGTATTTCACTATTATCGGCTTGCACACTGCCCAGGTGCTGAAAGAAACCTCACGCAAACCCGGATGATTACTCACTTAGCCCGCTCGCTATTTCTCGTTTTTCTGAGTCAGCTAGCTTGCCCTGCATTTGCAGAAATTGTTCCAGAGTCAGCTGGACATGGTCTGGTTTCGTTCGGTGGCTATCAAACAAAACAAACAAAATCACTGGCAGATCTCCCACAGCCAGTGGTAGCGCGATTGACCGGACATCTTAAAAACCGCCTGGGTGAAACACAATACGCTCATTTGAAATTTGCTCGTGCTCAGTTGCTGGAAGCAGATTTTAAAAATGAGCATGTAAAAGTTCCGGCCTATATATTGCAGTTCGATTTTGAATTACCTGGAACGCCTAAAGTCATTTTTCCTGCTGAAATCTGGCTCCGCTCTGATGCGAGTGTGCTCAGGGAAATCAACCTTCCTGCTTATGCCAGCTCACCTGACAAGCAAGTGTTCCATGCATTTAAAGAATTCATCCCGCTGATTGCCAAAAGAGGTTTCCTCGAAAAAAACATGGCTTACATCATCGAACACGATGAAGATAGTGGCCTCATCAAGAAGGGCATGTTTGAAAGAGACATGACTATCAGGCTTGAATACAATGAGAAATTTGATGCTTTGATCTGGACATTCATCAAGACCTTATCGGATGACAGCTTTACCGCAGAGATGAAATCCATTGTGGTCAATGCTCATACAGGAAGAATCATACGTACCAAGAAGTCGCATACGCTTCGTTGAACTGAGATGTCAGGCCCGGCATCTCTTGCATGGATTATCAGCCTGCCACGCCCAAAATCACACTGGAAGCCTTGAACAGGCCAGTCACCGTGCCACCTACGACGAGACCCATGCTGGTCGCGCTTTCATTGGTGATGATGGCAGCCAGTGTTGCGCCACCTGGCAATTCAAGCACCACTTCGGTATTGACTGCACCTGGCAGGATGCGGCTGATGGTGCCGGTGAGCTGGTTGCGGGCTGACAGCCTGGCCTTGGCATCTTCTTCCATGAGGATGATGGAAGATGCTTTGATGAGTGCAAAGGCTTCTGCACCGATTTGCAAACCCAGCTCCTGCGTGCTTTCATGGGTAATGATGGCGACAATCTTTTGGCCACCGGCTATTTCAAGTTCAATTTCATCATTGATGGCACCGGGTTTGACCTGGCTGACTTTGCCGAGGAACTGGTTGCGTGCACTGGTTTTCATGTTCATTTTCCTGATCAATAAAAAATCGTCAGCAATGCCCTCTGCCTGCCTGTCTAGCTGGGCAATGAAGTCGCGGTGTTCTTGTTCTATGATCTTGAAATTGCTGACCAGTTGTTCACCACGCTTGGTCAGTCTTGTACCACCGCCGCCTTTGCCGCCGGTCAGGCGCTCTACCAGGGGTTCGCCTGCGAGATTGTTCATGGTGTCGATGGCATCCCAGGCGGCTTTATAGCTCATCTTGACGGCTTTTGCGGCCTGGGTAATTGAGCCACTTTCGGCAAGCTGGGCCAGCAAGGAGATGCGGCTTTGGCCTCCAAGGTTTTCTCCATCTACGGTCATCCAGACTGCGCCTTGCAGAGTAATTTCTTTATTCTTTGCATTCATCTGCTACAGTCCTCATTGGCTTTCATGCTGCATATTTTGTGCTTTCGACGAGTCTGCCATCCTGCAAATTCAATACATGCTCACCAAACACCTGGGCGTCTTCTGCATCATGGGTGATGAGTATCATGGGGATATTCAATTGCTTTTGCAGACTGTCCAGCTCTTTGCGCATGCTGATGCGCAGGGGCTGGTCGAGGGCGGCAAAAGGTTCATCAAGCAAAAGTGCACGCGGCTCGGCGATAAGGGCGCGGGCCAGGGCTGTTCTCTGTTTTTGTCCGCCGGATAATTCATGCGGCATTTGCCTGGCCAGGGCTTTGATGTGCAGTGCTTCGAGCCAGTAATCGACTTTTTCATTCTGTACTTTGGCAGATGGATTGCGCCAGCCATGACTGAGACCAAAAGCAATATTCTGCGCCACGTTCAGATGCGGGAACAGGGCGTAGTCCTGGAACAGGTATGCAAGCTGGCGGCGCTGTGGCGGCAGGTTGATACGCGCAGTATGGTCGAACAGGGTATTACCTGCCACATGGATATAGCCAGTATCGGGCGTCATCAAACCGGCGATGGCTTTGAGCACCAGACTCTTGCCCGCGCCAGACGGGCCAAGTATGACGAGGCGCTGGCTATCGCTGCGAACCACAACATCCAGTTCAAAGCGACGCTGGCCAGATTGCAGGCTCTTGTGTATGTGCAGGTCAAATTGCATTTTATTTGCTCATATTCAAAGACGTCACATGCGGTTGGCGATGCGGCCAGGCGCGAGCCTGCCTGCCAGCAGCAAGACCACAATACAGACTGCCGAAGTCAGCAAGACCAAGGTATTGGCGACATCGTCCTGCCCGGCCTGGACCGCTTCATACACAGCAATCGACAAAGTCTGGGTCTTGCCGGGTATGCTGCCAGCCACCATCAGGGTAGCACCAAATTCACCGAGGGCGCGGGCAAAGGCCAGCAATACACCCGCCAGAATGCCGCGCCATGCGAGTGGCAAAGTCACGCGGAAAAACACGGCCATTTCAGAAATACCCAACACCCTGGCCGCCTGCTCCAGTTGCCCATCGACCGCTTCAAAAGCCGCCCGTGCTGGTTTAAATACCAGCGGGAAGGCGACAATGGCTGCCGCAATGACCGCACCCTGCCAGGTAAAAATAAAGCTGAAGCCAAAATGATCTTGTAACCATGCGCCGAGCGCACTACGCCGCCCCAGCAAGACCAGCAGGTAATAACCGAGTACCGTGGGCGGCATGACCATGGGCAGGGTCAGTATGGTATCGAGCAGGTCACGGCCAGGAAAGCGCTTGCGTGCCAGCAGATAGCCCACGCCTATACCCAGCATCAGGTTCAGCAGCGTGGCCCAGCCCGCGACTTTCAATGACAATAGCAGGGCTGTCCATGCTGGGTTCATCTATAACCTTTTTTTTATGGCTTCTGGAAGCCGTATTTAGTCAGGATAGCCTGGCTTTGCGGCAGGAACAAAAACGAGATAAAACGCCTGGCTTCTTCCCCATTGTTGCTGGCCTTGATCTTGGCGACAGGATAGGTGATGGGTATATCCAACGGCACTTCCATGGCGACCTTGACCTTGTCTTTTATGATGGCAGCATCGGTCGCATACACAAAGCCACTTTCAACTTCGCCACGGGCCACATAGTCCAGAGACTGGCGCACGTTCTGGGTATAGATGGCCTTGGCTTCCAGCGCGGGCCAGAGTTTGGCTGCCGTCAGCGCATGCTGGGTATAACGTCCGACCGGCACGCTGGCTGGGTTGCCGATGGCAATGCGCTTGACGCCAGCCTGGCTCAAATCTTCCAGGCGCTTGATCGATAAAGTGCTGTCTACAGGCGCAATCAGCACCAAAGTATTTTTGACGAAATCGCGACGGTCTGCGGCTATAACCAGACCCTGCTTCTGTGCTTCATTCATGCTCTCCTGGTCTGCCGAGGCAAATACATCGACCGGAGCACCTTTGGCAATTTGCTGCAGCAGCGCACCGGACGCACCAAAGTTCAGCGCCACCTTGGCCTCAGGATATTGCGCCTGGTAATTTTGCGCGATTTCTTTGAAGGCATTGGTCAGGCTGGCAGCGGCAGAAACTGTGACTTCTGCAGCAAGGCTGCTGGCTGAGATTGTGCAGAAAGCAATACTGGCAATGAGTTTGCCCAGGGTCTTGATTTGCATAAGGTATCCAGAAGAATAAGTGTCGAACAAGAAGCGTAATATACACTTATATATAGCGATAGAGAAATAAGCAGGTTTGAATACTTGATATGCGTCATGAAAATACCCGCTTCCCGGTATTTCTGCGCAAAAAACATGTGATTTTTACAGGAGTGAGCAATTAAGAATGCATGAGTCTGCACTTTTGCGTTTTTTGCAAGAAGCTAAAGTCCAACAGTTGCGGGACTGCCTCTCAGCATGCTCTTCTTTATATTTCGGTTTTTTGAGGACTAGTGGGTGTCCAGTCTTTGTGTAAGAACGACATTGCTCAGCTATGTATCGTCATGAACAAAGTCCTGGCATTTAAACTTAAGCAGTGCGCTGTCAGGCTGATGAAGCCAAATCATCATTCTTTCTTTATATCCAGTTTATCCAAAACAAAACCAGATATTGGAACAGGTTTGTTCTTTCTCCCATTGCTAAAAAAAGCATTCGTATCAGAGGAACTGGATTCCCGATAAATCGCTATACCGCCAATATCATCTCCAACTTCAAAAAGTCGGTCAAAAAAACTGACTGGAATTTTTCCTTTGCTGTGTTTCTCTATCAAACCAAAAATTCTTTTACTCTCATCAATAAGAAACTCATTGTCATCGCTCAACAAAGGATGCAATATGACAACCGTCACCTTGCCAGGGTCCGGCTTTAATAAGGTCTTATTACTCCCGAGCATAAATAAAAGCGCACATTCTCTGGCACAAACTCCTTTGACCGCCGTATTAAATTTCATTCCATCAATTAGATTCACCAATCCATTCAATTGACTGATGTTTTTGCTTTTCATGCCATAGCAATTACGAAATTCAATCGTTTTATTATTTGGCAGCGTCGAAATTTCCGATTCAATTTTTAAAACTTTCTGATCGTCAAGAATGCCATCAATCACATAGGCCTCATCTGCAAACACCATAGGCATTTGAAATGTAAGCACAATAAAAAAAATAATTTTCAATATTCTGATTAAAAACATGTTTTTGTCATTCTATGGTTATGCCAAGTTTATCTATCGTGTAAGGCGAAAGAGGGACGAGGGTCGCACCATACTTTTCCTGAAAAAAAATCTGCCCGCCCGCTTTTTTGACATCCCTGAAAACCAGAACACCGCCAAATCGATCTTTGACTTTGTACATCCAATCCAAGACCTTTAAATCAGGGTATTCTGAATTTCTAAGTAAAATTTCATGAAGGATTTCCTGTGTAGAGCTCGCGTCTGTCTGATCATTAAATATATAGGCCACTGGATGAAAATGAAGAAATGTCTTACTCCCTTCATTCGCCGCTAAAAAAATTTTTTTCTTTCCAAACAAAAAAATAGCGGCGCAAGCAGAAGAACAATTCCCTTTGACGTAGGTAGGTAATTGATGGCGCACGATTAACTCGCCATATTGTTTGATAAGAAGTGGAGCCCAGTCTGAAGCACCGTTTGAGTCATGCAATTCTATGCCAAGTACATTCCCGGCGTTCACCGCAGACTGAAAAGTATTGAAGCTAGCTTGAGTGATTGGCCCAGTATGAATGAAATTTTTTTCTATGGATTCAGCCAAGCAATTCGGTGTGACGAATATGCACAGACAAGCAGCGTATATACCTAAGGTACTATTGAAATATTTCATCTATTTTACTTCTTGCGTACGTAGCAAAATGTTCGCTGCGCACGCAAAGCTATTCCACAGCAATCAGCTGATCAGAGTCCATTAAGCCAATACTGATACTCGCGCTCCATACATTCAAGATCTCCTTTGCAAGAACCTAAGTTCTGTTCCATTTTACCTCGATTTGGCCACTCTCCGTAGCTATTTTGACCTGTCTCACGAGTAGCTGCAGCATCCCCACCACTAACAATTTGAACTTCCATGTTTTCTAATATACGCATATTTTTATCTCCATTTTTTAAAAAAGTCACTGCCTTAAGACAGTGAAAAAAATTATCTAATATAAAATAAATAATGTCAATTTTTATACTTATAAAAACATTATTTGGCATCCAACAAAACGAGCATGTTTTGCAAAATGCATGAGTGTAAGACCTGCTTTCCTTTTTTCCACTCCTTCTACAAATTGCTCAAGCTCTCAATGGCATGAAGCACGCAAATGGTACAGGCGTAAAAAAACGCAAGGATTTGCATCCCTGCGTTTTTTCCCATTACCTAAGTTGAAAGATCAACGACCGCGTGTATCTTCCTCAGCCAGCATGGCTTTCTTGAGGCTGCGGTCTACCGGGGATTCTCCCAGCCAGATACGCAGCAGGGCATTGTAGAAACCGAGGTCCGGGTAAGGATCGCCCATTTTCTTGCCGTTCAGTGAAACGACCGTGCCTACTCCGGGTATCCAGTCATTGGTCATGACATCGCCTTTTTTGAGTTCGGGCACAGAGGCAAACAATTCACCGAAACGGATGAATTGCGAAGTCATTTTGGACTTTTCTGCCTTGTCGGTGTTTTGTTGAATACCGGTCATGAAGCCACGACCGAATTCTTCATTGCTGAGGTCGCGCAACATGACGATAGTCACGCGGCGTGGTCCTTGTGATGCCAGTACTTCTGGTACTGTGGTCTTTTTCTCTTTCAGATACAGTCCCGCTGCATAGACTTTGAAAATGGCCTTGTAACGTATGCCTGCACCGTTCAACTTCAGATCAGTGCCGCCTACCTGTACGTTTTCATCAAACTTAACCCCGGCAACTTCGGTGGCACTGGCCTGCACACTCATGCACATGACCAGCGCCAGACCTGCCAGGCGCATTACTGTTTTGTTCAATCGCATTTGTCTCCCCTTTTATTTTAATACCACTTGAAAACTGCCCGCCTCGCTTTGGGTTACGAAGGCGGTGCCACTAGCTTACCTGAATTTCAACTTTTGGGCTGTCGGCTTTTTGCAGCGCGTGGCGGGTACTGATGAATCGGTCAAATTCGTCTATGGGAATAGGTTTGCAGAACAGGTAGCCCTGATAAGCCTGGCAACCAGCCTGCAGTAAAAATTCGCGCTGCTGTTCGGTTTCCACACCTTCTGCAATGACGTTCAAATCGAGGCTGGCACCGAGACTGATGATGGTGCGCACGATGTTGGCATTGTTCACATCGTCTGGCAGGTTATGCACAAAACTGCGGTCTATCTTGAGCTGCGTCAGTGGCAAACGTTGCAGGTAAGAAAGGGATGAATAACCAGTGCCAAAATCATCCATGGAAAAACCGACACCAAGTTTCTTGATGGCATGCATTTTTTCTATGACGATGGCGACATCTTCGAGCACCACGCTCTCGGTCAGTTCCAGTTTCAGCAAGACCGGGTTGGTCCCTGTTTCCTGCAAGATGCGTTTGACGTCATCAACAAAACCCGGATGGCGGAATTGGCGGGCACTGACATTGACGGCCAGTTGCATGCCGGATTTGACGGGGTCGTCGGCCCAGATGGCGATTTGCTTGCAGGCAGTTTCCAGCACCCACAGGCCTATCGGCAGAATAAGACCAGTTTCTTCTGCCAGCGGGATGAAGTCCAGCGGCGATACCAGGCCACGTTCAGGGTGATGCCAGCGTAACAGCACTTCCGCACCTATCGGATCACCGAGGGCACTGACCTGCAATTGATAATGCAGGACAAACTGCCTGTGCATGAGGGCATGGCGCAAGTCGGTTTCCATGGCGGTGCGGAATTCCAGCGCGGCCTGCATGCTGGGGTCAAAGAAGCGCACACTGTTTTTACCGAGCGCCTTGGCCTGATACATGGCCATGTCAGCGCGGCGCAATAATTCATCGATGCCAACAGCTTCGGCACCAAACATGGTGATACCTATGCTGCCTGAACTTTCATAATCAATATGTCCAAGATTGATGGTCTGGCTCAGGGTAATGCGGATTTTTTCTGCGACGTTTTCAGCCAGGCCTGCAGCATATTGCAGATCTTCATGCAGGCCTTCAAGCAAGACCACAAATTCATCACCACCGGTGCGCGAAACGGTGTCGTCCGCCCTGACGCAGGCATGGATGCGCTTGCCTATCTGGGTCAGCAGCAAGTCACCCATATTATGGCCCTGGGTATCATTCAGGGTTTTGAAATTGTCCAGGTCTATCATCAAGATCGCACCATAGCGCTGGTGCCTGCGGCTCAGCGACAAGGCGCGCGCCAGCCTGTCGAGCAAGAGCCTGCGGTTAGGCAGGCCCGTGAGTGGGTCAAAGAAAGCCAGCTGATGAATTTTTTCTTCCGAGACCTTGTGCTCGGTGATGTCGTTAAAGGAACCGACATAATTGCTGACCTTGCCGTCTTCATCGAGTACGGCAGAAATGACCAGGCGCTCGGAATAGATTTCACCGTTCTTGCGGCGGTTCCACAATTCTCCCTGCCAGCGGTGATTGCGGCGTATTTCTTCCCACATCTGGCTGTAAAAAGATTCGTCATGACGACCGGATTGCAACAGCCTGGTGCCCTGGCCTACGGCCTCGCTGGCCTCATAACCCGTAATGCGGGTAAATGCCTTATTGACACGCAGGATGACCAGGTTGGCATCGGTGATCAATATGCCTTCTTCTGTTTCAAAGGCCATGGCGGCAATTTCAAGTTCCTTGTCGGCCAGCTTTTTGTCGGTGATGTCGCGCAACAGGGCAACGTATTGTTGCAGGCTTGCTTGCTGGTCATACACGGGTGTCAGCAATAATTCCAGCCACAGCAGCTGGCCATTGGCTGCCTGGCGGCTGTATTCCAGCGTCAGTGGTTTTTGCTCCTGATTGTCTTGCGCCTGCATGGCGGCAACTGCAGATGTGAATAAGTCACCGAGTTTTTTTTCATATAAGGCATGCTCAGCATAGCCACTTAAATGACAGGCAGCTTCGTTGACGTAGTTGATATGGCCATCGCGCGCGGCGATCATGACGCCTTGTGAAGTTGCACTCAGGGCTTCATTGCGCAGGCGCAGCAGGGCTTCGCTTTCTCGCAATTCTTCGGCATTGAGCTCACGCTGGCGGCGTTTGATGGTCGATTGATAGCTGAGCATCCATGCCATCAGGCAAACGATGAGGCCAAAAACCTCAATGAATCTGGATAACCTGGTCGTACCTTGCCAGCCACCATGAGGCAAGGCAGCCAGTTCCCAGCTGCCACCTGGCAGTATGATGCTCTGCCTGACGGCATCGCCAGTAAACAAATTGGCTTCACCGAGAAATACTTCTCCCTTGCTGCCCTTGGCGTCGCGGCCACGTATGGCAAGATTGATTTCATTTTGCACCTGGGCGATGCCAGCCTGCTCCATCAATTGGTCATAATTGACCACCATGGCGACCGATCCCAGGAACTCGTCGTGGTTTTCATGCTGATAAACAGGAATACGTACCACCAGCCCGACACCACCCTGCACCAGGGTCAGTGGCCCGGCTATCTGTATGCTGTGTTCTTCTATCATGCGCTGATAGACTGGCCATTGCTTGGGCAACTGGCGGTAATCAACGCCGAGGATTTTTTCATTCCCTTTGTAGGGATAAACATAGCTGGCCACCGTACCCTTGACGAGTACCAGGTTGCGTATGCTGGGATTGGCACTGGCCACTTCTGCCGCCAGCACCTTGAATTCCTCTTCAGACAGATTGGGTTTGGTGGCAAACGTAACAGCCAGTACCCGGGCGGCAGAAATATTGGAGGTCATGCCGGTACCGAGCTTGGTACGCAGCACCACCAGTTTTTCTATGACATCGACTTTTTGCTTCTGTATCGCCAGTTCGCGTTCATTATTGTCTATGGCCCACAAACCCAGGAACACAATCAGAGACACACCCAGCGCAAAAAGCCTGGGATATCTGGATGACAAGCCGATATATGATTTATCCATCAAGGCGATAAGTGTCCTGAAAACAGGCTGAATGTGCCGCTTTCTTGATTTAAGCCATTGCTCGCTGCTGAATTCTTACTTATTTTATGCCTGCTTCTGATCAATCTTTTAACTCAGGAGCAACAATAAGCTGTTCTTATCATAGTAGCAGAATGCCATATCAGTGACAGGCAGAATTACACCCATGATGTGCAAGAAATGGTTAAGCGGTCTGGCAACAACAAAAAAGCCTGTCCAAACAAGTTTGAACAGGCTTTTTCAGTTTGTTTTGCAGGTCTTTTTGCAAAAAAATCAGGATGCAGCTTTATTTTGCAACTTCATTCAAAAAACTTCTTGACCTTGTCCATCCAGGTTTTGCTTTGCGGGTTGTGCTTGGAACCGCCTTCTACCGTCAGTTTTTCAAAGTCACGCAAGAGTTCTTTTTGCTTTTCTGTCAGCTTCACCGGTGTTTCGATGACAACGTGGCAGAACAGATCGCCCGCATAGCCGGAACGCACGCCCTTCACGCCCTTGCTGCGCAGGCGGAAAGTCTTGCCCGACTGGGTACCTTCAGGCACGGTGAACGATGCCTTGCCACTCAGGGTCGGCACTTCGATATCGCCGCCCAGGGCCGCCTTGACAAAGGAAATCGGAATTTCGCAGTGCAGGTCGTCACCTTCACGCTGGAATACCGGATGCTGCTTGATATGGATTTCCACATACAAGTCACCTGGCGGGCCACCGTTGACGCCCGGCTCACCATTGCCGGATGAACGTATGCGCATGCCGTCATCGATACCTGCAGGGATTTTGACTTCCAGCGTCTTGTTACGCTTGATACGGCCAACGCCTGAGCAAGTAGTACACGGATCAGGAATCATCTTGCCTGTGCCATGACATTTCGGGCAGGTCTGCTGTATGCTGAACAAGCCTTGCTGCATGCGCACCTGGCCATGTCCGGCGCAAGTGGTACAGGTAACAGGTGAAGTGCCTGGCTTGGCACCAGAACCATGACAGGTCTCGCAAGAATCCCAGCTAGGTACGCGGATGGTGGTATCAAAACCGTTGGCAGCCTGCTCCAGTGTGATCTCAAGGTTGTAGCGCAAATCAGCACCACGGTACACTTGCGGGCCCGCATTGCGACGGCCACCACCAAAGATGTCACCAAAAATATCGCCAAAGGCATCCGCAAAACCACCTGCGCCACCACCACCGCCGCCACCCATATTCGGATCGACACCGGCGTGACCATAGCGGTCATAGGCATCGCGCTTCTGGCTGTCGGACAACATCTCGTAAGCCTCTTTGGCTTCCTTGAATTTTTCTTCCGCGACCTTGCTGTCCGGATTGCGGTCCGGATGGTATTTCATCGCCAGCTTGCGGTAGGCCTTTTTGATTTCTTCTTCAGTGGCGTTTTTGCCCAACCCAAGAATCTCGTAAAAATCACGCTTCGCCATCTCTTGTTAACCTCAGTATTGTTCTTGAACTTATGCTGCGGACTTAAGCATTAGCCTAAGCGCAAACGCCGGGTCAGCACCGCAAAGCGAGCCACCCGGCGCGTCATGACGGGCAAGCCCGTCATATCAGTGGACTGGAACAGTCCACCGGCGACGTCTTACTTGCTGTCTTTGACTTCCTTGAAGTCAGCATCCACGACATCATCATCTTTTGGTTTGGCTTCTGCACCGGCAGCGCCTGCACCACCGGCCGCACCTGCTGCTGCCTGTTGTGCCTGCATGTCGGCATAGACTTTTTCACCCAACTTTTGTGATGCGGTGGACAATGCGCCCAGCTTGGTGTCGATCTCAGCCTTGTCACCGGATTTCAAGACATCTTCCAGTTCCTTGATGGCAGCTTCGATTTTCTCTTTTTCGCCAGCTTCGAGTTTGTCGCCATGTTCAGCCAGCGCTTTTTTGGTGGAGTGCACCAGCGCGTCGCCCTGATTGCGGGACTCGGCCAGTTCCTTGACCTTTTTGTCTTCTTCCGCGTTCAGTTCAGCATCTTTGACCATTTTCTGGATTTCATCTTCTGTCAAACCAGAATTGGCCTTGATCGTGATCTTGTTTTCTTTGCCAGTAGCTTTGTCTTTGGCACCTACGTGCAAGATACCATTGGCGTCGATGTCAAAAGTCACTTCAATCTGTGGTGTACCACGTGCTGCTGGTGGGATACCTTCGAGGTTGAACTCGCCCAGGCCTTTATTACCGGCAGCGATTTCGCGCTCACCCTGATAAACCTTGATCGTCACTGCAGGCTGGTTGTCGTCTGCAGTAGAGAACACCTGGCTGAACTTGGTCGGGATGGTCGTATTTTTCTGGATCATTTTGGTCATGACGCCGCCCAGGGTTTCGATACCCAGGGACAAAGGTGTCACGTCCAGCAGCAACAGGTCTTTACGGTCACCAGACAGGACAGAACCCTGGATCGCTGCACCAACGGCAACGGCTTCATCAGGATTGACGTCTTTACGTGGTTCTTTACCAAAGAATTCCTTGACCACGTCCTGCACTTTAGGCATACGTGTCATACCACCAACGAGGATGATGTCGTCGATGTCAGTTGTCTTAACGCCTGCATCCTTGATCGCCATGCGGCAAGGCTCGATGGTTTTCTGGATCAGTTCTTCTACCAGGGCTTCCAGTTTTGCACGTGTGATTTTCAAATTCAAATGCACAGGTGCGCCGTTTGCCATGGCGATGTAAGGCTCGTTGATCTCAGTCTGTTGTGAGCTCGACAATTCTATCTTTGCACGTTCGGCAGATGCCTTGATACGTTGCAAAGCGATAGGGTCTTTGGACAAGTCCAGACCATTGATCTTTTTGAATTCGTCAATGATGTAATCGATAACGCGTTGATCGAAATCTTCACCACCGAGGAAAGTATCGCCGTTGGTGGACAATACTTCGAATTGCATTTCGCCATCTACGTCAGCGATTTCAATGATGGATACGTCGAAAGTACCGCCACCCAAGTCGTATACTGCAATCTTGCGGTCGCCTTTTTCTTTTTTGTCCAGACCAAAGGCCAGCGCAGCAGCAGTTGGCTCATTGATGATGCGTTTAACATCCAGACCGGCGATACGGCCTGCATCTTTGGTTGCCTGACGTTGTGCATCGTTAAAGTAGGCAGGAACAGTGATGACTGCTTCTGTCACTTCTTCACCGAGGTAATCCTCAGCGGTTTTTTTCATTTTGCGCAAAACTTCAGCAGAAATTTGCGGTGGAGCCAGTTTTTTGTCGCGCACGGACACCCATGCATCGCCATTGTCAGCTTTGGAAATGGAGTAAGGCATCAGACCGATGTCTTTTTGCACTTCTTTTTCTTCGAACTTGCGACCGATCAGGCGTTTGACCGCGAACAGTGTGTTCTTGGGGTTGGTCACAGCCTGGCGTTTGGCAGATGCGCCAACCAGGATTTCACCGTCTTCTTGATACGCAATAATGGAAGGCGTAGTACGTGCACCTTCTGCATTTTCTATCACTTTTGGCTGACCGCCTTCCATGATAGCAACGCAAGAATTGGTAGTACCCAAATCAATACCAATCATTTTTCCCATGATAATTCCCTCAGAATTTAGATTTTTTTGTCAATGTTGGTGAGTCAGTGCGTTTTTTTAAGCTGCAACTAACTCGTCTGTTTCGGATATATGGTAAAAAACACGCTTTTCAAGCCACTTTTGCGTGTATTTTTACGCTTTTCTTACTTTCCTTGCGCTACTGTCACTAAAGCCGGGCGCAACAGGCGGTCGGCAATGGTATAGCCTTTTTGCAATACCGTCACGACGGTATTTGCCTCTTGCTCGGCTGGCACCATGGAGATGGCCTGGTGCTTCATAGGATCCAACTTATCGCCCTGGACCGGATTGACTTCGGTCAAACGATTCTTTTCAAATGCTGAACTGAGTTGCTTCAAAGTCATTTCCACGCCTTCTTTCAGAGCTTCTATGGAAGGCGTGTCTATCTTCAGTGCCATTTCCAGGCTGTCCTTGACTGGCACCATGGCTTCAGCAAAGCCTTCAATCGCAAATTTGTGTGCCTTGCTGATATCTTCCTGGGCGCGGCGGCGGATATTTTCACCCTCGGCCTTGGCACGCATGAAGGAATCTTGCAATTCTTGCACTTTTGCTTCCAGCTTGGCAATGACTTGCTCGGCAGTATCCTGTACAGGCGCTGCAGCCTGGGCAGCTTCTGGTGCGGATGTCTGCACCGTTTCACCTTGAACTACACTGTCCAGTTGAACTTCCGGCGCGGTGGCTTCTTTTATTTCTACCTTTTCCGCTTGCTGGTTTTCTTGCTCTTGCATACTTACTCTCCCGATCAAAAACGTACATTACCCCTGCATCTGGGGATATATCCTTACGATTTCAAGGCTTTATCAGCAAATTTTCCTGAACATCCCTGAATTTTCCTTAACTGAGCTTTCCTGACAGGATATTGGGACTAGGCAGCCAAGCTGCAAGCAGCATTTGATGTACAAATGATGTACAAATAAACACATTTCGTAACAAAGTCAGAACAATTCATTACTGGCATCTGCTGCGCCGCCTCCTAAAATAATGAGTAAGAAATATCTCCCCTGGAGGTCTCATCATGAAACTCTCACTCATCTCCCTGCTCTTGCTGGCTTATACCGTTGCCACCGTCGCCTGGATCTGCCTGTCCCAGACAAACCCGCTGGCGTCTTAATCCATCAAGACATGGCAACATTTTCATATTGGCAAGTTTATAAGCTCGCCCGCTACTTTGCTGCGCGCTGTTACACGCTGCCTCGGGCTGTCTATACATAAACAATTGCCAAAACATATTAAATAAACGCGTAGATTAGTAGGCCCCTTCAACGAAAGCACGCTCTTCTCAAGTAAAATCGCCTGTTGCGAGCAATTCAGCAGATTTCAGCGATTATTAGAGGAGTGAGGCATGATTTTTGTCACAGGGGGCGCGGGTTTCATCGGTGCCAATTTTGTTCTGGACTGGCTGGCCCAGTCAGATGAGTCCGTACTCAATTACGACAAACTGACTTATGCCGGTAATTTGAACAACCTGGCCAGCCTCAATAACGACGCACGCCACGTATTTGTCAAAGGCGACATCATCGACAGTGCGCATCTGTGCGGCTTGTTTTTTGAATATCAGCCCAGGGCTATTGTCCACTTCGCAGCAGAAAGCCATGTAGATCGTTCCATCCATGGTCCGGCAGCTTTTGTGACGACCAATGTCAACGGCACTTTCAATCTGCTGGAAGCGGCACGCACTTACTGGCAAAGCCTGGAAGGTGAAGACAAGGCCAACTTCCGCTTCCTGCATATCTCTACTGATGAAGTATATGGCACACTGGCCGCAGATGATGCGGCATTCAGCGAAACCACGGCTTACGCACCAAACAGCCCTTATTCAGCCACCAAGGCAGCCTCCGACCATCTGGTACGGGCATATCACCATACCTATGGCTTGCCGGTACTGACTACCAATTGCTCGAATAATTACGGTCCTTACCATTTTCCGGAAAAACTGATACCGCTGATGATCGCCAATGCGCGCGCAGGCAAGGATTTGCCGGTGTATGGTGATGGTTTGCAAGTGCGTGACTGGTTGTATGTCAAAGACCATTGCGCCGCAATCCGCCGCGTGCTCGAAGCTGGCAAACCTGGTGAAACCTATAACGTCGGTGGCTGGAATGAACAAACCAATTTGAGCGTGGTACACACCCTGTGTGAATTGCTCGACGAGCTGCAACCCAAAGCACAGGGCAGCTACAAAGACCAGATCAAACATGTGACCGACAGGCCAGGCCATGACCGCCGTTATGCGATTGATGCCCGCAAGATAGAAAAAGAACTGGGCTGGAAGCCGCAAGAGACTTTCACTACCGGCCTCAGAAAAACCGTGGAATGGTATCTGGCCAATGATGAATGGACCAAGCAGGTACAGTCTGGTGAATACTTGAAGTGGGTAGCGCTGCAATATGAAGAAGATGAAGACGGGGACGTAGTATGAGTGGTAACAATATGGCCAGTACTTCAGCACGCAAAGGCATTATCCTGGCCGGTGGCTCTGGCACGCGCCTGTATCCGGTGACACAGGCGATATCCAAGCAATTGCTGCCTGTGTATGACAAGCCCATGATTTACTACCCGCTGACATCACTGATGCTGGCGGGAATACGCGACATCCTGATTATTTCCACACCACAGGACACGCCGCGCTTTGCGGAATTGCTGGGCAATGGCAATCAATGGGGCATACAACTGAGTTATGCCGTCCAGCCCTCACCTGATGGTCTGGCACAAGCCTTTATCATAGGCCGTGAATTTGTAGGCAATGCCAGCACGGCGCTGATACTTGGTGACAATATCTATTACGGCCATGATTTTGAGCCGCAAATGCGCCAGGCTGATGCACAGCAAAGCGGTGCCACCGTATTTGCCTATCATGTACAAGATCCTGAACGCTATGGCGTCGTTGAATTCAATGAGAAACGTCAGGCTATCAGCATAGAAGAAAAACCGAAGACACCGAAATCGAATTACGCTGTCACTGGCCTATATTTCTATGACAACCAGGTCTGTGACATCGCCGCCAGCATCAAGCCTTCAGCCCGGGGCGAACTCGAAATTACCGACGTCAATAATGAATATTTGAAGCAGGGTACGCTGAATGTGGAGCTGATGGGCAGGGGCATGGCCTGGCTTGATACCGGCACCCATGAATCGCTGCTCGAAGCAGGACAATTCATCGCCACGATAGAAAAACGCCAGGGCCTGAAAGTAGCCTGCCCTGAAGAAATTGCCTACCGCCGCCATTACATCAGTGACGCCGACCTCGAAAAACTCGCGCAGCCACTGAAGAAAAATGAATATGGCCAGTATCTGTTGAAGTTACTGGACAAGAAAGCGTATTGATAGATGAAAGTTTTACGATGAAAGTGGTAGAAACCGGCTTGCCCGGTGTATTGATACTGGAACCCCGGGTTTTTGGCGATGACCGTGGCTTTTTCTATGAAAGCTTCAATGCGCGCACCTTTGCCGAGCTGACAGGCCTAGATGTCAATTTTGTGCAGGATAATCATTCCAAATCGGCTAAAAATGTCTTGCGCGGCCTGCATTACCAGATACAGCAAAGCCAGGGCAAACTGGTACGTGTGATTGCCGGTGAGGTCTTTGATGTCGTCGTTGATCTGCGCAAGTCTTCACCGACTTTTGGCAAGTCTGAAGCTGTCGTCCTGTCTGGCGAAAACAAGCGCCAGTTGTGGATACCGCCAGGCTTTGCCCATGGCTTTTTAGTCACCAGCGACAGCGCAGAATTTTTGTACAAGACTACCGATTACTGGGCACCAGAGCATGAACGCTGCCTGTTGTGGAATGACCCCGTACTGGACATCAACTGGCCCTTGCAGGATGCACCACTGCTGTCTGGCAAAGACCAGTTGGGCAAACTGCTGGCAGATGCCGAGGTCTTTGCATGAGGATATTATTGACAGGCACGAGTGGGCAACTGGGCCATGCTCTCTTGCCACGCTTGCCTGCAACAGCAATAGTGCATGCGCCGCAAAGAGCAGAACTGGATTTAAGCAATGCCGCGCAATTGCGACTGTGCATCAACGACTTCAAACCAGACCTGATCATCAACCCAGCTGCTTATACGGCAGTAGATTTGGCCGAAAGTGAGCCAGAAAAAGCCCATGCCATCAATGCGACTGCCCCTGCCATCATGGCAGAAGAAGCACGCAAGCTCGGCGCTGGCCTCATCCATTATTCAACGGATTATGTCTTCGCCGGTGACAAGGCAGATGCTGAGGGCAACTGGCGAGCCTATGCAGAAACAGATGCGACGAGTCCCTTGAATGTGTATGGCAAAACCAAGCTGGCAGGCGAACAAGCCATTGTCGCCAGTGGTTGCCAGCATCTGATCTTGCGTACCAGTTGGGTGTATTCAAACTTTGGCAAGAATTTTTTCCTGACCATGCTGAAGCTGGCGCGTGAACGCGATCAATTACGCGTCGTCAATGACCAGTGGGGTACGCCCAATTCGGCTGACTGGCTGGCTGCTGCTACTTGCGAGATACTGGCTCAGCTACCGCAATCCACAGATGCGGTGAACTGGTGGCAGCAATTTGGTGGCATCTATCATCTGAGTGCTACAGGCACGACCAACTGGTTTGCCTTTGCCACCGCCATCATAGAACTGGCAGACCAGCAAAACAAACTGGGCAAGGCCGCACCGCAGATCAGTGGCATACCAGCCAGTGAATATCCTGTGCCTGCGCGTCGCCCGCATAACTCTTTATTGAGTACAGAAAAATTGCAGGCTGCTTTTGGATTGTCCATACCAGACTGGCGCATCCCTCTAGATGCCTGCATGCAAAGCGTACAAGCGCCCGCTTCTGCGTCACTCCATACAACAACTCAAGCTCAAGGTCAGACCACGTGAAACTGCAAATGATACCTATGCGCGTGCTCGGTGATGAGCGCGGCAGCCTGGTCGCCGTTGAGGCAAATCAGGACATCCCTTTCCCTATCGCCAGGGTTTACTATATTTTTGGTACGCTGGAAGGTGTGGAGCGCGGCTTTCATGCCCACAAGACCTTGCAGCAAGTAGCAGTGGCAGTACGCGGTTCATGCACCATGGTGTTTGATGACGGCAAAGAGAGAGTAGAACTGGAACTTGATTCCCCGGCCAAAGGCGTTTATATAGGCACACGCATCTGGCATGAAATGAAAAATTTCACCGAAGATTGTGTCCTGCTGGTGTTTGCTGACCAACACTATGACGAGGCAGATTATTTGCGCAAGTATGATGAGTTTTTGAAGTTCATAGAAACTGACTGATATCAGTCAATCTGGAAAAGACCTCTCACCACAGAGGCACAGAGACACAGAGGTAATCAAGAGAAAATCTCATGAGAAAATAATAGCCTCCCTTGTGTCCCAGTGCCGTCCTTCTTAGACGTGAAATAAGTGAATGGATAATATGAAACCTATACCTTATCTGGAACTCAAGCCTCAGCATCAGGATTTGCGTGCCGAGTTGAATCAGGCTTTTAATGAAGTATTGGATAGTGGCTGGTTTATCCAGGGCAAGCAGCTGGAAGCCTTTGAAGCTGAATATGCTGCGTACTGCGGCAGCCAGTATTGCGTTGGTGTCGGCAATGGCATGGATGCACTGCACCTGATCTTGCGTGCTTATGGCATAGGTGAAGGTGATGAAGTCATCGTGCCTTCGAATACTTACATCGCCAGTTGGCTGGCGGTATCGTATGCAGGGGCAACGCCAGTGCCGGTAGAGCCGGACCTGGCGACCTACAATATCGATCCGGCAAAAATCGCGGCGGCTATTACTCCCAAGACCAAGGCCATCATGGTCGTGCATCTGTATGGGCAGTTAGCGGACATGGATCCGATTATTGCCATCGCCCGTGAACATGGTTTGAAGGTCATAGAAGATGCGGCGCAATCGCATGGCGCAACATATAAAGGGCGAGTCTCTGGTGGCCTGGGTGATGCTGCGGCCCATAGTTTTTATCCGGGCAAGAACCTCGGTGCCCTGGGTGATGCGGGTGGTGTCACCACCAATGATGCAGAGCTGGCCAAGCAGTTAAAAGTCTTGCGCAACTATGGTTCGCAAATCAAATACCATAATGAAGTCAAAGGTTACAACTCACGCCTTGATGAATTACAGGCCGCACTATTAAGAGTAAAACTGCACAGGCTGGATGGCTGGAATGTACAGCGCCGCGCACTGGCGCAGCAATATCATGAAGGTTTGAAAGACTTGCCTGGCCTGGTGATACCGTTTGTACCTCAGTGGTCTGAGCCGGTCTGGCATATCTATGCCGTACGTCATGCCAAACGTGACGCCTTGCAAAAACATTTGCAGGATGCCGGTATAGGCAGTCTGGTGCACTACCCTATCCCGCCTCATCTGCAACCTGCTTATGCTGAATTGCAACTGGGTGTGGGCAGCTTCCCGCTGTCTGAACAAATCCACGCAGAAGAACTGAGCCTGCCGCTTGATCCTTATCTTGCGCCTGAAGACGTCAGCCGTGTCATCGCCGCCGTGCGCGAATTCGCCCTGCAAGCTGAGTCGGCCACCTGACAATGACACTGGTACGTACCAGCCTGTTGAATGCAATTGCTGTCATGGTCAGGATGCTGACCATGCTGGGCCTGAACAAACTGCTGGCAGTGTATGTAGGGCCAGGTGGCTATGCCGTCATAGGCCAGTTCCAGAATGCCGTAACCATGATCTTGTCATTTGCCAGTGGCGCGATTTCCACAGGTGTGACCAAGTACACGGCTGAACATGGCGACGATGCCGCTGCCCAGCAAAGAGTATGGGCCAGCGCGGCGCGTATTTCTATTTATTGCTCGCTCACTGCTTCTGCCGTCATTGCGGTATTTCACCAGCAACTGGCGGTATTGCTCTTAAAAGATGCGCAGTATGGCAGCGTGTTTTTATGGCTGGCTGCCAGCCTGGTGTTGTTTGTCCTGAATACGCTCTTGCTGGCGATTTTGAATGGCAAGAAAGCAGTCGCCGCTTATGTAGCTGCCAACATCGCGACGAGCATAGTCACCCTGCTGGCAACCTGGTTGCTGGCCAGCGTCTGGGGCCTGTATGGTGCACTGGTCGCGCTGGCAGTGAACCAGTCTTTCGTCGCCATCATCACCCTCGTGCTCTGCCTGCGTAGCAAATGGTTCAGCATGGGCATGCTGTTTGCAAAGGCAGACAAGGACATGCTGCGCAAACTGGGCGCGTATGCGCTGATGGCTGTCGTCACGGCCACGGTCGTGCCGCTGAGCCAGATGCTGATACGCAATCACCTGGTGCAGGACTTTGGCTGGCAAGAGGCGGGCTACTGGCAGGCGGTGACACGCATCAGTGATATCTACCTGATGCTGATCACTACCACGCTGACCGTGTATTACCTGCCGCGCCTGGCAGAAATCAAGGTCGCGGCAGAATTAAAAAAAGAAATCGCCCGGGTGTATCGCTTCGTTTTGCCATTGACAGCGCTGGGTGCGGTCATGGTCTATGTCTTGCGCGATCTCATGCTGTGGCTGGTATTTACTGAAGAATTTCGCCCCATGTTGCAGCTACTGGCCTGGCAATTGGTAGGCGACTTTATCAAGATAGGTAGCTGGGTGCTGGGTTTTGTGATGCTGGGCCGGGCGCTGACCAAGCCTTATGTGATTACCGAGATTGTCTTCAGCCTGTCACTGGTGGCCCTGACTTATCTGCTGACCCCGGCATTTGGCTTGCAGGGTGCAGTCATTGCTTTTTGCATTAACTATGTATTGTATTGGGCATGTATCGCCTGGATTTTAAAAAAATATGCCTACCGCTGAACGCTCTCTCAAGCTCGCCAGTTTTATACAGGCATGCGTCGCCCGCGTACTCGCGGCGGGCGAACTCGAAAGCTGCATGCGGCGTGCCCGCGCACTGGGCGAGCTGCTATGGAAAAACAATCTGGGCCAGTATGCCTTGGTTGAGCTGGAACAGACTTTGCTGCAACGCTACCAGCATTTGTTCACCGCGCCAGCACAAACAGACATCAAGGCAACTTACTTGCATGTATTGAGCCAGGCTTACACCGCCAGCGGTCATACCCGCGTCGTTGAACACCTGATCGCCAGCCAGGCCTTGCAGGATTCTGCGGTACTGGTGACAGAAAAAGCACCACCTGCTACCTGGGAGAAGCTGAGCACGCCCGGCCATCCCTGCATCTGCCTGCCCAGGTACAGCGACAGGCAAGAAAAGATACAGGCCTTGCTGAATCATTTTGCACAATACAAAATCCTTGTGCTGCATATCCACCCCTATGACATTGATGCTGTCATCGCGGCAGGATTGTCCAGGCAATTGTGCGGCACCCGCATTTATATGTACAACCATGCAGACCATGTATTTTCTTATGGTCACGGCATGGCGGACGTAGTGCTGGAACTCAGTTATTTTGGTTGGGAACTCAGCAAACTGCGTGGCACGCATGAGAAATGCGTGTTTGCCGGTATCCCGCTCAAGTTGCCGGATGCCACTGCCGATAGGCAGGAAAATGCCACCGGCCATATCGCCAGCGCAGGATCAGCCTATAAATATAAACCCGGCGGTGACTATTCCTTCCCTGATTTTGCAGTGCAATTACAAGCCAGGACGGGACGCAAACTGATGCTGATAGGCCCCAACCTGAAAACCAACTGGTGGTGGTGGAAGCCTGCGCGGCAGATGGGCAAGCAGGCGATTTTCCACAAGCGCATGGCTTATCAGGATTATCTGGCCTGCATGCGCGACGCCAGTGTGTATGTTGACAGCTTCCCGCTGACCGGCGGCACGGCCTTCCCGGAAATGGCAGTCAAGGGCCTGCCCTGCTTTGGCATACTGACAGGTGCGCATGGTTATTCACCAGCGGACCAGCTTAAATCTGCGAGTCAGCAAGCCCTGCTGGATGACATGGGTTATTATCTGCAACAACAGCAACGCCCGGCAATGGACCAGACTGGGATACTGCAAGGAATCAGGCAAGTGCATGGCATAGAACAGGTGGCACAGCGTATCAGCAGGGCAGAAACTGCGAATGCACAAGAAAAACAACCACCATGGTCAAATCCGGCACCTATAAACTGTGATTTCTATGAGAAAATCTGGTACACAAGGAAATTGTTTACGCCGCCCATCCATAATTTCCCTGACTGGAAACTGGGCGTATTATTTTTAAAGTATTGGATACAAAGTCGGCAGCTTGCTCGCCAGGCTTAATGCTGCAGCTAATTTATGATACATGTCGCAATCGTCAGCCACGGCCATGAAAACCTGCTTATCGCAAGCGGCGTGGGTGGCCTGCGCGATGCCGCCGAAGGCATGCATGTATGGATCAAGGATAACCAGCCTTCGCCGGAGTTGAAAGCCTATTGCCTGCAACATGGCGTGTCTTATATAGACGATAAACCTGGCCTGGGCTTTGGTGAAAACAATAATTACCTGTTTGACCTGATCAGCAGCAGTATAGGTTTTGCCGAAGGTGACAGCTTTATCGTCATGAACCCGGACATCACCATCAATGCTGACACCATCTTTACCCTGGTAGAGAACATGCGGCGCGATGCTTTTCCGGTGGCGACGATCAACCTCTACCGTGATGATCAGCACCTGTATGTAGATGCGAATGTACGCCGCTTCCCGAATGTGATTTCTTTATTGCGCATGGTGGCGGTGCGTTCCCTGTCCGAGCCCTACGACAAGAAAACCATGACAGAAACCTGCCATGTCGATTGGGCTTCTGGTGCCTTCCTGGCTTTTGATGCACTGCACTATCAGGCCCTGCAGGGGTTTGATACCCGCTACTTCATGTATTTTGAAGATGTGGATATCTGTTACCGCTCCAAGCAATTGCTGGGCAAGGGTATACGTTTTTATCCGCAACTCGATGCTACCCACACTGCCGCCCACAAGAACCGCAACCTGGTATCACGCCATGCGAGCTGGTTTTTCCGCAGCTTCCTCAAATTTTTGTCGCGCCGCTATTTTGTCTATGACAGGCGGTCGAATTTGCCTGCTGCCAAATAAGGTATGAAGCAGCAAATCTTGTTGACCGGTGCCAGCGGCTTTGTCGGCCAGGCTCTTGCCCGCGCCTGCCTGGCTCAGGATGTTGCCCTGATTTGCCCCAGCCGCCTTCCTCTGGACTGGCAGGATGCAGACATGCGCAATCCCATTGTCAGCGATATGAGTGCGGACACTGACTGGTCTGCCCATTTGCAAGGTGTGGATGTCGTCATCCATAGCGCAGCACGGGTACATGTGATGCAAGAGACAGCCAGTGATCCCCTGGCACAGTTCCGCGCCGTGAATGTCCATGCCAGCCTGCAACTGGCACGCCAGGCAGCAGCTGCGGGCGTCAGGCAATTTATTTACCTGAGTTCAGTCAAGGTGAATGGCGAAGCGACCTTGCCAGGTCATCCATATACCGCTGATGACCAGCCCTTGCCTCAAGATGCCTATGGCATATCCAAAATGGAGGCAGAGCAGGCCTTGCTGCAACTGGCACAGACAACGGGCATGGCTGTCACCATCATACGCCCGCCGCTGGTGTATGGGCCGGGTGTCAAAGCCAATTTTCTGAGCATGCTGCGCATGGTGCGCCGTGGCCTGCCTTTGCCCTTGGGCAGCATACGCAACCAGCGCAGCTTTGTATACCTTGGTAATCTCGTTGATCTTGTCCTGCATTGCCGTTTGAATGAAGCGGCGCGCAACCAGGTTTTCCTGGCATCCGATGGCCGGGATTTATCAACAACAGAATTATTGCGCCTGTGCGCGCAGGCCTTGCAAGTCAAGTCGCGGTTATTACCATTCCCTGCTGCTTTGCTGACACTCGCAGCCAGCATGCTGGGCAAGAGAAATGTCGCTGACCGTTTGTGCCAGTCACTGCAAGTCGATATCAGCAAGACCAGAAAGCTGCTGGCCTGGTCGCCGCCCTATACTATAGAACAAGGCTTGCAGGCCACAGCCGCAGCCATACTCGTTGAATGAAGAATATGTTGAAGCGCCTTTTCGATCTCGTCCTTGCACTGACAGCCAGCCTGTTTTTGATGATACCTTTGATCATCGTTGCCATCTGCGTCAAGCTGACTTCACGCGGCCCCATCGTTTACTGGTCAGACCGGGTCGGGCGCAATAATGTCATTTTCAAGATGCCCAAGTTCCGCAGCATGCTGATTGATACACCCGCAGTGGCTACTCACTTGCTGAGTAATCCTGACCAATACCTGACACCCATCGGTTCTTTCCTGCGCAAATCCAGCCTCGATGAATTGCCGCAATTGTGGAGCATACTGCGAGGTGACATGAGTTTTGTCGGCCCCCGCCCTGCCCTGTTCAACCAGCATGACCTGATTGCCCTGCGTACGGAAAAGCAAGTACATACTATCCCGCCTGGCCTGACGGGTTGGGCGCAGATCAATGGCAGGGATGAATTACCTATCCCCGTCAAAGTAGATCTGGATGCCTATTACCTGCAGCATCAATCCTTCATGCTGGACATCCGCATCTTGTTCCTGACCTTCTACAAGGTGGTGCGTCGTGATGGTGTTACACATTAATAAGGCTGCGCTATCATGATGCAATCCGTACTCAATCTGCCCCGTCTGCAAAAACAGTTGATAGCTGCTCTGGCCGACGCCATCTGCCTGCCGCTGATGTTTATCCTGGCAATCTGGCTGCGTTATGAAACCTTTAATGCCAGCCTGTTCAATCATTACTTCTGGCTCATCGTTTCTTCTTCCCTGATCGCCATACCGGTATTCATACGCATAGGTTTGTACCGTGCCGTGATCCGTTTCATCGACCAGAAAATCATCAGCGTCGTGGTCTTTGGCGTCACCCTGTCGGTGCTGTTCATGGCCTTTGTGGCGGTGATGCTGCATATCACGCCTTTGTCGCGTGCCGTGTTTGGTTTTTTCTGGGCGGGGTCGATCCTGTATGTGGGTGCCAGCCGTTTTCTGGCCAGGGCCTGGCTGTTGCAGGCCGACATGGCCGAGAATGCCACCCGCATTGCCATCTATGGTGCGGGCAAGGCTGGTGCGCAACTGGCCACTGCCCTGCGTGCCGGTGGTGAATATGTCTGCACTGCCTTCATCGACGACAATAAATCGATACAGGGTTCTACCATAGGTGGCGTCAAGGTATTTGCACCTGAATTGTTGAAGGACCTGGCTGAGCGCCACGACATACGCGAAATCCTGCTGGCCATGCCCAGCATCAGCAAGACCAGACAAAAGCAGATACTTGACCAGCTAGAACCGCTGAAACTGAAGATCAAGGTCACGCCATCAATACAAAGCCTGGTGAATGGCGAATTGCGCTTGCAGGATATACGCGAAGTAGAGATAGAAGATTTGTTGGGCCGTGATCAGGTGGAGCCGGATGCCCGCCTGCTGAGTATCTGCATCACAGGCAAGCGTGTCATGGTGACGGGGGCTGGTGGCTCGATAGGCTCTGAACTATGCCGCCAGATCTTGCGCCAGCGCCCGGCCAAACTGGTCTTGCTGGAAATGTCGGAATATGCCCTGTATGCGATAGAACAGGAATTGACTGGCCTGCGCCAGCAACTGAAGCTGGATGTGGAGATTTTGCCCTTTCTCGGTTCCATACTCGACAGCGCCAAGCTTGACCGCATCTTCACTACCTGTGAGGTTGAGACCCTGTACCATGCTGCGGCATACAAGCATGTGCCACTGGTCGAGCATAACCCGGCAGAAGGCATACGCAATAATGTATTTGGCACGCTGTCCGTCGCGCAGGCGGCGATGGCGGCAAAGGTCAAGAATTTTGTGCTGATTTCTACCGACAAGGCAGTGCGCCCTACCAATGTCATGGGTGCCACCAAGCGCCTGGCAGAGCTGATCTTGCAAGCCTGCTCACGCCGCCAGCAACATACCCGTTTTTGCATGGTGCGCTTTGGCAATGTGCTGGGCTCATCCGGCTCTGTCGTTCCCTTATTCCGCAAACAGATCATGGCGGGTGGCCCCATCACTTTGACCCATCCAGAAATCACTCGCTATTTCATGACTATCCCTGAGGCTGCGCAACTGGTCTTGCAGGCAGGTGCCATGGGCGAAGGTGGCGATGTGTTCGTACTCGACATGGGTGAACCGGTGCGCATCATCGACCTGGCACGCCGCATGGTGCATCTGAGCGGCCTCGAAGTGAAGAGTGAAAGCACGCCCGACGGCACCATAGAAATCCAGCACGTAGGCCTGCGCCCCGGTGAAAAACTGTATGAAGAATTGCTGATAGGCGACAATGTTGAAGGCACCTCGCACCCGCTGATCATGCGCGCCCAGGAGAGCGAGTTGCCATGGGATCAACTGAATGCCCTGTTGCAAAACCTGCATGCTGCCTGCACCGCCTTTGATTATGAGCAAATCCGCGCCCTGTTGCTGCAAATAGTGGCAGAATATGACCCACAATGCGGTATTGAAGACCTGATCTGGCAAGCCCAGCAAGTTGGTGCTGAAGAGCAGACAGCCACAGTGCTGCTCCACTGAATCTTTTTACTATAGAAAAATAATCATGTCCCTACTCTCCCCCAGCATATTCAAAGCCTACGATATTCGCGGCATTATCGATAAAACCCTGGATGCAGAAGTTGCCCACCTGATAGGCCAGGCCTTTGGCAGTGCCGCCATTGCCAAGGGTGAGAAAACCGTGGTCATAGGCCGCGATGGCCGCTTGTCCGGCCCTGACCTTATCACGGCGCTGGCCAAGGGTTTGCAATCGACTGGCGTTGATGTCATCGACCTCGGTGTAGTTGTCACCCCCATGGTGTATTTTGGCACCAATGTACTGGGCGCGACATCCGGCATCATGGTCACTGGCAGCCACAACCCGCCTGACTATAACGGCTTCAAAATGGTGCTGGCTGGCGAAGCAATTTATGGCGATGCCATACAAGCCTTGTACCAAACCATATTGAACAAGGATTTCAAACAAGGCAGTGGCAGCTACCGCACGCATGACATCAAGGCGACTTATCTTGAGCGCATCATCGGCGACGTCAAAGTCGCCCGCCCACTGAAAATTGCCGTCGATTGCGGCAATGGCGTGGCTGGCGCGTTTGCCGGTGAGTTGTATCGTGGCATGGGTTGTGAAGTCATAGAACTGTTTTGCGAAGTCGATGGCACCTTCCCCAACCACCATCCAGATCCAGCCCACCCGGAAAACCTGCAAGACCTGATACGCTGCCTGCAAACCACTGATGCAGAAATAGGCCTGGCATTTGATGGCGATGGTGACCGTCTCGGTGTAGTCACCAAGGATGGCCAGATCATCTACCCAGACCGCCAGCTCATGCTGTTTGCCGAAGACGTATTGACACGCAACCCCGGTGCGCAGATTTTGTATGACGTCAAATGCACCCGCCATATCGCCCCTTGGGTGAAGGCACGTGGCGGTGTCCCGCTGATGTGGAAAACCGGCCATTCCCTGGTCAAGGCCAAGCTGCGTGAAACCGGCTCGCCTCTCGGTGGTGAAATGAGTGGCCACATTTTCTTCAAAGACCGCTGGTATGGTTTTGATGATGGCCTGTACGCTGGCGCACGCTTGCTGGAACTGGTCAGTCGCGTAGCTGACATGACAGCCACGCTGAACAACTTGCCACAATCAACTTCAACACCAGAATTGCAATTGCAACTGGCTGAAGGCGAGAACTTCAAGATCATTGCCGCCATGCAGGCGAATGCCAGCTTCCCTGGTTCCGATGAAATCATCACCATCGATGGCCTGCGTGTGGAATACCCGGACGGCTTCGGCCTGGCCCGCTCATCGAATACCACCCCCGTCATCGTCATGCGCTTCGAAGCCGAAAACCCCGAAGCACTGGCACGCATACAGGGCGCAATGAAACAGGCTGTGCTGGCTGTCAAGCCAGACGCGAAATTGCCGTATTAATTTTTAAGACCGAAAAGATCACCACAGAGACACCGAGACACAGAGAAAAACAAGAGAAAATCTTTTGGTATGAGAGTACTTAGCAAAACTCTTCACGCCTTTGGTTTTTCTCTGTGCTCCTCTGTGTCTCGGTGTCTCTGTGGTGAGCAGTTAGGTCGTCACCCGTATCAACTATCCAAGTGAAAATTCTTCTTGTTCGCGTTTCGTCGTTGGGCGATGTTTTGCATAATATGCCCATCGTGGATGACTTACGTCGCCAGTTTCCGCAGGCGCGCATAGACTGGGTGGTGGAAGAAGCCTATGTGCAACTGGTGCGTCTGAACCCAGGTGTAGACCAGGTATTCCCCTTCGCCCTGCGCCGCTGGCGCAAGAGCCTGGGGCAGGCAGCAACACGGCAAGAGATCAAGAATTTCTTTCGCCAGTTACGGCAAGAACAATATGACCTGGTACTCGATACCCAGGGCTTGCTCAAAACCGGCATCATCATGGGCCTGGCAAAAACCGTCAAAGGCGGCAAGAAAATCGGCCTCGCCAATGGCACTGAGGGTTCGGGCTATGAAGGCATTTCCAGAATCTTCCACGACATCAGCGTACCGGTAGATAAGCGCACCCACGCCGTCCTGCGCGGCCGCCTGGTTGCCGCTGCGGCTGGCGGCTATACCGTCAACACGCCCGCCAGCTTTGGCTTGCAGGCACCCGATATACCTGCTGACCAGCGTGCATGGCTGCCAGCCACGCCGTATGCAGTGTTCTTTCATGGCACTGCCGGCGCAGCCAAGAAATGGCCGCGAGAGAATTGGCAGGCGATTGCCGCAGAATTAAAAAACCACGAATTACCGATACTGCTCCCTTGGGGCAGCGCAGTTGAAAAAGCTGAGGCCGAAGCGATGGCTGCTGTCATGCCTAACGCCAGCGTCTTGCCTGCACTCTCCATGCAGGCAGCAACCCTGCTGGCGCAAAAGGCGCATTTGGCAATTGGTGTCGATACCGGCCTGACGCATATCGCCGCAGCTTACGAAACCCCGACCATAGAAATTTATTGCGCTTCACCGCGCTGGAAGACTGAGGGTAACTGGTCGGACAAGATTATTAATCTTGGAGATAGCGGGCAGCCTGCGACTGTTGACGAGGTCAGGGCAGCGATCAGTACATTGCTAGAATCAACAAACAAGCAGTAATGTCCAAGATGGCCCAATGATCCGCCAATCTGAGCAACGTCATTCCAGCGTGCTTTTGGCTGGAATCCAGTGACGTTCATAGCATACTATGCAACAAATTAATTTCAGGGTTGTATGTCACGAACTCGCTTTTCAAATACCTTCGTAAGTCATTTAAGGCCATAGGCCAAGGTAACCCGACAGCTACTCCCTTCTCTTACATTATCCAAGACCTCAGGAAAATGCCAGATGCGGTAAAATAAAACCCCGCCTGTCAATAGTCAATATACTGCGAACCATGGCATCCCCTTCCAGCCACAGCGCCTCACCCAGTTTCTGGCACGACGAAAAACTACCTTTTGTCGAGATGCGCTCTATCAAGGGAGCGCGCAGCATAGGCTATGCGAAGCATTCGCATGAGAGCTTTTCCATAGGCGCAATCACTGGCGGAAAGAGTACCTACCTGAATGGCAAAATGAAAGAGCAGGTAAGTGCCGGGACGGTTGTTATTATCAATCCTGAAGAGATGCACGCCTGCAATCCCGTTATTGACGAGCCCTGGTCTTATCACATGTTGTATGTCGATCATGCATGGTTGGCGGCGCTTCAGCACGAACTTGGTTTTAGTGCCAATGCTGACTTCAGGCCGTTTTCAACAATATCGACAAATTCCCTGTTTGTGGAACTGACCTCTCTATGTGCGATATTAGAGGATGAACATGCGGATCAATTGCAAAAGCATGGCGCTGTCATCGACTTTTTCTCAATGCTGCAAAACCGGCTTGATCCCGCATCCACCAGCAACAAGGATGCCAACGTGAAGCTCATGCGCGCAGCGGAATTCATCAAGGAAAACTTCAACCGTAGCCTTAAACTTGAAGAAATCTGCGCCGCTGCCGAGTTGTCGCCAGCCTATCTGATACGCGCATTCAAGCATCAATTTGGCATGACGCCTCATGCCTATCTGATCAATCACCGTATTCAACAGGGCCGCGCCCAGCTCAGACGCGGCCACGCCATAGCCGACATTGCCATCGACATTGGATTCTCGGATCAGGCGCATTTCCAGCGCGCTTTTAAACAGCATCTGGCAGCCACACCCGGTCAGTATCGCGGTCGCGGATAGACTCATACCATCATAAGGAAATTATGATGATGCTTCCATGACGTCGATCACGGCCTGATAGAGCCGCACAGGTTCCTCTGCAATGCGGTTGAGTACGTAGAGAAAATATTCTTCGCCAAACACCGCATATTCCCGTGTAACAAAACCGCGCTTGTGCAAGTTATCAAGCAAATCAGTGCCAAGACCGATCAGGGATTCAAATTCATAGTTATCGCGCCGCACATCCTCGCTTGAGATGAATGCAGATAATTCCTCTTGAATTTGACCATCATGGGTCGCTATCGAACATAGATGGCCGCTTGTCAGCAAGGCCTTTGCGTAGCGTCGATAGCAGGCTGCCAGTTCAGGGCTATTGCGGCTGTAAGCAATATTTTCTGCCTCAAGAAATGCGCCCTTGACCAGGCGTATCCTTCCCGGATATGCCATCAGCACAGGAAGATCCTGTGCTGTGCGATGCAGCTTGGCGGGCACGGTAATGCCAATATTGCTCAGACCCGCCTCCGTATGCAAGCGGCCATAGGTCGCGTAAATATTATCAGCACGATCCGATCCCTCCATCGAAATCATGACCTCGCGCCCTACCGCTGCTGCGGCTGTAGCGATGCGTTTGATATTTTGGAACCCAAGTTCTGCGTCGATCACTGATCCCACGTGCGACAGGTCCAGGGAAATCGAACAGCGCAGGTTCAGTTTACCGATAGCTGCAATCAATTCTAGGAATATGGCTGTTTCTGCCAGCGCCTTGCCTTCGTCCCGGCAACTCTCCCCCATGTATTCAGCCGACCCGGCATGGCCTCTTGCATTGATTTGTTCTATGCGCCGCAGCACATCTGGAATTGTCTCGCCAGCGACATAGCGCCTGGCCACGCGTTGCATATAGGGACGTAAGCTTGGATCGTAACAAAACCGCGCCTTGGCTTCTTCATCCAGTGCCAATTGGCGAAGTTCATTCGCCGCCTGCGCAACCAATGGCTGCCATGCTGCTGGAAATTTTGGCAAATTTGATACTGTCATGTTCAACTCCGGTCGAAAAATGGAAAGGAGTCAATGGTGGCGGGATACTGCGCCAAAGTATTGAAGAAAACTGCCCTCTTCCTGAGTCCGAGTCAAAGCGCAGGTGCGCAACACTGACAGGTAACGCGATGATGATTGCCGCACCAGGTAATAAATGTGTAATTGCCCGCTTAACAGACGTCCGCAGCCAGTTTTAGCTTCTCACATCCATCTGGACCGCATGCGGTTGGCGCTAAACTCAAATAGGCGAACAAATGGCAGAGAATTTTTCCTGATGTCGTAAAAGGATGGGCCGGATAAATGGGGTAATCGACCATGCGTCGCTCAAATCCTGAGTATCAGTGCATGACCAATACCAGACAAGATGAATATGTATGTCAATATCTCGCTCAAGCAAGTCCAGAAACTGCTTCCAGCTCTCGCTACGCAGAAAATTCTCTTTTCTATCTATGGCGTCGCAAGATGATTGCACTAACATAGCCATGAGCGTGAATTTTTCGTCTTCGCTTAGCTCACCACTATCATAGACGACGAGAAATTCATCTATCCTGTTTGCATCAGCAACTTCATATTCCCAATCCTGCATATTTTTTTCATTGGGCAGATTGAAGCGTATTGCCAGTGCGTCTATGGCGGCTCTGGTGGGGAAGCGGTAAAGATGGTCAAGGTTTTCGAACATGGCTTACTCGAACATCTTTACTTAAGAAATTCATTTACTGGCATTCGTAATTCTCAATTTGCTCGCAACGGCAGAAACCTCAGAGAAATCGTCGATGCCCGATTTCCCTTTTCATTCGATGCTGGCTTGAATTTACAGGAACGAGCAAGTCTTAAACTTTCTTGATCCAATTTGTTTTCCATCCGCCATTGAAGTTCAGCCACATCGACTCCTCCCTCCTTATTCAACCAAACGCCAACTACAATACCGCGTCCAGGTTCATTTGATCTTGCGAAACTTACAAATTCAGATTTGCTACATGTATCTGTCAACAACTCTGCCGGAATCTCAGCAGGCCCCTCCAATTTCCAAACAAAACCACCCTTTACATATACTTTCTCCAGTCCTGGATTATCAAATATTTTACATCCCATGATATTTGTTAAAACAGTTTCATCCAATAGGCGCCAGCCACTACTTCTCACGATCTCAGCAATAATAACGCGCCCCTCAGAGTCAGTCACGGCATCAACTTCAGTCTTTCCTTCAAATTCGTGTCGCAATGCAAACCGTGGATATTCAGCTCTTTTGCAACGGTGAAATGCCAAGGGTTTGTCAGAAAAATATGCTTGCATCTCCGAAATTTTCGCGTTGTTAGAATTTATTCTTGAATCAGTTTGTATCTGCGCTGAGGATAGCCCCCAATTTAAATTCAACAGCACAAATAAAAGAATATAGCGAATAGAAATTTGATTTTTAAACATGTTTTCTTATTAAATCGCGAGTCAATGCAAGGAGAACATACGCCTCATTAAAATGAACCTGATATTAAATCTCCAGCTTGGCAAACGACTTCACCAAATCATCCAGCGACTTCAATTGCGCCAGGAAAGGTTCCAGCTTATCCAGCGGCAAGGCACTGGGGCCATCACATTTCGCTTGCGCCGGATCAGGATGTGCTTCGAGGAACAGGCCTGCCAGGCCAGTCGCCATGCCCGCACGCGCCAGTTCGACGATCTGTTCGCGACGGCCACCTGAGGCTGCTGCGCCAGCTTCGCGTTGTTGCAGGGCGTGGGTAACGTCGAAGATGACGGGCAGGTTGTTCGTCACTTTTTTCATAACGGCGAAACCTAGCATATCGACCACAAGGTTATCGTAGCCAAAGCAGGTGCCGCGGTCGCAGAGTATCAGTTGGTCATTGCCTGCTTCCCTGAATTTCTCGACGATGTTCTGTACTTGTGAAGGGCTGAGGAATTGCGGCTTCTTGATGTTGATGACGCGGCCAGTTTTGGCGAGTGCAACCACGAGGTCAGTCTGGCGTGCCAGAAAGGCGGGCAGTTGCAGGACATCGACGACTTCTGCCACTTGCGCGGCTTGCCATGGCTCGTGCACGTCGGTAATCAGGGGTACACCGAACTCTGCCTTGATGGCCTCGAATATCTTCAAGCCTTCTTCGAGGCCAGGGCCGCGATAAGAATGGATGGAAGAACGGTTGGCCTTGTCAAAGCTGGCCTTGAAAACATAGGGGATGCCCAGCTTGCTGGTGACACGCACGTATTCTTCGGCAACGCGCAAGGCCATGTCTTTGGATTCCAGCACATTCATGCCGCCGAACAGGACGAAGGGGCTTTGGTTGCTGGCTTGAATTTGTGGGGTGATGGCGACGGTAGTCAAGATGATTCCAGTTCTTAAAAATAGTTTGTTTGGTTTGCTATCAGGCGATATTTATTCACGACACCCAGCGCAAATAGTCTTGCCACTGCGGATCAAATTCGCTGCTGATATCAAACTCCAGTGGGGCAAAGTTTTGTGCCAGTTTATGCGCCTTGGCCAGAGCGGCTTCTACATCGCTGACGTGCCAGTTCATGCTGCGCACATTGCCATGCAGGGTGATCTGGCTGGTGATGCCTTCCTGCGTTTGCGCTAATAAGGTTTCAAGCTGGTCTTCAAATTCGCGGGCGGCTTCAAGATCATCTTTGTTGTCCAATACCACATCGACTTGCACGCGCCACAGCATGTCTGCCCTGCCAACCAGAGCCATGGCGGATTCATTGCGTTGTACCAGCAATTTGTCGTCTGGATCGGTATTGCTGACGAGCTCAAAACCTGTCCATTCATTTTCACCGCTTGGGAACAGGGCCGTATGTCCAAGCTCATCGCGCCAGAAATGATCGAGCACGGCCGGGAAAGCGGCCAGGCTCACCGTATCTTGTTCAGCTTCGTCTTCCATGAATTCTACCGGGCCGATCTTGATGGCGAAATCATATTCACCGATGGCATGGTCCAGCAGAATGAAGGACATGTGCCTGGCATGATCGACCATATCTTGCGGTATAGGCTTGGCAAACCATAATTGCAAACCCACCCTGCCTGCATCGGCATAATGACCAATCAGCACCTCGGATGGGCTAAGGCTGAAATTATCCATGGACATGCCAAACTCGCCCATTTCTGTGCGCGCCCGGAAGGCGGTCACATTGGGGAACATGGTCAGTTTGGGGGCAGTCTGCGTGAGCGTCATGACATCCTGAAAATGTTCGGTCGCGCCATGGGCCGTGATGATGAGGTCATAGACGCCATCTTCAGTCTTGCCTTGCAATTCAGCAGCCAGCTTGGGGAAATGGGGTTCCAGCAATGCATTGATGGCTTCCATGACATCGCGAATTTCCATTTGCTGTAATTGTGGCTGTGCATTTGTCAGTGCTTGCCAGAAAATATCTGTGCTCATCTATTCATGTCCAGGATGGTGGAGGGCTCAACATGTCCTTGCATGTTGTTTAAGAGGCATAGGATATCATTTTATGGGGGTGGTTTTGTAGAAGTGCAAAGCAGCTTATTCAGCTTTACTAAATTTTCAAGCAACATGCTTAGCGACGAACGCCACTGGGCTCCTGCCTGCGCAGGAGCGACGATTTTAGAGTTTTCCGGTATCAAACTACCCGGCCTGCAACGCCAAAGAACTTGCATTAGAGACAAATAATTACAAAATTGAGGAAATTTCGTCCCTTGTTGATAAAAAAGCACATTCTCTGCTAAGTATTAAGCTCCAGCAAGACATACACCCCTGCACACCGTTTTCAGGTATATTCCCACCTCTTCGCCCACACTCCCAAGCTTGATGTCTGCTCATCGTAAAAATCTTGATGGTTTTGCCATTTCCCTCATGCTGGTGCTGTGCCTGTGCTGGGGTTTGCAGCAGGTGGCGGTTAAACTGGCGGCGCCTGTTATCGGTGCCACCATGCAGTTGGGTCTGCGCTCAGGCCTTGCAGCGATGCTGGTGTTGCTGCTGATACTTGTTAAAAAACTTCCATTTTCTTTGCGCGACAAACATCTCATGCCCGGTATTGCGGCAGGTGTTTTGTTCGCTGTTGAATTTTTATGCATATCGCTGGGACTGAAATACACCACGGCCTCGCATATGTCGGTGTTCTTATATACCGCCCCTATTTTTACCGTGCTGGGCCTGCACTGGCTGATACCGGCTGAGCGTTTGCAATCGACACAGTGGCTGGGTATCCTGTCGGCCTTTGCGGGCGTGGCCATTGCCTTCTCAGGAGCCTTCAGCAGCAGCCAGCGTGATGTGGCTGACATGCTCATCGGTGACAGCTTTGGCGTGGCGGCAGCGGTGTTGTGGGCAGCGACGACGATTACCATACGCAAGTCCAGCCTGTCTGAGGCTGAGCCGACGACCACGCTGTTTTACCAGTTGGCAGTGGGTGCGGCAATCCTGCTGGCCTTTGTAGTTTTACGCGGCGAGAGCCTGCCCACGCAATGGGATATAACCAGCATCGTCAGCCTGTTTTTCCAGACGGTGGTGATTGCCTTTGCCAGTTACCTGACCTGGTTCTGGCTGATGCGGCGTTACCTGGCATCACGTCTTTCTGTATTTTCTTTCCTGACACCCTTGTTCGGCGTGGCCGCTGGTGTCATTCTTATGCACGATCCCATTAGCCCGCGCTTTGCGCTGGGTGCAGTGCTGGTCTGTGGTGGTATTGTATTGGTGAATTTCCGTCGGACATAAAGCATGCGTCTTCTTTACTCCCTGGTATGGGGCCTGTCCCTGCCGTTTGCCCTGTTCCGCCTCTGGTGGCGAGGCCGCCTTGAACCTGGCTATCGCCAGCATATAGGCGAGCGCCTGGGATTTTACCCAGCCACTGCGAGTGTGCCAACGATCTGGGTGCACGCCGTCTCTGCAGGGGAAACCCGTGCAGCAGAACCGCTGATACGTGCCCTGCTGGCACGCTGCCCTGAACACCGTATCCTGCTGACGCACATGACAGCCACCGGGCGTGAGACGGGCGGCAAGCTGTTTGCCGATGTGGGGCCAAGGCTGCAACAGGCGTTTTTGCCGTATGACATCAACTGGATGATCATACGCTTCCTGCAGCATTTTTCGCCGCAACTGTGCATCTTGATAGAGACAGAAGTCTGGCCCAACCTGATTGCCCAGTGTGAGGCCAAGTCCATACCGGTAACACTGGTGAATGCCCGCCTGTCTGAAAAATCCTTGCGCAAGGCGCAGCGCCTGGCATCGCTGATACTGCCTGCTGCCCGCGCCATCAGCAGCGTGGCAGCACAGTCGAATCCTGATGCCTTGCGCCTGCATGAGCTGGGCATAGAGCAACCGGGTGTGACCGGCAATATGAAGTTTGACGTGACACCGCCGCCATTGATGGGTGAGCGCGGTGCAGCCCTGCGCCGCAGCTTTGGCGAGCGGCAGGTGATACTGTGCGCCAGCACCCGCGATGGCGAAGAAGAACTGATACTGCAAGCCTTTGTTGAGCAGGTGCCTTTGCTGCAAACCAACCCGCTGCTGATCATCACACCACGCCATCCGCAACGCTTTGATCATGTGGCCGGCCTGCTGGATTCACATGGTATTAAATACCTGCGCCGATCCAGCCTGAACCATGAAGAGATCGCCCCTATAGGTGAAGACATACAGGTCATACTCGGTGACAGCATGGGCGAGATGTATATGTACTATGCGGCCTGCGATATCGCCTTTGTCGGTGGCAGCCTGGTACCACTCGGTGGCCATAACCTGATTGAAGCCTGTGCCATGGGCAAGCCTGTACTGACAGGTACGCATACATTCAATTTTTCTGAGATCACTGACCAGGCGATTGCCAGCGGTGCGGCCTTCCGTGTTGATGGTGCGCTGAGCCTGTTCCAGCAGGCTCATGCTCTGCTGGCAGACAAGCCAACATGCCAGCGCATGGGTGAAGCAGCCTACACTTTCTTTTTGCAGCATCAGGGCGCAACTGCACGTACCATGCTGATGCTGGAAAAATATCTATGATGCGATACTGCCGACAGGGCTGACATTGTCGAGTATCTGCAGGGCCGCTTCAAAGTCAAATACTTGCAGTGAACGCACGAACTCTTCAGCCTGCGCCCCCAATACCTGGTGCATGCTGAGCTGGTGAGTGTTGAAATAATCGAGTGCTTCACTGTCTGAGTCTTCGAGATACTGGCGCAAGGTCGTGAACAAACCTGCGATTTCTGCTGCATCAGTAGTATTTCGGCCTCGACCTGTCTGCTCTGCCTCCTTCCCCTGCATCGCGGCTTTACTCGCCTGATCTTGCAAGGCCTGTTTGAGCGCATTGATAAGCTCCGCACTGGCCGCACTGAATTTTTTTAACAGCGCCTCATTCTCTTCGGAATTCTCTATGGCCAGCTCCAGCTCGGTGGATACTGCAGCCAGGTCATTTGCACCGATATTGCCAGCCGCACCGCGCATGGTATGGGCTTCGCGCTCAGCCGTGCCACGGTCACCCCGCTCCAATGCCTGCGTGATCTTGTCAGGCGCACTTGCAGCACTCTCAACAAAGATTTGCAGCAGGCGCAAGTAGAGGTCGAGATTCTGGCTGCAACGGCGCAAGGCGGGGGCGACATCGACACCGGGTATGCTCAGGTCGTGGACAGGAGCTTCAGTCCTGGCCGGCTCCGCCTTCATGGCTGGTGTGGCTGCTGTAGTGGATACAGCGGGTGCGGCACCAACAGCCGCTGCCGTCACGGCTGGTGCTGAGTCTTCAGTCTGATAACCTGGCATGCGCTTGCCACACCAGCGGGAAAGAGTGGCAAAGAAACTGTCGGGGTCTATCGGCTTGGCGATATGGTCATTCATGCCGGTATCAAGGCAGCGTTGCCGCTCTTCATTCATGGCGTGCGCAGTCATGGCAATGATGGGCAAGTCCAGCCATTCGGGATAAGAGCGGATGACGGTAGTGGCAGCATAGCCATCCATCTCCGGCATTTGCAAGTCCATGAGCACGATGTCATACGGATTGCCCTGGTTCAGCTTGTCGATGGCAATACGGCCATTGTCGGCCACATCGACGATCATGCCTGCCTCTGTCATCAATTCGGCAGCGATTTGCTGGTTGACATGATTGTCTTCGACCAGCAGGATGCGCATGCCTTCAAAGCGGCAGTCGCTATGTGTCTCAACTGCAGTGCTGGCAGGCGCCTCACGCGATGTGGCACTGATACGCAGCAGGACCTCCAGCAAACCCGCCATGCCTGTGGGCTTGGACAGATAGGCGAGCGGTGCATAAGTCCTGGCCTGCATGGTGGTTTCATCAAAACTCATGGTGGTCAGCATGATGACCTGGGGTGCTTCCTTGCCCATGCTGGCGGCGATGGCATTCATGGTGGCGGCACCATCCATGTCAGGCATGTGGGCATCAAGTAACAGCAAATCATAGGGGCGACCATGTACCCTGGCTTCGCTCAGCATGTGCAGAGCCAGCTTGCCGCTGTTGGCAGCATTCACTGTCAGGCCGAGTTGCTGGCCGAGCTTTTGCAAATGCATGCGGGCAACGTCATGGTCATCGACGACCAGCAGTTTCAGGCTTTGTACCTGTTCAGGCAAGACGATTTGCGGAGCCGGGGTAGCAAACGCGAACCAGGAAGTGAAATGAAAATTACTGCCCTTGCCTACCTGGCTTTCTACCCAGATAGTGCCACCCATGAGTTCAACCAGGTGCCTGGAGATAGTCAGGCCCAGCCCAGTGCCGCCATATTTACGGGTAGTGGAACTATCCGCCTGGGTAAAGGCCTGGAACAGGTTTTCCTGCTGCTCTTCTGTCATGCCGACGCCAGTATCCTGCACGCTGAATTGCAGTTGCACCTTGTCGATTTCTGCCTGCACCTGCTTGACCAGGATGATGACTGAGCCCTGGTCGGTAAACTTGATGGCATTATTGACCAGGTTGGTAATGATCTGGCCCAAGCGCAAGGGGTCGCCGCGCATGCTGTGCGGGACATGGGTATCGATATCAAATACCAGTTCTATGTCTTTTTCTGCGACCTTGTGGGCAACGATGGTGGCAACATCGTCGATGACATCGGCCAGTACAAATTCGGCAGATTCTATATCGAGCTTGCCTGCTTCTATCTTGGAAAAATCCAAGATGTCATTCACCACGCCGAGCAGCGAAGTACCAGCACTATGTATTTTGTCGATATAGTCGCGCTGCTTCAGGCTCAGGCGGGTTTTCTTGGCCAGGTGCGAGAGACCGATGATGGCATTCATCGGTGTGCGTATTTCATGGCTCATATTCGCCAGGAAATAGGACTTGGCAATGGTAGCCTGTTCGGCCTGTTCCTTGGCTTCGCGCAATTCATCCTTTTGCAGATAGGTTTCGGTTTCATCTATCCAGAAACCATTCCATATCCAGTCACCATTGACACGCTTGGGCGCCACAGTTTGCGAGCGCAACCAGCGTACCTTGCCATCGACCAGGACGCGCTGGTGAAAATTGCTGGAGGTGCGGTTATCAACGGCCCGGTTCAGGCTGGCCTCGGCAGTTTCACGGTCTTCTGCCAGCGTCGTGCGCCAGCGCGCGTCCTTGTCGGCCAGCAAGTCTGCTGCTGGCACACCCATGACGTTTTTCACATTCTCGCTGACATAGGCATATTCTCTTTGCCCATCCGGCCTCTCACGGTATTGATAAACCGAGAGTGGCAGGACATCAGTGAGATCTGTCAAACGCTTGCGTTCACGGTCAGCCTCGGCAGTTCTCTGCCTGACCAGTTCTTCGAGCTGGCTTTGCTGGTAAGAGAAACGGCTGACACGCCAGCGATAGACCAGGAAGATCAGACCCAGCAGGATAAGGCTGGCGATGATCCTGAACCACCACTCCATCCAGAATGGTGGCGTGATGGTGATGAGCAGACTGGCACCTTCTTCACTCCACTCGCCATCCTTGGTGGCGGCACGCGTCCTGAACACATATTCGCCTGCGCCCAGATTGGTATAGTTGGCAGCACGGTGGGCACCGTCTATCTGTACCCAGTCCTGGTCGAAGCCATCGAGCTTGTAGGCATAGCGATAATGCAGGGGATCGGAATAATTCAGTGCGGCAAATTCTATCGATACGACACTGTGCTTGTAAGACAGGGTGATGGATCTGGCATCAGAAATATTGCCGTCCATCTTCACACCTGCAGGCAATTTCCCGCCACGTACGGACTGGTTGAAAATCAAAAAATCAGTAATTGTCGTGACAGGTTTGGCAGTGTTATCGCGTATGGCCCTGGGATAAAACCAGGCCATGCCCTGAAAGCCACCAAAATACAATGCGCCGTCGGCATCGCGGTGGCTGGCCCCTACCGTGAATGTGCCATCGATGAGGCCGTCATCGGCGGAATATTTTTTGATGGTCTTCCTGTCCGGCCCGAGTTTGTACAAACCGCCATCGGTGCTGATCCACAGATTGCCCACCTCATCTTCAGCAAAACCGGCGGTCGCATCATTCCCCAATGCACCACCGTAACGAATAAAACTGATCTTGCCATCCGCGCCCTGCACCATCTGGTTCAGGCCGCTGGCCGTGCCTACCCAGATCACCCCGGCCTTGTCTTCATACACGGCATATACGCGGCTATGGCTCAGGCTATCCGGGTTATCGGGATCGTGGGCATGGTGTTCAAAGCGGCCTGTGCTGCGGTCCAGCCTGTCGAGGCCACCAAAGCTGCCCACCCAGAACTGGTCGCGACGGTCAAACAGGATGGACACTACCCGGCCATGGGCGAGGCTGTCGCTGTCCCTGGGATTGTGCATATAGCGCTTGAACTTGCCGCCCTGCATGAGGTTCAGGCCATCATCGCTACCCACCCATAAATTACCTGCCTTGTCATAGGCCAGCGAGTGCACGATGCTGGAACTGATGCTGTCTGCCTGCTTGGGGTCATTCTGGAAATGCTGCGCACGCGCGGTCACGGTGTCGAACAGGTTCAGGCCATCCTGGGTACCTACCCAGAGCTTGCCCTCGGGTGCCAGCTTCAAAGCCCTGATCTTGCTATTACTGAGGCTGTTTGCCACGCTGTCGAGGTGATGATAGGTGCGTATCTGGCCACTGGCCTTGTCGAGACGGTTCAGACCGTCGCCCGTGCCTATCCAGACTACTCCGTCCTTGCTGGTGATGGCTGAGACTGTATTATTGCTGAGCGTCCTGGGTTCACCCGGCAAATGCAGCAGGCGCTCGAAGCCACCACTGGCAAGATTGGTGCGGCTGGCACCACCAAGCCAGGTACCAACCCACAAAGTGCCGGTTCGGTCTTGCAACAGCCGCGTGACGCGGTTGTCAGCCAGACTGTGCCTGTCACTCGCATGATGGCGGTAGGACGAGAATTTGTTGTCAGCAGGGCTCCAGCGTTTGAGGCCATCATCGGTACCTGCCCAGATCACGCCATCACGGTCTTCCAGCAAAGAAGTGACAGGGCCAGGATCAAGACCTTCAGCCTGCCCAAAGCGGCGTCTTTGCTGATGGTCACGGGACCACAGCTCCAGCCCTGCCGAGGTGGCTATCCACAGGTTACCCTGTTTATCGCTGAGCAGGGCCTGTACATTATTGTGGCGCGGGTCTGGTCTGGCATCGCTGTCCAGGCGAAAATTCTCGAAGGCGGTCTTGCCCCTGTACATGACGCTGAGACCGGCATTGCTGCCTGCCCACAGGTTGCCATCCTTATCCAGGTTCAGTGCACTGACCTGGTCACTGGCGATGCTGGCGGCATCCTTGTCGTCATGACGCAGGATCTGGAAACGTGCAGTATCCGGGTCAAAATGCGCGAGGCCATCACCTGTTGCCAGCCACAGGCCTGAGCTGCTGTCACTGATGATGGCCTGTATCTGGTTGCCACCAGAGCTGCGGATATCGGCGAGGTTGCGCTTATACCTGACCATGGTCTCGGTTGCCATGTCATAACGGTGCAGGCCGCCATTGCGCGTGCCCACCCATATCCTGCCCTTGTCATCCTGATGCAGGGCCCAGACCCAGTTATCGGTGAGGCTGTCTGTACGGCTGGGGTCATGGCGGAAAAATACCACCTTGGCACCGTCATAGCGATGCAGCCCCCCTGGGTGCCAAACCACATATAGCCCTGGCGGTCTTGCAGCATGGATTGCACGGATTCATGCTGGAAACCCTGGTCACGCCCAACCTGCTCAAAACGCAGGCTTTGCACACTGACCGCATGAGCAGGCTGGCAAAACAAAAGGAAAACCAGGCACAGCAAGCAGGTGCAGGCGAACAGGAACTGAGGGAAAGTATATCGCCTAGCCAAACTGCCCTGCCTCATTATGTGCCCTCTGTTTTTATTGAATTTCTTGGATCAAATTTTGTTCAAGTATATGTTATACAGTCATCAAGAAATCACTGTTAACCCTGAGATTCGCAGAGTTTTTCACAGTTTGTAGGGAATTCGCTAAAAAGCGGCAAGTTTGGCTAGACTTACTGACATCAGAGCCCTGTCCGGACGCAAGTGGAAACAAAAAACTATGCACGCAGATATCAAAAATACATATCTGCCTGGCAAACCGGATGAGGAATTTTTTTAACGATAAAAATCTGTTCATGTCATACAGACATGGTTGCCGGAAAGATAAAGTCCGGCCCAACTTCCTGCATCTCTATCCAAAAATCCTGTATCGCTACGGCAGTTTTCATTCTGCCGGAAAATCAGTTGTTCCGGCTGAAATTTTTGCTTGGTAATTTTGTTATGTCTTGTCTGCAAGATTATTCTTATCTAGATGCAGCTCAAGAAAAATTGTCGCAGCGGGGTTTATAATGGAAGCCATCAGACATCAGGATGGTTGGCATTGCGATGCCTTAAATTCAATAGGGCAATACTTCGCAATACTTCTTTTAATAAGGGCTACGCCATCCTGCTTCCCATCTAATACCCAGGCAAAAACAGCCTGGCACCCCGCCAGTTTTCTTGAACAGGTGGGGCTTAGGATTCATCTCTGCAACAAGTAACAAAGAAAAACGATCGATATGAACGCAAACGAAAAAATTTTAGGATTGACAGAAATGTCTCCCCAGGAAATCTCCCTCGATGTCTTGCTCGAAAAATATGCCAAAGGCGATGAAGTCACCATCCATGATGTGCAGGCTCGCGTTGCTAAAGCACTCGCCAGTGTAGAACAGCCAGACTTTCAGGCTTACTACGAAGAAAAATTCTTGTGGGCGCAAAAGAATGGTTTTGTACCAGCAGGCCGCATCAATTCTGCCGCTGGCATGGACTTGCACGCCACCCTGATCAACTGTTTCGTACAACCGGTAGGTGATTCTGTTTCCAGCGCCACCGATGGCAAGCCTGGCATTTATACCGCTTTGGCAGATGCCGCAGAAACCATGCGTCGCGGTGGTGGTGTTGGCTATGATTTTTCTACCATACGTCCCAAGGATGCATTGGTGCGCGGCACCCGTTCACGCGCCTCCGGCCCGGTGTCTTTCATGCAGGTCTTCAATGCATCCTGCTCGACAGTAGAATCTGCCGGCGCGCGTCGTGGTGCGCAGATGGGCGTCTTGCGTGGCGACCATCCTGACATCCTGGAATTTATACGCTCCAAGGACCAGGGTGGTTTGACGAATTTCAATATCTCCATCGGTGTTACCGATGAATTCATGGAAGCAGTGGCAAAAGACGCAGACTTTTGTCTGGTACATAAAGCGGAACCTGGCGAAGACAAAAAAGAAGCCGGTGCCTACCAGCGTGAAGATGGTCTGTGGGTCTATCAAACCGTACGCGCACGTGATCTGTGGGATGAGGTCATGAAATCGACCTACGATCATGCAGAACCAGGCATCCTGTTTTTGTCGCGCATGAATGCAGAGAATAATCTCTACTATTGCGAAAAAATCGAAGCCACCAATCCCTGCGCAGAACAACCGCTACCTGACTATGGTTGCTGCTGCCTGGGTTCCATCAACCTGACACGCTTCATCAAAGGTGCATTCACTGACGCTGCCGAATTTGATTTCACTGCCTTTGAGGCGGTAGTGACTGTAGCGACACGCATGCTCGACAATGTACTGGATGCTACTGCCTGGCCTCTGCCTCAGCAAAAAGCCGAGGCCATGTCCAAGCGCCGCGTCGGCCTGGGCTTCCTGGGTCTCGGTAGCAGCCTGGTCATGCTGGGACAGCGTTATGACTCCGATGCTGGCCGTGCTTTCGCACAAAAAGTATCGGAAGTCATGCGCGATGCAGCCTATCTGGCATCGGCAGAACTGGCGAAAGAAAAAGGCCAGTTCCCATTATTTGACAGCACAAAATACCTGTCTGGCGCATTCGCCAAACGTCTGCCAAAAAACGTGCGCAATGCGATTTCCAAACATGGTTTGCGCAATTCGCACCTGCTGTCCATCGCCCCTACCGGCACCATCACCCTGGCCTTTGCTGACAATGCATCGAATGGTATAGAACCGGCATTCTCCTGGGTGTATAACCGCAAGAAACGCATGGCTGCGGGTGACCCAAAAATCTATGAAGTGGCTGACCATGCATGGCGCTTGTACCGCCACCTGGGCAATGATGTATCTGACGACAGCAAGCTGCCCAAGCAGTTTGTCACCGCTCTCAATATGTCCGCCAGCGACCACATGAAGATGTTGCAGGTCGTGCAGCCTTACATTGATTCTGCGATTTCCAAAACCGTCAACGTACCGGCAGATTATCCTTACGAAGACTTCCAGAACCTGTACATGGATGCCTGGCGCGCTGGCCTCAAGGGCCTGGCAACTTACCGCCCAAATAGCATCCTGGGCAGCGTCCTGTCGGTCTCTACTGAGCCAGCACCGGAAGTCAAGCATATTCCTGATGATGACCTGCTGCGCAAACAATTCGATGGCCGTCCATTTGGCGACCTCGAATCTGTCACTTCCAAAGTGCAGTACATGACGTATGAAGGCAAAAAGACGGTCTATCTGACAGTCAGCTTCATCCATATAGATGGCATGGTCGGCGGCGAGCGCGTGACAATAGAGCGCCCATTTGAATTCTTCATGCCTGCGGGACAAAAGAACGATGGCCAGCAATGGATATCAGCCAGCATGCGCTTGCTGTCGATGGCAGCGCGCTCAGGTGGCTCCATCGCCAAGGCACTGGCAGACATGCGTGAAGTGGTGTGGGACAAGGGGACGGTACGCTGTGGCATGATCACCAAGGATGATGGCTCACAGGCACCGCTGTTCCATGAATCCGAAGTCGCCGCCATAGGCTACTCACTGCAACGCATACTGATGAAACGTGGCTTCCTTGACGCCGCTGGCAACCAGATCCCTATCACCGTACTGGCAGAAAAGTTCAAACAAAGAAGCCATCACTACGGCATGGATGACCTGGCCTATGAAGGTGAAAATGCAGCACCGATCAGCTATATCCCCACTGGCAAAAAATGCCCGGATTGCGGCGCACATGCACTGCAAAAAATAGATGGCTGCAGCCGTTGCGTTTCTTGCGGTTATGTCGGGGCTTGCGGTTAACTTGCAGACTAAATATTGGTGGCAACTTGTGGCTTACAGCATAAGGTACAACTAATTTTTTATGCTTAAATAAACAATGCCAGTGAAATTCACTGGCATTGTTTTTAGTACCTCTTAAACCAAAAAAATGCGGCTAGTTCGAGATTGTGAATTCCGCAGATTGATGTTACGGCACAACTGAAAATCCTGTTTCACTATCAAAGTGCAGTGGTGTTTTGACTGTGTTAGAAAATAAGGTCCCTCCCCACATCTGTCCCCCACCTATCAGAACACACGAATCTTCTTTATTGGCTCTGCCTAGATAACTTTTGAAATCAAGTGCACCGATACCCTGAATATGCTGAATAATTGGATCAGCTTTAATTGGTATATGAATCTTGTATCGGTTCGCGCTGTGTCCAGTACCACTAACGGAAGATGCTGCAGAGTTCGCTCCTGAATCCATGAACACGCCACCGCCCCATAATCCATAAGCGGACTCTGACTCAGAGCATGGAATTAACGAGAAATACAAATGGTGGGTAAATTCAGAAGCCAATTTAGGAATATCGTCTTCAGATTCAATATATAGAACGTAGTATGGGCCAATGCCGTCATCCTTTTCGGGTAAGTTCGGATATTCATGAACTTGACCACTCTCCGGTATCTTGTCTGTAGTCGAAAGCCCAGCCATCGAAATGGTGACACGCTTTGTACAACTACAGAGAGCTAAGAGAGTGATGATAATGACTCCCCATTGGGATACACGCAGAATTTTCATATTTGTCTCGATATACTAATACTAATATTTTCATGCATCATGCGATTAACATTGATGCATACCCATCAATGCTCCACGATGAACCGTCGGCTTGCCTCTTGAATTTCTTCATCGCTCTCCCTCCTGAAAACCAAGACGAAAATTAACACTACTCATCGAGAATCAGCAGCACTTTTTTCACGCGCTTTGATTAAGCATCCGTCTCTCAGACGATGCATGCACTTCCGTTTTTCTTAATAATTCAATAATGCAATTTACCAAAGCTTTCATACTCTCAGGAAAGTAATTTGCAAGACGCTATTTAGACATCTTCATGCACTGTATTTTTTAATCCAATTTTTTCAAATCTTGACAATTCAAGAGTCGTCGCCCTCATTGCTGATGATATTCTAAAAATCTGCTGGCAGACCTCCGGGCGTCAGAGTTGCCGGTATTGATAGGTTTTACAGATGGGGACCGATGTTTAAGCGTTTTACTTTTCTCACCTTTTTTCTTTACAGTCTTTGCCTGGGTGTAGCCTGCGCAGCGCCGAAATGCCCGTCAGAGACTATCAAAGTCGATCTGCTGGAACTTGGCATTTTCTTTAAATCTGAACGCGGGATAGCGGCGGGGAATGGCATAGACCGGGATCTTGTTGACGAACTCAGCAAGCGCAGCGGCTGCAAATTCGAGGCCAAGGTACAAGCGCGTGCCCGCACCTGGGTAGAGCTAAAGGCAGGCCGCAAGGACATGACGATGGCAGCACTGAGCTCCCCAGAGCGCGAAGAGTATCTCTGGTCTTTTCCTTATGTGCGCATGCATCACATCGTCTTGCTTGGTCCGGCTACCCCCTCTTCTATCAATACCCTGGAAGAATTCCAGGGAGCCAGCACACTCAAATTCGGCGTCATACGTGGCTTCAGGCATAGTGCATTCTATGACCCATTAATCGCTGCATGGACACAGGCCGACCGTGTAAAGGTCTATGTCGATGAGGCACATTTGATCAATGCCTTGATACAGGGCGAAATCGCCGCTGCCACCTCCTACCCCGGTGTTTTCCAGTTCTATATCGATACCAAGACTGCACCCACAACGGTCAGAGTCCTGGATTGGGACAAGGACAATCTGCAGGCCATTGGCAATATCAGCTTCAGCAAAGCTCGTTTCAGTCAGGCTGAAGCGCAGGAATGGGGACTGCTGATTAAAGCCATGCAGCACGACGGCACTTTGCTGAAAATCTACCGCAAATATGTAGGTCCTGCGGAAGCGCAAAATATGCTGCCTTGAGAATTTACGTCCATGGGCAACGAGACTGATCAGCTCTTATCGGTGCAAGACTTGTTGACTTGCCCCGCCATGAAAATGAATACAGGTTTCGCGCCTGGCATTTTACAGTGCTGTTCATGTCGCTGGTCAGGCTGCTCTACTTCAATTCAACGACTTGATTTATACAAGCTCTACGTCGGGAAAGTATGACGGATTATTGCATGACGCATTTTTCTGAAAAGTATTTGTTGATCCCGCAATTTAAATAATCGAGCCAGTAAGTATCAGTATTGCACTCTTAAACCTCACCATTTTTAAAACAGCGCTGTGCTATTGCAAGTTACTTGCTGGTTCGCGGGGGGCAGGGAACTGCACGGATAAATGCGATAAACCCCCGGCATCATCACTATGCCGCAGACCAATGCTGCGCTGAATGCTCCAGATAGCAGAATGGCTGCCGTACAGCAGCCATTCTGAGAGTGCAAGACGTGCAATATTACAGTCTGTTAGTGATGCGCCCCATGTCCACCTGTGGATGCACCACCATTACCATCCGGCAGCACGACCTTGACGTTTTGCATCATGCCCTGGTCTTCGTGATCGAGGATATGGCAATGCAATACGTACTCACCGATATAGCGCTGATAACGGGTACGGGTCTTGACGGTGTAGCCTGGCGTCGCCATGATGGTGTCTTTCCATACTCCCTGCATACCGGCATATTGCCCTATCGTCGGTGCTGTCGTATCTTTGAGTGCACTGACATCGACACCGTTTTTATCGGTGATGCTGATAATCTGATAGGGATTGACGTGGATATGGAAAGGGTGCTGTATCGGTGCTTCACCGGTGTCGGTCGGGTTGTAAGAATTGATATGCCATTCCTGTACCTGACCCAAGATCAGGGTCTGATGAACTTCTGACGGTACATAGGGTGCACCATTGACGTCAAAGGCAATTTTGCCGCCGCGCTGATCAATGCCCAGTACCAGATCGACCGGTTTTTGTGGGTCGGTGAGTTCGGATTCAGGGATGGCTTTATGCGGCACGAATTTCGTCAGTTTCAAGCCATCTTTCAAATCCCTGATGATGGTATCGCGCACACTTCTTGACAACAGACCGGCGGCACGTACCAGTTCTTTGGTGACGAATTGCGTTTGATCACCGCTGGTCTTATTGCCTATCGCATGGATCACCGTGATCACCTTCGCATTATTCGGCTCGGCAGAAACAAAGTCAGGCGCGCCGGAATCGCTATAGACGCAATAATCACCTTTTTCTGGAAGGCTGAACAGGATGTCGCTGCGATAGCCCGGTTGCAAGGTATTGGTCACCTTGGCGAAAGCGCTGGGGCGGGTCAGGCCATCGGTTGCGACTTCAAACTGCAATACGTCTATGCCGTTGCAGGCATTTTTAACCTCGGCTTGCAGTGTCTCTGGTGTATTGGCGGTGGGTGTCAGCTTGCTGATGTCGTTGATTTTGCGGATACGTAAAACGATGGACTCACGTACACCTGCATCTATCAAGCGCCAGCGATACAGTTTGCCTGCTTCCATCACCAAAGGTTTGGCAGGATTACGTGCGAAACCGTTGATCAGGGTATTACGGCCAGACTTGGTCCAGGCAGTGGGGGCGAATTGCGCCTTAAAGTCTTGCACTATGCCTATGTCTCCCTTTTTACATAGCCAGGTACCATCAGGGTTGGTCTGTATGACGTCTATTTCTTTGCCAGGGTTCTTGGGGTCAGGTCCCTTGATGAAGCAGGCATAGGGAATCTGCTGCATGAGCATCACTTCGCCATAGCTGCCCGCAGCAGGCTTGAAGGGATTGAGCAAGGTGTCGAGATCACCATTGCTGAGTATGGTAGGCTGCCTGTCGCCCTTGACGATCAGCGCACCTGCCATGCCGCTACCTACCTGTATAGCGGTTGAGCCATGCACATGCGGGTGATACCAGAAAGTGCCAGCCGGGTGATCCCCCGGCACGTTGTATTCGTATTCGAAATTGACCTTGGGCTTGATCGCCAGCAGCACATTGTCGCTATTGCCCGATGGTGAAATCCACAGGCCATGTGAATGCAGATTGGTGGTGTTGTAGCAATGCGGAGTATTGACATTGTCTTTCGCGACCAGCTCGCAACCCGGTTCCTTGTCGAGGCGGTTACTGAGGTCAAAGCGCACGGTCTGCCCTGGTTTCATGACTACCGTAGGTGCAACAAAGTCGGGGCGCAGCAGATTGGGTACACCAGAAACATTGCGGCCATACGAACGCAGGGACACCTGGTCATACTCGCCTGTAGAAGGATTGTAGATAAACCCCGGTGTCATCTGTATGGGCAGGAAATAACGGATTTCACGGCCCGATCTTTCCACCATCTTGCGCTGCTCACCACTCAGCAGATTGGCTGCGGGCTTGATCAGGTCTGCCGCTACATCGCGGTCATCGATCTGGCTGGCAAGCGGCGGTGCTGGTGGCGTCTCTTTGATTTTGGCCTCTTGTGCCAGAACCGCATGACAGAACATGCTGGCCCCGGTCACGGTGGCGACACCAGCCAGGCGGCGCATTTGCTTTAATTGTGTGTGCATAAGATGATCTCAAATCGGAGTGAGGAGGATGAGGAAGATATCAACGGTATTTACTTGCCATTTCAGTTTATAAAATTGACATGTATCTTGCAACAAAGTTAAGCAATCGCTAGCACAATTTTGTTGTTTTTTCGACAAATCTTTCAATTACTTGCAATTGAAACACTCATCGTGAGCGCGCCGCCCTGCGCGGCCTGCATGGTTTGCTCCGGTCTGGCTATTCAAAAGAACTAGTTCTTCCAGATATGCCTCCCCTCCTTTTGCATGGAAAACAGCAACCGTCAGACGAATTTCTTAATACCCCTACTCTTTGTAAGCTGATAGCACCTATAAAAGTAAAAGGAGCTGTCATGGCCAGTCAGGGCAAAGCGTATGCGGTGCTGGGTTCCAGCACGCTGGCGTTCACTGTATGTTTCACCATCTGGATGATGTTTGGTGTGATCGGGATACCCATCAAGACCGCCCTGCATCTGAATGAAACCGAATTTGGTTTGCTGACAGCCATGCCGGTGCTGACCGGTTCGCTGATACGCGTACCACTGGGCATCTGGACAGACCGTTTTGGCGGTCGCATCGTCCTGTTTCTGCTAATGCTATTCACAGTAATACCTATTTATCTGATCAGCTATGCCACGGCTTACTGGCATTTCCTGGTGCTGGGCTTGTTCGTTGGGCTGGCAGGTGGTTCTTTTTCTGTTGGCACTCCTTACGTTGCACGCTGGTTCAAGAAGGACAGGCAAGGCCTGGCCATGGGCATCTTTGGCGCTGGCAACTCGGGGGCGGCTGTGAATAAATTCATTGCTCCCGCCCTGATCGCTGCCGCGGGCTGGACCCTGGTACCCAAGGTGTATGCAGGCTTGATGCTGGCTGCAGCCCTGATCTTCTGGGTGTTCTCTGCCACTGATCCCAGCCATAACGTCAAATCCAATATCAGCTTCCTGGCCCAGCTCAAGATGCTGAAAGACCCGAAAGTCTGGCGCTATTGCCAGTATTACTCCGTCGTGTTTGGTGGCTATGTGGGTCTGAGCCTGTGGATGGTCAAGTATTACGTGACTGAGTATGGTTTCGACATCAAGAGCGCCGCCCTGCTGGCTGCCTGCTTCTCTTTGCCTGGCGGCGTCCTGCGCGCCTTTGGCGGCTGGCTGTCCGATAAATTTGGTGCCTATAAAGTGACCTGGTGGGTCATGTGGGTGTGCTGGGTCGCCTTCTTTTTGCTGTCTTATCCGCAAACTGATTTTACGATCAAGACCATCAACGGCATGCAGACCTTCCATATCGGCCTGACACCAATGCTGTTCACGACCATCCTGTTTGTCGTGGGCATTGCGATGGCTGTTGGCAAGGCATCTGTCTTCAAATTCATCTCGGATGACTACAGCAGCAATATCGGTGCCGTATCCGGCGTGGTTGGCCTGGCTGGCGGTCTGGGTGGTTTCATCCTGCCTGTGCTGTTTGGTGCGATTGTCGATGTGACAGGAGTACGCAGCTCGTGCTTCATGCTCTTGTACGGCACGGTCTGTGTGTCCCTGGTATGGATGCACTTCCAGTTCCGCAGAGAGGGCATGCTGGCGGCACAGGCAGCCATGCCAGCCTGACATCTGTGAGCATTTTTTGATTACAAGTTATTTGAAAACCAGGAGCATATGATGAGTCATGTATTAAACCGCTGGGAGCCAGAAAATATTGAATTCTGGCGCAAGGAAGGCAGCTCGATTGCCAACAGAAATTTATGGATATCCATCCCCAGCCTGATGCTGGCATTTGCGGTCTGGATGCTGTGGAGCGTGGTGGCAGCCAATCTCGACAAGGCGGGATTTCATTTCAGCAAAGACCAGTTGTTTTTCCTGACAGCCTTGCCCGCGCTGTCTGGTGCGACCTTGCGGATATTCTATTCTTTCCTGGTCCCCGTATTTGGTGGCCGCAAATGGACAGCGATTTCCACCGCAAGTTTGCTGATCCCCGCCATTGGCATGGGCTTTGCCTTGCAAGACCCGACGACCAGTTATTCGACCTTGCTGATATTGGCCTTGCTGTGCGGCTTTGGTGGCGGCAATTTCAGTTCCAGCATGGCGAATATCAGTTTCTTTTTCCCTAAATCACGCAAGGGTTATGCGACTGGCATGAATGCGGGCATAGGCAATCTGGGTGTCTCTGTCGTACAGTTTGTGACACCGTTCGTAATTTCTTCCGCCATGTTTGGCGCAGCCGTCTCTGGCGAAGGTTTCCTGTTCCATAATGCCAAGACAGGCGCAGACCACATGTACTGGCTGGCGAATGCCGGGTTTATCTGGGTACCATTCATCGTCGTGGCAACCCTGATGGCCTGGTTTGGCATGAATGATATTGCCTCTGCCAAGGCGTCTTTCGCCGACCAGGCGGTGATCTTCAAGCGCAAGCATAACTGGCTGATGTGCTGGCTCTACATTGGCACCTTTGGTTCTTTCATAGGTTTTTCGGCTGGCTTTGCTATGCTGATCAAGGCGCAGTTCCCGGAAATTGATGTGGCAAAATTTGCCTTCCTCGGCCCCTTGGCTGGTGCGCTGGCAAGGCCGGTAGGCGGCATGATCTCGGACAAGATAGGCGGCGCGAGGTTGACCTTCTGGGTATTTGCTGCCATGACCATCACTATACTGGTGGGTATCTTGCCCGCTTTGCATGATCACCAGTTCATGATCTTCCTGGTGTCTTTCATAGGCATGTTCATTTTGACAGGTCTGGGTAATGGCTCTACGTTTTGCATGATCCCCATCATCTTCCAGACTGAACGTGAGCGCGCCGCCAAAGGCAAGGGCGAAGCTGCACTGAAGCAGGCCAGGCTGGATGCGGCCAAGGAATCTGCCGCTGTACTGGGTTTCTCCGGTGCGATAGGTGCTTATGGCGGTTTCTTCATCCCCCAAAGTTTTGGCACCTCCATCAAGATGACAGGTGCACCTGATATGGCCTTGTATGTGTTCATCGCCTTCTACATTTCTTGCATGGCCATCACCTGGTGGTATTACTCACGCAAGGGTGCAGAGATGCCTTGCTAGTTTTTTAATTGACAGAAATACCCTGAAACCAGCCTGTGTACCTACAGGCTGTTTTTTTTCGCGGAGTCGCCCTAGTTCTAAAGGACTAGATGACCTAGTGCGAATGCGCAACTTATTACACCGCACCGAAGAATGGGCGTAAGGCCTCTCCTTCCCTACACTTCCAGCATGCATTAAAGAAAATGTGGGTACATCCCCCACCTGATAAGGAGTTTACGATGAGTCATTTTCTGGATAGATTGAAGTTCATGTCGCGGGTGAGGTCTACCTTCTCCGATGGTCATGGTGCAGTGGTCGAAGAAGACCGTAAATGGGAAAATGCCTATCGCAGCCGCTGGCAGCATGACAAGATCGTGCGCTCTACGCATGGTGTCAATTGCACAGGTTCCTGCTCGTGGAAGGTATATGTCAAGAATGGCCTGATCACCTGGGAAACCCAGCAAACTGACTATCCACGCACCCGCCCTGACCTGCCGAATCATGAACCACGCGGCTGCCCGCGTGGTGCGTCTTACAGCTGGTATGTGTATTCCGCCCAGCGCGTCAAATACCCGATGATACGTGGCCGCCTCATGGAGATGTGGCAAGAAGCCCGCAAGACCATGGGGCCGATAGAAGCCTGGGAGAGCATCAGCCAGAATCCGGAAAAAGCCAAACGCTATAAATCCATACGTGGCCTTGGTGGTTTTGTGCGTGCTGACTGGGATACGGCGCAGGAAATCATCGCTGCATCGAATGCCTACACCATCAAGAAATTTGGCCCTGACCGCGTAGTGGGTTTCTCACCTATCCCGGCCATGTCCATGGTGTCCTATGCTGCCGGTTCACGCTACCTGAGCCTGATAGGCGGTGTGCCACTGTCTTTCTATGACTGGTATTGCGACCTGCCACCAGCCAGCCCACAAATCTGGGGCGAGCAGACTGACGTGCCTGAATCTGCCGACTGGTATAACTCGACCTACCTCATGGTGTGGGGATCGAACGTGCCGCAAACCCGCACGCCGGATGCCCACTTCTATACCGAGGTGCGCTACAAGGGCACCAAGACGGTAGCCGTCTCATCTGACTTTGGCGAGATGGTCAAGTTTGGCGATATCTGGATGGCACCGAAACAGGGTACCGACGCCGCACTCGCCATGGCGATGGGCCATGTGATATTGAAGGAATTCCATCTCGGTAACAAGTCAGACTACTTCCGCAGTTATGTCAAACAATATACCGACATGCCCATGCTGGTGCGTCTGGTCGAGCGTAATGGCAGCTATGTACCAGACCATATGCTGCGTGCTTCACAATTACCTGGCAACCTGGATGAAGCCAATAACCCGGAATGGAAAACCCTGGCCATTGATGAAATCACGGGTGAGATCGTGTCGCCGAATGGCTCAATAGGCTATCGCTGGGGTGAAGGTAAATTCGACGATGGTGCGAAAGTCGGCCGCTGGAACCTGGAAGCCAAAGACGGTAATACTGGCCGCGCAATTGATCCGCAACTGAGTCTGGTCGGCAAACATGATGAAGTAGTCACGGTAGGTTTCAATTACTTCGGTGGTACCGACGCAAACGATATGTTGCTGCGCCACTTGCCAGCAAAACGTGTGACTCTGGCCGATGGCAGTACTGCGCTGGTGGCGACTGTGTATGACTTGTCGATGGCGAATTATGGCGTTGACCAGGGTCTGGGCGGTGCGGTTGCCAGCTCGTATGACGATGATGTTCCCTACACACCAGCCTGGCAGGAAAAACACACCAGCGTCAAGCGTGAACTGGTCATACAGGTCGCTCGCGAATTTGCCCAAAATGCCCATGATACACAAGGCAAGAGCATGGTCATTGTCGGTGCGGCCCTGAATCACTGGTACCACAACGACATGATTTATCGCGGCATCATCAATATGCTGATGATGTGCGGTTGCATAGGTAAATCCGGCGGTGGCTGGGCGCACTATGTAGGACAGGAAAAACTGCGTCCACAGTTTGGCTGGGCACCGCTGGCCTTTGCCAGTGACTGGGTACGCCCTGCCCGTCAGATGAATGGCACCAGCTTCTTCTATGCCCACACCAGCCAGTGGCGTCATGAAAAACTGGCGATGGATGAGATACTCGCGCCGACTGCCGACAAGTCCAAAATCAGCCATATGAGCATGATAGATATGAATGCCAAGTCCGAGCGCCTGGGTTGGCTACCATCTGCACCGCAACTGGAAACCAATCCGCTCGACATCTGTGATTCTGCAGAAAAAGCAGGCCTGACACCGCAAGACTATCTGAAGAACAGCCTGAAGTCTGGTACGGTCAACATGAGTTGTGATGACCCGGATAATCCCAAAAACTTCCCGCGCAATATGTTTGTCTGGCGCTCGAATATCCTCGGCAGTTCAGGCAAGGGCCATGAATACTTCCTCAAGTACTTGCTGGGCACACAAAATGCCTTGTTTGATGATCCTGACGAAGCAGTCAAACCGTCTGAAGTCAAATACCGTCCGGTGGCGGCAGAAGGCAAGCTGGACTTGCTGGTCGTGCTCGACTTCCGCATGAGTACCACTTGCCTGTATGGCGATATCGTCTTGCCGACAGCGACCTGGTATGAAAAGGATGACCTCAATACCTCTGACATGCATCCCTTCATCCACCCATTGAGTGAAGCAGTACAACCGCTGTGGGAGAGCAAAACGGACTGGGAAATCTATAAAGGCATCGCCAAGAAATTTACTGAAATTGGCGGTGACTATCTGGGTACCCGCAAGGACATCGTCCTGCAACCTTTGATGCACGACACACCGGGTGAACTTGGTCAGGCTTTTGAGCCCAAGGACTGGAAAAAAGGTGAATGTGACCTGATACCTGGCAAGACTGCACCTAACTTCTTTGTCGTCGAACGCAACTACAAGGATATCTACAAGAAGTTTACTTCGATAGGACCTTTGCTCGACAAACTGGGCAATGGCGGTAAGGGCATCAACTGGAATACCGAGCATGAAGTCAAGGAAATCGGTGGCATTACCAAAGTCGTGACTGAAGAAGGTATTAGCAAGGGTCGCCCGCGCCTGGAAAGCGCGATTGATGCCTGCGAAATGATATTGACCTTCGCACCGGAAACCAATGGCCATGTTTCCGTCAAGGCATGGGAAGCGCTGGGCAAGATCACTGGCCGCGACCATACTCATCTGGCTGTCGGTCGCGAGCATGACAAGATACGCTTCCGCGATGTGCAGGCACAGCCACGCAAGATCATTTCGGCACCAACCTGGTCTGGCCTGGAATCTGAAGAAGTCAGCTACAACGCTGGTTACACCAATGTGCATGAATACATACCATGGCGCACGCTGACTGGTCGCCAGCAGTTCTACCAGGACCATCGTTGGATGCTGGATTTTGGTGAAGGCCTGTGTGTGTATAAACCGGCGATAGATACCAAGACCGTGGCACCGATGCTGAACAGATCGCCGAATGGTGAAAAAGAGATCGTCCTCAACTTCATCACACCGCATCAGAAATGGGGCATCCATTCCACCTACTCAGACAATCTGCGCATGCTGACCCTGAGCCGTGGTGGCCCGCATGTATGGGTATCTGAAGTCGAGGCGAAAGAGGCAGGTCTGGTCGACAACGACTGGGTTGAAGTCTTTAACAGTAACGGCACACTGACCGCCCGTGTCGTTGTCAGCCAGCGTGTGCCCAAAGGCATGTGCCTGATGTATCACGCCCAGGAAAAGATCGTCAATACACCGGGCGCAGAACTCAGTGGCAAGCGCGGTGGTATCCATAACTCGGTCACCCGTGCTGTCCTGAAACCTACCCACATGATAGGCGGCTATGCACAACTTGCTTATGGTTTCAATTATTACGGCACCGTAGGCAGTAACAGGGATGAGTTCATCGTCTTGAGAAAAATGAAGAAAGTAGATTGGCTGGAAGGCAAACTGGAAGAGGAGTCAGCATCATGAGAATACGCGCACAAGTCGGCATGGTGCTGAACCTGGATAAATGTATAGGCTGCCATACCTGCTCGGTCACTTGCAAAAACGTCTGGACCAGCCGTGATGGCGTTGAGTATGCCTGGTTCAATAACGTGGAAACCAAGCCTGGCATAGGTTATCCGAAAGAATGGGAAAACCAGCAAAAATGGAAAGGCGGTTGGCACCGCAATGAGGCTGGCAAGCTGGAACCCAGACAGGGTGGCAAGCTGCGCATACTCGCCAATATCTTCGCCAATCCCAACTTGCCAGCGATTGATGATTATTACGAGCCATTCACCTTTGACTATGAGCACCTGAAGAATGCACCATTGATGCAGACGCCACCGACAGCACGCCCCATATCCGTGCTGACAGGCAAGAAGATGGACAAGATAGTCTGGGGCCCGAACTGGGAAGATGATCTTGGTGGTGAATTCAGCGCACGCAGCAAGGATGCCTTGTTTGAAGGTGTGCAAAAAGAGATGTACAGCACCTTTGAATCCACCTTCATGATGTATTTGCCAAGGCTGTGTGAGCATTGCCTGAATCCAGCCTGCGTTGCATCCTGCCCTTCAGGTTCGATATACAAGCGTGAAGACGATGGCATCGTGCTGGTCGACCAGGATAAATGCCGTGGCTGGCGCATGTGTATTTCTGGCTGCCCCTACAAAAAGATTTATTACAACTGGAGTTCGGGCAAGGCCGAGAAATGCACCTTCTGCTATCCACGCATAGAGGCTGGCCAACCTACGGTCTGCTCAGAAACCTGCGTAGGCCGCATACGCTATCTCGGTGTCTTGCTGTATGACGCCGACAAGATAGAAGCCGCAGCCTCAGTGCCGGATGAAAAGGATTTGTATGAGGCGCAGCTAGGCTGCTTCCTCGATCCGCATGATCCGGCAGTGATCGCCGAAGCGCGCAAGCATGGCATACCTGAGAGCTGGATAGAATCTGCACAAAAGTCGCCCGTTTATAAAATGGCGATGGAGTGGAAGATAGCCTTCCCTCTGCACCCTGAATACCGCACCCTGCCCATGGTCTGGTATGTACCGCCACTGTCACCGATACAAAAGGCTGCAGAGGCAGGCCACATGGGCATGAATGGCATTATTCCTGACGTCAAGTCCCTGCGCATACCTGTGCGTTACCTGGCTAACCTGCTGACTGCAGGCAAGGAAGAACCCATCACCAGCGCACTCGAACGCATGCTGGCCATGCGTGCCTACAAGCGTTCTGAAACTGTATATGGCGAGCTTGATCATGCGGTATTGAAACAGGTTGGCCTGAATGCGGCGCAAGTCGAGGACATGTACCAGACGCTGGCGATCGCCAATTACGAAGACCGCTTTGTGATCCCATCTTCACACAAGGAAATGGTGGAAGACAGCTTCAATGAAAAAGGTAGTTGCGGTTTCACCTTTGGTAATGGTTGCTCAGGCGGCACTTCGGACGGTGCCCTGTTTGGCAAGAAACCACAAGGCAGTGTGATCTTTGTCGATATGCCCAAGTCACGCAAGAAAATATCGACTGTTGAGTAACAACAGGTGCGCATGTTATGCGCACCTGAAAAAAACAATAAAGACACCATAAAGGAAATCGTATGCAAATTTATCGCATCCTGTCGGCACTGATGAGCTATCCACAAGCTGATCTGATCGCCGCCCTGCCTGAGATTGAGCAGGCGCTGCAAGACGAGCCTGTGTTTCTCGATGCCTTGCAAGCCACCCTGGACTATCTGCGTTCTGACAGCCTGATCGCTCTGCAAGAAAACTATGTGGCAACGTTTGACCGCACCCATTCTTTATCGTTGCACCTGTTTGAACATATCCATGGCGAAAGCCGTGACCGTGGGCAGGCCATGGTCGATTTGCTCGAAGAATACCGTACCCATGGCTTTGAGCCAGAGGCGAGTGAATTGCCGGACTTTGTTCCCTTGTTCCTGGAATTTCTGAGCCTCATGGATGAAAGCACGTCAGAAAAATTGCTGGGTGAAGCCATCCATGTACTGGCAGCCATAGGTATGCGCCTGCAACGCAAGGACAGCCCTTATGCCAATCTGTTCCTGATACTGACGACCCTGACCGATGTCGTACCGCATGAACAGGGTGAGCCGCCAGTGCGTGACATGGATGATGCAATGGAAACCTTTGGCCCGGGTGCCGACGGTGTAGAACCACTGCTCAAACCCAATCTGTCGGGTACACATCCCCTCAATTTTTATCCCAGGCAGCCCGGGCACGGTGCTGCTGCCGCCCAATCAACAGGGAGACCATCATGACTTATCTGCACCAATTCATTTACGGGATTTATCCCTATATCGCACTGGCGATTTTCCTGTTCGGCAGCCTGGCGCGTTTTGAACGTGAGCAATATACCTGGAAGAGTGATTCTTCACAGATGCTGCATGCCGGTAATCTGCGGCTAGGCAATATCCTGTTCCACGTAGGGATACTGGGCCTGTTCTTTGGTCATCTGGTGGGTTTGCTGACGCCTGTCATCGTCTGGGATACCTTGGGTATCAGCCACAGCTTCAAGCAAATGATTGCCATGGTCGCCGGTGGCGTCTTTGGCAGCCTGTGCATGCTGGGCTTGCTGATTTTGTTGCACCGTCGTTTTACTGACGCACGTATTTCTGCCGTCACCAAGGCGGGCGACAAGGTCTTGCTGTTATGGATCTTCGTCACGCTGGGTCTGGGCTTGTCGACGATATTTGAATCTGCCCATCACAGCGATGGCCACATGATGGTCTTGCTGATGACCTGGGCCCAGCACATCGTCACTTTCAAGGGAGATGCTGCAGAATTTATCATCGCTGCTCCCTTGCTGTTCAAGCTGCACCTGTTCATGGGGCTGAGTCTGTTCGTAATCTTCCCATTCACCCGTCTGGTACATGTCTGGAGTGGTTTTGCTTCATTAACTTATATCAGCCGTGCATGGCAGCTGGTCAGGCCACGCTGATCGCCCCTGATCATTCATGATTTGAAAGAAGGAGAACAAGATGCCCGTCATCGTCAATGACTATGAACTGACAGATGCTGACATGGAAAAGGAATTGCCTGCCCACGAGGGCACAGCAGATGCCATGAAAAGCGCCATGACTGCCCTGGTATTGCGCCGTGTGCTGCTGGATGAAGCGCAGCAACAGGGTTTGCAACAGGCAGATGAAGATGAACGTATTGATGCGCTGTTGCGACAGGAAGTCATCGTCCCCATACCAGCGCGTGAAGAATGCCTGCGCCAGTACCAGGCCAATCCTGCCCGCTTCAAGGTCGGTGAACTGGCCGAGGTCAGCCATATCCTGTTCCAGGTAACACCAGGTGTAGATCTCGATGCCCTGCGCAAGCATGCACAATTGCTGCTCGATGAGCTGCTGGAAGATCCTACGCAGTTTGCCGCATGCGCCAAGGCAAATTCGAATTGCCCCTCCAGCGAAGTGGCTGGCAGCCTGGGGCAGGTGACACGTGGCATGACGGTGCCTGAGTTTGAGCAAGCCGTATTTGCCGCAGAACCCGGGCACATCATCCCCAGGCTGGTGGAAACCCGCTTTGGTCTGCACATCATCCTGCTGGGCCGCAAACTTGATGGCCAGTTGCTGCCTTTCGACGAGACCGAAAGCAAGATCGCCCTGGCCATGCAAAAGGCCAGCCATGACCGTGCCCTGCACCAGTACCTGCAATTGCTGGTGGGGCGCGCAAAGATATCCGGCATCGATATCCAGGGTGCAGCCACTCCTTTAGTTCAATAAACCCGAAAGTAAAATCATGTCGCAGGCAATGAAAAAACTCGTGCTTCAACACCTGGAGTGCGATGAACAACTGAACCGCTGCGAAGCAGCTTTGCACAAGGGCGATATGGCGGCAGCGGCCAGGAATTTTGCCCTGTTCAGCCAGCAGCTTGATGCTCATTTTGCGGTGGAAGAAGAGCGGCTTTTCCCGGCGCTGGAAAAAGCCACCGGCATGTTTCATGGCCCTACCGTGGTCATGCGCGCCGAGCACGCAGAAATCCGCAACCTGCGTGATGAAGCCAGGGCTGCCATCAGTGAAGATGCGGCAGGACAGGCACTGGCCATACTCGATACCCTGAATGTCCTGATACAGCAGCACAATATCAAGGAAGAGAATATTCTCTATCCCATGTGCGGCGGCAGCATTCCCGAACTGGAAACAGTGCTGGGCATGAACGCCGGCAGTACCTGCTGCGGTGCCTGTTCCTGCTCTTGATCTTTTCAGGAAAAAAGATGTGCTTCAATGGCCAGCCTGAAAGTTCTTAACTACGAACTGTCCCCCGCACCAGCCACCATCTTTGGCTGCTTGTTACCAGCGCCGTGGATGGGCATGGCAACCGGGCTGCTGCTGGCATTTGGACCGCAACAGGGCTTGCCTGAGCGTTTTTCACCACTGGTACTGGCGCTGACGCATTGCCTGGTGCTGGGCATGCTGGCGCCCATCATGCTGGGCGCCCTGTTCCAGCTCATGCCCGTGGTGGCAGGACAGGCGGTGACAGGTGCCCGCAGGATGGCGCCGTTTGTAGCCCTGGGCTCTGCCCTGATTGCGGCGGCACTGACCCTGGGCTTCTTGTGGGGCCGGACTACAGGCTTTGCAACGGCCATTGTGCTAGCTACACTCTTGTATGGTGCAGTGATTGTGGCCTTGCTGGTAACGGCATGCAAGGTCGTGGTAGTCGATACCACCACCCGCAGCTTGCGCTGGATAGCCTGGGCCTTGCTGCTGGTTGTCGCCCTGGGTATCAGCCTGGCCGGTAATTTTGCGGGCTGGTGGCAGCTTGATGTCATGTATGTACTGGACTTGCACGTGGGCTGGGGGCTGGTGGGCTGGATAGCAGCGCTGGTACTCGGTGTCGCTTCCACCACGGTACCGATGTTCTGGCAAACCAGACGGCCATCAGCGCATTGGCAAAAAGTCTTGCCGGGCGTCTTGTGGCTGGCCTTGTTACCAGCCTTCCTGCCAGCCTTGCAGCCTTATGCTCTGCTGTTTGCCTGTTCGCTCATTTTTATCATCGCCAGCTTGTCCTTGAAAGCCATCTCACAGGCCAGGCGGCGCTTTGATCCGGCCTGGAGTTTATGGCTGGTGTGCGCTGGCAGTTATATGGCCGCTGCCCTGCTGGCAGCCGTGCCCACGGCGCAAAGGCTGGTTAGCGGCTTTGTCTTTAGCAGCATAGCCTTGCCGGATTTTGTATCTCAGGCACTACCGTGGTGGACAGGCATCCTGGTGCTGGTCGGCGGCGCGGTCTTGCCTGTCAATGCGATGCTGGGCAAGATCATTCCCTTCCTGGTCTTCCTGCATTTGCGCAGGCAGACGCCGATGGGGCAGCGGGTACCGACGATGCAGGTAGTATTGCCGCCGCAGCGCCTGCTATGGCAGGCACGCATGGTATTACTGGCATTTGCCCTGCTGTTGCTGTTACCGCTGGCACCTGCCTGGCTGACGACTGCAGCAGGTCTGGTATTTTCGCTATCACAAGGCTATCTGGGCAGCCTGCTGATCATCTGTCTGTTGCGTTACCGGCATGAATTGAAGGCCGTGTTGCTTGCTCAATAAACTATTCATATAGGCCAAAAGAACTATCCTGCTTTAGCTTGGCGGCGAATTGTGTCATTGCCGGTCACAGACCACAATGCAGACATGGAAACTCCTGTCCCTCCCTCAAGCACAGCCGCACTGACAGACCGCTTTGGCCGTCGCGTCAGCTACTTGCGCCTGTCTGTCACTGACCGTTGTGATCTGCGTTGCAGTTATTGCATGCCTAAAGGATTTTCTGGTTTTGAAGAACCGGAAAACTGGCTGCGCTTTGATGAGATCACCCGCGTGGTAGCGGCATTTTCCCGCATGGGTGTGGCGCGGGTACGGCTGACCGGTGGCGAGCCCTTGCTGCGCCGTGGCTTGCCACAACTGGTGACACAATTATCCGGTTTGCCTGGATTGCAAGATATCTCGCTTTCCACTAACGCGACCCAGTTACACAAGCATGCCCAGGTCCTGCATGATGCAGGAGTGCGCCGCATCAATGTCAGCCTGGACAGCCTGGACCGTGCCTGCACAGAAAAAATCACCGGGCGCGACAGTTTCGCCAGCATCATGGCTGGACTGCAGGCGGGCAAACAGGCAGGTTTTGATCCCATCAAGCTCAATATGGTGGTCATGCGCGGCATCAATGACCATGAAATCATGCGCATGGCACAATTCTGCTTTGAAGAAGGTTTCATCCTGCGCCTGATTGAGGCCATGCCCATGGGCGAAACCGGGCGCAATAGCCAGTACATGGATATAGGCCCGGTTCGGGAGCAACTGGTCAGCAAATTCAATTTGATCCCTGCTGCGGCCGAACTGGGGGGCGGGCCTGCCCGCTACTGGACCACAGCCGACAGCAAGGGAACGATAGGCTTTATTTCCCCCATCAGCCAGCATTTCTGCGCTACTTGCAACCGGGTGCGTCTGTCGGTAGATGGCACCTTGTATATGTGCCTGGGCCAGGAAGAAAAATTCGAATTGCGCCCCCTGCTGCGTGCCGGTATCAGCGACCAGGAGCTGGAAGCTGCAATCAGAATGGCGATAGAATTGAAGCCTGAGCGCCATGAATTCAAGGAACAACCGCATAAAATCATCCGTTTCATGTCACAAACTGGCGGTTAGCAGAATGATGGAGTAGCAGATGGAAGTCAGAAATATCCAGCAATTCATAGAAGGGTTTCAGCGTTTTCAAAGCAAATATTTCACAGGGGAAGACCGCCTGTTTGAAAAGCTGAATCACGGCCAGAATCCCACTACCCTGTTGATAGGTTGCTGTGATTCCAGGGTAGACCCGGCGCTGTTGCTTGATTGTGATCCTGGCGATATCTTCGTGGTACGCAATGTGGCCAACCTGGTGCCGCCCTGTAATGAATCGGCACAGCAGCATGGTGTCAGTGCAGCAATACAGTTTGCGGTAGAAGCCTTGAACGTCAAGCGCATCATCGTCATGGGACATGAAAAGTGTGGCGGCATACGGGCGCTGATGCAGGGTTACCAGCCTGGCCGCAAAATAGATTTCATAGGCCGCTGGATGAAGATCGCAGAACCGGTAAAACTGCAAGTCAAGCAGCAACTCGCCCATTGTTCAGAGGCAGAACAACTGCGAGCCTGCGAACTGGGTGCGGTGATCAATTCACTCAATAATCTGCGCAGCTTTCCCTGGGTGTCCGAGCGGGAAGCCACGGGTGAGCTGGCACTGCACGGCTGGTACTTCGATATGAGCAATGGTGCCTTGCTGGCCTATTCAGAACGCTCGGATACTTTCTTGCCCATGGTCTGCCCCCTGAATATTTCCAGTAAAACCCTTATTCCCGAAGTCTCGTACAGCGAACCATAAAAAAACTTCCTTATGCGCCTATACTATGGCTAATCACCAAGCTAATCACTAAGCTAATCAAACAGCACTGACCACCACCATGAATCCCATCTCAGGTCCCCCATATACCTTGCCAGCAGGCAAGCGCCTGACTTTCAGGATCTTGCTGACGACACTGATAGGTTTAAGTCTGACGCTGGCAGCAGTCGGCTATACCTTATTGCTGTCATGGCAACTTGAGGGCGGTGGCGCAGCGATCAATGAGGCAGGCAGTTTGCGCATGCGCTCTTACCGGCTGGCCATGGAACTCGAACACCAGCAGGTCGCCACAGAGATAAAGCAGGAATTCGATGACTTCAACCGTATCCTGAACGACTTGCAAACAGGCGACGCCAAGCGCCCGCTATTTCTGCCAGCATCACAAGCGATACGCGAACAAATGCTGCTGGTACAAAAAGAATGGCAGCAGCATGTAGAGGTCAATGCAAGAAAAGTCCTGGCTGAAACCGACCTGCAAAACAAGCAGGCCATGCTGACCCTGTATGCAAAAGAACTGCCGGTTTTTGTAGAGAGCATCAACAAGCTGGTGTCGCTGGTTGAAGTAGAGCTGGCAGAAAAAACAACCTGGCTGCGCCTGTGCCAGACCGCCCTGATTTTCATGTCACTGGCCGCCAGCATTGCCTTGCTCTATCTGCTCTACCTGTGGATAGTTGGCCCGGTAACGCGCATGCAGGCGGGTATTGCGCGCATGTCCAGGGATGATCTCAGCGTGCGCCTGCCAATTGAGACTGAAGATGAATTCGGTGTCCTGGCACATGCCTTCAACCAGATGGCTGACCATGTGCAAAGCGTGCACCGCACGCTGGAAGAACGGGTGGCAGAAAAAACCGCCAGGCTGCAAAACCAGAACCATGAAATCAGTACCCTGTATGAAATTGCCGGTTTCCTGGCTGGTCCACATGCGATAGAAGAATTATGCCGGGGTTTCCTGAAAAGGATCATGCAGAGGATGGAGGCCGATGGCGGTACCGTGCGCATACTCGACAACCAGAGCGATAACCTGCATATCACGGTGCATGAAGGCATCTCGGAACAAATGATAGAGGAAGAGCATTGCATCAAGACCGATGACTGCCTCTGCGGTGCTGCCACACACCAGGGCATTATCATCGTCAGGGATTTTCGCAAGATGGACCAGCAGCGCCGCTATCGCTGCCAGGAAGAAGGGTTTTTCTCGCTGGCGGTGTTCCAGATAATGGCGCGTGAACAGGTCATAGGCAGTTTCTCCCTGCATTTTTCCAAAGAGCGCAATATCATCAGCGAAGAACGCAGACTGCTGGAAACCCTGGGTAAAAACCTTGGTGTGGCAATTGAAAACCAGCGCCTTATCGCCAGGGAAAAAGAATTTGCTGTGTCCAGTGAACGCAACCTGCTGGCGCAAGGCCTGCACGACAGTATTGCGCAAGGCTTGAATTTCCTGAACCTGCAGGTACAGATGCTGGAAGATTCATTAAGCCGCAATGATGTAGCAGAAATCAAGGACATCGCGCCGCTGCTGCGTGCCGGTGTGCAAGAGAGTTATGAAGATGTGCGCGAACTGTTGTTGAATTTCCGTACCCGCCTGCAAGACAGTAATCTTGAATCCGAGATGCGCAATGTGGTCGCCAAATTTCAGCGCCAGACCGGCATCCATGGCGAGATAGAATTTGTCGGCAATGGCGCACCACTGGCGCCAGAACAGCAATTGCAGGTGCTATTCATTTTGCAGGAAGCCTTGTCGAATGTACGCAAGCATGCGCAGGCTGGTGAAGTCAGTATCAGGGTGAAGAATGAACGTGATTTTTCCCTGACTGTGACGGATAATGGCGAAGGTTTCAACATGGACGAAGTCCATGAAAAAGGCGAAGCCCATGTGGGACTGCGCATCATGCAGGAAAGAGCAGACCGGCTGGCTGCGAAATTCCATATCGCAAGCCAGCCTGGCGAAGGTACCACGATAGCACTGGAGTTATTGCGGCAGGAACGCCTGGTAGCATAAGCATCATTTATAAAAAACTGGGAACACGGAATAGCCATGCCTATCAAGATTTTGCTGGTGGATGACCACACACTTTTCCGTAGCGGCATACGCTTGCTGCTACAGCGTAATCCTGAATTTGAGGTGGTCGGCGAAGCCGTCGATGGTCTTGACGGTGTCAAGCGGGCCAAGCAATTGCGCCCTGATGTCGTGCTGATGGATTTGAACATGCCCGGCCTGTCTGGCCTGGAAGCCATGCAACTCATCGTTGAGGATTTACCCGACACGGCAGTGCTCATGGTGACCGTATCTGAAGAAGCCGAGGATTTAACAACCGCCTTGAAAAATGGCGCACGCGGTTATTTATTGAAGAATATAGAAGCAGATTACCTGACCCAGGCCATCAAGCGTGCCGCCGCTGGTGAGCCTGTGATCGCCGAATCCATGACCGCCAAGCTGGTATCGCAATTTCGCTCCGGGTTGAATCAGAACAGTGTCCCCAAAAAAGAAAAACTGACGCCGAGGGAAAGAGAAACCATGGTCTGCCTGGCACGCGGCGAGAGCAATAAGGAAATTGCCCGCAATCTCGACGTCGCAGAAAGCACCGTCAAGATCCATGTGCAAAACATATTGAAGAAACTGAACCTGACCAGCCGTGTACAGATTGCCGTGTATGCAGTCGAGCATGGCATGGATAAAAATTGATTTTTAAACAAAGACATCCCTTTCCCCTCATCCGGCCTCATCCCGCCTCATCCTCCCTTATCCATTTGCAGCAGCGGCCTAGTCCTCCCGGCGTATAGGCATAGCCACACCAGGCTTCTACACTTGATCTCAGTCAGTTTGCCGGAGATCTGTGATGACGAAAATAAATTTATTGGGCCTGCTGCAAAACCATGCCTTGTTCCGCCATATTTCGCAGGAAGAGGTCAGGGAACTGCAAAAAGAAGTCCTCAAGCTGGAGCTGGATAAAGGCGCCATGCTGTTCCGCAAGGGCGACATGGCAGAAGCCACCTATATTGTGGTCTTTGGCCTGGTCAAGCTCTGCCTGCCCTCATCACAGGGCAATGATAAAGTTCTGGAGCTGATACGCGGCGGGCAAAGCCTCGGTGAAGCCATGATGTTTCTCGATGAGCCCTACCCCTTTTATGCAGAAGCGCTGGAAAATACGCTGCTGCTGAAAATCCCGCGCCACGCGCTATTGCAATTGCTGGACCGCTCCCCCCTGATTTCGCGGCAGATGCTGGCAGGACTTTCTTATCGCCTGCTGGGTTTCATCCGCAATGTAGAACGCTATTCCCTGCAAAATGCAACGCAGAGAGTGATCGATTATTTGCTGCAATTGTCTGCCTCGCAGCACAGCAATGATATACGGCTGGAGCTTAAAAAACACCTGGTCGCGTCCCTGCTGAATCTCTCGCCTGAAACCTTGTCACGTGTCTTGCACCAGTTAATGGATGAGCAATTGATCAGGGTATGTGGATCAAATATACATATCGCCTCTGAAGAAGCATTGAAGTCATATCAGACGCATATTCCCGCGATGCACTGAAACTGAAGCAGAGCCCATTTTATTGACCCAGCACAATGACTGTGCGAATAATTTTCATTACCATCTGAGGCATGAAACCTATAGATCTGGTGGCTCCTGCCGGTAGTCTGCTTGCCTTGAAGGCAGCGGTAGATAAAGGGGCGAATGCGGTTTACCTTGGCTTGCGCAATGCGACTAATGCGCGCAATTTTGGTGGATTGAATTTTGCCGACCACGATATACGGCAAGGAGTTGCCTATGCCCATGAACGTGGCCGGCAAATCCTGTTTGCCATCAACACCTATCCGCAGGCACGCGCTGTTGGTGAATGGCGGGCGGCAATTGATACCGCCGTGCAGATGGGTGCAGATGCGGTGATACTGGCCGACCCTGGCCTGATGGCGTATGCGCGTGACCGCCACCCTGAGCTGCGCCTGCATTTGTCGGTGCAGGGCTCGGCCAGTACGCTCGATGCGATAGAACTCATGCGTGAGCAATTTGCCATCCGGCGCGCCGTACTACCGCGTGTGCTGACCCTGCCCGAGATAGAAAAGATCATACGCCAGACCAGTGTGGAGATAGAAGTGTTTGGCTTTGGCAGCCTGTGTGTCATGGCGGAAGGCCGTTGCCTGCTCTCAAGCTATGTCACCGGTGACTCACCAAATAATAAAGGCGTATGTTCGCCAGCGCATGCGGTGAGCTGGGAAGAGCAAGACCGGACCATGTATGCGCGTCTGGGCGGTACCCTGATAGACCGCTATGCACCCGGTGAAGCCGCCGGTTATCCAACCTTGTGCAAAGGACGTTTCGAAGTCGAAGGTGAAATCGACTATGCACTGGAAGAACCAACCAGCCTGAATGCCATAGGCCTCTTGCCCAAGCTGATCAATATGGGAGTTGCCGCCATCAAGATAGAAGGCCGCCAGCGCAGCCCGAATTACGTCAGCCAGGTCGTTGCTACCCTGCGTGCGGCACTCGATGCCGCGCAACGCGACCCGGAACGTTATACACCGCGCACAGACTGGCAAGCCAGCCTGGCCCGCCATGCCGAAGGCGCGCAAGTGACCCAGGGTGCTTTTGAACGTCCGTGGAAATGATATGACTGACAGCTTACCTGCTACCACCGCTCTGCTTTCCCTCGCTCCCCTGGCCTACTACTGGTCCAGACAGGACACTTTGAATTTTTACGTCGATGCCATGCAATGGCCGGTCGATATCGTCTATCTCGGTGAAGTCACTTGCTCGCGCCGCCATCTGATGAAACTGGATGACTGGCTGGCGCTGGGCAAGGAATTGAGGGATGCAGGCAAGCAGGTTGTGCTATCCAGCCTGACCCTGATAGACAGCGAGGCCGACCGGCGCAATATGCACAGGATGATAGAACGCGCCTGCGCAGAAAACTTCCTGGTCGAGGCGAATGACTACAGCGCCGTGCGCGCCATGCAGGGCAAGCCCTTTGTCGCCGGGCCGCATTTGAATATCTATCATGCAGACAGCCTGGCATGGCTGGCCAGTCTCGGTGCCTGCCGCTTTTTACCGCCGCTGGAAATGGGGCGCGATGCGCTGGCAGCCTTGCAACAGCAACGCAGTGTACAGATGCAGACTGAAGTACAGGTCTGGGGGCGCATGGCCCTGGCTTTTTCATCACGCTGCTTCACCGCCAGGCATCATCGCCTGCGCAAGGATAGTTGTGAATTCCGCTGTGAGCTATACCCGGACGGGCTGCCCCTGGCCACCCGTGACGGCAAGGATTTTTTGACCATCAATGGCATACAGACCCAGAGTGCCAGTTGCGTCGATCTGGGTGCGCAATTACCTGAACTGACTGCCATGCAGGTGGATATCTTGCGTCTGCAGCCACAGTCACAAGGCATGGCAGAAGTGATTGCGGCATTTGACCGTGCCAGAACGGCAAAGCTGGCTGCCGAAGTCAGCGATGCCCTGCTGCCACCCCATGCACAGCGCAGCAATGGTTACTGGATGGATAAACCCGGCATGCAATGGCTGGCCGGAGAGAGATAAATCAACATGGACCTGAGTAATTTCCGTTTTCCCCAGAGTGTACAAAAACTGGGCAGCTATTTGCCAGCACCACTGGCGAATGCCCCTTTGATGCTGCTGCTTGAACTGGCCAGACGGCGGGCACTGCTGGTCGCACCTGAGAGCCTGTACGGCAAGAGTTTTCGTATCAGGGTAGAAGACCTCGGTTTGTCACTGTGTTTTTACTGCGAGGCTGGCAAATTCAAGCCGCTATCATCTCTACCCCAGCCGGATGTCAGCCTGTCTGCCAGCGCCATGGATTTTTTAAAACTGGCGACTGGTCAGGAAGATGCGGATACCCTGTTTTTCCGCCGTCGTTTGAAGATGGAAGGTGACACTGAGCTGGGCATCGCCGTCAAATACTGGCTCGATGCCAGCGAACGCCCGGCCTGGCTCGCCCGCTTTGGCCAGCATTTCATGCAGGCAGGTGAAGGTGTGTGATGAAAACCGTGCCACTGCCTCTGGTGTATTCCTGCTCTGGCTGTTCCAGTGTCGCGCAACTGGCCAATGATTGTGCGCTCAGGCTGGACCGCGAACAAAAGGCGCAAATGTCCTGCATCAGTGGCGTTGGTGGTGGCGTTGCCAGTCTGGTTAAACTGGCGCAATCTGGCAGGCCTGTACTCGCACTGGATGGCTGCGCACTGGCCTGTGTCAAAGCCTGCCTGCAACAGGCTGGTGTCGTCCCTGATGTTCATCTGGTGCTGAACCAGCAAGGCGCACGCAAGCGCTTCCATGCTGATGCCACTGAAGATGAGAGGAAACATATCTGGCAACAGGTCGAAGATGCCGTGCAGACCCTGGAGCCGCAAGCATGAAGCCAGGTTTATATTTTGCGGGGCCTCGCTGGCCCTACCCAAGGGATAGATGATCATGAAACGTCTTGCCACCGCCCCCCACAGACTGTATTTCTTTCTCGGTGCTGTATCTGTCTTTATCCTGTTCTTCTGGTGGTGGTTGCAGCTACAGCATCCGCAGACCATGGCCATACCCTTGCATGCCTTGCTGATGCCGCTAGGTGTCTTCCCCTTGTTCATTTTGGGTTTTACTTTCACTGCCGGGCCCAAATGGCTGGCCGTCAGCGCCGACGATGACTACTTCCTGCTGCATGGTGCCACCTATTTTTGCGGCCTGCTGCTGGCCATGCTGGCAGCCAGCCTGGGTCTGTCACCTTTGCGCAGTTCGGGTTTTGCACTGATGCTATGCGCCTGGCTGGCAGTGACCTGGCGCTGGGCCGGTTTGATCAAACGCAGCACAGTGCCGGATAAAAAACATGCGATTACCATCCTGCTTGCCATGTGCGGCGGCGCATGTGCACTGGCCGCGACCCTGATGTGGAGTTGTGGCTGGACAGATGCATGGATCGTCGCCAGGCAATGCGCCTTCTTTGGTTTTTTACTGCCCGTGTTCCTGACAGTCTGCCATCGCATGCTGCCATTTTTTAGCGGCAATATCATCAAACCCTACGTGGTCTGGCGTCCTTACTGGTTGCTGCTTGCCTGGTTAAGCGGCTGTGGTTTGCTGGTGATCAGCGGCAGCCTGCAATGGCACTGGCTGGAAGCAGGTACGGCCACAGCGATGAGCCTGAGTTTCATCTACACCTCCTGGCGCTGGGGTTTGTTGCGCAGCATGGCAAACCGGCTGCTGGCCATGCTGCATCTGTCGTTTGCCTGGCTTGCCATCGTCTTTGCACTGCAGGCTGCGGGCGCGTATGGCGTATCAGTCGGATCAGCGCCTGTGCATGCGCTGGCCCTGGGTTTCATGGGTACCATGCTGGTGGCATTTGTCAGCCGGGTTACTTATGGCCACAGTGGCCGCCCGCTGCAGGCCTCCGGCCTGTTATGGGGTATTTACCTGGGCTTGCATATTGCCGCCCTGTTGCGCATTTTGGGAAGCCTGTTGTCATACAGTTTTCTCATCACGGTCTCTGCAACAGCCTGGCTGGCCCTGCTGGCCTGCTGGATCGCGATGATGCTGCCTATCTACCTCAAAGCGCGGGCAGATGGGCAGGCTGGTTAGCTTGTCCGCTGATACTTCCTTCGCGAAGATAAAGTGCATACGGCTCAATCTATTCAAACTACAACACAACATTGATGAAGCAATGAGTTCTTATCTAACTTTTTCTGCTTACACTTTCCACGCCAGGATGCCAAGCTCTTAATGCTTCTTCTCCGAGAACGACAAATTTTTCAATGTGCTGTGGATAATTCTGATATTTATTCTGCCACGTAGAATCTCCAGTCTGATGCCAATAAGTGGAAAAAATGGAGCCTATATCATCTGCATCTTTTTCTGGCCACCATTTTTTAAGCGCTAAGGGCAAGTTCTCGAAATTATCTACCCCATTCTTACCTGCGTCTAATGTTAATTGGGTAAGTTCTTTGAGTCCACTATCAAATGTAGCAAGTATATATTGACGCGATTCTTCTCCAATCTCACCCCTTATACGTCTTACAAAATCGCTCAAGTGAACGATATCCCAGGCTGCATTTTTCGCTCCGCTTATCGCCTTTTCCCTATTTGAAGATCGCAATCCTTTCAGCAACCCTTGTCTTGGTGAATTTGGCGCGAAATACAAACATGCCAACATTGCAGCGTGTCCAGCTAAAATAAATTCCTCGCACATCCATCGGAATAGATTGATAGTCCGCTGCTTAGGTGAGAGATTGGACAATTCAAGTTCAGCAATTTTTAGTATGGTGGAGTAATAACAGGACCAGCGTTTTAGCCCCTTTGCTACGTCAAAGGTTGTAACCTGCAAAGGTACGCCCATTGGTGGAATTTGATTGACCCTACCCAATGCCGCGTTAATCCAATTATAAGGATTACCTTGATCTGCAACGTAAAACCAAGACAATTCCTCATTTGCAACATCGTTCCCATGAGATGGACCGAGCTCATGAAATGCGATAGATGGCTCAATAAAAATATCAAGGCATTGGGCATAGGCTAAGACTGCCGCTGCTTTCCTCCTGTGCTCGTCCATTGGCTCCCCTCTTGCGAGCTGCGCAAGCCTGGATACAATATTTCTGTCTGGCAAAATGGTAGTTTTTTGTTTTGATATTTGGGCCCGACGAATAAAGTAACCCGGGCTATAAATATCGTCTTTCGTCGCACTGTCGTCTGATACAAAAACGTCTATTCCCCTCAATATCACTGAAATTGAAAGTAAATCTTCATAAGGAAAGTCTTTAGAAATCAATACTTCCTCATGATCGATAAATATTGTTTTCATAAACCTATCCTACACAAAACATGATCAACTCAACGCTTCATAAACTAAAACAATTTGGCAACAGTGCTAGTGACATATAAAAGCAGGTGTGAAGCCCATGCAAAACAAAAAAAAAATCAGGCACGTATATACACCCAGGCCTGCTTGCCAGATTTCAGGGATACCGAAACACGCTTGTAGTCTGCCACTTCGTAGGCATCGGCGGCTGCCAGTTCTTGCGAGGTGATCGTAAAGACAGTGCCAGCAACTTCATCAGCAGGGTTGGCGCTGGCCTGGACGATGGGGTGACGCGTCTTGCCACTGGTTGCCACGACATCAGGATCAGCTATGGCGAGCATTGTCTGCGCATAGCCAGGCAGGGTATCTGGCTTGCCTGCAAGTTCACGGCCAAAATTGGCAAGTTGCACCGCCTTGTCTTGCAGTGTTCCATAAGAAAATAGCAGTACTCCAGTATCTGGCGACAAAGTCATGTTTACATTTCCTCAAATTAATGATGTGAATTGATGATGCAAGTCGATAAGGCATGCAGATTTTATTTTCAGCCTATGAGCTTCAATAACTTCAGCATGCGTGCGAAGGTTTTTCCATAAGGCGGATAAAGCAGGTGCATGCCATTCAGGCTGCTTTGATAGAACACAGGCTTCTCCTTGCTGAGCGCACGGAAACCCCATTCGCCATGATAGGCCCCCATGCCACTGGCACCAACGCCACCAAAAGGCTGTGATTCCTGACTCAGATGCCACAGGCAATCATTGATGGTCACACCGCCAGACACGGTTTGTTGCAGCACCAGGTCACGGTTGTCATTATCGGTGCCGTACCAGTACAGGGCCAGCGGGCGCTCCCGGTTGTTAATGAATTCTATCGCCTCTTTGACGTTGCCTTGATAGGTAACGATGGGCAGCAAGGGGCCAAAAATTTCTTCCTGCATGATGCGCATGTCTGGCGTGGCATTCAAGACCAGCACAGGCGCCTGTTTGCGTGCGGCTGTCATGCCTGCAGACTGGGCGGTGCTGGTGAGTGGCAGCAATTGCGCACCCTGCTCTACTGCGTCATTCAATAAGCCTTGCAAGCGCTGGTAATGATGGTCGTTGATGATGGCGGTGTAGTCTGGATTCTCTTCCAGCACCGGATACATCTTGCCAGTGGCAGCTACCAGCGCTGCCACCAGTTCATCGCGCTTGTCTGCCGGCACCAGTACATAATCCGGTGCCACACAGGTTTGGCCAGCATTGAGCAATTTGCCAAAAGCCAGGCTGGCTGCGGCAGTTTTGATGTTGGCGCTGGCATCCACAATCGCCGGGGATTTGCCACCCAGTTCCAGCGTTACCGGCGTCAGGTTCTTGGCTGCTGCAACTGCTACATGCCTGCCGACTGCGGTTGAACCTGTGAACACCAGGTGATCGAAACGCAGTTCAGAAAATGCCTTGGCCACGTCTGCGCCGCCAGTGACGACCACCATTTCATCTTCAGAGAAATAATCAGCAACCAGCTTGGCCAGCAGTGCTGAATAATGTGGAGTCAACTCTGAGGGTTTGAGCATGACCCGGTTGCCTGCGGCAAAGGCAGCAATGGCTGGCCCCAGCGCAAGTTGATGCGGATAATTCCATGGCGAGATGATGCCGACCACACCCAGCGGCTGGCTCAGCAACCTGTTCTTCGCAGGCAGGTATTGCAAGGCAGTGGCAGCACGACGCGGCTTCATCCAGCCAGCAAGGTGGCGTCTGGTGTGCTTGATGGAAGAAACGATGAGCGATAAATCGGCCAGTTCAGTTTCGTGTGCTGAGCGATGTCCAAAATCCTTGCTGATCGCCTGGTTGACTTCTGCACCATGTTGCACGGTTATTTTTTCGAGACGGCTGAGCCAGTCCAGTCGCTGCTGCAGATCAGGGTGAGGCTGGGTACGGCTGGCAGCTCGCAAACGCTTGAGCGTGGCTTCCAGGGTTTGCGCAATGACTTCGGGTGCAAGATTCATTTCCATACCAGTCTCCTCAACACAATGATCATTTATGTAATTTTTGCCATTATGCGTCAAATTTCAAGGGGATCAAGGTATAAATGTATGAGGAACCTTTGATATCAAAAATAGACATGAAAACCGGCCAGTATCAGTTGACCAATACCTGACCGGTTTTTTTTAAATACTGGCTACTCAAATGCCTTTACGCACCAGCACTGGATCTGGCCGATATACCGCAGGCATGACACGCTTGAGGTTTTCAACCTTGGGCAAGTCGTTGATGGCGATGTATGGCTCATTTGGATGCAGGGTCAGGTAATTCTGGTGATAGGCCTCTGCCGCGAAGAAACCTGTGTCTGCTTCCAGGGTAGTCGCCAGTTTGCTGCGGAAAGCGCGCGAGGCATTCAGTTGGGTGATGTATTTTTCAGCCACGTCGCGTTGTACTGGCGTGGCCGGGAAAATCGCGGAACGGTATTGTGTGCCCGTATCCGGCCCCTGGCGATTCAATTGGGTAGGGTCATGTGCAACAGAGAAGAATATCTGCAGCAACTTGCCATAACTGATCTGGGTAGGATCATAGGTCACCTGCACTGCTTCCGCATGACCTGTAGCACCAGAACCCACCAATTCATAATGCGCAGTTGTTGCCTTGCCACCTGCATAGCCCGAAACTGCATTGGTGACGCCGCGCACATGCTGGAAAACGCCTTGCACCCCCCAGAAGCAGCCGCCCGCGAAAACTGCAGTCTCTGTCTTGGCGCTACCTGCCGGTACATCCACCACCGGCGCGGCAATGATGACTGCTGCCTCACCGGCCCTTACCTGACCATTGAAAACCAGTGCTGCGGCGACACTGCCTATGCCCAGCACCAGGGCTGTCAAACTGCTTGCTATTTTCATGTCGTACTCCTTGTAGAAGGAAAATCAACCAAAAGTGAAGGCGTAGGCTTCCACGCCAAGATCAAGAAACTCTATGCTGAAAGTATGCTCAGCGACTTTGCCGGATTGCCGCACCAGTTGGTACAGGCGCTGACCAGTCACCGTGCCAGTACCGTCTGCAGCGATGTCGCTGCCATGTGCAGCACCAGGCGCCGCGCCGTCGATAGTGACGCGGAAACGCACGGGCTTGCCGTCTTTGCCTGGCCCCAGTACAAGGTGCAGGTCGCGGGCCTGGAAGCGGTAAGTGATGCGCCCGCCCTTTTGCATCAGGGCGGCATGCTCTTCCTGCACTTTCCAGTTACCTGCCAGCCCCCATTGATTCAGTGTTAGTTGCGCTGGCAGGCTGTAATCGGCATTGCGGTTTTGCTGTACGCCGCCAGTTGACACAAAGTTTTGCACACGGCTGTAACCAAGATAGGTCTCTGGCGATTTCACCTGGTTATCGTCCGCCGCCATTTGTGCACCCGCCGCACCGGTCTCGATGACGACATCATTGGCGACATTTTTCTGGCCTGCTTCTTCCAGCAATTGCTGTATCACTTGTTCAGATTGCACATATTCGCCTTCACCAAAATGATGGTGACGTATGCGGCCAGTGGCATCGATGAAATAATGCGCAGGCCAGTACTTGTTGCCAAAGGCACGCCAGATTGCATAGTTGTTGTCGATGGCAACCGGATAGCTGATGCCCAGATCGCGCACGGCCTTGCTGACATTGGCAGGATCGCGTTCAAACGCAAATTCAGGCGCATGCACACCAATCACGACCAGGCCCTGATCACGGTATTTTTTGGCCCATGCCTGCACATACGGCAGGCTGCGCAGACAGTTGATGCAAGAGTAAGTCCAGAAGTCGATGAGCACGACCTTGCCTTTGAGCTCTTGCGCAGTCAGTGGTTTTGAATTGAGCCATTGTGTTGCCCCATCCAAGGCTGGCATGACCCCTTCTTCGGGTAAAGCCCCTGCTGTAGCTGCATTGCTACCATGGGCAGACATCATGGCATTCGATGGCGCCATGGTGTTGGATGCCATTTGCTTGTTCGATGACATCATGGCATTGGACGCCATCATTGCATTCGAGGCCATCATGGCTCCCTGCTGCGGTGTAGTCTGTGCTGGTGCAGGATTGGCTTGCACATCCGGTGAATTTAACGCATAGCGGTCTATCAATTGCTGCTCCAGCCCTGAGGTAGCAACAGTGGACAAACGTGTCAGCAAGCCAGTATCCAGACCCAGCGCAATCGCAGCAACACCGGCTATCATGGCAGCACCCAGGATACGGCGTATCCATTCACCGGCACCCAGCGAGCGTTTCATCGCGGCAAATACCTTGCCACCTATCAGTAAGGCAACTGCCAGTGAAGTCGCCGCACCGGCGGCATAGGCCAGCAACAGGAAAGTTGTCTGTGCACTGGCACCATTGAGTGCAGCACCAGTGAGCAGCAGACCCAACACAGGCCCGGCACAGGGTGCCCATAGCAACCCCGTTGCCACGCCCAGCAAGAGTGATGAACCTATACCACCGCCATCCGCCTGCGCTGTGTTCGACAGGCGGTCACCCGCAGCCACCAGCGGCTTGGTCAGCTTGTCAGCCAGATGCGGGAACAACAGCGTCAGGCCAAAGAAAACCAGCAAAGCCATCGCCAGCCGCCGGCCATACTGGTTAGTCTGCAACACCCAGTTACCGCCGACAGCAGCCAATGTAGCGACGGCAGCAAAGGTCAGCGCCATGCCCACCAGCAAGGGCAAGCCACTACGGCGGAATGGCTGGCCAGTGCGGGCGAAGACAAAGGGCAGCACCGGCAAGATGCAGGGGCTGAGTATGGTCAGCACACCGCCAAGATAAGAAATAAGTATCAACAACATGTTTGCTTTCTGTGCGTGGTTCAGGCTTTGCCAGGAGTAAAGTTCATCGCCACGCCATTCATGCAATAACGCAAGCCGGTAGGGCGCGGGCCGTCATCAAATACATGACCGAGATGGCCACCACAACGCCGGCATTGCACTTCTGTACGCAGCATGCCAAAGGTGGTGTCGGTCACATTGACAACAGCGCGTTCCAGTGGCGCATAAAAACTGGGCCAGCCTGTACCGCTGTCGAATTTGGTTTTTGATGAAAACAGCGGTAACTGACAACCAGCGCAACTGAACTGGCCGCTGCGATGTTCATCATTGAGCGGGCTGGTAAAGGCACGCTCGGTCGCGCCACGGCGCAAGACCTCGTATTGCATGCCGGTCAGCAGGCGACGCCATTCAGCATCGGTGCGTTGAACTTCAAACACATTAGCTACAGGGGCAGCTGACAACATGCGGCTCAAGGCCAGCATGCTGCCAGCCAGTAGAAATTGACGTCGGTTTTGCATATATCCTCCTTGGTGTATGTACAGCATCTGTGCCATGGTTCTTATTGTGCGCCTCAATCGCTGTCCAAGTCTTCACGTAAAGTTAAACGATTTGTGATACTTTTTCTCTGCAAATCCTGCACAATGACAACATTCGGATGGCGGGGAAAAGCGTGGATACAGCAAAAAATATACTGATCGTGGAAGATGACATGCCCATCGCCGACCTGCTGCGCCTGCACATGAAGGACGAGGGTTATCAGGTCACGCATTGCGCTGACGGCAAACAGGGTCTCGCACAATTGCGCACTGGTAACTGGGATGCCCTGATACTCGACATCATGCTGCCCGGTGTCGATGGGCTGGAAATCTGCCGCCAGGCCCGTGCCATGGAAAACTATGTGCCGATTATCATCATCAGTGCCCGTTCCAGCGAAGTACACCGCATCCTGGGTCTGGAACTGGGTGCTGACGATTACCTCGCCAAGCCTTTCTCTGTGCTGGAACTCGTGGCCCGCGTCAAGGCCATGCTGCGCCGTGCCGATGCGATGGACAAGAGCCGCCGTACTGAAGCAGGGGATGTAGCCGTAGATGGCGTGGCCTTGTCACCAGTGACGCGGGTTGCCACTGCCGATGGCAAGGTGCTGGACCTGACCCCGCGTGAATTTGACTTGTTGTACTTCTTTGTACGTCACCCCGGTCAGGTCTATTCACGTCTGGATTTGCTCAACAAGGTCTGGGGTTATGAACATGAGGGGTATGAACATACCGTCAATACCCACATCAACCGCCTGCGCGCCAAGATAGAGAGCAACCCGGCAGAACCGCAGCGCATACTGACGGTATGGGGCAAGGGCTACCGTTATGCACTGCCGGGAGAGGCAACGTGAAGCTGACGCTGTCCCAGCGTTTGTCGCTGGTATTTTCTGTGTTGCTGCTGGCCAGTTGCGGTGTCTCTGCCTGGCTGCAGATACGCGCCAATGACATGCGCGAGATGGAAGTGGTGCAGGGCCTGTCACGCGGCCTGGCGGGCAGTATCGCTGTCAATGCACAATTGACGGGCACAGAAGAAATGGGGCCGGATTCTGTACGCCGCCTGTTTGACCAGTTAATGACTGTCAACCCCAGTGTGGAAGTTTATTTGCTCGATGAAACCGGCAAGATCATCGGCAATGCGGCACCGCCTGGACGTCTGAAGCGCCAGCAGGTTGATCTGGCACCTATACGCAAATTCCTGGATGGGCGCATGTTGCCCATACTTGGCGATGATCCGCGCAGTGAAAACAGGCGCAAGGTATTCAGCGCAGCGGCATTGCGCAGTAACAGGCCGGAGGTACATTACATCTACGTTATTTTGCAAGGCGAAGAACATGACCGCTATGTTGCGCACGCAGGCATCAATGCCGTATTGCGTGTTACCCTGTTGTCGATGGCGCTGGTGGCATTGCTGACCCTGGTGGCTGGCTGGGCTGCACTGCGCTGGGTCACTCGCCCCCTGCACAAGCTGGCAGACACCATGCGCCGTTTTGATACCCAGGCTGAACAGCCCGTCGTACCGCCACCGTTAGCACAGACTGCTAACCAGCGTGATGAAATCGCGGTGCTGGAAACCAGCTTCGGGCAAATGGCGGCGCGCATCAATGAGCAATGGCATACATTGAAGCAGATGGATCATGACAGGCGCGAAGTGGTCGCCAATATCTCTCACGACCTGCGCACGCCACTGACATCCATCCATGGTTACCTGGAAACCCTGGCTGCCAGAGATGCGACGCTGGATGCAGCTGAGCGACAACGCTATCTGGCGATTGCACTGGGCCAGAGCCGCAAGGTCGGTCGTCTGGCGCAGGCGCTGTTTGATCTGGCACGTCTTGAGCATGGCGGAGTAGCGCCAGAACCTGAAGCCTTCATGTTGAATGACCTGATACAGGACGTGTTCCAGAAGTTTGAGCTGCTGGCGCAAAACGGCCAGGTCAGGCTGGAAGCAGAGCTGGATGGCAATGCCATGGTCATGGCAGACCTGGGCATGATAGAGCGGGTGCTGACCAACCTCATCGACAATGCCATACGCCATACGCCGGCAGGCGGCGCGGTGACTGTGGCGGTAGCAAAACGCTCGCAGGCAGTGGAAATCTGCATACGTGATACTGGCCCCGGCATACCCGCTGAATTACTGGGCAAGCTGTTCAAGCGGCCATTTGCACTCAGTGGTGAAGGTCACGGTGGTGGGCTGGGCTTGCTGATCGTGCACCGCATCCTGCAATTACACCATAGCAGTATAGAATTACGTACAGACCCCGCTGCAAACAGCACGGGAGCATGCTTTTGCTTTGCCCTGCCACTGGCAACTGGCGCTGCGGGTAACATTAACTCATCGATAAATAAACAGATTAAGTAGGACTTACGAAAAATTGTCACAACCAGGCATAGCGACGAAGACAGTACTTCAGTACGCGGCTCCTAGGAGAGGAGCTGCAACGCAGTTGGGGCGCTTTTGCGTAAGTCCTATTAAGGAAAAGCACCATTGAAAACTAGAGCATGGATCAGGCTGCCGTCAGGCAAACACCTTGACCTGATCAACCCCGATCCCCAGGCCTGGCTGGATAGCGACCTGGCAGACAGGCTCTCGAGAACTTACCGCTGGGGTGGCGAATCCTGTTGGCCACGGCCACTGTCAGTAGCCCAGCATAGCCTGAACGTACTTGCCCTGCGCAGTACCATGACAGAAACGCCTATGAGCGCAGGAGCTGCCTTGCGCGAACTCTTGCATGATGGTGAAGAAGGCCTGCTGGCCTTCGACTGTATTTCACCACTCAAAGCCGTATTAGGAGCGCCGTTCAAGGAAGTCAGCGACAGGCTCACAGATGCGATCGTCAGACGTTATCAGCTACCCGCCTGGGATGATATGGATTACCGCCTGCATAAGCTTGCAGATGAACTGATCGCAGCCTCAGAAGCCGTACATTGTGCGGGCTGGCCACGCAATGAAGTACTTGATGTACTGCAAATCAAACTGCCCATACTGGAAGAAGACCCACTGGTAGAAATTTATGATTGCCAAGCATGGGAGCCCTGGCCGCCAGAGCTTGCATGCCAGCGTTTTTTGGCAAAAATGAATGAACTTATTACCTCCTCAAGCTGACCTGCGCTGACACAGGCTAACTCAAGGCAAAGCCGGATACTGTTCACAAGTCAACACTACAGCCCAGGTTCTTCCCTTGCGCCTGTCACGCATGGTGCCAGGTTCTGCAGAACATCTCCTGTCTGGTAACGCCTGGTTACCTTCATTTCCCATCACGAAAAGAGTTTTAAAAATTGTGAATCCATTTGTTTGTTTCCCGCGTATTAAGACTTGAGAGAAATAAAAATAATCGTGGAGCAATAATGCACAAGACAAAAATGGACCCTGCCTTGCTTTTCTGCCTTGCTTTTTTTCTACTGCCAACTGTTCAAACCGCACAAGCAGACGAGCCAGAAAAAATCGCCACGGTGCAAGTCCTGGGCAATTATGACAATGCGGTTGGCACCAGTAATGCCGCCAGCCAGGGCTCAGTAACATCCAATCTCGTCAGCAACCGCCCTGCCCTGCGTACTGGTGAATTGCTGGAATTTGTACCGGGCATGATCGTTACCCAGCATAGCGGTGATGGCAAGGCCAACCAGTATTTTTTGCGCGGCTTTAATCTTGACCATGGCACTGACTTTGCGACTTTTGTTGATGGCATGCCAGTCAATATGCGTAGCCATGCACATGGCCAGGGTTATTCGGATTTGAATTTCCTGATCCCTGAACTGGTACAGCGCATAGATTATAAGAAGGGGCCGTATTTTGCCGATGAAGGTGACTTTGCCTCTGCCGGTGCGGCTCATCTTCGTATGACAGACAAGCTGGGCGCCGGTATCGCCAGCCTGTCTTTGGGCGGCTATGGCTACCAGCGGGCAGTGTTGGCAAATTCAATGGCACTGACGAACGGCAATTTGCTGTATGGCCTGGAGATTAACCGCAATGATGGCCCCTGGCTTAATCCTGAAAACGTGCGCAAGTACAGTGCCGTGCTACGCTATAGCCAGGGCAACCATGACGATGGTTACAGCTTGACAGCCATGGCCTACAAGAATAACTGGAACTCCACAGACCAGATACCCTTGCGTGAAGTGCAGTCTGGCCAGATCAGCCGCTTTGGTGCGCTTGACCCTACGGATGGTGGACAAAGCTCGCGCTACAGTCTTTCGTATGCCATGAAAAAGCGCAGTCCGGATGGTGTATTTGAAATGGATGCTTACGCTGTGCAATCCAGCCTCGACCTGTTCAGCAACTTTACCTATTTCCTGGCTAACCCTGATACAGGTGACCAGTTCAGCCAAAGTGAAAAGCGCCAGATGCTGGGCATGAATATCAGCCAGACCTGGCCGCTGACTGTGGCTGATCTTGAAATGCATAACAAGATAGGCGTGCAACTGCGTTACGATAAACTTTCACCCGTCGGCATTTACAACACCATTGCACAGCAACGCATATCAACGATACGCGAAGACAGCGTGAAAGAAATCAGCGCTGGTTTTTATGCAGAAAATTCCATACAGTGGCACCCCAAATTTCGCAGCATTGCCGGGCTGCGCTACGATGCCTACCGCTTTGATGTCAACAGCAGCATAGAAGGCAATTCAGGCAAAGCCAGTGACTATATCGTCTCGCCCAAATTGTCATTGATCTTTGGCCCATGGAACAAGACCGAATATTTCATCAACTACGGCAGCGGTTTTCACAGCAATGATGCGCGCGGCACCACGCAAACACGCTTGCCTGATGGCGGCATCTCCACGCCGGTAACACCACTGGTTAAAACTAAGGGCGCAGAATTGGGTGTGCGCACAGAAATCATCCCCGGCCTGCAAAGCTCGCTGGCACTGTGGCGACTGGATATTGCCTCTGAACTCTTGTTTGTCGGTGATGCTGGTGAAACCGAACCCAGCCGCGCCAGCCGCCGTACCGGCATAGAATGGAACAACCATTACATCGCCAGACCATGGCTGTTGTTTGACCTTGACCTGGCAGCATCCCGGGCTCGTTATACACAAAATGATATGGCGGGTAATTACATCCCCGGCTCCATTGACAGGGTGGCCTCTTTTGGCGTGACTGTAACTGACGTGGGCCGCTGGTACGGTGGCTTTGAATTGCGTTATTTTGGCCCACGTCCTTTGATTGAAGACAATAGTGTGCGTTCTTCATCGACCACGCTGGCCTATGCCCGCATGGGTTACAGGATCAATGCCAGGACCAGGCTGACGATGGATGTGTTCAACCTGTTCAACAAGCAGGCCAGCGACATTGATTATTATTACCAGTCACGCCTGCCGCGCGAAAGCATGGAAGGTGCCAATGACATACATTTTCACCCAGTAGAACCACGCTCTGTGAGACTGACATTGACACATAATTTTTAATGCATACAGATGCCATTGGCGCAAAAAAAAGCGTACTCCTTGACGGAATACGCTTTGGAAACCAGAACTCGTTCTGGGAGGGTGGAAATCTTAGCCGGCTTTTGCCGCGATAATTTTCAGAGCAGTTTCAGTGTTTACTACAGGTAGACGATCTCAGCCGCCACTCCAGCCACCACCGATGGCACGTATCAGGCTGACCGCAGACCTGGCGCGTGCACCATCGAGTTGTGCGGCGATGCGCTGTTGCTGTAAGACCGTACGGTCAGCGTCGATGACGTTCAAGTAACTGACTGATCCTTCGCGGTATTGCACATGCGAGAGTTTCGCTGCCCGCTCTGCCGCCTGCACCGCATGGTCTTGCGCCTGGGTCTGGTCGCGCAGCAGCCGCAAGTCCGCCAGGTTGTCTTCGACTTCCCTGAAGGCATTCAGCACAGTCTGGCGGTAGTTGGCCACATCTTCTTCATAGACGGCACCCGCTCTTTCCACATTCGCCTGGCGGCGGCCACCATCAAACAGCGGCATGGACAATAAAGGCCCCAGAAGGAAGGTGCGGCTGCTCCAGTTCAGCAAGTCACCGAGGCTGGCGGACGCATAACCGGCAGAGCCTGTAATATCCAGCCTGGGGAAGAAGGCTGAGCGTGCCACACCTATGCGTGCATTGGCGGCGGCCATGCTGCGTTCTGCTGCGGCAATATCTGGCCTGCGTTCCAGCAAGTCTGATGGCAAACCAGCCGGGATATTGACAGCGATACGTGATAAAGGACGCGGCGAAAAATTGAATTCTGCCGGCGTCTTGCCCAGCAAGACGGCCAGTGCATGTTCTGCCACCGCCCGGCTGCGTGCCAGACCCAGTGATTCTGATTGCGCCGTTGCCAGTTCTGCCTTGGCGCGTGCCAGATCCAGTTCGCTGATATCACCTTCATTAAAACGGGTTTGCACCAGCTTCAGGGTTTTTGAGCGTAGTTCTACCGTGGCGGCATACAAGGCCTGTTCTGCATCCAGTTCACGCAGCAAAAAGTAGGCTTGCGCCACATCGGCTTGCAAGGCCAGTTGCACGGACTGGAACAGGGCTTCATTCTTTTGCGTATCTGCCGTTGCCGCGTCTATGCTGGAAGCCACACGGCCAAACAGATCCAGTTCATACGAGGCACCAAGCTGGGCATTGTAAGTCGTCGATGTCGGCATCCTGGTATTGTCAGGCAAACTCTGGGACGCCGGTGCAGCGCGCCCACGGTTGGCACCCAGGCCAGCATTCACTTGCGGGAACAGGCCAGCACGCGCATCCTGCCGCAAGGCGCGGGATTGCTTCAGGCGGGCAGCAGCCGCTTTGAGGTTCTGGTTGGCCGCCATGGCCTGGCTTTCCATCTCGTTGAGGCTATCGTCTGCAAAGATTTTCCACCATTCGCCACGGGCGACTTCTTCTGAAGGCTGCGCTTCTTTCCAGTTGCTCGAGTTGCTGCTTGCCTGCACTTCTTTATAGGCAGCGGGAGTTGTCACTTCCGCTTTCTGATAAGTCGGCGCAACCGAACAGCCAGCCAGCACCAGCAATAACATCAACAGGGATGAAGCGGACTTTAAGGGTTTGATTGTATTCATCATCATGCTCTCTCAAACTTTAACAGTTGCGTGCTCATGGGCATGTGCTATCGCTGGTGCTTCATGCACGGTGGCAGAATGCAGCTTGCGGCCACCCACGAAACTACGTAACAAGACATAGAACACTGGCGTCAGGAACAGGCCAAACAATGTCACACCCAGCATGCCAAAGAACACTGCCACACCCATGGCATGACGCATCTCGGAGCCAGGGCCGCTGGAAATCACCAGTGGCACCACACCCATGATGAAGGCGATGGAAGTCATCAGGATAGGGCGCAGACGCAAGCGGCTGGCATCTATCGCGGCCTGCAAAGGCGTGCTGCCCTGCAGTTCAAGCTCCCGCGCAAATTCCACAATCAGAATCGCATTCTTGGCCGATAGCCCTACCAGTACCATGAGACCGATCTGGGTGAAGATATTGTTGTCCCCACCTGTGAGCCAGACGCCGGTCAAAGCCGCCAGCAAACTCATGGGCACGATCATGATGACAGCCAGTGGCAGGGTCAGGCTTTCATACTGCGCTGCCAATACCAGGAAGACCAGCAAGACACTGATAGGAAATACCCAGACACCGGCATTGCCAGCCAAAATCTGTTGGTAAGTCAGGTCCGTCCATTCAAACTTGATACCGGCAGGCAGGGTCTTGGCAGCAATACGCTCTGCCGCAGCCTGTGCCTGGTTCGATGAATAACCGGGGGCTGGGCCACCATTGATATCCGCCGCGGTATAGCCGTTATAACGCACCACCATCTCAGGACCAAAGCTTGGCGTGACTTTGACGAGGGAAGACAAAGGCACCATTTCACCAGCAATGTTGCGGGTTTTCAGTTGCAGAATATCTTCAGGCTTGGCACGGTAAGGCGCATCTGCCTGGGCACGTACCTGATACACACGGCCAAAACGGTTGAAGTCATTCACGTACAAGGAACCAAGATAAATCTGCATGGTGTCAAACACATCGGTCACCGGCACACCGAGTTGCTTGGCCTTGACGCGGTCGAGATTCACATCCAGTTGTGGCACATTGATCTGGTAGCTGGAAAACATAGGCCCCAGTTCTGGTGCTGTTCTGGCCGCAGCAATAAAGGCCTGTGTTGCGGCATCCAGTTCAGCATAGCCCAGTGCCCCTTGTCTTCTATCTGCATCTTGAAACCACCCACCGTGCCCAGGCCCATGACAGGTGGTGGCGGGAAGACAGCGATAAAAGCATCTTTGATACCGAAATATTTCTGGTTCAATTTGCCCGCAATCGCATTGGCAGAAAGCTCGGCACTGCGGCGTTCTTCAAACGGCTTCAGCGTCACAAAAACAATACCGGCGCTGGAGCTATTGGTAAAACCATTGATGGACAAACCAGGGAAGGCAACTGCGCTTTCCACGCCCGGTTCTTTCAAGGCAATGGCCGACATGTCACGGATGACTTTTTCTGTCCTGTCCAGCGTTGCACCATTAGGCAATTGCGTGAAGCTGATCAGGTATTGCTTATCTTGCCCAGGCACAAAACCACCCGGCACGATATAGGAAATACCCACGGCTGCTGCCAGCAATACCACATATACCACCATACTGGAAGCCTTGCGTGAGATAACGCCAGCCACACCCTTGGAATATTTTTCAGAACCGCGATTGAACATGCGGTTAAAGGCATTGAAGAAGCGGCCAAACAGGCGGTTCATGACCTTGGTCAGCCAGTCCGGTTTTTCATCATGGCCTTTGAGCAAAATCGCAGCAAGTGCCGGTGACAGGGTCAGCGAGTTGAAGGCCGAGATCACAGTAGAAATCGCAATCGTCATCGCAAACTGTTTGTAAAATTGCCCGGTCAAGCCAGTCATGAAGGCCAGTGGTACGAATACCGCAACCAGTGTCAGGGCAATAGCGATAATAGGGCCGCTGACTTCACGCATGGCGCGGTAAGTCGCTTCTTTTGGTGACAGGCCAGCTGAGATATTTCTCTCCACATTCTCTACCACAACAATCGCATCATCGACGACGATACCGATGGCCAGCACCATGCCAAACAGTGACAGGGCATTGATGGAATAGCCAAAGCCCAGCATCAGCGAAAAAGTACCGACGATGGATACCGGCACAGCCAGCAAAGGGATCAGTGAAGCACGCCAGGTTTGCAAAAACACGATGACCACCAATACCACCAGCGCAATCGCTTCCAGCAAGGTCTCGACGACCGCATGGATGCTTGAACGCACGAATTGCGTAGGGTCATACACGATCTTGTATTGCACAGAGCTGGGGAAGTCCGTCGCCAATTCTTTCATTGCCGCACGCACCTGGTCAGACACGTCCAGCGCATTCGCACCAGGTGCCTGGAAAATAGGTATCGCTACTGCCGGTTTATTGTCGAGCAGGGAACGCAAGCCATATTCAGCGGCATCCAGTTCTATACGCGCCACGTCCGCCAGGCGGGTGACTGCACCATCGGCAGAAGTCTTCAAGATGATTTCGGCAAATTCTGCTTCTGATTTCAAGCGGCCTTGCGCATTCACATTGAATTGCAAAGGTGTGCCTGGCACATTAGGGGACGCGCCGATGACACCGGCTGCCACCTGTACGTTTTGCTCACGCACGGCATTCACGATATCAGATGCCGTCAAACCACGCTGTGCGACTTTTTGTGGATCGAGCCAGACGCGCATGGCGTAATTGCCCGAGCCAAACAGGCCAACTTCACCTACGCCCTTGATGCGTGCGAGGCGGTCTTTGACATTCAACACTGCATAGTTGCGCAGGTAAGTCATGTCATAGCGGTTATCTGGTGAAATCAGATGCACGACCATGGTCAGCGCAGGTGAACTCTTGATCGTCGTCACACCCAGGCGTTGCACATCGGCAGGCAGGCGTGGCAAGGCTTGCGAGACACGGTTTTGCACCAGTTGCTGCGCCTTGTCAGGGTCTACACCGAGTTTGAAGTTGACGGTCACCGTCAGGTTGCCGTCACTGTTTGCCTGTGACTGCATGTACAGCATGTTTTCCACGCCGTTGATGGATTCTTCCAGAGGTGAAGCCACAGTTTCTGCAATCACCTTTGGATTGGCACCCGGATATTGCGCCCGCACCACGACAGAAGGCGGCACCACCTCGGGATATTCCGAGATGGGCAACTGGAACATGGCCAGTGCACCGGCCAGCAAGATGATTACCGATAACACCCCGGCGAAGATGGGGCGGTCGATAAAGAATTTTGAGATATTCATGATATTTTTCTATCTGCGTTTATATTTGTGTACGCAATGATCAGGACTTGTTAGCCGCAGCAGTTTTGCCTGCTTCAGCAGTCGTGTCCGGTTTCGCTGCAGCAGCCACTTTGCTCATGGGCACCATATTCGGTGTGATGGCGTCACCAGGGCGAGTACGTTGCAGGCCATTGACGACGATGCGTTCACCGGCCTTGAGGCCTGCTTCGACGATGAGCATATCTTCCTGCCTGTTACCGAGACGCACTTCGCGGTAGGCAGTGTGATTGTCTTTGTCGACTGCCAGCACAAAGCGCTTGCTTTGATCTGTGCCCACGGCTTTTTCATCTATCATCAGGGCTGCATGCGGTGCACCGCCACCGAGGCGTACACGGGCATACAGGCCGGGCAGCAACAGGCCATCCTGGTTTTCAAACACGGCGCGTACGCGTATGGTTCCTGAAGAAGTATCCACGCGGTTGTCGATGGAAACCACCTTGCCCTGACGTGAATAGCCTTCTTCATTCGCCAGACCCAGGAAGACCGGCACTTGGGTATTCTTAGCCTGTGCAGGGTTTACGTATTTCAAGAAGCTTTGTTCATCCACATCAAAGGATGCATACACCTGCGAAACAGAAACCAGGGTACTCAGAGGAGGAGTGTTACCCCCGACAGCGATGACGTTACCGACAGTAACCTCGGCGCGCGAGATGCGGCCAGCAACAGGTGCGGTGATCTGGGTATATTCGAGATTGAGTTTTGCTGCTTTCAATGCCGCCTGGGCTGCCAGTACATTGGCGGCTGCTTCACGCGATGCATTTTGTTTTTCTTCAAAGTCACGGCGGGCGATGGCGTTTTCACCCAGCAGTCTTTCACCGCGGGCCACGTCAGAACTGGTATAGGCTGCGCGTGCCTCTGCGGCTGCCAGTTGTGCCTGGAAGCGTGCGACTTCAGCCGCATAGGGACGTGGATCTATGGTGAACAGCAAGTCACCTTTCTTGACCAGGCTACCATCCTTGAAATGCACGGCAGTCAGTGTGCCGCCTACCAGCGGGCGTATTTCTACCCTATCGACGGCTTCTAGCTTGCCAGAATAATTTTGCCAATCGACGATATTGCGGCTGACGACTTCAGCGACATCAACGGTCGTTGCTGGCGGCGCAGCCTTGGGGGCGTCATTGGCTTCAACATTGATGGCGCCTATGGTGCCAGCAGCAGCAATCAACAGGACGATGGCGGCGCTGATGGCGATGGATTTACGGCTTGGAGTTGTGGATATAGTGGAGCTGGTAGATTCAAACATGATATTCCTCGTGGATGTAGTATGTAAATTACTGAGTTCTTGAGAGTCTTTTGTTTTGTCAGACATTTTGTTTTTCCTCCAGGGATACGAAAGCAGATGTAGTCAATTCAGTAGGGGTGGCCAGACGACGGCGCAAAAAATCTGCCACTTCCACCAGCACAGGCTGATGTTCAGGCAATGAGGCATGTTTGATCCCGGCAAAGCGGGCAACCTGCACAGGCACACCAACCGTGATCAGGGCTGCTGCATATTTTTCTGCTTCCACGTGCAGGACATCATGTTCAGCAGTAGCGATAAAGGCGGGTGACAAACCACCCAGGCGGCTGGATTCCAGCGGTGCGGCATACGGGTGCAGGCGCTGCAAAGAGCGCGGCAGGTACTGGCCATAACAATGCGCACATTCTTGCGGGGTCAGGTCAGATTCCAGTTTCTTGGCGTCGCCCAGGCGTGTCATGCTGGGGTCCAGCATCGGGCCTATCAGCGCCTGCGCCAGTATCGGCGGGGCATTGCGGTCACGTGCTATCAGGGTCAAACAAGTCGCCAGATTGCCACCGGCATCGTCACCTGCTACTGCCAGGCGGCTGGCGTCAGCCCTGATGCTGGCGGCGTTTTTGATGGCCCACAGCATGGCGGTGTATGCATCTTCCGGCGCTGCCGGAAAAGGCTTGGCCGGGGCCAGTGAATAACCCACTGACAAGACGATGACATTGCTGTTGCGGGCAATGAAGCGGGCCGGTACATCGGCATCATTCAAAGACCCGCTGATAAAACCTCCGCCATGGAAATACAGCACTACCGGCAAAACCGCATTGCCCTGAGGGCGGTACAGGCGCACAGGAATGACCCCAAGCTGGCCAGGGATAAGGAAATTGTCTATCTGCAAAGATGGCTCAGCCGTCTTTGTGGTCTTTTTTCTTTTCTTGACGGCGTTGCCGGGATTGCCAATAGCGCCGGAAATACCAAGAATTGTTGCTGTTTCGTCCATCATATTGTCGCCAATCGCGCCAGAGCTTAGTGAATGGACCGAATAGTAGGCGCGATGCGCTTGCGGATAAACGCCTATAATCGAACATGACTATTCGGCCAGGTCGACTAATCAAGCTTCAAATTAGGTTTATACTTCGTTCAGACGAATAGTCCTTGACCATGCCAACCAGTTATTCAGGAGTACCGCGATGGACCGCTTCCAGGCAATGCAAGTCTTTACCCGTGTGGTGGACAGCAATAGTTTTACCCGCGCCGCCGACAATCTCGGCTTGCCGCGTACCACTGTCACGACCATCATCCAAAACCTGGAAAGCCTGTTGCAGGTACGCTTACTGAACCGCACCACCCGCCGCCTGAGCCTTACTCCAGACGGCGCAGCCTACTATGAGCGCTGTGTGCGCATTTTGGCCGACGTCGATGAGACTGAATCCTCATTCCAGAACGTCGCGCGCGGCCCCAAAGGCCAGTTGCGCATAGATGTACCAACCTCGATAGGCAGGCTGATACTGTTGCCGCAAGTCTGTGAATTCTATTCGCGCTACCCTGACATCAAACTGGTCATGGGCATGGGTGACCGCATGGTCGACATGGTGCAGGAAGCGGTCGATTGCGTGATACGAGTAGGGGAATTGCAGGATTCCAGCATGGTGGCCCGCCGCATAGGCACGTTCCAGAGCATCACTTGCGCAGCGCCAGATTATCTCGACACCCACGGTGAACCACAAACCATAGAAGACTTGCAGCACCATCAGGCCGTACATTATTTTTCCAGCCGCACTGGCCGCAATCTCGACTGGGATTTTGTCGTTGATGGCAAGACCGTGGATGTCACGGTCAATGGGAAAATCTCCGTCAATGATTCTGAAGCCTACATAGAATGCGCACTCAAGGGTTTTGGCCTGATACAGGCACCGCGCTTCATGCTGATGCCGCATCTGCAATCCGGTGCATTGCGTGAAGTATTGCCGCAATGGACACCCGCCCCCATGCCCATCTCGGTGGTCTACCTGGCTAACCGCCATCTGTCACCCAAGGTACGCGCCTTTGTTGACTGGGTGGCGGAACTGTTCCCACGCTGCCCGCTGTTCAGCGGCCGCGATGCAGAATTGCTGAGCGGGATGGGTGAATGTATTTTCGCAGGCAAGCAAGACCAGGGAGCCTCACACAATACTTTGCGCTCTGTCATCGAGAAAAAGAATATTGCTGAGAGCGTGTTTTAATCTCGCTTAAAGCATATTTTCTGATAGACGTTCATGACAATATCAGACTTGCCAGCAACCGCTGCGCTGCTGGCAAGCCTTAAGCGCATGGTCCCGGCTTTGGCAAGCCAATTACTTTTTGGGCTCTGCAATAATATTACCTTCCAGCCCGGCTTGCTTGCCTGGTTCGCCCTCAACTAACACCGTCACTTGCGCAGGTCCTTCAACGGCGGGCAAATCCACACTGAAGTCACCTGTGTTCACAGAAGTTTTTGTTCCCAGCAATTTGCCATTCAACCAGACCTCGGCCTTGCCGTTGATGCGTGAAAAAAGCAGGCGGGCCTTGCCGCTGCCTAGTGTTTTATCCAGCGTAAAATTGCTGCGGAACAGGTGGAAGTGATTCTCCTTGCTGTCACTCCCCCTGGCATCAACTTCCAGCATCGGTGCTTGCCCCCAGCTCCAGGTATTCATGTCATTGTCTGCCAATGTCTGAGCCGGGTCAGGCCGCGTGGCAAACGTGGGTGAGAGGCGCCAGTTTTGCAAATACAGCGTGGGGGCATAGCTGACTGCGACAGCAGGAATACCCGCCGTTTTTTGTACCGGTATGCGCACGCTGGCTGCTGTCAGGCCAGGCGCCGTGGCAGTAACCAGCAATTCGCCGCTGCTGTCAAAATGACTTTGCACGATCAGTTGTGCCAGACCGTTAAACAGCTTGCGTGTCTTGCCTTTTTCATCTTCGTGCGAATTAGGGTCACCATTGCCATGACCTATGGACTGGCCAGCACCTGAGACAGCAAAGCTGACTTCGCTATTATCAATTGGGACGGCGCGCCCTTGCGCGTCAAGCGCACGCACGGTAATCGGCATGGCATCACGGCCATCACCTGCCAGTGATGCACGGTCAGGCAAAAGTTGTAATGCGGTTGCCTTGCCTGTGGTTTCTACGCTGGTGTGCGCCACCTCTTTACCCTCCTGGTAGCCCAATGCTTCCAGCTTGCCGGGTTCATATGCGACCTGGAAGGTATTCATGCGGTAAGGATCAACCTTTTGCTCACCCAGCTCACGGCCATTCAGCAAGAGCTTGATGCGCTCTACATTGGCCATGACCATGACGCGGATTTCCTTACCTTCCTGTCCTTGCCAGTTCCAGTGCGGGGCGATATGAATCAAAGGGCGATCCTTGATCCACTGTACCTGATGCATGTAGTAGGCAGTCTTGGGAAAGCCATTCATGTCCATGATGCCAAATACTGAACTCACCGAGGGCCATTCGTGTGGCGTCGGTTCGCCACGATAATCAAAGCCAGTCCAGACAAAGCCACCTGCCACATACAGGCGGCTGTCTATGGCTTGCCAGGCATCGCGGTGACTATTCCCCCATTTGGCAAAGTCATCGTCATAACTGGCGACGATATTCCTGCTTTTATCAGTAGTGAATTCACCGCGCGTCATGAAGGCCGAGGTATCTTCTGCGCTGGTGAATGGCTTGTCGGGATTGGCCTTGTGATAGCGGTCATAATCAGGCACCTGGTAATTGGCACCCAGCACATCGACGGCATGTGAGACATTCAAGGCAGTAAAAAATCCGCCATTCATCGCGGCAGTGACAGGCCGGGTATCATCCAGAGCCTTGACTGCCGCTGTCATGCGGCGTGCCATTTCATAGCCGACTTCTGTGCCCTGTACTGGTTCTTCATTGAACACGGACCACAGGATCACGCCAGGGTGGTGACGATCACGCCGTACCATCCATTGCAGTTGCTTCATATAGTCTGGTGAGGGATTAAAATTGCGGTTTTCATCCATGACCAGAAAGCCCATGCGGTCTGCCATGTCCAGCACTTCAGGTGCCGGTGCATTATGGGAAAAGCGTATGGCATTCACGCCCAGTTCTTTCAGGCGACGCAAGCGATATTCCCAGATGGCATCTGGCACCGCCACACCAACACCGGCATGATCCTGATGCAGGCAAACACCCTGCAATTTAACATGCTGATCATTGAGGAAGAAACCTTGCCTGGCATCAAAGCGTATGCTGCGAAAGCCGGTTTTCAGACTCACCTCATCTACTGTCTTGCCATCCTGCAAAACCACTGTTTTGACACGGTACAGTGCCGGTTTATCCAGCGTCCAGCGCTGTGGTTGATTGATGGCTACTGGCAATTTGGCGATAGCCTGGCCAAGCACAGGCACACTGACAGACTGTATCTTGCTGGCGACCACCTTATCATCGGGACTAAACACCGTGACTTCGACCTTGACATTAGCTGCCTGCTTGCCGCTGTTGTCCAGCGTCACCGCTACCGGGATTTGCCACTGTCTGTCATTGATTTGTTTTGGTGTTGCATGCACACCGTCAGTCATGATGTGGACGGGATCGGATTTCAGCAGCCATGCATGGCGGTAAATACCCGCACCTTCATACCACCAACCCTCCATCTGTTCTGCATCGACACGGATGGCAATGGTATTGCTGACATCTCCATAGCGCAGATAGGGTGTGATATCGATATTGCTGGCGTTATAGCCAGACCAGTTACGGTGCACGATATTGCCGTTCACCCAGATACTGGCGTGGGTGGCAATGCCGTCAAACTGCAACTCAAAATAGCGGCCACGCTCACTTTCATCGACCCGCAGATAACGACGGTACCAGGCAATGCCGCGCGGCCTGTAGCCTTGCGAGATATTCGCCCTGGGGTCGAACGGGCCTTCCACTGCCCAGTCATGCGGCAGGTCCACCTTGCGCCAGTCACTGTCATTGTATTTTGTAGCTGCCGCCCCACGGGCGTTGCCTGCCTTGGCATTGCCATAACTTGCACTATGCCCGACTATCTCTGGCATGGAAATATCGCCGGGATGGAATAACCAGCCTCTGTCCAGCGACAAGCGCTCACGGCCAGAATCAGCGAAAGCAAAAGTCGATGGTAAAAGCGACAGCAGGATGCTGATGATGCACAGCCGCCATGCCTGCCTCAGTGATGATATGAAAGTTAGCATATCCTGCTCCCTTGAATAGAGCTGGATATTTTATGGGAGTATGCTCAGCGCCGACGCCCGCCCCGGAAAGAATCAACACCTTGACTGATTTTCATTAAATGCTCAATTTTTCGCAGTAGCTAAATCACCGCCACGCTGTGCAGCAGCAGGCAGGGTGAACCAGAACACGGTACGCACACCAGACTCTGATTCAAAACCTATGCTGCCGCCCATGGTCTCTACCAGATTCTTGGTGATGTTCAGGCCCAGGCCAGCGCCGCCGAGATTTTTTTCACCATGTTCTTCTGCCTGGGCAAACTTGCCAAAAATACGCGGGCGGAATTCGTCAGGAATACCTGCACCATGGTCTTCGACCTCTATCCTGAAAACCTCATCCTCATGCTTGAGGCGGATTTCAACTTGCACATGTTTGGGTGAATATTTGGCCGCATTCGACAAGAGGTTGGCAAACACCTGCATGATGCGCTCAGGGTCACCCATGACCCAGGCCGACCTTGGATAGTCGATCAATACAAAAGAAGTCTGGCGTTCCTGTGCATAGCCGGTATTTGCTTCTATCGCCTGCAAGGTCAGGGCGCACAGATCGACACGCTGAATTTCAAAACGCATGTGACCCGAGCTGATTTTTTCCATGTCGAGGATATCGTTGACCAGGCCAGTCAGGCGCTTGCTGTTGTTATGGGCTATGCGCACCAGTTGCAAGGCCCTGGGGTTGAGTTCCATCAGCGTGCCAGATTCCAGCAAACCCAGTGCGCCCCTGATGGAAGTGATAGGAGTACGCAATTCATGGCTGACCGTAGAAATGAAGGCCGCCTTCATATTATCTACCTGCTTGCGCTGGGTGATGTCACGCGCTATCGTGGAGGCACCTATGACGTTTTGTTCGCCATCATGTACCGGTGACATGGCAATCGAGAGCTGGATTTTTTCACCATTCTTGCGCAAGCCAGTGACTTCAAAATGACTGACCCGCTCTCCCCTGATGATGCTGTCCAGATGCGCAGCACTGGCAATCACATCATTGTCCGCATACAGTAGCCTGGAAGAACGGTCCAGCACTTCAGCAGCCTGGTAGGCAAACAACTTCTCTGCTCCTGCATTCCAGCTGGTGATGATGCCTTCCAGGGATACGCCTATGATGGCGTCTTCCGAACTGTCTATGATGGCAGACAACTGGGACAGCTTTGCAGCCGCTTGCAACTGCTTCTCAAATTGCCGGACGATGATACCGCCAAAGATCAGCAGCATGATGATCAGCACACCATTGCCTATGCCTTGCACGATGGCACTGGAGCGCCAGGCTTCCAGTACTTCTTCCCTGGACAGGGCAGCCACCGCTATCAGAGGAAATTGTTCAAGACGGCTATAACCAACGATGCGTTCTATGCGGTCAAGCTTGGAGGTTGTGGAAAATGTGCCAAAATTATTGACAGCAATCTGCTCACGGAAGATGGGGCTGTTAATGTATTTTTTCCCGAGTGCGCCAACGATGAGCGGCCTGCGCAGGATCAAGGTACCGTCATCTGTCAACATGGCGACGGAACCTTTTTTGCCAAGGTTAATGCTGTTGAAGTATTTGAGCAGGAAATCAACATCAATATGTGCCAGCACCATACCCGCATATTCGCCGTTTTTATGGTCGAAGCGGCGCGACATCAGGAAAACCCAGTTGCCATCCTGAACCACTTTGGCTGATTTGCTGATATACCAGCCAGCCCCGGCATGTTCCTGATGATAAGCAAGATTGTCACGCTCCAGTTCACTGACCTGGGTAAAACCGGCATTGCTCGATGCCATGAGCTTGCCATCGGTATCGATTACCGTCATGAGTTTTAACTGGGGCAGGTTGTCCATCTCACGCTTCAGGGTTAGCGTGAGTTTGTCGCGCTGATGCAGGTAATTGGCATCCTGCTCCAGCCTGTCCATGACAGAAATGATGGCAGCATCCACCGCCTTGAGCGTATCACCCGAATGCTGGGCCATGGCCTGCGCCAGATTACCGGCTGCAATATCGCCGGCTCGTATAGCCATCTCATGGGTTTTCCACATCTGCCAGATACTATTGCCTGTCAGTACCGTACAGACCAATACAATGAAGATGTACATGGCCAGTTTGATGGGTAGCCTTTTTACAGGAACTGCAGTTTTCATACGTGATAGTGAGCGACAAAGGCAACCGCCTGGATGGCAATGTCGGCCATTGTATGTTGTCTGGCATATTGTGAGCAAACTTTCATTGCCCGCCTAAAGCACTATCGAGATGACGCCTTGCCAATACTTAACTCACTGCATGTAATAATTTTTTGAGTCGCTCCAATCCCACTGGCTCTTCTGCCTGCAAGGGTATTACAGCCCAGCGCTGGGCATATTTTTTTGCTACTTCATCAATCAGTGGTAGTTCACTACGTGCACGTTGACGCAGCAAACCAGAAACCGGATTTGCCAGGGCCAGACTGTTATTAATGATCCAGGCCCAGGGCTCTATACCTGCACGGCGCAATTCATTTTGCAGGCCCGCTGCTTCCAGAACTGGCGTAGTCTCAGCCAAGGTGATGATGACAACTTTGGTTTGAAGCGGATCTTGCAACTGCATCATGGGCGTTGTGAAATGTATCTTGGTATTGAGCATCTGCCGTTCAATTTCTCTATGGTAGGCGCCTGTCGCATCAAGTAACAGCAGCGTGTGGCCAGTCGGTGCGGTGTCCATGACCACAAATTTCTTGCCGGCTTCGCGTATGACACGTGAAAAAGCCTGGAACACGGCAATTTCTTCCGTGCAAGGTGAGCGTAAGTCTTCTTCCAACAAGGCGCGCCCACGATCGTCCAGATTCTTGCCCTTGCTTTTCATTACCTCCGCGCGGTAACGTGCAGTCTCTGTATGTGGATCTATACGGCTAACGGTCAAATTTTCCAGGCTGCCGTCCAAGGTCTCAATCAAATGTGCCGCAGGATCCGAAGTCGTCAAATGTACTGGATAGCCGCGATCGGCCAGTTCCAGCGCAATGGCTGCTGCAACTGTGGTTTTACCCACACCACCTTTGCCCATGGTCATGATCAGGCCATGACCGTTGCCAACCAGACCGTCAATTAAACCAGCGAGACTGGGAACAAGAGGAATATCTACCGGCGCAACATCGTTCCGTTTTTTCTGCGTGTTCGCTGGTGCCAACAAGGCCCTTAGTGCCTCCAGTCCGACCAGATTAAATGCTTTCAGCGGTAGATAATCAGTAGGTGCGTCTTTCAATACGCTGGGTATGGCTGATAAGGCTGCCTGTTCGCGTTTCCATACTGCAGCAGCCAGCACATCCCCGGCAAGTTCGTTTTCTGGCAGTACCCCATTAATCACAAGGTATTGGTGTTGGAAGCCGATATCAGCCAGTTCCTGGTGGGTACGCGCAGCTTCACGCAAACTTGCGCTCTGCGCGCGTGCGACCAATATCATTCGGGTATGTCGCGGGTCAGAAAGCGCGCTGACCGCTGCATGGTATTGCTCGCGCTGCTTTTCCAATCCTGCCAGTGGCCCCAGGCAGGAAGCATCGCCCTTTCCTTGCTCCAGAAAACCAGACCATGCCCCAGGCAATTGCAACATGCGTATGGTGTGACCGGTAGGAGCAGTATCAAAGATAATATGGTCAAAGCACTTCGTTATAGTGGGATTAGTCAAGAGATTGGTAAATTCGTCGAATGCGGCAATCTCGGTTGTGCAGGCACCCGATAATTGCTCTTCCATGCTTTTTAGCACTGCATCAGCTACACGTCCACGGGCAGGTCCGACGATGCGGTTGCGGTAGATTTGTGCTGCCGCCTGTGGATCAATCTCTAATGCGGACAAATTCGCGACATCGGGCACTGCAGTAATGGCGTTGCCAATGCTGATACCAAACACCTGTCCCACGTTAGAGGCCGGGTCTGTACTTACAATCAAGACACGTTTGCCTGAGTCAGACAGCATAATCGCACTGGCGCAGGCCAGCGAAGTTTTGCCGACACCGCCTTTACCAGTAAAAAATAGAAACTGCGGTGCTTCTGTGAGAAATAACATGGTATTCCTTGAGGTGGGTTCAATCTTCATTTCAGATTGTCTGTCCTGTCACAAAAAGCCGCAGTTGCGTTGCAGCCAGTGCGAGTACAAAATCTGCACATTGAAACAGCAATTTTTATATACCCTTTCAATTTAATCAGTTGGTCAGATACTGCATTGTCTAAGAACAAACAAATCTATCTTACTTTACTTTGATTCCACATTTCCATTATTATTGAAATATAGAATCAAAGTAAAGTTTCATTTTGATATCAAGCTTCCTGGTAGAAGCCACATTAAAACGTCTGTTACCAGTTGAATGGAAGGCAGTGAATGCAAATTGCGAGCATGCTGGTCAGCTTAACGCATACTCACTTGGGCGCAAACCCAGCGGTACTGAGGGTGTGATGGCAACGGTGGCATTTTGCTGCTTGTATCGACTTCTACACTCTGTAAACGCTTAACTTTTTCTGGAAAACTACATGACGATTACCATTTACCATAATCCTGAATGCGGCACATCCCGCAATACCCTTGCCCTGATACGAAATAGCGGCGCTCAACCGCAAGTGATTGAATACCTGCAGCATCCGCCAGAGAAAGCAAAACTGCTGGAACTGATCGCGGCAATGAAGGTACCGGTAAGAGACGTCTTGCGCAAAAAAACTGGGCCGTACGAAGAGCTGGGGCTTGAAGATGAAAAATGGTCTGATGATGATCTCGTCAACTTCATGGTCGCGCATCCGATATTAATGAATCGCCCTATCGTAGTAACGCCGATTGGCACGAGGCTATGCCGCCCTTCAGAAGTCGTACTGGATATTTTGCCATTACCGCAGCAAAGCGAATTCTTCAAGGAAGACGGCGAGAAAGTCGTCGACAAGGAGGGTAATCGTGTTCACCAAAAATGACTTTCCCAGCCTGCACCTGGACTTGTTCAGGCAGCCGGAAACAGAGCAATTGTTTGCACCTGTACGAGCAGGCCACGCGCCGCGAATACTGCTCCTTTATGGCTCTTTGCGCGAGCGTTCGTACAGCAAATTACTGACCTTGGAAGCGGCCAGGTTACTAGAACTCATTTCATAAATAGGATGAGTGCGAACAAGACGATTTGGGATGCAGTGCAAGGCGTGACCCGCTGCTAAGGCTCCTGCCTTAGCGAGGGGCACAACGCTGCAATGCGCCCAAATCGTCAGTTCCCGAAGGGTTTGCCTCATAACGCGCGCTGGACTGCGTTGGACTCGTTATCAATAGGCAAAGCTATTGACTGCCTCGTCCGTCTTGCCAGCCCACGTTATGAGGCAAACGCATCTCACCCTATTTATGAAATGAGTTCTAAAGGCAATGGGCGCAGAAACACGGATTTTTGATCCACATGGTTTGCCATTGCCCGATGAGGTACCTGACAGTCATCCCAAAGTGCGAGAATTGCGCGAGCTGGCGCTATGGGCTGAAGGAATGGTCTGGACTTCGCCTGAACGTCACGGTGCAATGACGGGCATCATGAAGACGCAGATCGACTGGATCCCCCTGTCCGTTGGCGCCGTGCGCCCTACGCAGGGCAAGACACTGGCGGTCATGGAAGTATCAGGAGGATCGCAATCATTTAATGCTGTCAATCAAATGCGCATACTTGGTCGCTGGATGCGCATGATCACGATACCGAATCAGTCATCGGTCGCGAAAGCTTTTCTTGAATTTGATGAGGCCGGACGAATGAAGCCATCAGCTTACTATGATCGCGTAGTCGATGTCATGGAAGAGTTAATGAAGTTCACTTTACTGACACGTGATGTAGCCACTTATCTTGTGGATAGATATAGTGAACGCAAGGAAACTGCAGAGGAACTGTCCAGGCGCGTCAATCAGCGTGGCATCTGATAGTTGCCCCCATTAGCCCGGCGACAGACTAATGGGGGTAAATGAATGTCATCCATTAATAAAAGCAGAATTCACTTCATAATCCCGCCTCTTTTTTGAATTTCATGATGGCCACTCCTACCGCACTTGATGCTGCCGAATAATTCGTGCCAGCATTAATCATTGCTTCTGCCTCGGAATATTTCTTCGCATTGATAGCCTGTGCCACTTTACCAGCTTCAATATGAAATGCCGCATGCCTGGCAACGCAATCCGCATGCGTTGCAAGATTGCCGAATAAGGATTTGCCCTCGCCGTGCAAATACTTGCCCAACTCGCAGCAATTGTCCCTGGCGATAGTGGTAGCATCCATGGCTTCTTTTTTACTTATTGCCATGCGGAATTTTGTCTTCCACTCTGAATGTTTAGCTACAGCATCTTCAAGATCCATGTCTTCCCCTCATTATTTTTTTACTTCCAGTTCAGGATAGATGTGCCTCACTTTCACGACTTGATGCAAATCAAGCTGCAGGCAAAGCTGGACAGAGGTCATAAAGAAAAATTTCTCGACATCAAGCACTATTCACACATCGTTACGGAAAGCAAAAAGATACTCATAAAACAAGATAGTAATAAATTGTTACGCATTTCGACCTTGACAAATATTAATAATAAATTAACCTTGAATTATTGACATGCAAATAAAGTAATAAGCATATGCATTAAATTTCCTCGTCTGCAATCTCTCCCTTTCAAGTGATTTTTGAGCATTTGAGCCCGTTTCTGACTGGCTTGGGGTGGATCGTTGTCGCCGTTTTTTTTGCACGCACGGATTTGCATCTCAGCAGGGATTTTGAACGTGTCATTTGTTTGTAACGGTGGCACGTGTTGTAGCTGCAAGGCAGGAGCCTGGCTTTTGCTTATTGAGTTTGTATTGTTGTCCAAATTATCTGAATCCAGCACCAGGTATCTGAAAAAGCCCTATGCCTGATCTGTGTTTCAGTTTCAACCGAATGGAGAATGTGATGGCGAAAGACAAGTATTTTGTAGAAGTATTGGCCGCTGATCCGGCGAATATTCCTGATGTGGTCTTGCTCAATGGCTTTGTGGGTAATTCTGCACTGGAAGGCTATACCCGGCTGTACCTGAATACAGTCCTGAATGAATATTATGAAATCCCCAGCGACGCAATCTTGCACACGGCGGCGGCATCCGCCAGCAGCAATAATCCCCTGGAAACAGCCTATGTATGGATCAAGGCCGATGCCGAGCTCATACGCAAGGGCAAGAGCGTGGCTGACACCAAGCTCAGTTTTTTCAACGGGCCCATACAAAGTGCGCAGGCAGCATCCGCCGCCAATGCTGCAGCCCAGGCAGCGGTGGCTGGCGGCCCTACCGGCGTACTGAACTGCACGCAGGCCCCGGCGCAATGCGGCAACACTGCATGGCCAGGTTGCCCTGATACCCCGAAATAATCTGACAGAAATTCCGACAAGAATTCAGACCGAATTACCCGAATTGGAATATTCGTGATGTGAAGGGCTCTTGTTTGACTGGCCTTTTTCTCATGCGAATGTGTGAAGAATGGCGCATGTCATTGCCCTGCTTCTTATCAGAGGCATGCATTGCGGCCATTAGTTTGTTGTTTTGTTTTTCCCTGGTTTTCTTTTTTGTTCATGAAATGCAGTACCACTCTTAGGAGAGTTTTGCCATGACTACTCAATTACCGATTTGTCACATCAACACATTGATTCCTCAATGCCTGCCTGTGACTATTCCGGCCGCATGTCATCATCTGACACAACCACCACAATGCCTGATACCAACTTCGCCTGTCATCTGCCATGTGACGCAACCACCACAATGCTTCCCACAGACTCTGGTTGGGCCGATCTGCCAGCATGTCACCAGCCCCGCAATATGCCATTTCACCCATAATCAACCTCAATGCGGCATACAATGTCAGGCTAATACACGCTTGCCTATCACTACGACCTTCGATCCAACCATAATCCAAAACCAGACACCAGTATTCCAAAACCAGACACCAGTACTACAGGGTGGTGTGGGTGGCCTGGCCGCACCAGCGCAGGCACAAAACTTTGCCGGAGCAGCAGCGCCTGCCCAGCAATTTGCAGCACAAGCCAATGTCGGACCAACCGGCGTACAGCATTGCACAGCCGCACCACAGTTTTGCGGTAACACAGCGTGGCAGCCTTGCCCGCCCATCGGTCCAACCGGCGTGCAACATTGCACCGCTGCACCTCAGGTTTGCGGCAATACGGCATGGCAGGGTTGCCCGCCACCACAAGCACAACAAGCGCAACAGGCACAATTCCCTATCCATCCAACGACAAATCCTACTGCCAATACTCATTGCTTCATTTGCCCACCGTTCACCATTGAGGCGCAGCAGGCTGCACCTCAGCAAGCACAGGCAATGAACCCAACGAACGCGACACATTGCTTTGTTTGTCCTCCACCTACCCTGGAAGCACAACAGCAGGTTGGCCCAACTGGCGTTCACTTTTGCACAGCCGCGCCGCAATTTTGCGGTCATACAGCGTGGCATGGTTGCCAGCCACCACTGTCAGCGCCGCCACATTGCCCAACCGTTGTTGCCGCTGTTTGCCATACCGCCGTACCTGTTTGCCACACAGCTGCCACGGTGTGCACACAAACGGTAGCTCCCACCCATCTGCTGGGTTGCACTTGCCTGCCGATGACAGTTGGCCCTGTAATTCCTACCCAAAACATGCAAATTTGTGGCAACACTTGCCTGCCAATGACGGTAGGGCCTGTTATTCCTACGAATAACATGCCGATTTGCGGCAATGTCACTGCACCTGGCTTTTGCTAATCAAGGAGCAAGTGAACTAAAACAGTACAGAGCAGTTTGATCAGCCCTGGTAAAAACGGTCGGGATACATTCCCGACCGTGGGTTGACTCATTCTTTGTAAACCCCAGGTGCAATTTTGCACCTGGGGTTTCGGCATACTGGCAAGCGTAAGGCTTGCCGCAATACCAGGAGTAATCAGGAATGTTTTTGACCGCATCCAATATGGCCCACTATCTGCTGGCGCGAGGCACGGTTCCACCAAGCGCGGTTGTCGATGGTGATTTTATGGTGGTAGAGGCAGGCCGCCGCAACCGCAATTACAAGATCATCAGACGCGATGGTTCAGGCTTGTTCGTCAAGCAGATCAAGGAAGTCGAGCCTATGGCAATCTCGACCATGCAGCGCGAAGCTGCCTGCTACCGCATGGCGCAAAAAAATGGTTATGAAGCTTTGGCAAGACTCATGCCCGGCTTTGTCGATCATGACGCTGGCCGTCATTGCCTGACCATCAGCTTGTTACCTGGCGGTGAAAACCTGACAGAATTTCATGCCCGCAATAAAACATTCCCAGCCGGGATAGGCAAGTTGCTCGGTGCTGCCCTGGGGAGCTATCACCAGACCCTGCGAGGCAAGTCGCTGCAGACAGAAGACCTCAGCAATTTCCCGCGTATGGCACCATGGATATTGAGCTTCCATCTGAACAGTGTGCAGGCTGGCTCCACCCTCAGTGGTGGCGTGCAACAATTGGGCGCACTGATCAGGCAATACCCTGACCTGCAGCAAAACCTGGCACGTCTGGCACAGGGCTGGCGCTATGACAGCATTATCCACGGTGACATGAAATGGGATAACTGCGTGGTCTATCCTGGCCCCAATGGCGAACTGGCTTTACGCATCATAGACTGGGAACTGGTTGATTATGGCGATGCCAGCTGGGATATTGGGGCAGTGCTGCAAGCTTATCTGACCTCTTGGATTTACTCCATGCCGCTGTATCAGGAATTTGACCCTACCCGCTTTGTCGATAAGGCTGTCTTTCCACTGGAGGGCATGTACCCGTCCATACACGCTTTCTGGCGCAGCTATGTACAGACGGCAGGCATCGATAAATCGCAAGCCTATCCCTACCTGTTACGCTGCATAGAATACGGTGCTGCACGCATGGTGCAGACTGCGTTTGAATCACTGTATTACTCGCCCGTCATGACCAATCATGCAGCGACCTTGTTACAGGTCAGCCAGAATATTTTGCGCGATTCACGACAGGCTGCGTCCGCCCTGTACGGGTTTAGCGGGGAGTTATCATCATGAGCGAGCCATCCATGCACGAAGAATTAAACAATATCTACGCTGCCTTGCAAATCCACAATCAGCATAGCTATGCACTAGGCAATACTACTCCCATCCCTGTCACATCGACAGGTGCCCAAACCAGCCCGGCCCAGGCACTGACCGCCGCCATCAATAACAGCCTGTATGGCATGTACTATGTACGTGATGCTGCGGATGAAGCTGCCCTGCCTTCGCAAAACCTGGTAGCCAACCTGAGCCAGGCCAACCAGACCTCAGACCGCTGGGACCCTGGCTGGAAAATTTACCAGCAAAGCCCCGATGGCCGCGTCATGATACAAAAAGGTGAGCGCAGCCGCACCGCAATGGCGGGCGAATACGCGGCCAACAAATGGCCGGGCATGCCAGCGCAGGCCGGTGAGCTGGTGAACTTGCGTGTGTATCCCGGCACTGCCGACATGCAGCAAGGCTTTTACTACGCGTTTGGCAGCAACCTGTCTGACCAGTTTGACGACTATGAACTGATACGTTTTTACTTCAATGTTCCAGCGCATGCCGCAGCAGAATTACTCTACAGCCTGACCACACAACTGAACCGTTATGCCCTGCCCTTCAGGTATAAAACCCTGGTCGATGCCAGTGCCTATCGCCGCGCCGATGCCGCTGTGCTGTATATCGCCAAGCGCCACTACGCCATGGTCGCAGCGCTGATGCAGGACTTGCATGCCAGCCTGGGCAGCAAGCTGCGTGCAGCCACACCAATGTTTTGTAAATCCCTGATGAGTGGCATAGGTGTGGCAGAAGAACCAGGTACCGGTGAAAGCTTTGGCATGCACAGATGCAGGCTGGTGGCAGAAGGCATGGTCGATGCATGGCTGGCAGGCTCACAGAGCGTGAGCGCACGCGCAGACGCCGTGCAAAAACGCTTCGCCACGAATGGCATAGACATGCGCACCCCCTACCTGAACCGCAATTCAGTCAACCTGTTTGAAACACCCGTATTTAACGGAGGCTTGCTGTTATGAATGCACCGATCAATGTACCTATGACTACACCTGTAACTGCGCCTATGACTGCACCTATGAATGCGGTCATCAATCCTTACAAAGAAGTTTATCTCGACGTTGCCGACCGCATAGGTCGCAATTTATGCCGTGATGCGGTCTGGGATGGTGCGCGTTGCAACTGGCTGGGCTGGTCCATGGAAGCCGTGAATCAAAACTGGGTACCAGCTTACCGCTCCTTTGCCGGAGACCTGTATGGCGGCACCAGCGGCATCGCGCTGTTCCTCGCTGAACTGCATCAGTTCAGCGGCGACAAGCAACAAAAACGGATACTCGAAGGTGCTTTGAACCAGGCACTGTCGCTGTCTGACAAAATGCAGGGTCCAGCCCGCAGTGGTTTTTACTCAGGCAGCAGCGGCTTTGCCTATGTGCTGGTACGCATAGGTACATTATTGAAAAATGAAGCCCTTATCGCCCGTGGCCTACGTGAAATGGCCAGCCTCAAAGAGCACGTGCCGGATGCGATGTTCATCGATGTCATCGGCGGCAGTGCCGGTGCCATACCGGCGATGTTGAAACTCGGCCTGGAACACCAGCGCCCCGACTTTATCGCCATGGCGCAAAGCCATGGTGATTATTTACTGACACATGCCAGCAAGAGTGATGCTGGCTGGTCATGGGAAACCATGCATGTGCCCGGACAAAAACACCTGACCGGTCATTCACATGGTGTGGCTGGCATCGTCACCGCCTTGTTGGAACTGTATCGCGCCACAGAAGAAAAACGCTACCTTGATGGTGCCAATGAAGGCTTGCGTTATGAACGCGGCCTGTTCAGTGCCCAGCACAATAACTGGCCAGACTTGCGCATCATGGACGCCAGCCAGACTGATGCACCACCGGTGTATAACATGGCCTGGTGCCATGGCGCACCCGGCATAGGTTTATCGCGCCTGCGCAATGTGGCACTGATGCCGGATGATGCCATGCTCATGCAGGAATTGAATGCGGCCATACAAACCACGGCGAGTTCGCTGATGCCAGCCTGGGTGCATGGCATAAGTAATTTTTCGTTATGCCATGGTGCCTGCGGTAATGCTGAATTGATGATCATGGCAGGGCAATATCTGAAACGCCCCGACCTGACCCAGATCGCAGAAAAGATAGGGCAGGAAGGCTGGCAGCATTATGGCCAGTCCGACATGCCCTGGCCTTGCGGCGTGGCGGGCACGGGTGAGACACCTAACCTGATGCTGGGTACGGCGGGCATAGGCCACTTTTATTTGCGTCTATATAATCCAGAGGCTGTGCCTTCGGTGTTGATCGTGACGCCGCCGGAGAAGGTGGGGAGTTGATTGAAATTTTGCAGGTTGGGCTACGCTTCATCAGCCTGGCGAGGCCCGGCCCAACACTTGGCCTCAACATACGTATACGTTATTTAAACGCCGAGTGTTGGGCTGGTAAACCGCAGCCCAACCTACAAACACATTAAAACAAACGACTGTAATAAGCCACTTGCGCTTTCAAACGCGCGACTTCTGCCTGGTCACCGCGTGTTACTGCATCTTGTATCGCTACACCATATAAAGCCTGTGGCGGTAAGCCCTTGGCTTTCATGGCTTTTTCCAGCGATGGCAAGAGACGTTCTATTTCTGATGCAGCCGCAAGATAATCGAGTGCCTGATCGCGTATCGCAGTGATCTTGCTGAGATCACCACTGGCGATGGCTTCATGGATGGGGACGCCATATAAAGCGGCCATGGGTGCGATGTGAGTTGGGGAAACCATATCTACTCCTTTTAGGAAATGCTGGCAGCAAATGAAGACAATTAACTGCCTTGCGGATGAAGGAAAATATTTTTCAACACCAAAATCATCCCGACCTTCAGAAACAATGGCCGGGCTTTGATCGTCAGACTGTGCTGGTCAGCACATGCAGGCGATCGAGTACGCTCTTGAGTTCTGTCATGACGGCTTGCCGTCTGGCTTCTTCAATGGCATATTTTTGTGCGGCTGCAGCGACATCGGCATGGCAGTGCGGACACTCGGTCTCGTCCTGCCAGATGTACTCATGACAGTTGCGGCACAATCCCAGTTCAGGCAAGGGATTGCTGCTGGTGCGTTCTGCCACGCGTGGTGCTGGCGCAGGTTCCTCAGGCAGAATTTGCCTGCCGGGAATCGCTTCTTCATACAGTTCAAACCTGCCTATGGCAAAAGGCTTGTCAGGCGCTGGTGCCACTTTGCGGATTTTTTCATGTATGCCGCGTTTCTCCAGCTTCAGTGCGCGGTAGTGGCAATAGGGATTATTGCCGGGCTTGCCGAACAGGGAATCTGAAGTCCAGGTGCAGCCACCACGGCAGACATCGGCGTAGTAGCAGGTGCGGCAATGACCCCATAGTGAATCGATATTGCGCATGCGACCAAAGTGCAAAGCCTCAGACGTGTTCCACAACTCTGCCACGGCAGTGTCACGGACATTGCCACCACCATAGGTTTCCGTCGCCAGTGATGGGCAACCCTTGATGGTACCGTCCGCTTCGAGGCCGATGACATTCTGGCCAGCAGCGCAACCTGTCCAGTGCAGTGTTTCATCGCCGAGGCCACGCCAGTGATGCTCGAAGGGACCGAAGTAACCAAGGTTATTGCCAAAGGTCAGCAACAGGCCGCGTTGCTGACCTTCATGATAAAGCCGGTTCAACAAGGGCATGAGTTCGAGCACACGATGCGGTTGCAACAACAGGTGGTCATTCTCTACCGCATTGCCCATGGCCACGGTGATCTGTAATTGCCAGTGAGTGGCACCTGCTTCGATGATGCGGTTGAACAGCGGCTCCAGCTGATCTATGGTCTCTGCACCTATCTGGGTATTACAGCTGACACCCAGGCCCAGGGATTTGGCGGTTTCCATGGCACGCAGGGCATCATTCCAGGAGCCGACGACACCGCGCAACCTGTCGTGATAATCCTTCATGCCATCGATGGACACACCTATGCCAAACAAACCGGCCTGCTTGCCTGCTTCCAGCCTTGCAGTATTGAGGTTACGGGCACCGGTTTGCATGCCCACCCGGATGCCGTGACCAGCAATACGTTCCACCATTTGCAGCCAGTCCTTGCGCAAGAAGGCTTCGCCACCTATGAGGGTGATTTCACGCGTGCCCAGGGCGGCCAGTTGATCGATCACGGAAAAAGCTTCTTCGGTAGAGAGCTCACCCACCCTGCGTTTGCCTGCACGTGAGCCGCAATGACTGCATTTCAAATTGCAGGCGAGGGTAATTTCCCACACCACGTGCACAGGAGTATGGCCGTTGAGATCAGACAGCGTACGCGCCCTGGCGGGTTGGGATGCTTGAGAAGATTGAGATACAAGAGTTTGTTCCATACTAGGCTCCGGTGGCAAATGCCAGCAAGCTGGCATCCGGGATCATGCGGCTGTACTTATTTGCTGGCGTTGAGTTGTGCCAACAGGCTCTGTGCGAGTTCTTTCAGACGATCGACTTCGGCCTGATCACCACGCGCCTGCGCGTCCTGAATCGCGACGCCATAAGGTGTGACAGGATGAAACGCGGCGGCAGTGTTACCACCGAGCAGATTATTGTAGGAAGCGAGTTCAGATTTGATGCGGGAGATCTCAACCTGATCGCCACGGGCGACGGCGTCTTGTATGGTGACGGCATACAGGGGACGTATGATGCCGCCCTTGCTTTTGATGGCGCTTTCCAGCTCTGGCAATAAGCGGGCGACATCAGCCGCGCCAGCCAGGTGGGCGAAGGCTGCATCACGTGCGGCACTCATTTTGGCAGCATCGCCACTGGCAATCGCATCACTCATTGCCGCTCCATACAGGGGAATAAAACCGCCAAAAGTCTCTTTACTGGTAGTCATGAGTTGCTCCTTGAGATAAATCCGGTTATGAAAAGGGTGGGTATCTAGGGAATTCTGGAAATCTGCCTGCTATCAATATGGCAAGCTTAATTAGTATATTTTCAATTATCGAAAAGTCAATGTCATTATTCTTTTTTTAATTAAAGAATATGGAGAGGAGTGCTTTACAATCTTTATTTCCGTCAAAACACACGATGTAAGAACAGGCTTATGGCAAGAATCAGCGGTACCGAAGGCTATGCAGAAATGGCGGATTACCTGGTGCAACAGTGGCAGGAAATTTCCTTCGAAGAACATCATGCCGCAGTCTTGCACCTGTTTCCGGCAACACCTGGCCGTGTGCTCGATCTGGGTTCTGGCATAGGCAGTGATGCCGCTGCATTTGCTGCATTGGGGCATCAGGTTGTTGCGGTAGAACCTGTCAGTGAATTACGCCTGCCCGGCATTGAACTGCATGACTCAGACCTCATCACCTGGCTGGATGACAGCCTGCCCGACCTGGCTTTGCTCAGCTCCAGAAAAGAAACTTTTGACCTCATCATGCTGAGTGCCGTGTGGATGCATCTGGACGAAGCTCAGCGTCAGCAGGCCATGCCCCGGCTGGCGAGTTTGATGAATGCATCGGCAACCCTGATATTGTCGCTGCGCCATGGCCCTGTTCCTGCCGGGCGACGGATGTTTGATGTCAGCGCGGCAGAGACGATAGAACTGGCTGCTCTGCAAAACCTGAAACCCATTTTGCATGTAGAAGCAGCGTCAATACAAAAACTCAACCAGCAAAGCGGGGTGACATGGACACGGCTGGCGTTCAGGCATGCAACATCGTAAAGCGACAAAAATACAAAGATGCAAAGACACATATCATATTGACCACAATTATCTTTTGTGAAACACTGGCCTGCATTGAACTAATTTCAGGCTCATTTTCAGGCTCACTACATGGCAAACCCGCTACCCATCGTTGTGCCACAACTCATGATGCAGCAGCGATGCGCATCCAGCATTGTCTTGCGCGGTCTGAATAATCCGCGCGGCATCAAACTCAAACATGATGGCAGCCTGTTGCTGGTAGAAGCAGGCAGCGGCGACGCAGGGCAGCCTTTCTCTGGACGACTACTGCAATTCAAACAGGATACTGATGGCGGGTACGCAAGGTGCGAGGTACTCGCTGATGGTTTTCGCTCCATGAATATGCAGGCTCGCATGTGCCGGGATGAAATATTTGGACTTGCCGATATTGCCTACGGCGAAGGTCGCTGGTTGCTAAGTCAGACAGATTATGTTGCTGGTTCCCGTATTCTTGATTTGACTAGCTTGCCGCCTCAGCCACTTATCCATAGCAGTGGCAATTTAAATACGCTTTGTTATCACCCACAAAGACAAAGCTGGCTGACGGTCAAGCCAGATACCAATCAGGCGATAGAATTCATTGATGGCCAGCCGGAAACAGTAGTCGGTGTACTGGCAGATTTATCTGGTGGCCAGCATGCGGTGCCAGTGACGATTATCCTGGATCAAAGCTCAACAACAGGTGAGGCTAATCAGCCTGTATTGATTTCCCTGTTCTCTGGCGAGTTGCAAGGCGATGCCGACAAGATGGGCATCAACTTTGAAAAAGGCGTCAGCCAGATCGTCAGGCTGGATCTTGCCACGGGCGAAGTCAGCACAGTCATAGCAGGCCTGACGCTGGCCACCGCCATGGCATTCACAGAACAAGGTCAATTGCTGGTGCTGGAATTATGCGAGGATTTTTTAGAACCCATGCCTGCAAATGAAGTACCGCAAACCGCCTGGCATGGTGGTTTCAAGCGCTATTCCGGTCGCCTGCTTCGCTTTGATCTGGACAAGGGCACGGTAACTTGTCTTGCCAGGCATCTGGATACACCGTCGAATTTATGCGTGACAGGCAATACGGTCTTCATCAGCGAAGGCATGGGCTTGCCCGGCCGCCCCATCGCCAATGCAGATGGAGAAACCGTGGCCCTCGAAGGCTATGTGCGCAAACTCATACTACCCGTCAATTAATTCAGGCAGCCTGCAAACGCGCAGTCAGTTCAGCCAGTTTGGCAGGGAAAGGCGCCTGTGCCACCCACTCTGCCGGGTCACCTTCTTTTTGCCAGGCAAAGCCAACCACCGCCATGACATCGCCCGCTTTGCTTAGCAGGGGAATCGCGATTGCCGCCTGCGCACCAACGGCCTTGGCACCGGGCCGTATATTGCCGCTTTTATCGTCTTGCAGATTGCAGGTTTGCACAGGTGTCTTGCTTAGTTGTGCCGCACCTGCCATGCCCTTGCCATGACTGACATGGGCAACGATGGCGAGCACAGGTTCAGGTATGCGCAAGGCGGCACTCAGGTATAAATCTTCACCGCGCTGTACATGGATGGTACCTGCGGCGGCATCCAGATTGGCGATGCTGTCTTCCAGCCATTGCTGATGCTCTGTGTTTTTTTCAAACATATTCATTCCCCTCAGTTTATGAGTATTGCTATCAGTGTGAGTCTTGCAACAGCTCTTGCCAGCTCAGGTCTCTTGCTGCGGTAATCAGATTTTGTTGCTGGCACAGTGTGCGAATCTTGCTGTCATGGGCAGACAGGCTTTTGGCGATCGCCAGCTTTTCTGCCATGCTGCCTTGTTCAAGAGCACGCAATAATTCTGGTTCACCGAGCAATGCCAGTTGTGGTGTCACGCAGCGCCATAGCTCGGGGCTGATAGTACGCCCTGCTGCCCAGCGTTCATGGGCGAGATCAATCAGAATACTGGCAAGAGCAGGATTATTTCTTTGCTCCAGGCCTTGTATTGGCCATAGCGGGCTGTCGAGAAAAAAACATTTGACGACCATCTGGTTCCAGGCAGCCTCATCAAATACCTGCATGGGATAAGGGTTACGATGTGCCATCGCTTCAAAAATGGGACGCATGCTGGAACGTATCGCCTCGCGGGCGCGGTGTTCTATCACCGCCGCCGCGGGATACAAGGGAAAGCCGGAATACAGGGCGATCAGCTCATTGATCTCGGCACTGTCAGCGCTGCTGTCAAGCTGGCTGGCGAATTGCGCTTCATCACCGGCGTAGCTGGCGAGTAGGAAAGCCACCCTGGCTGCGATATCGACGCTCCAGGCCGAGGGGTCAAAACCAGGGCGTAGTACATGCGCTGCGGCCAGTTCATCCGCACTCAAGTTCAAATCCTGTTTGCCAAGTTTGCGCGAAGCCATGCCCATGGCGCGATACACGTCACGTTCCTGTTTCGCGGTACTGATTTGCTGGCATTGCAGGCGGAACCATAGCAAGGCTTCTGGCATGCTGCGTGCGGCTATCCAGATATCGAGTTGCGACAAAGCTGCTGCAGTTGGTGTCAGTGCCTGCATTTCTTCTAAAGATGGATGTCTCATGATGGCCGCCTTCAAATGATGGATCAGGTTCCGGGAATCACACGTTGCAAGACCCTGGTCAGGATAAAGGCGCCCAGGCAAAATGCCACGGCGGCAAGGCCGCCACCGGCGATGGCAATCACCAGTGCATCCAGCAAGGATGTTGCCGCAATCAATTGCGCCACGGCCCTGGGTACCGAACCTGCCAGATGACGGGTAATCAATAAACGCACAGCGATAACGTCTGCAACGATCAGGGCCAGCAGCATCAGCAAGGCCAGCCCGCCGTCGGCCCAACTACTGACCGAGCGGCTGCCATACAAAAGCACAGGCAAGGCCAGTATCAGCAAAGGCCACAGGCTGCCAAGACGATTCAGGCTCTCCTGTTTTGCTGCATAGGTCAGTCCTACGACATGCGCCCAGATAGCCAGCGCTGCCAGCACCACAGTGGTATTGAGCAATACAGTGCTGGTCCGCGGCGGCTCGCCCGTAGCATTGAGTTCAAGCATCATGACACTGGCAGCCGCAACAAAATACACCAGTGCGCGGCACAGGCCCATGATCAGCGGGCTCAGTGGATTGCCCTTATGCCAGACGTTGTACAGCAGGATGGTGGCAGCCAGTGCGCAGCCACAAACAATGGCCCAGGTGCCGTAATAACTGAGTATGGCAATGCCAGCCACCTGCAGGATAAAGCCTATGGCAAACACGGCCCTCGCGCTGATCTGGCCAGAAGGAATCGGTCGCCCCGGTCTTTCGCGGGCATCAATTTCACGGTCAAAGGCATCATTCAAATACATGCCCGCGCAATAAAAAGCCGATATCGCCAGCATGACCAGCAGCACATGCATGAGTGACAAGGGGCGACCAGTAATACTGCCAGCAACGATGGCACCCGCCAGCACATTGGTCCATACGGTAGGCAGATTGGATACCCGGCCCAGCCGCAGATAAATACCCATGCGGCTGTTATTCATGACTAAAGTATTCATGTCAGCAGTTCTTTCATGATAAAGCTCAACTCACGCGCAATGGCGTGGTCTTTGGATTCAGTCTTCAAGTGCGCAGGCAAGACATCCCAGGTATAAGTCTCGACTTCCAGATGCCCCGAGAAACCTTGCTTGCGCAGAGCCCGCAAGGTCGCCAGCAAGTCTGCGCGGGTTGACCCCAGTGTTGAAGCTTGCTGCTGTTCACTATCCCAGAAGATAGGCACATGGCAATGCACCCGCCATTCACCGTCTGCATGGCCAGCCTGGTAAGCTGCCAGCGCGGCAGGCAGGTCGGTATAACGCTGCAACCCATCTTCATTCTGGATCACAACCTGATGCAGATAAACACCATCATCAAAACGTCGCAATTCGCTCAACAAATCGGCATGCATGACAGGAATGCGCAAGGCGCAAGATAACTGTATCTTGGGTATGCGTATGCCGAGCGCGGTCAGGGTCTGCATGGCATGGACGGGGTCTTCAAATTCGACTGCAGCATGGCAGACGTCATAGCACACGCCAAGATGACGGCGCATCAGGCGCTCGGCCTGCGCTTCTGTGCATGAAACCAATGCAGCCAGCTTGCCGATGCTGTCCTTGGCCCATAACTGATCACAGAAAAAAGCCGTGGTCTCGCTCATGGTCTCCAGAAAACAGCAGGGCTCTGGCTCCAATGCCAGGGCTATGCATTTTCCAGTTGCTTGTTCCATTTCGGCCAGCATGGCAACTGCCTGTATGAGCTGCTCAACAATCTGCTGTTGTGCATCTGCAGTTTGTGTTTCAGATTTGTAGGCACCTGGGACGGTGGAAATACTGCCCTCCATATCATCAGGCAGGAGCTGGCTCAAAATCACGGCGCATTGTCTGGTGTAGCGCAAACGTTCAGCATCACGCCAGTCTGGCAGATAAACTTGCTCCTTGACCCTGACGGTGTGAAAAGGCCCGTAGGGAAAGGCATTGATGGTGAATACATAGGCACCCAGCTTTTGTAGCTGCATCTTGAATTGCTGCAAGACTGCTGGCTGGGCCAGGCTGTCAGCCGCAATCGCCGACAGCCTCAGACCTATGCCGAAGGGCTGGCCTTCAAGCAGCTCCAGCTTTTTTCTGAGTACGGGGATAGTTTCATTGAGGCTGGCACTGATTTCTTCCCAGCTTTCACCCGCATGGATATTCGTGCAGTAAGTCAGGTGCACGTTTTGCGGTGGCAGGGATATCAACATATCAGTCTCAGCCTGCGGTGGTGGTTGAAGTTGAGGCCGAAATTGCGGCTGGTATTGCAGGTGATATTGTTAGCTGTGCGCTTGTTTGCAAGCTTTGCAGCCAGTCTATCGCTGCACGCACCAGTCCGGCATCCATCTCATGTACTTCTACACCGCTGCCTATCGCGGCCAGCAAGGTGATGGTCAGCTCTCCACCGAGGTGTTCACGGAATTCTCGCAAGCCTTGCAGCACCAGCAATTCGCCTTGTGTATTCTGCGCGAGTAATTGCGGGTGCCACAGATCAAAACCTAATTGCGTCAACAAGCGATGGATGCGGGCATCTTCTCCAGCAGGCAATAAACCTGCGAGGCAGGAATAACGGGCATCCAGCGCCAGGCCTATCGCCACCGCCTCGCCATGCGACAGCGCATGTGCGGTCAGGCGTTCTAGTTTGTGGGCGACCCAGTGGCCATAATCAAGGGGCCGGGCAGAACCGCTTTCAAACGGATCACCACCATGCGCGATCTGGTGCATGTGCAGACCAGCTGAGCGGGCGATGACGCTGTTCAGGATTGCGCTGTCAAATGCAGCCAGCGCGGGCAGCTGCTTTTCCATCATGAGAAAGAAGGCGTGATCACGTATCAGGGCAACCTTGACGGCTTCTGCCAGCCCTGCCCGTTTTTCACGCGCAGGCAGGATATCGATGAAAGCTGCATCATTGATGACAGCCCAGGGCGGTGCAAACGTGCCTATGAGGTTTTTCTGCCCCTGCCAGTTGACGGCATTCTTGACACCAACCCCGCTGTCATCCTGCGCCAGCACCGTAGTCGGGAAGCGTATATGACGCACTCCGCGGTGGAAAATCGCAGACGCATAACCGACTGCATCCAGTACTGCACCTCCACCTATGGCGATTGCATAAGAATGCCGGTCTATCGCGCGTTCTGACAATGCCTGCAATAGCGTTTCTACGAGGGCAGGATCATTTTTGCAGGCTTCGCCACCGGGCATCATGAAGATGTCACCGATTAATTCCATCGCTTCATGGTGGAAGTTAATATAAGTCAGTATCTGCTCAGCAAGACCATGCATGGCTCTGGCCACGCCTTCATCGAGAAAAATGGCGAGGCGGTGGCGGCGTTGTGGCTCACGCAAAGTCACAACCGCACGAAAATCAGGATTGGCAATATCAAAGGCATCGTGGGTGGATACCACAGGGAAAGAATAATCGACACGCACATGTTGCTGTTGCCAGGCACCGCGCAAGGCAGGCGGCGCTGTCACATCCAGATCGGGCAGCCTGTTGAGTTCAGCCAATTTCACGATAAGTCCTTTTCATGGATATCCACATCCAGTTCACCATCATGCTGTAATTGATTATAAAACTGATATGCATTTGTTTGCAAATTTATCAATCCCTCCAGACAACATCGACAACATTGGCAACATCAGCAACGCTGTCTGGAGGAAACACGATGGCTCACTCAGTCAGGAAAAGGCAGCTGGAAGCTCGGCCCCGCTGTCGTGCCATCGTTCAAACCAGAAGGCGTCTCCATCAATTGCTGTGCTGCCAGACCGAGCGAGAACATCAGGCCAACTGCCTGACCCAGCTTGTCTGGTTCGCCATTGAAGGCGATGTGCAAGCCATTCAGCAGCGCCTGATAGGTATTGGCAAACTGCTCCTGCAAGATGCGGGCGCGTGAGCCTTTGGGATACACCGCCAGATTGGGGTCATCCATCATAGGCCAGACACCATCAGGGTCAAACGGGATTTTTTCGCCGCTATAGGCAAAGCCATGTTCGCTCTTTACAAGGCGATGACCATTGACAATCTCGGCATATTTGTAATAGTGCGACAACTCACCATCGCCATCACCGGGATGACGTGCATTTGCCCCCTCGCCCTGGCGCTTGATTTCATCGATCGCCCGGCAGGCATCCGCCAGCGACGTGATCGCGAACAGTTTGCCTGTGCCATGCCATTCCGTGACCTGTTTCTCTGCATTGCCAAAACTGATCTGCCCGGCATTACTGAGCTCAGTCAAAGCCTGTTTGATTTCATCATAGAACCAGCCTATGGTGTATTTCGAGGTATCAACAGGATCACCTCTCTTGGCGCGATAATGCACCGGCTCTATGGTTTTTTCTGGTTGCTCTATGGACATGAAGGCACGCAACTGGTCTATCGAGCATTTGCGCAGGCGTACATTCAGGTCTGCTCTTAAACCACCCGGCAAGGAGCCAGGATAGACAGGGACGAATTTGGGGCGGTTGAAGCAGGGCTGGCCACCTATGGAGATGAAGAGATTTGAGACCAGTGCCATGTGCAACATCTCTTCCATGACCACGCTGCGTATCAGTTGCGCCACCTCGATATTGGCATTTGGCTTGATACTGTAGAGCGCAGTCAAATACGGCGGTATGGTCGCATGCTCAAGTTCTATCGCCTGTTGCAGGGCGCGGTGCAGATCAGGGACTGAATCGAGTTCCATGTAGAGCGGGCTTTCCAGCCACTTCAACAGCATCTCGCGCTTTTTGGTAGAAAGGTCGCGTGTCACCGGCATGTAATTGGGATCGGATACCGGGGCCTTGAACACATTCTTGAGTGCATAGATCTTGTTCGTCAGACTGGCATAATTCGACAGATCGACGATCTTGTGCATGATGGGATAGAGGTCGGCATATTGCTGGAAAATGGGCCGCACATCACACATCCAGTCTGGTTTGTCAGGTATCGTGTAGCCGCTGAAGACCAGGGCATTCAGCGTCAGTGCGCCATTACCCACGCTGCCCAGCGGCGGTGGCGCACTTCCTATCTGGTAGGTCACGCAATACACCTGCCCATCGATATAGCCACGTGGATTACCAGGGTCTGTTGCTTTCAGTGTCAGTTCCGCCCGGCCATCGCTGCCAGTGGTAATGCTGGTCTGGAAAGCCAGTGCTTCAGTAGGTGTGCCGACTTGTTGCGGGCCCGATACTGGCCCCTGGGTGACCTGGCCTTGCATCGCAGACGGATCATAGCCGAGGCTGATCTGGGTATTCGCCAATGGCTGCCCGAAGCTGCTTGCATAAAAATGCACGCTGGTATTTTCTGGTGGGTTAAACCTGAAAACAAAATTGTCTGCCCTCACCCACTGACCATTCGGTGCTTCTGCCAGCAGGGGCTGGGTAGCGTTTTTGACCAGGCCCAGCGGGGTATTGCTGGCAGCAGCAAGTTGCGCACTGCTCAGCGGAATCGAGACTATGCCTGCCGTGCTTTCATACCATTGCTGCCCCTGGTAATTGACTTCAGCCAGCAATTGCGGCGGGCCAACATTTGGCAGCAAGGCTACCGTCAGGCTGCCCGAGTCTGCCCTGGGGCCACCCAGTGCCTTGATGGGCAGGCTGTTACCGAGATCCAGGGTCAGCACATTGCCAACAATTTGCCCGATGGCGTCATTGGCTGTTTGCCCTGGTACTGCCCACAAGCGACGGCCTGGCACGAAATGCCGGGGCTCACACGCATCATGCAAGCCTATGCTGCCGACCACGCGGCCAAAGGTGAAATTGGGGGAAGACATGGTGTCGTCAAAACTGTCGACATTGAACTTGATACTGAAATTGTCTGGCGTTTTATTCTCGGCCAACAACTCTTGCAGGAAGCGCGAAGTTCCGGCCCCGGTGATGCTGATCTGTTCGAGCACTGACTGGTAATACGCGCAAAAGAATGAATCAGGCTCACCAGGCGGGTAATTGACCCAGATGTCCGCAAACGGCGCGACCGCAAAACGGCTACGGAAGCCCATGCCGGAAGCCTCGCTGCCAAGATTGACCGAAAAACCCCAGATCTGCGACACCATCTGCTGTTCACTATCGAGATCAACCAGCTTGCCCTCCACCCTGCTGTCGGTGCCATTCACTGCCAGGCCGATGACGGGATCAAGACTGGGGTCGCTGCAAGTGCTGCCATCCTTATACACCACGCTGGTCACTACGCACTGACGGAAACGCCACGAGCCAGTGCCATTCGGGTTCCACCAGCCATTGCTGGCACCCGGCCCGGGCATCTGGTAATTAGAACGGAAACGCGCTGTATTGAAATGTTCAGGGTCATTATTGACCGTGGATACATCAGCTTGAAACTGCCCGGCAAAAACCAGACGGGGAAGGCTTAGATAACTCATGGTGACTCCTGGGGTAGATATCAAGTGAATTGACGGGCTTACCTGGGTTTGCTGGGTTTGTCCTGGCAATAATGGTGACGCCTGATAGTGATACTGAGGGCGTTCCGCTACTACTCGCAGAGAACCGCTGTGCCAGCCTGAACAGGCAGCACACAATTACAAATATTGAAACATTAATGCAAAATAATCAATGAATATTTGCAAACAAATGTTGAATTATGATGACATTTCGAAATTATTTAAAAAGAAACATTTTTTACACAAAGCATGTTGCAGTAAACCATGGATAAGATAATAATCAGGCAACAAGAGGGACCAGCAAGGAGCGAGACAAGGGCAGGCTTTGCAGCGCAAACCTGTTTCATGCCTACCAAACCAGCCGACCCAGCCACATAGCCAATGAACAAAGATTTGCCATGCAAGCCCAAACCCTGTTGATACTGAATATCGTTGGACTGACACCCCGCCTGATAGGAACCTATACACCCAGGCTCAAGGCCTTTGTTGAACAGGGCAGGCTGCTGCCCCTGCAAACCGTGACGCCGGCCGTCACCTGTACCGTGCAAGCCACCATGATGACGGGGCTGCCGCCGCAGCAACATGGCATAGTCGGGAATGGCTGGCTATTTCGTGATCTGGCAGAAATCTGGTTCTGGCGGCAATCGAACAAGCTCATCACTGGAGAAAAAATCTGGGAAGCAGGCAAGGCGCGCGACCCCAGGTTCACTTGCGCAAACCTGTTCTGGTGGTACAACATGGCCTCCAGCCATGACTATGGCATTACGCCCCGCCCTATCTACAAGGCAGATGGCCGCAAGCTGCCAGACTGTTATACGACACCTCCAGAGTGGCGCGATGAACTGACCCAAAAACTCGGTGCCTTCCCACTGTTCCAGTTCTGGGGCCCGGCCACCACGATCAAGTCCAGCCGCTGGATAGCTGATGCCGCCAAACTGGCGATCACTGGAAAGAATCCCACCCTGACCATGGTCTATCTGCCCCACCTTGACTATGACTTGCAAAGACATGGGCCAGACCTGACAGACCCGGCGGTACAGCAATCGCTGCGTGATATAGACGAAGTGGCAGGAGACTTGATCGCCCATGCACAACAGGCCGGGCGTCGTGTCATGATACTGTCTGAATATGGCATCACGGCTGTCGATCGCCCAGTGCACCTGAACCGCATACTGCGTGACGCCGGTTATCTGGTGGTACGCCAGGAAGATGGCGCAGAACTGCTGGACCCGATTGCCTCCAGCGCCTATGCCGTGGCTGACCACCAGTTTGCCCATGTATATATCTCCAGGCCGGAACTGATTGCGCTGGTGCGCAGGCTGCTGGCCGGTGTCGCTGGTGTGGAAGGTATCTGGGCCGGTAGCGAGCGTGCAGAAATAGGGCTGGATCACCCGCGCTCCGGTGAACTGGTTGTCATGGCAGACAAGCGCTCATGGTTCACCTACTACTACTGGCAGGATGATGCGCTGGCGCCAGACTTTGCGCGCACGGTAGAGATACACCGCAAGCCCGGCTATGACCCGGCGGAATTATTTGTCGATAAAAATATCCGCTTCCCCAAACTCGCCGTCGCATGGCGGCTGGGCAAGCGCCTGCTGGGCATGCGCAGTCTCATGAATGTCATCGGTCTTGATGCCAGTCTGGTACAGGGTTCGCACGGCAGGCCGGTGGATGATGTGGCCGATGGCCCCTTGCTGATACTGGACCAGGCAAAGGCTGATGGCGTGAACGAAGTCCACGCGGCAGATATCAAGGACATCGCCTTGAAAATCATGTTTGAAAATCATGTTTGAAAATCGTGTTTAAAGATACACACTCAGGAGCAGGCAAATGAACGAGAATGGCACACCCCAAAATAAGTACCCTGGCAACTTCGTCGCTGACAGTACGATAGTCGATGAAATGTTTTCCGACCGCGCAGTAACCTGCCCCTGCTGCAATGGCACGATCACGCCGCAGATGCTGCAAAACCTGCTGGCCCAGGCCGGACAACTGCAACAGGGCCAGGCAGTATTCCGTCAATTGCCCAGCGGTGGCAATGGCATGATGATAGACCCACATGCCCACATGATCGCCCGCACTACCGATGATTACGAAGCCATGGCCAGGGCGGGCATAGTCGCTGTCATAGAACCGGCATTCTGGCTAGGGCAGTTGCGTACCAATGTCGGCAGTTTCATCGACTATTTTTCTACCATCACCGGCTTTGAGCGTTTTCGCGCCGGGCAGTTTGGCATACGCCATTATTGCGCGATAGGTCTCAATCCCAAAGAGGCAAATAACCCGGCACTGGCAGAAGCGGTACTCGACATCATGCCGCGTTATCTCGGCAAGGAGGGTGTGGTCGCGCTCGGTGAAATTGGCTACGACGAGCAAACCGAACTCGAAGACAAGGCCCTGCGTGCGCAGATCGCCATGGCAATAGAATTTGAACTGCCTATCATGATACACACGCCGCACCGTGACAAGAAACGCGGTACCACCCGCACCATGGATGTGCTGGAGGAATGCGGCTTTGATCCGGCACGCTGCGTCATCGATCATAACAACGAAGAAACCGTACAAGAGGTGCTGGATCGCGGTTACTGGTGCGCCTTCACGATCTATCCATCCACCAAGATGGGTAATGAAAGGCTGGCTGACATCGTCAATCAATATGGCCCTGAGCGCATCATCGTCAATTCTGCCTGCGACTGGGGCGTGTCTGACCCTCTGGCGGTACCCAAATCAGCCCGCCTGATGGCCAGCCGTGGTATTTCTGCCGAAGTCATCCACCAGGTCGTGTATGCCAATGCCCTGTCTGTCTATGGCCTGAACCAGGAGATGCAGGAAGCCCACTGGTGCCAGCCTGCGAAAATAGACCAGCGTACCCTGTATAGCGGCAATTCCGTGCTGCGTGGGCAGACGCCACGTGTGGATGAAGAAGTCTTGAATCCGGATATTATTCGCTGAGTTGGCCGGGAGCTTGTCATTTGCTGAAGTCGATTTGCCGCCAGTAAGACTGATTACTGGTTAAAATACCTGAACTTGAGACCAACCAGATGACCAGCTCCCATGTTGAAATGGCTTAAAAACACTTTTTCAAAGTCAACAGAAACTTCCCAACAACAATTTGTAGAAACCGCAGTTGAGCAACATGCTCAGGCACCTGCGCCAACATCTCCGACAGAACAGGCTGCGCCTGCTGCATCAACAGTCGTCACCATGGTTGAGGGCGACCAGAATGCGCTGATCATTGCCTACCAAAAACTGGCCCTGGACCCGGCAGAAAACCTGCCCGCCGATATCCTGGCTGACAAGTTGTATGAAAAAATGCTGTTGCCAGAAGCGGAAGCAGTGTATCGCCTGGTGTTAAAGGCCAGGCCAGAATCGCTGGAAACCTGGACCAATCTGGGCCTGACCCTGGATGGGCAGTCACGCTCTGCCGAGGCGATACCGTGTTACCAGCACGTCATTGCACAAGAGCCTGGTAATACGATTGCGCATTTCAATCTTGCCGTCAGCCTGTCATTGCTGGGAAAAAATCCTGAGGCTGAGCAGGCTTATTTGCGCGCACTGGAAATCAATCCGCAAATGACGCATGCGCATTTCAACCTCGGCATACTTTTCCAGCAGCGCGACCATTTTAGCGGGGCTATTCATCATTATGAAGAACTGCTGAAACTGGACCCACAACATTACTACGCCTATTGCAACCTCGGCATGATACTCGCCAGCCAGGGCCGCATGGCTGAGGCAGAATCCTGTTTCCAAAAGGCGATTGCTGCACAACCTGAATTGTTCAATGCAGATTTATTCCTGATCAATCTGTACCAGCAACAAGGCAGACAGACTGACGCCGAGACCCTGCTCAAGAATCTCTATCAGCGCCAGCCTGAAAATACCAATGCGCGTGACAACTTGCTGAACCTGTACATGCAACAAAAGCGTTTTGCCGATGCGGCCACTATTTATAAGCAGATGCTGAATCAGGCCCCGGCAGAGCCAGTTCATCACTACAATCTGGCAGTCGTACTAAAGGAGCAGGGCCTGGTTGATGAAGCCTTACAGCATTACCAGCAGGCAGTACAACTCAAGCCCGACTTTACCGAAGCACACTGCAATCTTGGTGTGGCCTTGCAAGAGCAAGGTAAATTGAAAGAGGCGCAAGCCAGTTACGAGCGCTGCCTGGAATGTAATCCCTGCTTCAGCATAGCCTTGAGCAATCTTGCGCACATTTACAGCGGCACTGGACAATTTGCACAGGCAGAAGCAAATTATCGCAAGGCACTGTCGCTGGAACCTGGCAATGCAGACCATCACGGCAATCTGGGAAGTTTGCTATACCAGCAGAATCGCTATGCAGAAGCTGAAGCCAGTTTCAAACAGGCACTGAAACTCAATCCCAATTCCTTCAACGCCCTGCACGATTATGGCAAGCTGCATATGCACTTCAGCCGTCAGACAGCAGCTCACCAGTGCTTTGAGCAGGCCATCAAACTCAAGCCGGATTTTGCCGATGCCTACAATAGCCTGGGTGCCCTGTTTGATGACCAAGGCATGATCCCCGAGGCAGTAAATGCCTATCGCAGCGCTCTGGAATACCGCCCGAATTTTTCTGAAGCCTATGGCAATCTGCTGTTTGCCCTGAACTACCATCCAGACCTGAGTGCAGAAGAGATTTTTGCTGCCTACCGTGAATATGAACAACGCTTTGGCGCACCACTGTATCAGTTGCAGCGACCGCACACCAATAACAAGACCGCAGACCGTCGTCTGAAGATAGGCTATGTATCACCAGATTTGCGTCGTCATCCGGTGCAGCATTTCCTTGAACCGCTGATGGCTCATCATGACAAAGACCAGTTTGAAGTTTATGCCTATTCTGAATTGCTGACTGAAGATGCAGTGTCAGAGCGCTATCGCAGCTACGCCCATCATTGGATACCTACGACACATTTAAATGATGACGCACTGGCAGACCGGATCCGTGCAGATGGCATCGATATCCTGATAGACCTGGCCGGACATACCAGCAATAACCGCCTGCGCGTATTTGCCCGTAAGCCTGCGCCGGTATCTCTTTCCTGGCTGGGCTTTGGTTACACGACTGGCTTGCAGGCCATCGATTATTTTCTGGCAGATTCATCCACCGCCCCTTACCGGACAGAGGCGCTGTTTGCCGAAAAAATCTGGCGCGTTGAAAGCCCGGTATTTGCCTACAGACCCAAGGAAGGTATGGGCGCAGTCTCCAGCCTGCCAGCCCTCAAGAATGGCTATATCACGCTGGGCACCTTAAGCCGCGCAGTACGCATCAACCATAAAGTCATACGCACCTGGGCAAAAATATTGCAGCGCCTGGAAAACGCCAGACTGGTGATAGACAGCAGTAACTTCAGTGATGCGGCCACGCGCAAGGCCATGGAAGATAAATTTGTTGCCCTGGGCATAGACAGAAGCCGCCTGCAAATTGGTGTGCATAGCCCGCCATGGGATGTACTCAGGGGCATGGATATAGGCCTGGATTGCTTTCCGCATAATTCTGGCACGACCCTTTTTGAAACCCTGTATATGGGTGTGCCCTTTGTGACCATGCAAGGCAGGCCCGGGGTGGGCGGCATAGGCGCCAGCATACTGGAAGGCATGGGGCGGCCAGAATGGATAGCCCGTACAGAAGATGAATATGTAGAAAAAGTCGTCAGCCTGGCATCGAACCCGGATTACCTGAACACCCTGCGCATGAGCCAACGCAGCCAGATGCAAAATAGCAAGCTCATGGATGAAACCGGCTTTTGCCGCAAGGTGGAAGCAGCTTACCGTTCCATGTGGCAAACCTGGTGTGAGAAATAAAACTAAGATAAAACCGAAAATAGAACTGGAAATCGAACTTAAAATAAAATTGAATACGGGGCCTAAGCCTTGATGATGAAGTCCATCGCAATATCATGTGGCTCTGAGGCAAATTCAGCCTCAGTGCAGGCATAGGCAATCCCTATCGCCACAGGACGCGGGCTGGCGGCCAGGGTACGGTCATAAAAGCCACCGCCATAACCCAGGCGATAGCCTGCTGCATTCCAGCCCAGGCAGGGGATGATCAAGACCGGCGGCTGGCTGACCAGCCTGCCATGGGCAGGAATGGCGATACCATAGCTATCGACCGCCATGACATCTCCAGCCTGCCAGTCAAGAAAACTCAAAGCCATGTCCTTGCCCGTTACCAATGGCAAGGCCAGGCGCAAGCCGTCGCCCTGTAATTCCCGGTAGTAAGTACGTAAATCCGGTTCAGCCTGTATCGGCCAATACACGCCCAGACTGGCTGGCTGGTTTTGCAGACACCATGCAAGTAATTGTCTTCCTATCTCTGCATCCAGCACCTGCTTTTGTTCTGCCGTGATCTCCTGGCGTTTTTTACGCAAGAGCTTGCGCAATTCGGGGCGACTTTGCGCTGTTTCAATGCTGAGTTTGTGTGCGCTATTCTTGGGCTGTGTCATACTGTCAGAAATGTAATCTCAAACTGTCAAAAGATGTCTGTGAAAAAAAGTTTAGCTAGTCTTGGCCTGATGATCTTAGCAGGTTTCGCAACCAGCCCCTTTGCCTATGCCGCACCAGCGAAGAAGAGCCTGATTGTCAATGATGATGACCGTTTCATGGCCCTGCGCGATGCGGCCTTCCATGATGATGCAGCCAGTGCCGAGCAATATGCGGCAACGCTGAAGAATTATGACATTCCTTCCTATATCGATTATTACCGCATACGCTCGCGTCTGGTGAAAACCAGCAATAGCGAGTTTCGTGAATTTATTAGCAAGTATGAAGGCAGCGCCATCGCCGATCGCCTGCGCAATGACTGGCTGACATTACTCGGCAGACGTGGCGAATGGGACTTGTTTGATCAGCAATATCCGCAATTTGTAGTTGCCGATGATAATCAGTTGCGCTGCTATTCCCTGTTATCGAAGGCAAACAAACAGCAAAAAGTGGCTGCAGAAGCACGCAGTTTGCTGAACAGCCCGCGCGACTATGGCGAAGGCTGTTATGCGCTGGTGACTTATCTGTCTGCTAACGGGCAATTCAACCAGTATGATTTATGGGCGCAAATGCGCATGGCGGCAGAAAACGGTGCCCTGCCCCTGGCGCAACGCATAGGCAAGTTACTGAATCTGCCAGAAAAACAAGTCGCAGAAGTCATGGACAAACCTGCCGGCCTCTTGAAAAAAGCGCCAGACGCCGGACATGCTGCCCATGAGCTTTACCTGATCGCCCTGGGACGCCTGGCAAAAACGGATCACGAGCAGGCTGCTGCTACCCTGAGCCGTCATGCAAGCCTGTTTACTGACAATGAAAAAGCCCTGGGCTGGGCGCAGATCGCCATGCAGGCCGCGCAAAAACTGGAACCGGAAGCATTAGGCTATTGGCAAAAAAGCGATAACGCCCCGCTGACGCTGGAAGCCTATCAATGGCGCACCCGTACCGCCCTGCGCGAAGGCGATTGGAAGCTGGTGAAATCCAGCATCACGGCCATGCCTGCCAGCCTCAAGAGTGAACCAACCTGGGTCTATTGGTATGGCCGCGCCCTGAAGGCAGAAGGCAAAAATGAAGAAGCACGCCAACAGTTTGCCAGCATCGCTGATCAATTGCATTTCTACGGCCAGCTTGCGCTCGAAGAGCAGGGGCAGAAAATCGGTTTGCCCGCCACCGTCAAGCCTGTAACACCAGAAGAACTGGCACCGATGGAAAAAAATCCCAACCTGCAAAGGGCGTTAAGGTTCTATGCCATGAATTTGCGCTTTGAAGGCACGCGTGAATGGAATTGGGAATTGCGCAAGATGAACGAACGCCAGCATCTGGCGGCGGCTGAACTGGCAAGACAAAACAATTTGCTAGACCGCATGGTGAATACTTCGGACCGCACTAAGGGAGAGTTGGATTTCAGCCAGCGCTACCCAACGCCGTTCAATGACAGCATGTACAAGACTACCCAGGCACTGGGCATGGATATGGCCTGGGTGTATGGCTTGATACGCCAGGAATCACGTTTCATCATGAATGCCAAGTCACATGTGGGTGCCTCTGGCCTCATGCAACTGATGCCAGCAACTGCTCGCTACGTTGCCAAGAAAATTGGCCTCGGCAATTTTGTACCTGCCCAGGTCAATGATGTGGAAACCAATATCGCCCTCGGCACAAATTACCTGAACATGGTCCTGACTGATCTCGGTGGTTCGCAAGCGCTGGCATCGGCCGCCTATAACGCTGGCCCTGGCCGCCCGCGTGCCTGGCGCTCCAAGCTGACCCGCCCGGTGGAAGGGGCGATCTTTGCCGAGACCATACCGTTTAATGAAACCCGTGGCTATGTCAAGAATGTCTTGTCGAATGCAACTTACTATGCCGCCCTGTTCGAGAAAAAACCGCAATCACTGAAGACACGCCTGGGCGTCGTCGTGCCTAAGGGCATGACTGCTGGCGACCCTGATCTTCCTTAATTTTCAAGTGTAAACATCATGCAAGATACAGAAATGCAACCCGCCCTGGCCGCCTTGCTGGACCAGCACCGTGCCGGTTTGCGACTGGTGATAGGCAATAAAAATTATTCCTCCTGGTCCATGCGTCCCTGGGTGTTGATGAAGGCCTTTGGCATTCCGTTTGAAGAAATACGCGTCATACTGAACCAGCCTGATACCACCAACCGCATCGCCGAATATTCAGCCGCTGGCCGTGTGCCAGTCTTGCTGGCAGGTGAGATCACGATCTGGGATTCTCTGGCAATTTGCGAATACCTGGCCGAGCAATTCTCCATACTTAATCTATGGCCGGAAGATGTCGCAGCAAGAGCGACCGCCCGCAGCATCTGCGCCGAAATGCATTCCGGTTTTTCTTCGCTGCGCTTTGACATGCCCATGAATATCCGTGCCGACCTGTTTGGCAAGGGCCGTACCATAGGTTCGCAAGCTGACATAGGCCGCATCTGCGAAATCTGGGAAGATTGCCTGGCTCTGTACGGTGCGCATGAATTTCTGTTCGGCGCATTCTCTATTGCTGACGCCTATTATGCACCGGTCGTCATGCGCTTCCGCACCTATGGCGTGTCGCTGGCCCCTGCCCTGCAAGCCTATGCCGATCGCGTCATCGCCCATCCGGCGGTTGCCCTGTGGGTCAGGGAAGCCTTGATGGAAACCGAAAACATGCCTGGCCATGACAATCGCCATGGCGATTAAGCCGTAGCTGCATGAAGACATCGGTGAAGACATAGATGAAAACATACATTGTAGGCGGCGCCGTGCGCGATGCCCTGCTCGGCTTCCCGGTGCAAGACCGTGATTTTGTCGTCGTAGGTGCCACTCCTGAAGACATGCTGGCCCAGGGTTACCTGCCGGTAGGCAAGGACTTTCCGGTATTCCTGCATCCCAAAACCCATGAAGAATATGCACTGGCCCGTACGGAGCGCAAAACGGCTGCAGGTTACAAGGGCTTTGTATTTCATACCGATGCAGAAGTCACGCTGGAACAAGACCTGATACGCCGCGACCTCAGCATCAATGCGATGGCGCAGGATGATGAAGGCAATATCATCGACCCTTATGGCGGCTTGCAAGATATCAAGAACCGCGTATTCCGCCATGTATCGATGGCTTTTTGCGAAGACCCGGTACGCATACTTCGCCTGGCCCGCTTTGCTGCCCGCTTTGCCATACCGCCCCAGGATTTCAGCGTCGCAGAAGAAACCACAGCATTGATGCAAAGCATGGTCGCTGCTGGTGAGGTCGATGCGCTGGTGGCAGAACGGGTATGGCAGGAAATTTCACGTGGCCTGATGGAAGCCCGTCCTTCACGCATGTTCGACGTCTTGCGCAGTTGCGGCGCACTGCAGCGTTTGTTGCCAGAAATTGATGCCTTGCCAGATGCGCAAATGCAGCACCTCATGCATTTGCTGGATGCCAGTGCCCAGGCAAATTTGGCCCTGCATCTGCGCTATGCCGTGCTCTTGCATGATTTGCCAGGCAAGCTCATTGATGGCATCTGCCAGCGCCTCAAAGTCCCGACAGAATGCCGTGACCTCGCCATCATGCTGGCACGTGAACATTTATGCATCAAGGATGCAGCTGGCCTGTCTGCGGCAGATACCGTCGATTTATTCGGACGCTGCGATGCCTACCGCAAACCCCAGCGCTTCCTCGAACTATTGCATGCAGCAGCCTGCCTGTATGCCCGGCCGGAACAACCATATGCACCACTAGCCAGCCTGAGCAAGTCGCTGGAGGCAGTACAACAAGTCAATGGCGGCGAGATTGCCAGTTTGCATACCAATAACCCGGCGCAAATTCCTGTCGCTATACGGGCGGCCAGGATAGCGGTGCTGGAAGCCATGCATAAATAGCATGAAAAGCCAGGTCAGGTTCCGGTTTCAATCAGGTTTCATTCCGGCTCCACTTAACGGAATAGAAGGTTTATTCTCAAAAACCGGGCTTTTCTGGAATAATCAGGGCAGATCATCTACAATGCATTGTGCAGTGCACAAAAGCTACCCATAAGGAGCTGATATGAATGCGTCTGATATGTTTCCTGAAGATCCCAAACACTTGCTCGACTCCTCCAACAAGCCCTCCAAGCCCACTATTTTTGTCAAGGAATTGTCAGAAAAAGACCGGCACCGCATCATGAAACACTTTCTTGGCCTTGAAGAAAGTGACCGTCTGCTACGCTTTGGTACTTACCTGCCCGATGCGATGGTAGAAAAATATGTTGAAGGCATAGACTTTTCCCGCGACAAGGTATTTGGCGTCATCAGTCACAGCTTCAATATAGTGGGAGTTGGCCATCTCGCCTATGCTCCCCGCAGTGAAGACGATGAGCACAGCAACAAGGACAAGGTCGCAGAATTTGGCGTCTCCGTCTCAGGTAATGCACGCGGCAAGGGCATAGGCTCCAAGCTGTTTGAACGCGGTGCCATTCACTGCCGCAATGACGACGTTGATACCCTGTACATGCATTGCCTGTCGTCGAACCAGACCATGATACACATCGCCAAGAAGGCGGGCATGGAAATCCACCGCGCCTATGGCGAAGCCGACGCCTACCTCAAGCTCATGCCAGCCGACGCAGCCAGCATGCTCAGAGAAGCCATGCAGGAACAGGTCGCTGCGATAGATTACAGCATCAAGGCGAATACCCGTGCTGCGGCAAAATGGCTGAGGCATTTGCCGGGGATACGGGATAAATCGAAGTAAGCTTTCAAACTGGGTTGCAGAACGTAAGACCTCTCAACACAGAGACACAGAGTCACAGAGAAATTCAGGAGAAAAGCAAAATTTGATTTCTCTGTGCATCAATTGTCGAGTAACTAATATCAAAAAAATCTGAGTGCAAGTCGCATTGACGTTGCTTTTGACTTTTGCCGTTCCCATGTGCCGGCGCCGTTTGTGCTGTACAGAAAATGGAAAAAGAAGGACCGCTGTTTGAGGTGAAGCAGGGATTTCGTGGTGCATGTACCACGCCTGCGTAACGGCAATCGCTTGCAAGCGATTGTGCGCCCTGCAAGGGTAGCGAGTTTCGGGCCTTCCCATTTTTTGTACTGCACAAACGGGAACCCCCTTCAGGGGGCGACGACGCCTGGGTCGCCTTTCTTTGAATTCTTTCTTTAGCGACGCAAAGAAAGAATTTCGGCTGCCGGGCCGAGACCCGGCTTGTATCCACGAAGGGCAATCGCTTTAATCAAAGTACGGCAATGCAACGAACGCCGCTGGAGCGCCAGCCCGGTAGCCTACTGCCTGCTAAGCAGCGACGATTTGAAGGCTAACTATATTAAGGATGTCGCTGCAATCACACTCATCCAAACACCTAGCCCTTATACCCCAACCACCACCGGCAATGCCGTCGTATCCTTAATCTGCTGCAAAGCAAAGCTGGACTTTACATCCAGCACAGCAGGATGACGTAACAGCGTCTCCATCATGAAACGCGAAAAGTGGTTCATGTCTTCCACATGCACACGCAAGAGATAGTCCATTTCCCCGGTCATCGCATAACAGGCCACCACTTCTGGCCACTGTCCTACTGAGGCCGAGAAGTCATCGCGCGGTGAGCGTGAAGCACCCTTGCCGGGGGCATCACTATGTTTCTCAAGACGCACATTGACATAGGCGAGCAGACCCAGGCCTATCTTGGCGGGTTCCAGCAAGGCTACATATTTGCGGATGACACCGCTGTCTTCGAGGCGCTTGATGCGGCGCAGGCAGGGCGAGGGCGAGAGATTGACGCGTTCGGCCACTTCCTGATTGGTCAGCCTGCCATCGGCCTGCAAAATCGCCAGGATCTTGCGGTCTATCTTATCCAATTCAACTTCAAGCATAATCTGCCTCACATCAAATAAATTAAGCAATATTATTGCTCAGATCAATCAAGTATTGGGTTATTTTGCAATTATATGGCGCGTTTCGCAGACTATACTGAGAACTTGAGCTATATCAAAACCAGCCGTAAAAGCGGTGGATATAGCAAACACTGATGATCACACTGAGGAGACAGGCATGACTTTCCAAACTTGGGAAAACCCTATGGGTACCGATGGCTTTGAGTTTATCGAGTACGCAGCACCCGATCCAAAAGCACTCGGCGAATTATTCGTCACCATGGGTTTTACCGCGATAGCCAAGCATCGCACCAAGGATGTAACCCTGTTCCGTCAAGGCGATGTGAATTTCATCATCAATGCAGAACCTGATTCTTTCGCACAAAAATTTGCCCGCAAACATGGCCAGTCTGTTTGCGCATTCGCTTTCCGCGTCAAGGATGCCAATGCTGCCTACAAGCGTGCACTGGAGCTGGGTGCCTGGGGTTTTGACAATAAAACCGGCCCTATGGAACTCAACATCCCTGCCATCAAAGGCATAGGCGATTCCCTGATTTATTTTGTTGACCGCTGGCATGGCAAAGATGGCGCGCAAGCAGGTGCCATCGGCAATATCAGTATCTATGATGCTGACTTTGTAGCTATCCCTGGTGTGGATTCCAACCCGGTTGGCAAGGGCCTGACTTATATCGACCACCTGACCCACAATGTACACCGTGGCCGCATGAAGGAATGGGCAGATTTCTATGAAACCCTGTTCAACTTCCGTGAAATCCGTTACTTCGATATCGCTGGCAAACACACAGGCCTGAAGTCGAAAGCCATGACTTCTCCTTGCGGCAAAATCCGTATCCCTATCAATGAATCTTCGGATGACAAATCCCAGATCGCTGAGTACCTGGACCTCTACCACGGCGAAGGCGTGCAGCATATCGCCATGGGCACGGACAATATTTATGACACAGTTGGCGGCATGAAAGCCAATGGCGTCGTATTTCAGGACACTATAGAAACTTATTACGACCTGGTAGACCGTCGCCTGCCTGGCCACGGTGAAAACCTGGAAGAATTGCGTAAGCTACGCATTCTGATTGATGGCAAGAGCACAGAAACATCACGTGAATTGCTGTTGCAGATTTTCACGACGACAGTTATCGGCCCTATCTTCTTTGAAATCATACAGCGCAAGGGCGACCAGGGTTTTGGCGAAGGTAATTTCCGCGCACTGTTTGAATCTATTGAGCTCGATCAGATCCGTCGTGGCGTCATCAAAGACGAAACCGTTGCGTGATTTTTGTCAATAGCTAATGGAGATATGAAAGAGGCTGGTTATCATCTTGATGCTGGCCTTTTTCACTGAAAAAATATGGATACTATCGCTACTCCCGCTACTGCTGACACGACCGTCAGCAACGACGATTTTCTGGCCACCGTTGCCGAAAAATCCAATGGTGCAGCCCTGCGTGGCAATTATGAAAAAGCCGATGATCATTATGTCGTAGCACAAGACTGGGCTGCCTATACAGAAGAAGAACACGCACTTTGGCGCAAGCTTTATCAGCGCCAGATGGAACTCTTGCCTGGCCGCGCCTGCGACGAGTTCATAGAAGCACTGCACAAGATGGATGCCTCGAGTGGCATACCAAAATTTGAGCGCACTTCAGAGGAATTGTTTGCCGCTACTGGCTGGCGCATTGTGGCCGTGCCCGGGTTGATTCCTGAGCTGACTTTCTTCGAGCACCTGGCTAACCGCCGCTTTCCCATCACGGTATGGTTGCGCAAGCCTGAAGAGTTCAATTACATTGTCGAACCTGACGTCTTCCACGACTATTTCGGCCATGTACCACTGCTGTTCAATCCGGTCTTTGCTGACTATATGCAGCTGTATGGCAAGGGTGGTTTGAAGGCGATGAAACTCGGTGGTCTGGACTTCCTGGCCCGCCTTTACTGGTACACAGTGGAGTTTGGCCTGATCAAGACGGACAAGGGTTTGCGCATCTATGGCGCGGGCATCCTGTCATCAGGCGGTGAAGTCGAATACTGCCTGAAACCAGGTACGCCTTCACGCCATATCCATCTTGACATAGAACGCTGCCTGCAAACCCTGTACAAGATAGACAGCTTCCAGGAAACTTATTTTGTCATCGACAATTTCCAGCAATTGTTTGATGGCACGGCACCGGATTTCACACCTTATTATGAGCGCCTGAAACAGCTTGATGCCTTGCCAGCCAATACCCTGTTGCCAGGTGAAGTGGAATTGCTGCCGTAAGTCTGCCTTGAAAATGAAAAAATGAAATGGGAGCATCAGGCGATGCTCCCATTTTTATTTTTGCGCCGTGATGATGTTCGATACCCGGGTCCACACCTGGGTACGGCCATTTTCTGGCTTGTCCTTGTAGGCCGTGACTTCCAGCTCAGTCGGGCTCAGCATGCGCATCTGGCAAGCATAGGTCTGGCCATCGGCGCGGTTAAAAATCTTGCCTGACCAGGTGTCGGCATTGCCTGGTGTAAAACCTTCCATGATGGTCTTGCCCAATACCTGTGCTGCGGATGCAGGCGTTGCGGCACTACCCATCGCAGTCATGTTGCTCAAATTCGCCGTATCATTGACCTTGCTGACTTTGCCGCACAAAGCATCGCCGCAATTGCTGATTTGCACTTCCAGGCTACCGCTCTGGGTCAGCCAGGTACCGGCGACTGCGCCAGCCTTGCTACTGGCAAGATGCTGGGCCTGAATTTCAGCTTCCACAGGTGCCAGGTAGTAATCAGACAAACCAGCCTGCTGCGCCTGCGCAGACCAGGCAGTCATCAATAAAGTGGCGAAAGTGCTGATAACGATCATTTGCTTTTTCATGTCAGTTCTCCTTGAGTTGTCGAGGTGATGAAGTCATCACGGCCATGTCATTAGACAAGCGCAAGGTATCTGGCAGATGTCAGGAAATGCCATATTTGCATCTACATATGTTTCTACAGCGCCCAGATACACTGGGATACAAAAGATTTTGCCTCTGTCACGATTTAGGCTATAAAGCCCTATGAGCGTAGCGAATAGATGAGCACAAAGCCCGACACATGGAAAACACAGAATCCCCGGATCACATCCTCATCGTTGATGATGATGCAGAAATACGCGAACTGACTGCACTGTACCTGCGCAAGAATGGCAACAAGGTCAGTACGGCTGCGGGTGGCAAACAAATGCGCGCCTTGCTGGAAGGCAGTGCCATCGACCTCATCGTGCTAGATATCATGATGCCGGGCGAAGATGGTTTGAGCCTGTGCCGTGAATTACGCTCCGGCCCGCACAAAGTCATTCCCCTGTTTTTTCTGACGGCACGCGCTGAAGAAACTGACCGCATCGTCGGCCTGGAAATGGGTGCCGACGATTATCTGACCAAGCCTTTCGCCGCACGGGAATTGCTGGCACGCATCAAGGCGGTCTTGCGCCGTACACGCATGCTCCCGCCTAAATTGCGCGAACAAAAACCACCTGCGATGCTGCAATTTGGTGATTGGCAACTTGATACCCTGGCGCGCCATCTGCTCGATAAAGATGGTGTCATGGTCACACTCAGCGGGGCCGAATACCGTTTGCTGCAAGTCTTTGTCGAGCACCCGCAGCGCGTGCTGAACCGTGACCAGTTACTGAACCTGACGCAGGGTCGTGATGCCGACCTGTTCGAACGCTCGATAGATTTGCTGGTCAGCCGCCTGCGCCAGCATTTGCGTGATGATGCGCGCGAGCCACGCTATATCAAAACCGTGCGCAGTGAAGGTTATGTATTTTGTGCTCAGGTCACAGCACCCGAGGAGGTCTGATGCACATCATAGAAAGCCCGCACTGGCCGCACACCCTGTTTGGCCGCCTGTGCCTGATCTTGCTCAGCGCGCTGCTGATGGCCTATGCGCTGTCGTTTGCCTCGTCGCAATGGGACAAAATGCAGGTCAGAAAAAATCATATGGTTTACTCAGTTGGCAAGGATGTCGCCAATGCGATTTCATTTCTTGACCGGCTGCCAGTCAATGAACGTCAGGGCTGGTTGGATAAACTTGCCCGCAACAACTATGAATATACTTTGCAGGCCGCCCCCGCTGATGCCAAGGACAACATCGACCTGGACATTGCCAACGAGGCGATAGAGGCTATCAAAAATAATCTGGAGCATCCGGCAAAAATCAGGATCAGCGTACGTACTGAAAACGATAAAAAAATCCTGCAGTTGCATCTGGCCCTGAGCGATGGCGCGCCGCTCGCCGTGCGCCTGGCTGCAACGCCATACACCATACAATGGAACATGTTCTCGCTACTCTGCGTACAGCTTGCCATCATCATGTTGGCAACCTGGCTGGCCGTCAGGACGGCGACGCGCCCACTGGCCATGCTGGCCGACGCTGCCGATGCGATGGTCAAGCCAGGCGCCAGACCACAGTTCCCTGCCCGCGCGCCACGGGAAGTATTCCGTGCAGCGACTGCCTTCCAGAATATGCAGGAACGTATAGACACTTACCTGGCCGAACGCATGCAAATCCTGGCCTCCATCACCCACGACCTGCAAACCCCCATCACCCGCCTGCGCCTGCGTACCGAACTCATGGAAGACGATACCCATAGGGACAAAATGCAGGCAGACCTGCACGCCATGCAAAAACTGGTGGAACAGGGTCTGGCCTATGCCAAGGTGCAAAATCAACTGCAAGCCGACCAGGAAGCCACCAGCAAGATCAATCTCGACGCTTTGGCTGGCAGCCTGGCACAGGACTATTGCGACACCGGCCAGCAGGTCAGCCTTCACGGCCATACCCACCAGACTCTGCAAACCCGCCCCCTGGCCCTGTCCCGCCTGCTCGGCAACCTCATCGACAATGCCCTGAAGTTTGGTGGTGAAGTAGAACTTATTTTAAGTAGCGATACACAGCACGCAATCATCACGGTACAGGACAGAGGCCCAGGCATCCCGGAAGAACAATGGGAAGCCGTCATGCAACCCTTTGTGCGGCTAGAATCTTCCCGTAACCGAGAGACTGGCGGCGCAGGTCTTGGACTGGCGATAGTGGCACAACTGGCGCTGCAATTACATGCACAAATACAGTTTGCCAATCGTGAAGGTGGCGGCTTGGCGGTGAGTGTCAGATTGCCTTTGCAGACTGCGGTGGGGTAGGTTTAATCGGTGAGTAGTTGATCGTGAAGAATGTGAGTGGCGGTCATGGTGACCTTGCTGTTGAATTTGACTTTGCTGTTGAATTTGACTTTGCTGTTGAATTTGACTTTGCAGTTGCTTTTGACTTTTGCCGTTCCCATGTGTAGCCGCCATTTGTGCAGTACAGAAAATGGATCAAGAAGAGCCGCTGTCTGAGCGTAGCGAGTTTCGGATCTTCCCATTTTTTGTACTGCACAAATGGGAACCCCGAAGGGGCGGCTACGCCTGGGTCGCCTTTCTTTGAATTCTTTCTTTGGCGACGCAAAGAAAGAATTTCGGCTGCCGGGCCGAGACCCGGCTTGTTTCTACGAAGGGCTATTGTTTTAGGCAAAGTAAGCATCTAACAAGCGACACGGCATACTAAGAACGCCGCTGGACTCCGGCCAAAAGCATGCTGGAATGACGTTAACTATATTAGAGTCAATTTGAAAGTCTAGCAGCTAGGTAAGTATGAGAAAGTCATCAAGCCCATCCGCATTAAATCGCAGACTTCGCTCACACCCTCCAATACTCCCCCTCCGCCCTCTCCATCAATCCATTCATAATAAACTCCCGCCGCAAGGTCGCAAAGTCAGAATGAAACTGCAGCAAGAAGCTATTGATATCAGCCTCCACATACCGCCGCTCAAACTGTAATTGCTCCACCAGCCAGCGCAAGATCACCAGTCGCTTTTTACGCTGCTCAGGAATACTCACCAGCCGTCCATCCTTGACGAAAGACTTCATCACCCGCTCAGCCTCGACTTCAGTGGATTGCAAATCCAGCATGATCTGAGAGGCATCCCAGTTCGCCTTGAAACGTTCAGTCCGGCTGGATTGCAGACGTTGCTGCGCCAGATTTAGCCAGCTCGCGCTGCCGTAACCCTGCACCAGATCACGCCCGATAACGTCCCAATATTCAGCAGCAGCACTGACACCCAATGCCTGCAAATAATCACTGGTGACGACGAGGTATTGCTTGCGGTAAGGCAGCAAATAGCCAGCTTCATTCGCCTGCAATTGCGCCTGTGCTTCGGCATAGCTGGCATACCAGTGATTGATAAAGACCGACACTTCAGGACCATGCCAGAAGTCACCCATGTCTTCACCAGGTTTGGCTTCGCCACCGAGGACGATGCGGGCATGTTCCCAGTTCTGGAAACCGACATCAGCTGCTGCCAGATTCATGCAGTGTTTGAGTTGCCAGCTCCCGGGGATTTCCCACTGGCGCTGGCGGCTTAAGATCAGGGCGCGTTTGCTGGCTGCGGTATTGCGCGTCTCCAGCAGTTTTTGCAATAAACGGGCGCGTGTTTTGATTTCTGTAGTAAGTGCGTTCATGCTGCAGCTCCAGTCAATATGGGCTGTTGTGTGATGAACAATGGTGGGCAGTACGACGATAACATGATGAACTCCAGTTCGCTTATCGACGACCCGCTGACGTCAAACGAAACATGGCAATTATCACATTAGTATGGATGTGCATTTGCAGGGTGAGAGCCTCTTTTGCGGGCAGGCGCCCCTTAGCACCTGTGCCGCGATTGTAGGCGCGCTTCCGGATTTCGTCAACCATGCAACTAATGCAAGGCTGGCAAACTGGCGAGGGACGCACCCAGGACAATCAGGACAGCGCCGATGAAACGATTCAATATCACTTGCTGCCTGAGCATACCTGCACGCAGGCGATGATCTGAAAAGAACAGGGCAACCAGGCTGAACCATATCCAGTGCGCGGCAGACATGAACAAGCCATAGCCAAATTGTGCCAGCAGGCTGGTATCAACTTGCACGACCTGGGTATAAGTGCTCAGGACAAATAAAGTGGTTTTGGGATTAAAGGCATTGGTCATGAAACCTGCACGCAAGGCCGCCAGATTATTTAATGACTGCCCCTCTCCAGCTTCTGTACTGACGACAGCACGGGCAAAAAAAGTCTGGTAACCGATATAAATCAAATAAATCGCACCGATGATCTTGATGGCGAAATACAGGCTGGGAGATTTGGCAATCAACAGCCCCACACCCAACATGGTGTACATCACATGCACTTGCACACCCAGTGATATGCCGCCAGCAGCCAGCAGGCCCGCACGGCGGCCATACAGATAACTGTTTCTGGTGACCATGGCAAAGTCAGCCCCAGGACTGATGACAGCCAGAATGGTGATGATGGCGACGGCAATGAGTTCTGTCATTTTTTTCCTCAGCATAAGAAATATTTAATTGTGATTAAACATCACACATATGTGTATTCTGAAGCCCAGCATTAATTATAAAAATCGATGTATACTCAGTTATATCATTGAGAAAATCTCACATATGTCCAGACACCTGCCATCCCTGAATGCGATACGCGTATTTGAAGCCGCCGCCCGCCATTTGAGCCTGGTGAAGGCTGCGGAAGAATTACATGTGACTCACGGTGCAGTCAGCCGCCAGATCAAGCAACTGGAAGAAAACCTGGGCCTGGAATTGTTCGAACGCCGCAACCGCGCCATCTTTTTGACACGCGCCGGGCTGAGCCTGCAAGGCACTTGCACTGACATCATGCGACAACTGGAAGCAGGCTTGCGCCAACTCAGGCAGACCGATGATCAGCCACTGGTCGTCTCTTGCGAACCAACGATAGCCATGCGCTGGCTGATCCCGCGCCTGGGTAAATTCAGGCAGCTACACCCTGAGCTGGAGATTCATTTATTCGCTGCTGGCGGTCCTGTCGATTTGCGGCACGGGCATATAGACCTGGCTTTGCGGCGCAATGATTTTGTCTGGGATGCAAACTACCATGCAGCCAAAGTCGCCCGTGAATTGATCGCCCCGGTCTGCACATCAGGCCTGCTGAAACAGGGCAAACTGCAACTGAATCAGCAATGCCTGCTGCACACAGCAAGCCGCCCCGATGCATGGCCGCAATGGCAAAAGCTCAGCAGACAAACTGCACGTAGTAAAAGCCGGGCGACCTACGAACATTTTTACCTGAGCCTGCAGGCAGCTTGCGCTGGCCTGGGTGTCGTCATGGCATCGGCCTATATGGTGGAAGATGAAATCCGCAGCGGGCAACTCATCGCACCCCATGCTTTCATGGAAGACGGCACTGACTACGTCTTGCTGTCAGCCCTGCCCTTTGATGAAGACCCGCGCCGTCGGGCGTTTCTGGGATGGTTGCAGCAAGAACTGGAAGTGACGGCGCAGGCTGTCACTGGCGCGTTCAGTAAAATGCAGTAAATGTATTAGGACTTATGCAAAATTGGCTTTGACGATTTTTGCTTCGGCCATGCACAGAGCACAATGAACACAATAAATACAGCGAACCTCAACCCGTCATTCCCGCATGCTTTTAGCGGGAATCCATCGTTGATCAGCTACCCAGGCATTAAGGCCGATGGGGCCGATCAGGCATGGATACCCGCCTGCGCTCATTGCTGTCCGGAATAATTATCTTGACTTGTTCTGAAATCAATATATAGCCGACGTCCTGGCATTTTTTTCTGTGTCGGAGACTTGATTTTGCATTTGAATATCTTCTGCCAGCGGTCATGCTCAAAGCTCCTTCCCCTTCAAGGGGAAGGCTGGGATGGGGATGGGTTTCTGACGCAAATTCATTTACCGTTATTCGACCGAAACCCATCCCCACCCTATCCCTCCCCTTGAAAGGGAGGGGATCTGCGCGTCAGTTTTTGTCAAGCACATTATTCCGGACAGCAGTGCGCCTGCGCGAGTATGACGAATTGGGAAGTACGGTAGGCTGCAAGCCTGGGGCGGTTTTGCGTAAGTCCTACGTATCAATAAACGCTGGGCTCACCAGGAGGGCGTGTTTTGAAACGTTTATGCGCCCAGAAGTATTCGGCTGGCGCTTTCAGAATCTCCTGCTCGATGAAGGCATTCATATAGCGCGTAGCCGCGACGATATCGTCGCCCGGATAATTTTGCCAGGGCTCGTGGAAAGTCACTTTCCACCCCTTGTAGTCAGGCAAAATAGTGGCGATGACAGGGATGACCTTGGCGCCGGTGGTTGCGGCAATTCTCGGCACTGCTGTCAGGGTCGCTGCAGGCACGCCAAAGAAAGGCACGAACTCAGAATCCTTGGCACCAAAGTCCATGTCCGGCAGCATGAAAAAAGGCAGGCCTTCACGCATCGCCCGTATGATGGGCTTGACACCCTCGGCCCGGGAAAACAGCTTGACCGGGCGGAAACGTGAACGCCCCTTGCGCAAGGCGGCGTCAAATACCTTGCTGCGCTGGCGGGTATAAATCGAACACAGGTTAGACTCCAGCAAGACGGCCACCCCAGCCACATCAAGGCTCACAAAATGCGGGCACATCAGGATCGTCGCGCCATCGCTCATTGCCGCCACGGGCACCGCAGGGTCTAGCTGTATCAGGCGTCTCAGGCGGGCTTCTGAAGCCCACCATAGTATGCCGCGCTCAAGCACGCTGCGCGCATAAACCTGGAAATGGCGTTTGGCGATAGCTTGCCGCTCCGTCTCACTCAAATGTGGCAGGCACAATGAGAGATTCGTGAGCGTGATATGCCTGCGTTTGCGTATCAGCATAAATAATATGCTGCCTACCCCCTCACCAAGACGCCCAAGGACTGATAAGGGTAACCAGTGCAAAATCCACATCAGGACCAGCACCGCCCTCATGCGAGCTCCCTGTCTGCGCTGGCTTCGGGGCCATCGACGCCTTCTGGCTTTTTGTAACGGTTATAACTCCAGAAATATTGTGCGGGGGACAAGGCAATCAGTTTTTCCATGCCACGGTTAATGGCTGTTGCCTGTGCCACCGGGTCTGTACCCAGCTCCTCTTCAAAAGGTACGAAGCGGATCACATAGCCGCGACCGCCGGGCAGGCGTTCAGCAAAAGTCAGGATAATCGGTGCGTCTGTCATGCCGTGCAATTTGGCAGACAGGGTCATGGTGTAGGCACGCTTGCCAAAGAATTTGGCCCAGACGCCCTCACCCTCTTGCGGCACCTGGTCGGGCAGCAAGCCTATGGCCTCACCTTTTTTAAGGGCCTTGGCCATGATACGGACACCGGAAAAGTTCGCTGGTGCCAGCAGGAGATTGTCACGTGCACGCGCCCCTTCTATCAGCGGTTTCAAAGCCGCCTTGCGTGGCGGACGGTATAAGACGGTCAGACGGGTGCGTACGGCGATGCTTTGGGCGACGATTTCAAAACAACCCAGATGTGGTGTTAAAAATATCACACCTTTTTTGGCGTCCAGTGCGGCCTGCACCAGTTCCCAGTTCTCTATCGTCGCCGTCTTCAATACCCTCTCAGGCTTGGCGCACCAGATAAAGGGCAGCTCCAGGATATTCTTGCCAGCCTCGCGTACGGCCTCATGCAGATGACCAGGGAAACCAGCGCGGCGGATATTCTGCTTCAGGCGGCGACGGTAGGAGCCAGACAGCAAATAGACGACCCATCCCAGCACAGCCCCGGAAAAATGCAAGACCGACAATGGAAAGATGGAAAGGAAACGAAACAAAGTGACAAGCATGACGCCGCTCAAGTATCAGTATAATAATAAGGGTATATTCGACAGACTATGCAGAACGAGCGTAAAATATCACATATTGGCTAGCTCTGACCTGCTTTAGGGCAGGATAAACACAGAAGACCAGCCACCGCCGAGTTAATGACAACTTGCGAGGCGGTTAATAAAATTCGCTAAAGCGTCGCAGGACTCTTCCGACTGCGGCATAATTTTTACGGTCAATTTTTATAGGAGCCTGCGATGGCTAATGATTTTCTCTTCACCTCTGAATCGGTATCCGAAGGACACCCGGACAAAGTCGCCGATCAGATTTCCGATGCGATTCTGGATGCGATCTTTGAACAGGACCCACGTTCCCGCGTTGCTGCCGAAACCCTGACCAATACCGGCCTGGTAGTGCTGGCAGGTGAAATCACCACGAATGCCCACGTAGATTACATACAGGTGGCGCGCGACACCATCAAGCGCATTGGCTACGACAATACTGAATATGGTATAGACCATAAAGGTTGCGCAGTTCTGGTTGCCTACGACAAGCAATCCAATGATATCGCCCAGGGCGTAGATCAGGCGTCTGACGATCACCTCAACACCGGTGCCGGTGACCAGGGCCTGATGTTTGGTTATGCCTGCGATGAAACACCAGAACTGATGCCTGCGCCAATTTACTACGCGCATCGTCTGGTAGAACGCCAGGCACAATTGCGCAAGGACGGCCGCCTGCCTTTCCTGCGCCCTGATGCCAAGAGCCAGGTCACCATGCGTTATGTTGATGGCAAACCGCACAGTATTGATACTGTCGTGCTTTCTACCCAGCATCACCCTGACCAAAGCGAAACCTCAACCAAGATGAAGCAGTCTTTCATTGATGCTGTCATTGAAGAAATCATCAAACCAGTCTTGCCTAAAGAATGGTTGCTGGACACCAAATTCCTCATCAACCCGACTGGCCGTTTCGTTATCGGCGGCCCGCAAGGTGATTGCGGCCTGACAGGTCGCAAGATCATTGTTGATACCTACGGCGGTGCCTGCCCTCATGGCGGCGGTGCTTTCTCCGGTAAAGATCCTACCAAGGTAGACCGTTCTGCTGCCTATGCTGCCCGTTATGTCGCCAAAAATATCGTCGCTGCCGGCATCGCCCGTCAATGCCAGATACAGGTAGCTTATGCGATTGGTGTAGCACGCCCTATGAACGTGACTGTGTATACTGAAGGTACAGGCGTCATCTCCGACGAAAAAATTGCAGCACTGGTCAATGAACATTTTGACCTGCGTCCAAAAGGCATTATCCAGATGCTTGATTTGCTGCGCCCTATCTATTCCAAGACAGCCGCTTACGGCCACTTTGGTCGTGAAGAGCCAGAATTCACCTGGGAACGTACCGACAAGGCAGCAATTCTGCGTGCCGCTGCCGGGCTGTAATTTGTCTTAGTTGTTTTAAGTAATAGGTAGCACTGGGAGTAGAAGCGAGAATGCCGGTCAGTTTTATGAGAAGTAAGTTCTGCGCATCTCGCTGCAAAAAACTCGGTGCCTTGTTTGCGGTGGCTGGCCTGCTGGTCATGCCACCTGCAGGCAGCCTGTTTGCCGCACCAACACCATCCGCACCAGCTCCTGCCAAGCCCAAACCCGTCACCGACTGGTGTACACCCCTGGTAGAGCGTCTGCCCAAGGTCAGCCTGACTGACTGCAAGAACAGCAAACTCAGCCCTACGGGTGCAAACTCGCTCAACGGTTTCCCGGTACTATTCCGCGATATCAAGGCAGATGCCAAACATCCGCAAGCCATACGCGTACTGCTGCTGGGTGGTATCCATGGTGATGAACAGACTGCATCCTCCATCGTGTTCAAATGGATGGACACTATGCAAAAAAGCCCGCTGGAATTCAACTGGCGTATAGCACCGATAGTCAATCCTGACGGTTTGCTGGCCCCCAAACCACGCCGCGTCAATGCCCGTGGCATAGACCTGAACCGCAACTTCCCCACGCCCAACTGGCAAAAAGAAGCACCAAGTTACTGGGCCCGCGTGACGCGCAGCGACCCGCGCCGCTATCCAGGCAAGGCACCGATCTCTGAACCGGAAAGCCGCTGGGTGTATGAAACCATAGAAAAGTACAAGCCTGACGTCATCATCTCCGTCCACGCCCCTTTTGGCGTACTCGACTTTGACGGCCCGACCACGCCACCGGACCGCTTTGGCCGCCTGATCTATAACCGTGTTGGTGTCTATCCTGGCTCACTGGGTAATTACAGCGGCCTGCACAAGGACATCCCGGTGGTCACCATAGAACTGCCAAATGCCACGCAAATGCCACCAGATGCAGAAGTACAGCGCATCTGGCAAGACATGCAAACGTGGATACGGCAGAACGTGGCGACACCGTTGAAGACGGCGCGCAATCCCTGAATTGACATACTCCTGCTAAAAACCAAAAAATCAGCGTGATTTCACCGCGTGGCTGAGCCATGCCCTGAACTGTTGTGCTTCTTCTCTCATCAATACCTCAGATGGATAGACCAGATAGTAGGCGATGCCAGTCTTGATGGCGATCTTGAAAGGCATAATCAATTCACGGTTTTTCAATTCATCCTTTACCATGGTTTTTCTTGCAAGTGCAATGCCGTAGCCTTGCTTGGCGGCTTCTATTGCGCCATTTGAATCCGCGAATACCGGCCCCTGATCCCACACCACATCACTTGCGGCCGCCGCCTCCAGCCATAAGCGCCAGTCTTGCTGGTGTTCGTCATGCAACAAGGTATAGGCACTCAATTCACCAGGTGACTTCAATAGCTTTTTGCCTTTCAGCAAACGCGGACTACATACCGGCTGCAAGGGGTCGTCGATCAGCATTTCTGCCTGCAATCCCGGGTAATTACCCGACCCATGCCTGACAGCAAAATCCACATCATCGCGACCAAAGTCCGCCAGCCTGTTAGTAGTGCTTATCCTGATATCAATGGCAGGGTGGCTGGCATGGAACTGCGGTAGTAGTGGCAACAGGAATTGCATGGCAAACCCTGGCGTGCAACTGACCGTAATCTTCGGTGGTGTGCGTTGCTCTTGCAGGCGCCTGGTCGCTTCTTCCAATTGTCTGAATGCGGTGCGTATGCCCATGAAATAACGCTCACCCTCTACTGTCAGGGCGATGCCACGCTGGTCTTTCTTGAACAAAGCCATCTGCAGTATATCTGTCAGCTTGCTCAGTTGCTGACTGATAGCTGCCGGGGTCACATTCAATTCTGCCGCAGCATGTTTGACACTCAGATGGCGGCTGACACTTTCAAAATATTGCAGAGCTCTTAATGGTGGCAAGCGCTTCATATCGATTTAGATTTTCTAAACTATTGATAGAAATGGTGATTTGTTTTCAATCATATATTGATGATTTAATCTGAAAACCGAAAACTTGGTGGACAGAATAACTTAATTCAATCTTCATCAATAAAACTATTTCCATCAACAAGAATTTCATGATCAGGAGCAGCTTTTGAAAACTACCGACATCATCCGGCTCATCAGCCTTTCGGCTATCTGGGGTGCAAGTTTTTTATTTATGCGCATCATCGTCCCGACTCTAGGTGCAATACCTGCTGCGTTTTTCCGCGTGCTGTTTGCAGCCGCGGGTCTGGCTGTGATTTTGCTCTTCATGCGCATACGCTGGGACTTTAAAAACAAACTGGGCACGGCGATGTTTCTGGGCGTTATCAATTCCGGCATTCCCTTTGTCATGTTCAGTCTGGCGGCAAAACTGCTGCCTGCTGGCTACTCAGCTATCCTGAATGCGACGACACCGCTGATGGGGGTGATTATCGGTGCGCTGTTTTTCTCTGAAAAACCTGGGCTCAACAAAGTACTCGGGGTCTGCACAGGCATAGCCGGTGTCGCCGTATTGACATCTACCGGGCCTCTGCAATTCAACGCAGCATTGCTGGTCGCTGCAGCGGAGTGCATGGTGGCCACCAGTTGCTATGGTCTGGCGAGTTTTTTGACCAGGAAATGGATTACCGCCAAAGGCGGGCTCGATAGCAAGCTTGTCGCTTTTGGCAGCCAGCTCGGCGCTGTTGCCCTGCTGCTGCCATTTTTTTCTTATGGCATGCTGACACAGCCTCCTGCTTCCTGGGGGGATGGCACGCTATGGCTGACACTGGCAGCACTGGGTCTGATATGTACAGCGCTCGCTTACATCCTGTATTTTCGCCTGATTGCTGACATAGGCCCGGTAAAGTCGCTGACGGTGACTTTTTTGATTCCGCCATTTGGTGTCTTGTGGGGCGTATTATTCCTCAAAGAAAGCATCACGCTGGCCCATCTCATGGGCGGTAGCCTGATCGCATTGGCAGTGTGGCTGGTTCTTCGTCCACAAGCAACAGCTACCACCTGAACCTGGAAAACACTTGCTCCTGTATGCCCACCCTGATTAAGTTGTACAATTCATTGCTGTTTTGTCCGACGTTTCAGACTAGCAAGTACAACCCCAAAAGAAACCTTACAGGAGAACACCATGCAGCTTCGCGAAGACTTTAATAGCCTGGTTGGTAGCACTGAAGACAGTACGGCAGTCAACCGCCGCAGTTTCATGCAAACTGCAGTTGGTGTCGGCTTTGCCGCTGCGGTTGCACCAGTATGTGCGCAGACCATGATCAAGACTGACCGTGCCGGTCTGACCGATGGCGTGGCAAAACTGACCGTCGCCGGTGCAGAAGTACCCCTGTATTTTGCCAAGCCTGAGGGCAAGAGCAATTTACCCGTCATACTGGTGATCTCCGAAATTTTTGGCGTGCACGAGCATATTGCCGATGTCGCACGCCGCTTTGCCAAACAGGGTTATCTAGCGCTGGCTCCTGAATTGTTTGTACGCCAGGGCGATGCCAAGAATGCCGCCAGTGTCGCCGAATTGATGAAGGAAATTATTTCCAAGGTGCCGGACGCGCAAGTCATGGGTGATCTGGATGCAGCAGTTGCATGGGCCGCGAATAATGGCGGTGACACCAAGCGCCTGGGTATCACCGGCTTTTGCTGGGGTGGCCGCATTACCTGGATGTATTCTGCCTACAATCCGAGTGTCAAAGCGGGCGTTGCCTGGTATGGCCGTTTGCTGGGCGAATCCACGGCACTGACACCCAAGCACCCTATCGATATCGCCGCCAACCTGAAAACACCTGTGCTGGGCCTGTATGGTGCCAAGGACCAGGGTATCCCTGTGGAATCTGTCTTCAAGATGGAAGTGGAACTCAAAAAAGGCAATAGCAAATCAGAATTCAAGGTCTATGAAAATTCTGGCCATGCCTTTAATGCTGACTACCGCCCCAGCTATAACGAAGCCGATGCCAAGGATGGCTGGGGCCGCGCTCTGGCCTGGTTCAAGGCTAACGGCGTCGTGTAGTCCATCTTTCTTTCTCACCATATTCCAGGGCCACCACCATGCACACTTACGACTATGACTTATTCACGATAGGCGGCGGTTCTGGTGGTGTGCGGGCCAGCCGCTTTGCGGCGCAATATGGTGCCAGGGTTGCCCTGGCCGAGTCTGGCCCGCTGGGCGGCACCTGCGTGAATGCAGGTTGCATCCCTAAAAAACTGATGTCCTATGCGGCGCATTATCATAGCGACTTTGCTGAAGCTGCCGGTTTTGGCTGGAGCCTCGGTGAGCAGCGTTTTGACTGGGCTACCCTGATCGCCAACAAGGACAGGGAAATCGCCAGGCTCAATGGCATTTACAGCCAGATACTGACGAATGCCAATGTGGATGTCATCGCCGGTCATGCGCAGATAGTCGATGCTCACACGGTGGTGGTTAACGGTAAAAGCTATAGTACGCATCATATCCTGATCGCCACTGGTGGCCACCCCATCAAACCAGAATTGCCCGGCAGTGAACTGGGCATTACGTCGGATGAATTCTTTCACCTGCCGGCCCTGCCGCGCCATGCGGTAGTACAAGGCGGTGGATATATTGCGGTAGAGCTGGCCTCCATCCTCAACGGCCTCGGTTGCAAGGTCACGCTGGTGCAACGTGGCACCCAAATTTTGCGTAGCATGGACGCTGACCTTGGCCATTTCCTGATTGCTGAAATGCGCAAGAAAGGTGTGGAGATTGCGCTTGATACCAAAATATTGTCCATCACGGCCCATGGTGACAGCAAGCAAGTGACTCTCAGTGATGGCCGTACCCTGGATAGTGATTGCATCCTGTTTGCTACGGGCCGCAAGCCTAATGTCAGAGGACTGGGGCTGGAGAACGCAGGCGTGATAGTGCGCGAGAATGGTGCCATCAGCGTGGATGAGCATTTCGCCACCAATGTCTCGCATATCTATGCCATCGGCGATGTCATCGACCGAGTGGCGCTGACCCCGGTAGCACTGGCAGAAGGCATGGTCGTTGCAGCCAACCTGTTCCAGCATGGCCGCAAGCTGATGTCCTATGAAAATATTCCCACGGCCGTATTCAGCCACCCGAATGTCGCCACCCTGGGCCTGACAGAAGCCAAAGCACGTGAAAAACATGCCCATGTCAGAATCTTCAAAAGCGAATTCAAGGCACTCAAGCACACTTTGTCGGGTTCCAGCGAACGCTGCCTCATGAAAATGATCGTCGATGCCGATACCGACCGTGTACTAGGCATGCACATGGTAGGGCCGGACGCAGGGGAGATCATCCAGGGTTTTGCCGTCGCCATGCAATGTGGTGTGACCAAGGCACAGGTCGATGCGACCATAGGCGTACATCCCACGATAGCCGAAGAATTTGTGACGATGCGGACGGCGGTGGTGTAGTTTGATGTGACTGCCTGTTTAAAGAAATATGGTTGAAATTATTTCAGCTAGCGTGCGATAACAGAGCATAGTCGCACGCAAATTAATCATCAAGAACCATCTTCGTTTGCGCGACAAGGAGGGGCCGTGTGATCCACTCTTATCCCAATTCCAGTTTTTTTCGATCCAGATGAAGCTGTTTCAGCCTGCCTTATAGACCAAATATCTTTCGATCACACTGCAGTCTATCTTCCTCTTTTTCTAATTTTTCACAGTTGCGCATACGTGGTTTTAATTCTGTCAGTTCGGTATATTTTTGATTGCTCTCTATCGCCGCGCATTTCCTTAAGTTGTACACATAAATATAGGTAGTGTCGACATCAGGATTTTCAAAAACCTCGTTAATTATTGCTGGCATTACCCGCAAAGTAAGCTGGTCATTTTGCAATCCAGTTTTGACGAGGGCGCTGACACTTTCTTTTGACATTCCCTTGTCTCTGGCAACGGCAACATTGGATGCGGATTGTCCGACATTTTCACACAGAGGCACACGCACCAACGGGTTCCATGCGGACCGTGGGTTTCTTTCGAGGTAGTTGGCAATATAGCGCGTATCTGCATTTTGGCCTTTGTAATGCGAACAGGCATCAACAATTGCAGCTTGAGCCGCGCCACGCTGGATGGTCTGATCTGCATAAATAAGCTCATAGATTTTGCCAACGACAGCGATGTATTCAGACAGCAAATTTGCCGGAATTTTAAGATGACGATTCATTGACGCTTTGACCATGTTGAATGCAACCTCCTTCGGCATTGCAGAATCACGTCCGTCTACTGCGAAATCTGCATACATATCCAGGTTAGAACAAACCGTCAGAGTTTCTTGGTTGACAGGATTCTGGCTGCTTTGGTCTGCTGCCTTCACGGCAAATGGAAGCACCATGTTCAGGATGAAAAAGAGGGAAAATATTTTATTTTTCATTTTCTTGAATACCAGGTTTAGAAATAGTCAGGCTAATTAACACCACTCAGCAGATCCCGGCGACAAAGCGACACATGAATGACAGCCAGGTAGAGTGCGTTTCAACGCACCGGCTGTGATGGCCATGATGATAGATCGAGAGCAGAGGCAATGTAAAATCGGTGCGTTAAAACGCACTCTACAGACTCCTTGTTTGTCGCATTGATAGTGTTCACAGCATTCCTCATTTGTTCAATCAAGGTACCCCAACGTAGATGCCAATGGATCTATTTTTTCCCATTGCTCTTGCCTGGTGATTGCTTTCGCCCGCAACATCAGGGCATCAGCTTCAGTAATCTGTCCTTTGCGCCGGCTCAGCTCAGCCAGTCTGGTCAGCACCAGCGGCAACTTCTTGCCAGACTTTTTTTCCGGCACCAATAAAGATGCACGCAATAATGGTTCAGCCTCAGTGTCACGCCGCAGCTTCAGGTAAATCGCTGCCTGATCATCCAGCAAGGCGGTTGGCTCACCGTGGGTAGCCCAATATCCTCCTGCTACGGGATCCTTGGGCATTTGCGAAATGGTCTGTGTGCGCCTCTCTTCCATGGTTTGCAGCAGTGCCAGGGCTTTCTCGTGCTTCCCTTCCCGCACGAAGTGGGCGGCAATACGGCGCCCTGACTCATAGGGATTGACTGGTTCCAAACCGATGGGATTAGCTTCCCAGGGGGCTCGCCCGGAAAAATTGAGTTTCTTGAGCAATTGCTCTAACAAGACCTCGGCTTCGCTAGCACGCTGTAAGCCTATCAGCGCGGCACAGCGCATCAACACAAGCTCGTCAGGTTCTCCATCAGGTTCGCCCAGTTTTTCCCAGATGGAGGAATACTGGTCCAGATAGCCCAATGCCTCTGTATATCCACGCGTGCTCAAAGCAAGATTCGCTAAATTGATGTTGATCATGATGCCAACAATGCTGGCACTCATATCGGCATCTCTTCCTGTAAATTTTCTTTTTTTGCTTAAATCCAGTGCAAGTCGGTTAATTTCTTTTGCATCGGAAAAATCTCTCGCCCAATACGCCAGTTTTGCCATCATGATATAAGATAATAACTGATCACCAAATTCACGCTCGTTCTGAGGCGGTTTTGCTTTTTCCAGATAATCAGCGAGGCGCTTCCAGCATTTGGATACAGGTACTGGTTCACAAACTGGTGAATCATCGAATTGTGTTTTCTGATTATTCTTTGTATTGTCTGCTGCCTGAGCCTGACTAGAGATGCCAAAGGCCAGTAAAACTATCAGCGAATATAAAGTCCGTTTTTTCATTTGTCTGTGGCTCAGTTGCAGGTGATGAAAGGGCAAAATTACTTCGCCAGCATTGTAGCAAAAATACAATGTCCATTATCACGGCACAAAAGCATTTCACGAGTACACATGCAGCCATTGCCGAAGAATTCATGAGAATGCGCATGGCGCGTACATCACTACAAATGAAGACGGCATTTGCAGAAAACCCCGCAATATGCTTTAATTTGCAACCTGGTTGCAAATTCCCGAGGCTTAAAATTCACTCCACGCTGTTATCCATCCTGTTTGCTACCACGATTGCTGGTGTCTTAAGCATCACTGCGGCTGCCATTTTTTCGTTTTCTCTGCTCTCCAAAGTCGTAGAGCGCATGGTCAGCCTGTCGGTGGGCATCATGTTGTCGACTTCTTTGCTGCATGCCCTGCCTGAGGCTTTTGAGTCTGGGGCGGACACACGTACGCTGTTTGCTTGTTTGCTGGGCGGCTTGCTGGCTTTCTTCTTGCTGGAAAAATTCGCCATCCTGCGCCATTCACATCATCATGAGGGTGACGGTCATCACCATGAGCATGGCCATGATGCGCATGAGGCTGGCAAGGCTGGCTGGATGATACTGGTGGGTGATGGCCTGCATAATTTCACTGATGGTATTCTGATCGCTGCTGCTTTTCTGGCCAACCCAAAACTTGGCCTGGTGACCGGCCTGGCGATTATCGCGCATGAAATCCCGCAAGAGATAGGTGATTTTATCGTTTTGCTGAACGCTGGCTTCAGCCGCATGCGTGCATATATGTATAACCTGATCTGCAGCATGATGGGTGTGGTTGGCGGCGTACTTGGCTATTACACGCTGGAAAGCGCGAGCGGCATGATCCCGTATGTGCTGGTGTTTGCGTCTTCCGGCTTTATCTATATTGCTGTCAGTGATCTGATGCCGCAGATGCAGAGGCGGGCGACGATTAAAGAAACGATACCGCAGATTATCCTGATATCACTGGGGGTGGTGTTGGTGTTGTTTGTGACTAGTCACAGGTAGTCATTGAATTTTGCGCGTCTCGTAGGTTGGTTCGGGCCTCGCTAGGCTACGCCTCATCAGCCCAACATTGGGCCTCCATCAACGTATACGTCATTTAAACGCCGAGTGTTGGGCTGGTGAAGCGTAGCCCAACCTACGCATATCATCGGCTCAAACTCTACTCAACGCTCCACTGGCCTGGACGCATCCGCACACCATTCACTCCATGACCCCGGATACAGGGCTGCACCATGCAGGCCAGCGACTTCCAGTGCCAGCAGGTTGTGGCAGGCGGTAACACCAGAGCCGCATTGCATGATGGCCCTGCTGGCATCGCCAACAATAGGGCCCCATTCCTGCTGTAACTGCTCTGCCGGTTTGAAGCGGCCATCAGCTTGCAGATTGTCTTTAAAGAAGCGGTTTTTGGCACCGGGAATGTGGCCACCTACCGGGTCTATGGTTTCATTCTCGCCACGGAAGCGGTCAGCAGCGCGGGCATCGACCAGGGTTCTGGCAGCGCTGCTGATATTGCCCAATACGTCAATGACACCAACGGTCAGCGCCAGTGCATGCTTGTCTGTGATACTACCGCTGCGTGCAGGTGGCACTTCTGTCGTGACTGGCTGGCCTGCTGCAGTCCAGGCTGGCAAGCCACCATCCAGCACTGCAGCCGCCCTGTGCCCTACCCAGCGCAACATCCACCACAGGCGCGCTGCAAACATGCCACCATGCGCGTCATAGACGATGACCTGACTGTCATCATTGATGCCCATCGCCTGCAAAGTAGCGATGAAATCCGCTTTCTCAGGCAGGGGATGGCGGCCACGGAAAACACCATCAGCATCGACCTTGGCAGCCGACAGGCGCTGATCCAGATGCACGAACTGCGCGCCAGGGATGTGGCCCTGGTCATAGGCGGCCTGGCCGGCATTGGTATCCATCAAATCATGACGGCAATCAAGTACGACCCAGTTGCTATCTGTGAGATGAGAAGCCAGCTCTGTTGCATTGATCAATGTGGTGTACATCATGTCTCCTTAAAAATAAGAGGGCGATTATTCCGAACTGATGGCATCGCCAGGTATGGGCTTACGGTTGGTTTTGGCATTATAGAATGTCGCCAGCAGGCCGCTGCATAAAATCACTGCAATCCCGAGCCAGCTCAACCAGGCCAGGCTTTCTTTCCAGATCAGCACATCCCATACGCTGGAAAAGACGATGCCCACATATTGCAGGTTGGCTGTGACCAGGGTATTACCAAGTCTATAGGCGCGTGTCATGGCCATTTGTGCACTCGCTGCCGTCACACCTATCGCGAGCAGGAGCATGATGCCCTTGCTGTCAAGGTGGTGCCAGGTGACATCGCCCACTGTGGCGTGGAAGGACTTGCCTATCAACGTGCCCAGCAGACCAGCCACGGCACAGGTCATGGAAAAATAAAATACCACGCGGTATTCTGGCTCGCCCAGCAAGCCCATCTGTCTCACCTGCATATACGCCCAGGCTGCCAGCATGCCGGATAGCAGGGCGATCATGCCACCAATGACCTGGTCAGCATGTATGCTGGGTCGCAATAACAAAACCACGCCGATAAAGCCCATGAGGATGGCGGCTACCGGTTGCCAGGTCAGGCCACGCTGCTTGCCCCACCAGGCGCTGACGAGCAGGATGGCGGCAATCCAGATCGGCGACATGTAATTCAGTGTCACGGCCATTGCCAGCGGCAACTTGCCCAATGCATAGAACCATAACCATAGCGAGACCACCCCCACGCCACCACGCACCAGGTGGTGATAGGGCATACGGGTTTTTAAAGTGCCACCTTTGAACCTGATCAATGCGGCGATCATCAGCATGCCTATCGCACCACGGTAGGCGACGATTTCTGAAGTTGAATAATCGGCTGATGCCAGCTTGACGCAAACACCCATGATGGAAAACAGAAAGCTGGCAACCAGCATCCATAAAGACTGCATAAAAACACGACTCCAAAAGATAAGGGAGGCCCACGCCTCCCTTATTTACATTGCTTGCACTATACCGCGATTTTTCTTCGGTACCATTCATGGAAATGCTGCATGCCATCTTCCATGGGCGATTGATAGGGGCCGACCTCATTGACGCCACGGTCAAACAAAATCTTGCGCCCGGCATCCATGCGCTGGCCTATCTCATCATCCTCGACGCAGGTTTCCATATAGGCTGCACGTTCCGCTGCGATGAAATCACGTTCAAACAGCACGATCTCTTCAGGATAATAAAACTCAACCACATTACGAGTCTTGCCAGTCGCCGTAGGCCACAGGGTCGAGACCACTAGCACATGCGGATACCATTCAACCATGATGTTCGGGTACAGGGTCAGCCAGATCGCGCCGTACTTGGGTGTTTCACCATTACGGAACTTCAGCACCTGTTCTTGCCAGCGCTGGTAAGTCGGCGAGCCAGACTTTTGCAAGCCCTTGTGCACGCCTACGGTTTGCACGCTGTAGTCTTCGCCGAATTCCCATTTGAGGTCATCGCAAGAGACAAAACTGCCAAGGCCAGGATGGAAAGGCTCAACGTGATAATCTTCCAGATAGACTTCAATAAAAGTCTTCCAGTTGTAATCACATTCATGCACTTCGACATGGTCCAGCATATAGTCAGTGAAATCCAGGTCCTGGGTGACGCTGAGCTTGGACATGCGTTCCATGACGTTGTAGCCGTTTTGCTCGAACAGCAGGCCATTCCAGTTTTGCAGCGGCGTGCGCTGCAAATTCAGACAGGGTGTATCGGCAAAATGCGGCGCACCGATGAGCTCACCCTTGAGGTCATACGTCCAGCGATGCAGCGGGCAGACAATATTATTGGTATTGCCGCGCCCATTGAACATCAATGCCTGGCGGTGACGGCAGACATTCGACATCAGTTCTATGCCCTGTGCACTGCGCACCAGCATGCGGCCTTCGTTTTCGGCAGCAAGCGTGGCAAAGTCGCCGACATTGGGCACCATGAGTTCATGGCCGACATAACGCGGACCAGAATGGAATAAATCTTTGATTTCGCGCTGTAACAGCGTTTCATCAAAATACACGTAAACCGGAAGTTGCGCGTCAGAACGCGCGAGTGTAGACAAAGAAGCCAGATCGGACATCCCCACCCCCCAAATTAATTTGCACCAACCTAAGAGAGAAAGAATCCACAAAAACCTGTTCCGTAAGGATGTTCAATCCCGACGAAAATTCAAACGATCAAACGACTTGAAGAGGAAATTTTGGACAGAACCGGGGATTATACCCGAACTTGAAAAAAATGGTCTGAAATGATAATCAAATGATATAAAAAGTTCAGCCTGCCTCTAAAACTGTCTGCAGTTGCCGCAATGACAAAGCTGATTCTTCGGCGATGCGGCGGCGCAAAATCAGGAAGTTGAGAATGTTCAGCAAGGTGTTCGGCAAATCGTAATGCAGATGCCTTTCAAACAAGGTTCCTGCTGGTGTCGCTGAAAATTGATAACTGACTGTCAGGCTGGCGCCATTATCAACTGTTGCCTGCCCGGTCCAGCGGTACTGTTCCAGATATTCAATTACTGTCCAGACCAGATGCCCGGTGCGGCCACCGGCACGTACATCTTCTTCAAAGCGGGTGCCGCTGGTAGCGATGCCGGCATGATCCATATACAGCTTCAGGGATGAGGGATGCCAGTCCGGCCAGTGCGTGGGGGTGCAGGCGTAGTCAAACACTTGCCGGATCGGGCGCTGTATTTCTATGGCATTGTAGATATGTGTAGTCATGGCATGCTTTCAGCTGCGGTCCAGCGCAGCGCGGGTATAGGCTTCGACATGGTCGAGCAGCTTTTCTGTTGCGGCGACAGCGGCATTTGCATCGCCACTGGCGATGGCATCGGCCAAATCAGCATGGGTCATGGCGGTGACATGCAGGATGTTTTCAAACTGTGCCTGTATCTTCCAGAAACGGCGTGTCAGGGCATGCATGCGTTGCAAGGCCGAGACCAGAAATTCGTTGCCTGCCACGGCGAACACAAGCTGGTTAAAAGCCGCATCAGTTTCGCCAAGCAACAATTCATCTGCCTTGCTGGCTGCCTGGCGAAAGCCTTCTGACAGACTACGGAACTGCGCGCGCTCACCCTTGCTCGCCTTGCGGGTAGTAATGCGTATCAGACTGCTCTCCATCGCACGGCGCGCTTCTATCAAACGCATCTGGCATTGCAGATCGACTTCACTGACTATCATGCCGCGTCTGGGCAAGACCTTGACCAGCCATTCCTGCGCCAGTCTTTGCAAGGCTTCACGCACGGGTGTACGGCCAAGATCAAGATATTCACAGAGTTCACTTTCAGTAATTGCCTGGCCGGGTTTGAGGTCCAGTGAAACGATGCGCAATTCCAGCAGGCGATAAGCACGCGCGGCTTGCGACTCGTTTTTAATGACAGGGAAAAGCTTGCTGAATTCTGATTTATCCATGGTCTGTTGATGAGGTAAATAGCCGTTGTTTCATAAGTTTTTATTTAGCATCAGGGGACAGCACCACCACGCTCACTGGCTGCAGCGGCGCTTGCAAATGTGGCACCGGGGGCTGCATGCCCAGCTCCTGATAACGTCTGGCTACTTCCGGCTTCAGGTGTTGAGAGGCATAGCCATTGAAGATGGTGCCCAGCAGACTGCGCTGCAAATCGGAGGTGCCCAGCAGCCAGTCGGCAAACGGAAATGTCAGGTTCATATTGTAGTCGGTCATCAGTGCCTGGGTGTGGTGCACCATGTGATTCCTGCGCATGGTATTCACCAGTGGCAGATGCCTGACCACGCTGTTTTCATCGACATGACAAAGGAAATGCATGGCTTCATACAAAAGATAAAAAGCGATTGCAGTGGCAAATACGATGTAGCCAAGATTAGGTCCCGCGACCAGCGCACAGACCAGGCCCAGCAAAATGCTTTGGATAGCAATCAGCACAAAAGCATAGGCCGGGAAAAATACGATGCGGTATTCACGCGTGCTGGCTACCCGCATCTCTTCGTGGGTGAAGTAATGATGATGCTCTTTGGTGTGGCGATGCCAGATCAATTGTGACAAGCGGTTCTTGCCACGTTTGTGCAAGCGGTTCTTGTGCACATACCACTCGTTCAGATTGGCAAACAGCAAGGTCGCGGGCACGCCCAGCCAGGCCCAACTGGCTGCCTGCACCTGATTGAACGCTGCCACGATGAGGGCAATACCCAGGCCAAATACAAACAGGCCGTGCAGGACGCCATTGTAATAAGGGCTGGTCGCAGCCTGATACTGACTGCGGAACAGACGCTGCTTTTCATCCATGTTGTTATCTCCGGATAGTTTTATTTATTTTGAAGTCCAACTGATATATCACATGTTCATCATATACCAGTTTTAAAAAATTAAAAGCATCCGTGTATGAATTTTTGTTCAGGCTGGTTTAACGCACACGGTAGTCACAACTGGCGCCCAAGACTGCGCGCCCGGATAAGGACTACCTTCATTTGACTACAAGCGGAAGCAGATGACTCAGACAAGATTGATGACTGGCTGCTCAATACAGACATGGGATGAAGACGCGGGAAACTCCGCCAGAGAGAAGTGGCAGCAGAGAAGTAGCAGCAGAGCGCCTGTTGTGGTGAACCGACAAACTTGCCTACCAAAAACGCAAGACTGCATTTTAGTGAATTTCATCTAAAACCCCGCAACTACCTGCCTTGCTCAGGTAACTACAGAGTGCATATAAATGATTTAACTATTTATATGGCCGCTTGTGCCGTCACAAATTCCCAACACTCTTCATTTTCCTGGCTGTTTTATGTTGCATAGCAACTTGCTAATCAAGCCTGACAAACCTAGCCTGAGCTTGCCATATCAAGACCTGCTCACAGAAGCGGGCACATAGGCACCGCTGCGTTTCATTTCAACGATAACAATGAAAGAGACAAAATGAAAAAACAAATGGTAAAAAGTGTAGTGATGTTCGTCATGGCCATGATGGTGTTACCAGCACCGTCGTGGGCAGCAGGTTATACGGAGACAAAATATCCCATCGTGCTGGTGCACGGCCTGTTCGGTTTCGATAACATCGGCCCGGTAGATTACTGGTACGGAATCCCCTCGGCGTTGCGCAGCGATGGTGCCAAGGTCTATGTCACCCAGGTTGCGGCTGCCAACAGCACCGAAGTCCGGGGCGAACAATTGCTGACCCAGGTCAAACAAATCCTGGCAGTCACAGGCGCAAGCAAAGTCAACCTGATAGGACATAGCCACGGTGGCCCCACCATACGCTATGTGGCTTCCGTCAGGCCTGACCTGGTGGCATCAGCTACTTCGGTAGGCGGTGTGAACCGCGGCTCCAAGGTGGCAGACGTCTTGCTTGGTGTCGCACCGGCAGGTTCCTTGTCGAACACCGTACTGGTGTCGATCACGAACGGTCTGGCACAAGTCATCAGCTTCCTGTCAGGCAAACCCACCATGACGCAAGACTCTCTGGCCGCAGCCAATTCGCTGAGCACGGCTGGTTCACTGAAGTTCAACGCCAAATACCCTGAAGGCGTACCAACGACAGCTTGCGGTGAAGGTGCCTACACGGCACGCGGTGTTGCGTATTTTTCCTGGAGTGGTGCCAAGCCCTATACCAATGTGCTCGACATCATAGACCCAGCCCTGGCCCTGACTTCACTGGCTTTCTCAGGTGAAAAAAATGATGGCCTGGTCGCCAGTTGCTCCACCCATCTGGGCAAGGTAATACGTGATGACTATGCAATGAACCACCTGGACGAAGTGAATCAGACCATAGGCCTGATCAATATCTTTGAAACCAATCCGGTTACCCTGTATCGTCAACATGCGAACCGCCTGAAAAACCAGGGCCTGTAAATTTGTAATACAGCCTCTGAATGTAGTCCCCGCAACAAGATGCAAATTTGAACAAGGAGCGGTAGTCTATGAGAACAGCCAATCTGGCATTTGCTGGCGCGACGGCCCTGGTCGTCGCGGTTTTTTTCGTTTTTACTTCCCTCAAGTCAGAGAGCAATAACGAGCCTATCAAACAACGCAAGAGCGATCAAAGCTTTGACTTTGTACGCTCATTTGAAGGCACTACCCGCGATGGCAATATCAGCCAGAGTGACATGAGCCAATTACAGGTCAGCGCAGAATTGCGATTGCTGTTTGATTACTACCTGGCAGCGACAGGTGAAAAAAAACTGCCCGAGATACGCACCGAAATTGAAAAAGTACTGGATCAAAAACTCAGTGGCAATGCCGCCCTGCAAGCCAAGAACCTGCTGGCCCGCTACATCCAGTATAAAGAAGCCCTGGTCAGCGTAGAGGCCAATGCACAAAACATCAGCGCGGGTAAAACCGGCATGGCCTCAGCAGCCCGCCAGCGCTGGTCTGCCATGCAGCAAACCCGTCAGCGCTTTTTCAGCGAAAAAGAAAACCAGGCCATGTTTGGCTTTGACGACGCCTATGATATCGATGCCCTGAACCGCCTTGATGTCGCTGAAAACGCCAGCCTCACCGCTGAGCAAAAGCAGGCACAACTAAAGGCCCTTGACGACGCCCTGCCCGCTGCCTTGCGCGAAGAAAAAAATGCCCCCTACCAGGTCATACGCCTTGAAGAACAAGCCGCCAATCTGCGCGCGACCGGTGCCAGTGAGGATGACATCTATAAAATGCGCGCCGCCGCCACTTCACCAGAAGCCGCCAGCAGACTCGCCGAAGTCGATAGAGAAGAAAGCATCTGGAAAGCCCGCATACAACAATACCTGGAGCAAAAGAATAAACTGAATACCGAAATGGCCTTCCACAGCGCAACCGAAAAACAGACAGCACTTGATCAGGTACGCAAGCAGTATTTCAATGCGGATGAACAGCGCAGGTTGCCTGCGTATGAGTGACGCTGAATCAGAGAGAAACAAGCATCTCCCTCAAGCATTGAGCGAGATGCTCATTACGTGACGATAGGTAAATATATGACGGCAAAGCCCCCTATGGACCCATTCCAATTTTGTATGTCGGTTTTTTCTCATTGGTCACATAAACCGTGACGTCAGAATCAACTGCCTTAAGACTCCCAGCCGGAGCAAAAGACACGCTTCATTCGCCATTGAAATTCTTTTCTGCATCCATTCAGAATAATAAATAAATGAAAGATGGGTGAGTACAAATTTTTTCATATCCAGCCGTCTCTCTTTCGCCAGAAAACTCTTTGCAGATTCAATGACTGCACTCGCTTGCAGAAGTGGAACTCTATTATTCAGAGCCTACTCACTGACAGGCGGTGCCGCCGTCGCACCATTCAGATGGAACAACTGCACCAACACTATTGCAGACAAAAAAATTTCACCGACCAGCCTTTCAAAAAAATAAACAAAATATCTTTTCATGTCAGACGCTATCAGTCCAACAGCAAGCTCGAGCAACTACACATGCTGATCAACCAGCAAAGGATTCCCATCAGAATCTATCACCATGAAAAAGGCAGGCCCGATCGTTGATTCATCGGCTTCTCTCAGCAATTTCACACCTTGCTTTTCAACTTGCGCTGCAATTCACGCACATCAGTAAAACCGCCCAGCTTGTTCGCATTGCTGTCCTGGCCGCGATTAAAGGTCAGCTTATTCTTTTCAAACACGCCCTGAAACAAGCCTATGACATGCTCGCCATTCTTGAGTATCAACCAGTTTCACGCGCCATCATCAGCACTACCGAATCTATCACGCATCGGCATACGCTCTCAATATTGCATCATCATTTCTGCACGCAGAAATATGCAGCAGTACTGTATGCCTGAGCTCTACTGTAGGATGTGCTACATGGACTTTAGCAAACTCAAAGACTTCTTCTAGTGTGTAATCTTCGAACCAGCAGGTAGGTAAAAAACTATCCTCGGGATAATCTCCGAAATCATATTTCTCCAGTTGACACCAATCCACGACATCATCCCACAGTGCGCATTCCTTCCCCCAGGCAATCATATACAGACATCCCGTATCCACCAGCCAGCGGCTGATCGTCGCACGCCATTCAGGGGTAACATCGTCCTCTATCATGACGATTGCGACATAAGGGGAACATGCTGAAATGTCTGATGGGTCAGCACCTGGCTTGAGATGCAGATAAATGGGCTCATTTGTCATGGCAGAACTTGCAAGAATAGAGTCTTAACAGGCCGAAGGCAAAAACCAGCCTGGAGAGGCTTTCCCTACGTGCAAGCTCAACTTCCCTTTGACAGTATCTGCACAACTCAAATCCGCTTCGAGTACATCCTCATCACGCCAGGAAGGATTAACAAATTGAGCAATCACTGTTACGTATTCATTCTTCTTAGGCGTGCTCAGGATACCAGCGTATCCTTGCCACAATTTTTTTCCGTACAGTTTGTAGACTGCCCAGTCTTCACCATCTAGGCCATTTTGCTGTTCGATAGCGAGAAATTTCTTCCCGGCTGGTGACATCAATATCGTATGGCCGGCCTTGAAAGTCTTGCCGTCACTATGGCGCAAGATGTCGCCACTAAACAATGAATCTACCTTGTGACCTATCAGATGCAGATTTTGCGCTGCATTGTAGCCACAGTAAAACCAGTGTGTACCGCCAATATCCACATGCGGTGGTTTATCGATAAAACGTTTTGTGCCATTTGCATACTTCACTTCCAGCAAATGTTCACTGGGTCTCCGTGCTTGTGCTGAACGCTGCTGGATCAGCTTGCTTTCTGCATCACGGGTAAGAAATGCGTCCATGCAGCTCAGTTGCTGATCTGCCGCGTGGGCGTTTGTCGCCCAAACTGTGGCGATTAAGAAGCAGAATAATCTCATTGCGTGAAAATAAAGAAGGTGCCGGCATTTAAGTATCGCCATACATGCAAGAGGCAAGAAAATGCCAGGCCAGTGTTCTTTAAGAGAAGTAGTGATGGGACAGTGAGTGTGCCATTTTAATCAAACTTTGACACGACTTGCAGGGGCTTTATTTCAGATGCTTTCGCTTGGACGCTTAGTACTATTTACCACATATTACTATTTTCCAGCGAAAATCAAACCAGACTCATCTCTTCTTCAGCCTCTTGCTCATCTGGCGTATTTTCCAGAGCTTCAGTCAGGGCGCGATCGACGACGCGGTCGAGTTCGAGTATCTTCGCGCGTTTTTCGCGGAAGGTTTGTTCGAGTTCTTCGGCAGAAACCTGGAAGGTTTTTTCCTTGTCACCGGTAGTGAAGATGTACAGGCTGCGCATGGGGCTGACCCAGGCGAGTTTGACCTTGGTGGAGCCACCGGTTTTCTTGGTGAACTCCAGCCAGACACCGCGTTCGAGTTCGGTGACGGTATCAACATGCTCATCTGGCGGTGGTGCAGGTTCGGCTTCGGCCTTGCTTTCTGCCTCTGCGCGTTTTGCCAGGCGGCGTTCGGCAGCTTGCTGTGCCACTTCGACAGCGATTTCTATCTGGCGCTCTGGTGACAGGTCCAGTGGTGCACGGACGATGGACGCATGGCATTCTGCCAGGTCAGCAAAGAATTGCACGCGATCGGCATCTTCCCACTTGATCAGGCTCAGCCATTTGTTCAGGCGGGCCAGGATAGCAGGCAGACGGTTCAGTAATTCCTGACGTTGTTGCAGGGTGATCTTGGGCTTGACGCTCCAGATCAGGTCATCCATGGTCTTGATGGCGTCTTCAACAGCATAGGGCTTTTCTTCCTTGACGCTATAGGCCAGGGTCAGCACCTTGGTCCAGCGGTCTTCAAGGAAAGTTTCAACAAAGGCGACCACTTCACCAGTTCCGACGCGCAAGGACACTTCATGGGTGGCGGCGATACCAGCCTGTTTGACTTTTTCTTTTTTAAGCGCTGTCTTGATCGGCAGTTGCAATGCCTCAGCCGCTTCTTTCTCTTCTTTCTGGATGAAAGATTCGAGATCGTTGACGACTTCATCAAACAGGGCGACTTCCTGGTCAAACTCTTGCTGCACACGATGAACGTTGCGCTGCATGGTCTGGAACAGGGGATCTTGCTGACCTTTTTTCTGGTCCCAGGCCAGGCTGTAACGCGACAGCAAATCAACCAGGCGACGTGCCGGGTGATTTTCCTGGAAGAAGAATTCCTTATCCATCAAGGCGGCCTTGAGGACAGGTATCTGCAGGACTGAGATCAATTCCTTGATCTGGGTAGGGATTGCCTGATTGCGGAACACGCTGTCAAATACTTGTGACAGCAAGTCCAGGGTATTTTTTTCTATGCCGGTGTTGGCGATGTTGGCAATTTCCGGCATTTGCTCGCGCATTTGCGAGAGGCGCAATACGTCTTGCGCACCAGCCATCATCTGTTGCAGCTTGACGCTCTTTTGCAGCTCAGCGAGTTTCTGGAACAGCTCGGCACGCGCCACTGTCTGCGCCTCGCCTGACTGGGCAAAACCGGAATAAGGGGCAGAGCCGCCAGCGCCCTCTGATGCGCCGCCCATGTGACCAGCACCACCTGGGTGACCGCCGAAATTACCTGAGCTGCCTGAACCACTCGATCCACCTGAGCCACCACCAGCAAAACCACCTGCTGATCCGCCACCTGCCCCCATACCACCAGCACCGCCATGTCCGCCGCCAGCATGACCACCTGCTTCATTCGCGGCACCAGCCTGGGCATTGCCAGACAAGAGGTTCCTGAGTTTTTGCGAGATATCGCCAGGGGCTGCTTCTTTGCGCTTTTCTGAATTACGGCTACGGCGTATGCGGAAGGACTCGTGCAAGTCGGGCAAAATGCCTTTGGCAATCAGTGCTTCATTGAGCGCATTTAAAATTGGTTCCAGATCGAACAGTATGTCGGCTCGCAACAGTGGCAACACCAGCTCATGGGTGTTTACCTCTGGATCAAATTCACACCAGGCAGAATAAATCGTGTGCAGGAAGATCTCTGGGCGGAAAGGATTTTGCGCAATACTCAGCGCATCATGTTCCATCAAGTGGGCAAAACGCATGTTCAGTGCGGCATATTGCTCGGCACTATCGAGTTCCAGTGTACGGCCAGCCCTGCTCAGGGCCAGTTTTTTGTCCATCTCTTCGTAAGTGACCAGAGTCAGGGCAACGTCGGCATTGCTGGCGACGATTTTGACACCTTGCAGGAGAGCTTCAATTTCCTTGCGGAAAGCAGCTTCAAATCCTGCTGAGGTCAGGTAGAAAAAGGCATATCCATTTTTTTTGAGCAATTGCCCGGCGTTAAAGCTCAGGTTTGCTTCACGCGCATCCATGCTTTGCTCAGACAAAGCGAGGAAGGCATTTGCCAGGCGGGCAGAGAATGCATCTATCTGGGATGCCACCAAATGATTCGCCAGCGGAATCAGACCGCGCAAGACGGCATCACGGGACTGTAGAACAGTACCGGTAGGCTTGGGCAGGTTGGCTGGCGTGGACATGGTGACAAGAGAATCAGGTTATTTTGTTCAAACTGAAATTAGAACAATAAAAGTAAGAAAATTTATCCAAGTAATACTATAGTGCAAATCGCACATTACAATTGCAAAGAATTAAGACAAAGTCATGACACAATTACAGTTTCTTTTGCGATGCATGTTCTTTGTTTTAAGATAGTTGGAAAACAGCTAATCTGCACAAGAATTAATCAAACCGGATGAACGAACTATATACCGTTAATTTCCACATGGAAATGTTTGAAACGCAATTTCTGCAAAATTTAAGTATAGCTTGGGAACAAATTTCAAAACAGCAACAGCTTCGAGCACATCCCCTAAAATTGATTGCCATCATTGCAATAAACAGTAAATTTCTCGGGATTGCTCTAAAATAGCAGGTTGAACTCTGTTTACCTTGTTTTTCACGCCGATTTTTACGTTTGGTTTCACTTTTTTTTGTTAACGGCGCGAAACAAACATTTCTTTATGACAAAAAAACAATCAACTGCAAATCTAGCTGTTCCCGCCCATCTGGAGGGTCTGTCCTTTGAAGATGCCATGGCTGAGCTCAACAAGCTCGTCAACAGCATGGAAGCAGGCGAGTTGCCACTCGAGGCCTCTGTAAGTGCTTACCAACGTGGCTCTGAACTGGTGAAATATTGTGCAGCCCAGCTAGAAAAAGTAGAGCAACAAGTCAAGGTATTGGAAGCTGGCATGCTCAAGCCTTTTGCCGATTCTGGCAATCAGCCCGCCAATCAAGGCGATGAGGAATGAGCATGAATGAACAATTTGGTAACTGGATGCGACAAACACAGGCAGAGTGCGAAAGCAGCCTGAAACAGTTTTTGCCGGACGAAAATACCGTCCCACAACAATTGCATGCCGCCATGCGTTATGCGACCCTGGACGGCGGCAAACGGGTACGTCCGCTATTAGTATATGCAGCAGGCCAGTTGTTTGATGCGCCTGCCGCCTTGCTAAGCCGGGCTGCGGCAGCGGTGGAAATGATCCATGCGTATTCGCTGGTACACGACGACATGCCTTGCATGGACGACGATGCCCTGCGCCGTGGCAAACCTACGGTGCACGTCAAATATGATGAGGCAACCGCGCTGCTGGTCGGCGATGCCTTGCAGGCGCAAGCGTTTTTGGTCTTGTCTGAAGGTGAAGGTGATGCTGGCGCCAAACTGGCCATGCTGCAATTGTTGGCCCGCGCTGCCGGGTCTGTTGGCATGTGTGGTGGCCAGGCGATTGATCTGGCCAGCGTCGGTGTCGCCCTGAACCGCGAACAACTGGAGCAGATGCACAGGCTGAAAACCGGTGCACTGCTACGTGCTTCTGTATTATTAGGAGCCATGTGCGGCAAGACCCTGACAGCAGATGAGACCGCAGCGCTGGATGCCTATGCTGCCGCGATAGGCCTGGCTTTCCAGGTGGTAGATGATGTGCTCGATGCAACGGCAGATTCTGCCACTCTGGGCAAGACAGCGGGCAAGGATGCAGCAGACAACAAGCCTACCTTTGTCAGCCTCATGGGTCTGGAAGCTTCACGCGCATTAGCCACGCAACTATGCCATGATGCGCATGCAGCACTGAGCAATTTTGGAGACAAGGCCAGTTTATTGCACGACTTGGCAGATTTGATTGTGCAGCGCCAGGCTTGATTGTTGATTATGTAGGCTGCGTCTCGACGCACCATTAAGTGCATGTGTATTGAAATTTTGGGTCGAAAAGCGGTGCGTCAAGACGCACCCTACGAAAACGGCAGTAGCTTCAAGCTCATCCCGGCGCAAGCTGGAATCCATCTGCGCAAGACCCATTCACGCAGATGAACCGTGTGAAAAGCAGATTAAGCAGGTGCGCCATGCGCACCACAGCAGTACAAATAGTAAAGCGAACGATACATTTGGCGGAGAGTTCTGCCAAAGAATAGTAGTCAGACAGAAATAAGCACGAAAAGTAATGCAGTGCAGGTATGCGATAGCAGCTCTGGCAGTCGGCCAGGTATGTAATAGCCGATCATCAGAGGCGTTTAGCCAAGTAATGAAAAAGAACAATGACGACTTTATTAAACACAATTAATTCCCCCGCTGACCTGCGCAGCATGACGCGCAGCCAACTCAAGCCGCTGGCAGATGAATTGCGTCAGTACGTGCTTGACTCCGTTTCCAAGACGGGCGGCCATTTGTCGTCAAACCTGGGCACGGTAGAATTAACCATCGCCCTGCATTACGTCTTTAACACGCCAGAAGACAGGCTGGTCTGGGATGTCGGCCATCAGACCTATCCACACAAGATTCTGACAGGCCGCCGTGACCAGATGCACAGCCTGCGTCAGTTGAATGGCATCTCCGGTTTCCCGCGTCGTACTGAAAGTGAATACGATACCTTTGGCACCGCGCACTCATCGACCTCGATTTCTGCCGCGCTGGGCATGGCACTGGCGGCCCGCACCAAGGGTGAAGACCGCCACGCAGTTGCCATCATAGGCGATGGCTCGATGACTGCAGGCATGGCATTCGAAGCCATGAACAATGCTGGCGTACATGATGATATCAATCTGCTCGTCGTGCTGAATGACAATGATATGTCGATCTCACCGCCTGTGGGTGCGCTGAACCGCTACCTGGCGCGCCTGATGTCCGGCAAGTTTTATGCAGCCGCGCGCAATGTCGGCAAATCGGTCTTGCCTTCGCCAGTGCTGGAGCTGGCCAGGCGTTTTGAAGAACATGCGAAAGGCATGATAGTACCAGCCACCATGTTTGAAGAATTCGGCTTCAATTACATAGGCCCTATCGACGGTCATGATCTTGATTCGCTAATACCGACGCTGCAAAACATCCGCAACCTCAAAGGCCCGCAATTTTTGCATGTGGTTACAAAAAAAGGCCAGGGTTATAAACTGGCAGAAGCTGATCCAGTCTTGTACCATGGCCCCGGCAAATTCAATCCGGCTGAGGGCATCAAGCCTGCAACAGCACCGGCCAAGCAAAGCTATACCCAGGTATTTGGCAACTGGTTGTGCGACATGGCGGCGGCGGATCAAAAACTCGTCGGCATTACCCCTGCCATGCGCGAAGGTTCAGGCATGGTGGAATTTGAAAAACAATTCCCCAAGCGTTATTACGATGTCGGCATTGCTGAACAGCATTCCGTCACCTTTGCCGCTGGCCTGGCTTGTGAAGGCTTGAAGCCTGTCGTCGCCATCTACTCCACCTTTTTGCAGCGTGCGTATGACCAGTTAATCCACGACGTCGCCCTGCAAAACCTGGACGTGACTTTTGCCCTCGACCGCGCTGGCCTGGTCGGTGCCGATGGCGCAACCCATGCCGGTAATTATGATCTGGCCTATCTGCGCTGCATCCCTAACATGGTGGTCATGGCAGCCTCAGATGAAAACGAATGCCGCCAGATGCTCAGCACAGCCTATCACTACCCCGGCCCTGCTGCGGTGCGTTACCCGCGCGGTGCTGGCATAGGTGTGCCAACAGGCAAAGACCTCGAAACCATCCCCTGGGCAAAGGCGAAATCAAACGCCAGGGCAAACGCATCGCGATACTGGCATTTGGCTCACTTGTGCACCCCGCCCTGCAAGCGGCAGAACAACTAGATGCGACACTCGCAAATATGCGCTCCGTCAAACCGCTGGATGTGGAATTGCTCAAATCCCTGGCCGCCAGCCATGATGAACTGGTGACCGTGGAAGAAGGCTGCACCATGGGTGGCGCCGGCTCAGCAGTGGCTGAAGCCATGGCCGAAGCAGGTATCAACAAACCCCTGCTGATACTGGGCCTGCCAGACCGCTTTGTCGATCACGGCGACCCTGGCTTGCTGCTGGCACAATGCGGGCTGGATGCTGCGGGCATAGAGAAATCAATCCGTGCAAGGTTCGATTGAAAAAAGCCCGCAACGCTGATGCTCAATAACAAAAAGACTGCTGGCAAGCAGTCTTTTTCGCTAATGCTGGCATGACACTCACATTCACTACGCCCTGAAGAGCGAAGTAAATCAGGGTGCAGATATTATAGATAGAGCATCCTCAACACTGTAAGGAAATCCATTGAGACTATTGACTGACAAGGCAGGTTTTACTGCCACGCTTGAGTCCATTCATGGCCTAGATTCATTTTCCGGGCTACTGGAAGCAACACCTTTTCTGCTCAGAAAACTGCGACAAGCGCAAATGCGCCGTACTACCGAGCAGCCTGGCCATCACTTCCCTGGCATGGATGACCTGACACAAGAGTTGCGGGATATGCCATCCGATTATCAGGTCTGGCCCGACAAGGAATATTGGTATGCAAAATTAGTCCGGTCGCCGGAATGGTCAGCAAATCGCAGGCTGTTTGTAGTTTTATACTGGTATCAGGAAGGCGACGATCCGCTAAAAAGGCTGGAAGAAATTGTCTCGACAATCAACTTGGAACAATGCATGGCATATGAAGAATACTCTTACGATTAAATGCCCATAGTGTCCACGGCCTTAATCTCGACTATGACAAATCCTTTCTGCAATTTGTCCTCCAGCGTATCTTCCAGCATCTCGCCAAACTGGGCAACATTGCAGGTCTGAGGCTCAAGTCTCGCCTCTGCAACATATGCAGAATATGCAGCATCATCGACTACCGCCTTTTTTAACTGCTGGCTGCACAATTATCTTTGTAGCCGCGGCCTTTGGAGAGTGGACGAAATAAGTCAGGCTTTCACCACTGACCTCACCCATGTCAGCCGATGTCGCACTGCAATCTGCGCGACGCTTTCTGTCGCTGGCGTCACCAGCGCAAATATTGAATACCTCAGCTCACCACAGATCAAGATTGCCATCGCCATCCAGATCAGACAACTGCGCGAGGTTGTTTTGCGCTGGTCCGCCACGAAAGCGTACAGGCTACCATACATCGCCCAGCATTGCCGCTGATCGCCTGGTATTTGAACTGGATGCGCTACATCAATATAATCATTGCACCGCAGTTTTTACATGTGCAGTGTGTAGAAAAAACACGCAAAGACGACACTGCCACAATACGCCAGGAATTTTTAAAGGAAACCAGTATGCACATTCACTCTAAACGACTCTGGTCAGCCATCCTCCTGCTAGGTGCGCTGTCCTGCGGATACGCGCAGGCCGCAGATGCAGGCGGCCAGGTAGTGACGACAGACGACAAGCGCGTCAAATTCTGGGCGGCAGGTACGCCAGAAAAAACCGAAGAGACCATGCCCGAGCGCAAGGGTGCGCCCTATAAGCGCACCACCTACGCCATGGAAGCTGGCGGCAGTATGCTCATGCTGGGGGTACTGGAGTTTCGCCCGGATGACGGCTCGGCCCCAGGGTATGAAACCGCCTACCTGAACACCATGCTGGACAATATGCGCAGAGGCTTTGTTAACAAGTTTTGGCTCGACACTGACGGCTGGAAAGATATAGACCTGCCCAATACAAACCTGAAAGGCAAGCAGGTCAAAGGCAGGCTTGAGAATCAGGATTTTATTTTGCGCGCTTACGTGGCCCCGCATACTATCTATATGCAGCAGGCAGGTCATGCGCCGCAAGATAAAAAGGCCGCAGAAGTGGCGGACAAATTCCTGCAATCGCTAGAGATCACTCCTTAAGCAGGAGTGCGATGTCGCCTGGTAAAAGCCCCAGGCAAGCAGCCAGCTATTCATCGCACACGATAACTTCAAGGGTGATTGAATAACTTTCAAAAAAGCATGGGATTACCATGCTTTTTTTACTGCTGTTACAGCTTATCCCTGCGTCATTATCTGGCGCAGCGCCCGTTCAAATACTTCTGGCGGCTGGCCGCCTGAAATCAGGTGGCGCTCGTTGATGATAATCGCCGGTACCGAATTGATGCCTTGCTGATGATAGTAAGTCTCAGTCTCACGTACCTCGGCAGCATAGGCGTCAGATGCCAGGATGCGCGCAGCCTCTGCCGTATCCAGCCCTACTTCACCCGCTACCCGCAGCAAAGCCTCGTGCGAAGCTGGGCTTTCCCCCTTGCTGAAATACAGTTCAAATAGCGCTACCTTCAAGGCATGTTGACGCCCCTGCGTTTCTGCCCAATGCAGCAGGCGGTGTGCATCAAAAGTATTATAAATACGGCTGCGCGTCGCCATATTGAACTCAAAGCCCAGCTCTGCGCCACGGGCCCGTATCATTTCGCGGTTCTTGGTGGTCTGCTCCTGCGTCGCGCCGTATTTCTCTGCCAGATGTTCTGCGATGTCCTGTCCTTCCGGCACCATCTTGGGATTTAATTCAAAGGGCTGGAAGTGCAAATCCACTTTGGCATCATCACCTATTTGATCAATTGCCTTTTCCAGTGATTTGAGACCAATGATGCACCAGGGGCATGACACGTCCGAAACGAAGTCGATTCTGATTTCTTTACTCATGATATTTCTTTCTGCTGTCAGGCCAGTGGACTGTAACAGCTATCCAATTGATGGTGCGTCAAACCAGGGTCTTATGCACCGATATGCCAAGCTATATATGCACTTTACCAGTCAATTCAAGTGTCTGCTGCCGGAGCTATCGGACGCCGCTGCGCCCACCGCCTACAAATTGATACACATTAGTTTTCAGGGCAAATTAATATATATGCATTAAAAAACAGATAAACCCACTTTTTTTATGCACATATGGCTATATCTATAAATCTATGGGCATGACGATTACTTACCCCGGAGCACGAACTTACCGGGCAATTACCGGACCATTACCGAACCATAAGCGCAACACTGAGTCATCCCCTGTAGTCTTCATTAGCCGTCTGCATTCCCCTCACCCACGCATTAGCCAAGGAAAAAGAAATGACAGAAGATGAAATCCGCCGTAACGCCTTTGCAATGCCTTATTCCAACTTCGCCTTTCCACCCGGGCCCTACCGCTTTACCGACAGGGAATACCTGATCATCACTTACCGCACTGACCCTGAGCTACTTGAAAAAATCATCCCCGCCCCTTTGAAGCTGGCAGAACCCGTAGTCAAGTTTGAGTTCATCAACATGCCAGACTCAACTGGCTTTGGGCACTATTGCGAATCCGGCCAGGTCATCCCGGTGACACTTGATGGTGTACATGGTGCTTATGTGCACAGCATGTATCTGAATGATCATCCACCAATTGCGGCTGGACGTGAGTTGTGGGGCTTTCCTAAAAAACTCGGTGAACCTGAACTCAGAGTACACAAAGACACCCTGGTTGGCACGCTGGATTACAGCGACTTCCGCATCGCCACTGGCACCATGGGTTTCAAGCACACGCAACTCGATCATGCCGCCGTCAAGGCAAGCATGGAAGTACCTAATTTCTTGTTAAAAATCATCCCCCATGTCGATGGCACACCGCGCATCTGCGAACTGGTGCAGTATCAGCTCACTGACATCACTATCAAAGGTGCCTGGGGTGGCCCGGGTGCGCTGGACCTACACCCACACGCGCTGGCCCCTGTCGCTGGTTTGCCAGTACTCGAAGTTTTATCTGCAGTGCATATCCTGTCTGACCTGACTTTACCTTACGGTACAGTCGCCCATGATTACCTCGCCCCACCAGGAAATAAGCAAGTCATAACCAAATAAAGGAACTCACATGTTACTCAATAATAAAGTCGCCCTCATCACCGGTGCCGCCAGCGGCATAGGCAAAGAAATCGCCATAGAATACGCCAAGCAAGGCGCAAAAATCGTCATCGCCGACATGGCCCTCGAAGCAGCACAAGCCACCGCCAAAGAAATCGAAGCATCCGGCGGTACCGCCATGGCAGTGGCGATGAATGTGACTGACGAAACACAGGTCGATAAAGGCGTGGCTGACGCAGTGGCTGCCTACGGCAACATCGATATCCTGATCAGCAATGCAGGCATACAAATCATCAGCCCGCTGGTTGACCTGAGCCTGGATAACTGGAGAAAAATGCTGGCCATCCATCTGGACGGCGCATTCCTGACCACCCGCGCCTGCATGCGTTCCATGATCGCTGGCGGCAAAGGCGGCAGCGTGATCTACATGGGCTCAGTCCATTCCCATGAAGCCTCCCCACTGAAAGCGCCATACGTCACCGCCAAACACGGCCTGATCGGCCTGGCAAAAGTCGTCGCCAAAGAAGGTGCCAAAAACAATATCCGCGCCAACGTCATCTGCCCAGGCTTTGTCCGCACGCCACTGGTCGATAAACAAATCCCGGAACAGGCAAAAGAACTCGGCATCACCGAAGCAGAAGTCATCAAGAATGTGATGCTGAAAGAAACAGTCGATGGCGAATTCACGACTGTGCAAGACGTCGCCCAGACCGCACTATTCCTGGCGGCCTTTGGAACCAATGCATTGACTGGCCAATCCATCACGGTTAGTCATGGGTGGCATATGCAGTAAGGTGAATTTTTGAGTGCCTCAACTGATGGACACTCGTGCGCCCGCAGCGATGAAGCTGCGGGCTTACAACAAGATATGCATCAAGCTTCATATCGCAGCACATCAAAGTAAATATGGTGATTCAGGATTGTCAAATATCAGACCATAGACATTAACGTTCGCACCTGCAAACCTAAAATCTTTCGCGAAAAATATCTGGGTTATGCCGCCGCCAGATTTCCATTTCCTCTTCGTCCGGCAAACCATCCAAGTCCTTCCAGTTCGGTGAAGAAACCCATTCTATACAAGTTTCAAGCATGGAAGATATCGAATAAAAATACATTCTTATACCGTGGAACACTCGAATGACTGGATGATCCTTGTCAGAACCAAAAAGATGCGCGCCACAAGCGACAACATCCCAAGAACCCTGAAATTCTGAAATTGGCAGGCAAGCTTTGAGATCTACACGATCTTGCTCCAGCGTTGAATGAAGACCATAGTATTCCTGAATACTTTGATATTCCAAAACTGCTTCTTCCAGAGAAATAAACTCATTATCGCGAAAACAAAAATTCGTATCGAGGTCTGAATCAAGCTTGTCGATACGCCCATTCCTCCACTGATAAAGTTCAATGACGTCATCTGGCACTATGATTTGCAAAGGTGCGACAGTCTCCAGGATTTCCGTTGTCGTAAGACCTGGTCGTAAATTCTCTCTGACAGCGATGCCTTTCGCTTCGTAGGCATCAGCCAATTGATTACATAGCTCAGTGATTGTTGGCATGATAAAGTTTTATGTATGGGATGCAGTTTTTATGTAATGGAAGAAGGAAATGTATGCTCAGATAACGCAGGAAAGCCATGATGAGCACCATACTGACTAAAGCGCCCATCAAATTTATTTTCCAGGGCAGTTAAATGGCTGCTGATCTTATGTTTTGCCAAAAGCAGCGCCTGCATACTGTCATCCCCGTCAGCATAAGATGATTTCTCAAAGTGTATAGTCTGGATCAGGAAAGAACATCGCCAATTGTGGGTGCCTAGCTCTACAGGCTGCCATACCGAGATTTTGGCAAAAATGATGCGTCCATCAATATAGGTAAATTCCAAATCCCGCCGGACAATAGCATGTTTAGTGAGATTGGGCCAAGACTGCAATTCGCCGATAAACAACTTCTTTCGCATGCGTCGGCTGCGAGATGTTTTAAGGCTGCTCATCGCAAATTTCTACAAATAAAATATTCCAGGGCTAGCAAGTTCCGGTCTCATTTGAAAATACAATCACCATCAATTTCAGGCTGAAGTAGTCCATTGATACCAAATCAATTTATCAGCAACATCGATTGCAACTCTGCGCTCATCCCACTCGTCTTGAAATAAAAACCCAGCACGCCATTGTGCAGAATGAGGTAGTTCAATGTTGGCGAACTGTTTCAGGTGGAGACCAATTTCAGAATGATTTTCCCAAGATGTCGGAATAGCGATCGCTTTTGAAATATCTACCTGGAAAGCTAGAAGAAACTGCTTCAAATCACCATGCTGCTTGTGAGTAGAAATGATGATTTCCATTTCGGTTTCCGAACCAGCTCCATCTAATTCATAAGAATCACAATAAATTCGTCGCATCAGAGATTCATCATAAAGATATATTTTCAAACCAATCAAGAAACCCCGAGTAAGCGTAGCGAGCGGCGCTAGTTTGGGTTAAGAAGCGCAGTCGTACTTTAGTACGGCGAGCATCGCAGGCCCAAAATCGCGTCGCGCTTAGCTTAATCAGGGTTTCGACTAGCGTTGGCGTTCCTTCTCCCACAACACATCACTCCCCCCCGCATACCGGTTCAACACCCGCGACAACACAAACAGCAAATCCGACAAACGGTTCATATACTGTCTTGGTGCCTCATTGATAGCCTCGGCATTGCCTACGCTAACTATCGCGCGTTCTGCGCGGCGGCAGACGGTGCGGCAGACGTTGGCGATGGCGGCGGCGCGGGAGCCTCCTGGCAGGATGAAGTCTTTTAACGGTGGCAGGTCGGCATTGTATTTCACCAGCAGGGCATCCAGCCTTTCTACCTGGGCATCGGTGATCATGGTGTAGCCGGGGATGCAGAGTTCGCCGCCCATGTCGAACAGGTCGTGCTGGATGGAAAACAATTCTTGCTTCATCTGCTCTGGCATGTCTTCACACAGCAGGACGCTGATCTGAGAATTGAGTTCGTCCACGTCACCCATGGCGTGCACGCGCAGGGCATCTTTGGCGACGCGGCTGCCGTCACCGAGGCCCGTCGTACCTTTGTCGCCGGTACGTGTTGCGATTTTTGAGAGTCGATTACCCATGGCAAATAAATTAAGTGAAAAATAAATAAGGAAGTGTGCAAGGATACGGCAAAATCTGCCTGGATACACCTCTCCGCTAACAGCATGCACATCATAGCTGGTATTGGCGTTTGAACGCGCGCCATGATTGCCATGCTTGCCGCGTATCAATATAATCTCGTCATGACACTTATACAATTATTCGCCGCGATACGCGCTTCTTATGTTGCCGTGCTGACTGCGGCCATCAATCAGGATAATGCCCACGTTGAACCGGCTTACCGCAATGCCGATGGTGCACTCGCTCTGGAAGGCCGCCCGGCCTTGCCCTGCCGGGTAGACTGGATACCTGTAGAGGGTGAATATGCCGGGCAGTCACACACGGTGGATGCCAAAACCCAGCTGGAATTTGAGCCCTTTGGCTTTGGCATGTCAGGCACTGAGGTGAGCATCACCCCGTTTACCTGGGACTGGCTGCCCTTGCAGATCGGCGGTCTCGCGCCTGAGCTTGCAGAGTCTATCCTGGCAGACTGGTTCCTGGCCTGGTTTGATGTTGAGGATAACAATGTCAAAAATGCCGAGGGCCTGTATGGGGTCGTGCATTTCATGTCCGGCATTACGCAGGAAGATGAAGCCCTGCAAGTCAGCATAGACCTGGGTTCTGTCTCTGAGGCGGCACTGGAAGATTTGCTATTCAAATTGGCTGATGCCAAGGCGCAGGCCATACAACTGGGCTGAAGCAGCACTATGTCGTTTTACTTGCCTGACAGGCAATATTTGAACGCCGATTGCCGCTGGCAAATAAAATAAGGCAGGAAGTTGGAAAGCTTACGACAAAATCTGGCCGGACACAGCATAATAGAGGGCACCACTACCTGTACGGACCGCATTATGAACCATCCTGCCATTTTGGCGAGTGTCAGAAAGCCCCTGCCCGCTGGCCTGCTGCATGCCTTGCAAGCCTTGCTGGAAGACCGTTGCAGCATTGCCCTGGCAGTGCGTGAGCATCATGGCCGCGATGAATCCTCTTATGACCCCATGCCGCCAGAAGCGGTGGTATTTGCCCAGAGCACAGAAGAGGTCGCCGAGATCGTCAGGCTGTGTCATGCGCATGATGTGCCAGTGATACCCTACGGTGCCGGTTCTTCGCTGGAAGGCCATATCCTGGCCCTGCATGGCGGCGTGACGATAGACTTGTCACAGATGAACAAGATGGTGGCCGTGCATGCCGAGGATTTGACCGCTACCGTGCAGGCAGGCGTGACGCGCAAGCAATTGAATACCGAGATACGCGACACCGGCCTGTTTTTCCCGATAGACCCTGGCGCCGATGCCAGCCTGGGTGGCATGGCAGCCACGCGGGCATCCGGCACGAACGCAGTACGCTATGGCACCATGCGTGAAAACGTCATGGCGCTGACGGTGGTGACTGCGGATGGCCGCATCATACGCACGGGTTCGCGTGCCAAGAAATCATCTGCCGGTTACGATCTGACGCGGGTGTTTGTCGGCAGTGAAGGCACGCTGGGCATTATCACTGAAGTCACCGTCAAACTTTATCCCTTGCCGGAAGCCATCTCGGCTGCGGTGTGCAGCTTCCCTGACAATGCCGATGCGGTGAATACCGTTATCCAGACCATACAGATGGGCGTGCCAATTGCGCGGGTAGAATTTCTGGATGCGAATGGTGTGCGCGCGATCAATGCGCATGACAAATTAAATTTGCCAGTCAAGCCTTTGCTGCTGTTTGAATTTCATGGCACTGAGCATGGCGTGAAAGAACAGGCTGAGCTGGTGCAAGAGATTGCAGCAGCCAATGGTGCCGGTGATTTTGAGTGGGCGACCAGGCCAGAAGACCGCAGCCGCCTGTGGGCTGCGCGGCATAATGCCTATTTTGCGCTGCTACAATTACGGCCAGGTTCACGTTCTATTTCTACTGATTGCTGCGTGCCAATTTCACGCTTGGCTGAATGCATCAGCGAAACCCAGATCGATTGTGAAAACCATGGCATTACCTATTCCATCATCGGCCATGTTGGCGATGGTAATTTTCATGCGCTGATGCTGGTGGACCCGGACAGCCCAGACGAAATTGCGGTGGCAGAATCCATCAACCAGCGCATGGTGACGCGGGCGATTGCCATGGATGGTACCTGCACGGGCGAGCATGGCGTGGGTATACACAAGATGTCGTTTTTGATAGAAGAACATGGGGCAGATGCAATACACATGATGCGTATGCTCAAGCATGCATTTGATCCAAAAAATATTTTAAACCCGGGCAAAATTATTGCGTGGGACGAGGCTGAAGAATAAATCGAGACAGTATTCAATTTGGTAAAAAACCACTCACCACAGAGACACTGAATCACAAAGTAAGCACCGAGAAAAGCAAGCAAAGGATATACAGAATTCCTCTGTGTCTTTTATTGCGACAACCGGATTTACGGGTGATCTCTTAACGAGTGCTTGAGTACGCTACATAAAACAAATCAGGAAGAGTATGGCAACACGATTACCACCGGTACATGCATTATCTGCTTTTGAGGCGGCGGCGCGGCATAGTTCTTTTGCGATTGCGGCAGAAGAGTTGTGCATCACACCTTCTGCCCTGTCACATCGCATACGTCTGCTGGAAGAACATTTGTGCGAGCGCGTTTTTGTGCGTGAAGGGCGCAGCGTCACACTGACTGAGTTTGGCCGCCGTTACCTCGATGTGGTGCGGGTAGCCTTGCGCACCCTGTCTGATTTCCCGCTGCCGAACAAGATCACGCAAAGCCAGTTGCGCGTCAAGGTGACGGTGCCGCCTACTTTTGCGCGCTATATGTTTATGCCACGCCTGGCCGAATTCATGCGCCAGTATCCCGATATAGAAATTGAAGTCTATCTGTTTGTGCCACTGTATGACCTGAGCCTGTCAGAAAGTGATGTAGAAGTGCGTTTTGGTGCCGGTGAATATCCTAACCTGGTCACCAAGAAATTATTTGTAGAACCCAGCTTTGCTGTCGCCAGCCCTGCTTACCTGAAATCTTTGCCATCGATACAGACACCGGCAGACCTGCGTCATGCCAGACTCTTGCGGTCTGCCCTGGAACCCTGGCAGCCATGGTTTGAAGTGGCGGGACTGGACTGGCCAGAACCAACCACAGGCTTGCGCATTGATGACCTGGGCCTGTTGCTGGAAGCAGTCAAGCATGGCCATGGCATAGGCCTGACGCGTCAGCACTTTGCCCAGGAGATGATCAACCGGGGTGAGGTCGTGCGCGTATTTGACACGCAACTGGCAACGCCACCACATGCCTATTATCTGGTACATGAGGCACAGGCAAATATACGGCCCGAGGTAGCGCTTTTCATAGACTGGATGCAGGCGACTTATCAGCAGGCTTAGTGATATGTTTTGTAGGGTGCGCCATGTGCACCGTTTGAGACACGGACATGCCTCCTTGAGTTTATAGTTTGCTGCATGCGATGTTGCGCACGGCGCACCCAGCAATTTGCTCAGGCTAATCAATCATCGGGACTTGGGTAATGAGAAAACCGTAGGGCGCATTGTAATGCGCCCCACAACACGGCTACGTTTAAAATTAGCCGATGTGCACCGCAAAGCTGTCTTGCGCTACACCACCCTGCTGCTTTCCTGCCCCGGTTGCTCTATCTGCTTTTGCAAAGCCAGCCATTTATCCAGCGGCATGGGGCGGGCAAACAGGAAGCCCTGCATGGATGCACAACCGTTGGCGATCAAAAATTCTGCCTGCTCCTTGGTCTCGACGCCTTCGGCCACCACGCGCAAACCCAGGTGGGATGCCATCGACAATATCGATTGCACGATGGCCGTGCCATTGGCATCACCCGGCGTATCCTGTACAAAACTCTTGTCTATCTTGAGCTCATACAGCGGCAGGCGTTTGAGGTAGGCCAGGCTGGAATAGCCGGTACCAAAATCATCGATGGAAAACCGTATGCCCAGGGTCGTCAATTCCAGCATGCGGGCAATGGTGTCTTGCAGGTTATCAATGAGCAGGCCCTCTGTCACTTCAAAGATCAGGCGTGACGGTGATGCGCCTGTGTAGCGCAAGACACGCCTGACTTTTTCTACAAAATCTGGCTGGCGGAATTGCTTGGGGCTGACATTGACCGACAGGGGGATATCCCAGCCCGCCGCCTGTAATTGCAGCAGGGCCAGGCAACCCTGTTCCAGCACCCAGTCCCCGAGCCGCAAGATCATGCCGGATTCTTCTGCCACAGGAATGAACAGCGCAGGTGAGACAAAGCCGCGCTCAGGGTGTATCCAGCGCATCAGCATTTCACCACCAACCGGCTTGCCCAGTCTGTCAACCTGGGCCTGGATATACATATACAGTTGCCCGCCCGAGATGGCTTCGCCCAGTTCCCTTTCCATGGTCAGCCTTTGCTCGACCTCGGTCTGCATGCCGGTTTCATAAAAGGCGATCTGGTTGCGGCCACTGCTCTTGGCGCGGTACATGGCGGTATCTGCTTCACGCAGCAGGTCGTGCGAGTTCTGGTTTTCTCTTGGCAACAGGGTCACGCCTATGCTGCAGGTCGTGCTGTATTGCAGGCCATTGATGTCAAAAAACTGTGAGATCGAATGGCGGATTTTCTCAGCCACGGCTTGTGCTGCGTGGGCACCTGCTGCCACATTATTCGAGATGTGGCAAAGCATGACCACAAATTCATCACCGCCTATATGGGCCACCGTATCCACTTCGCGCAGGCTGCTTGAGAGTCTTTGTGCGACCAGGTTCAGCAAGGCATCACCGACTGCATGGCCGCGCGCATCATTGATGTATTTGAAGTGGTCGAGATCGATGAACAGCACTGCACTGACCATGTTGCTGCGTCTGGCGGTGGCCAGCAGTATGCTCATGCGGTCCAGCAAGAGGCGGCGATTCGGCAAGCCTGTCAGCACATCAAAATAGGCAAGCCTGTGTATATGTTCCTGGGCTTTTTTGCGGTCACTGATGTCGCGCCCGGTAGCCACCCAGTGGCTGAACAGACCGTGCTCATCAGCCAGTGGTACCACGTCTGCCTCCATCCAGAATTCACTGCCGTCATGGGTATAGCAAATCAGTTCTATATGAACCGATTCATAAGACAGCAGTGCCTCGTTGAGTTTATCGAGTTCATCCGCCTGCGTACGCGGCCCCTGTAAAAAAACCGGGGACCTGTCGATGACATCCTCGCTTTTAAAGCCGGTCTGGCGCACGAAGGCATCATTGACGAAGACGATCTTGAGACGGCGCTTGCCAGCACCGTCAATATCGACCTTGATGATCATGACGATGTCATTGAGGCGCGCCACGGCGGCGACAATCAGGCGCAATTCTTCGTTCGCTACTTTCAGTGAAGATTGCCCGTGTTGCAGTGAAGCGGTGATGACACGCTGATGTTCAAGCGAACTATCCAGTCTTTGGAGTAACACGCTGCAAGAGATGGACATGACAGCCGCAATGAAACTGAAGTTGATGGTCACCACCACCAGTTGCATGAAGGGGTGGGAATCAAAACCATAGACGTGCAAATTGGAATCCGAGATATAGCCTACCACCAGCAAGCTCAGTGAAGCCAGCACCAGGGCCTGCATGGACAACCGCATGTTCAGCAACAAGGCGGTCAGCACAGGGAAGGCCAGCAGGTAGATCAGCCCGGTCAGGCCGACCTTGATGAGAAACCAGACACCGAGCAGATACAGGAAAAGCAGGAAATTCCAGGCGCGTTGCTGATAACTCAAAAAAGGCAGGCGCCAGATCGTGGCAACCCAGCCCAGCGCGAAAATATCAACCACGACGACTGACCACAGGTTTTCACTGATGGCCAGCACGATGCTGGGTATAGCCGTTGCGCCCCCAGAGCGAGTACAAAAAACAGGATGGCCGACAGCACCTGCTCACGCCACTGGTGGGTTTCCCCGGTGCCGAAGAGCTAGCCATGAAATTACTGCGGATGAATTGAAAAACAGTCACAAATCCTGTCCTTCTGCAATCACATCACGAAACGGGCCAGACCAGATTTAGCGGCCAGAACAGTAATACTATACCAACATTTATCTATTCAAACAGAAATTGCGGCCTTGCTCGCAAAAAGCGACAAAATGACTTTACACAAGGCAATAATATGGCTGTTTGGCCGGCTGATTGATCAAGAAACTGATCAATCGGTGCCTGACAATCCCTACTAATCGACGTTTTTGCCCGCAGAGGCACACCACAGGGCAAACCATTGTTCACGGCTGAGTTTAATGGCAGTGGCATCGACTGCTTCTTCAATCGCGGCAATGCGGCCTGAACCTGTCAGCACCAGTGGCCGGGATGGATGTTGCAAAATCCAGGCAAGGGCAATGGTACTGGGGCTGCTATCAAGTTCTGCTGCGATACGTGCCAGCACGACGCTGATGCGCTGGCCACGTTCATCCTGTTCATGCAGGGGACGGAACAGGCTGCCACCACCAAGGGCAGACCAGATCATAGGCGCAATGCGCAGGCGCTGGCACAGGTCCAGCGTACCATCGTGCAGGGGCTGCATATGCAGGAGTGATAATTCGACCTGATTAGTTACCAGCGGGAAGCGCGCTGCCAGCAATTCAAACTGGCTGTTGGTAAAGTTGGAAACGCCAAAATGCCTGACCTTGCCACTGTCTTGCAGGTGCTGGAAGGCACCGGCGATTTCATCGGCATCCATGAGGGGGTCTGGCCTGTGTATCAGCAATAAATCAAGCCGCTCTATCTGCATCGCACGCAATGATTGCTCTGCGGATGCAATGATGTGTGCGGCACTGGTATCGTAATGCTGCATGCCATGGGCAGGACGATTATCAGACACCAGCTTGATGCCACATTTGCTGACGAACTGGAACCTGTCGCGCAGATGCGGTGCCAGCGCTATCGCTTCGCCGAGCAATTGCTCGCTCTCATAATTGCCATAGATATCTGCCTGGTCTATGGTGTTGATACCGAGCGCCAATGCCTGCTCAAGAAAAGTCACTCTTTGTTGCGCTGTCATCTGCCAACTGGCGAGCCGCCACAGGCCAAGTACGATGCGGGAAAATTCAGGGCCATTTGGAGCGATAGAGGCAATCTGTAAATGTGGAGTCATGCTATTTGTCATTGTTGTGTCAGTGCCTGGAAAGTAGAGATCAGATCATCACGCGTGGTGTAGCCAGAAGCGAGCATGTGTAGCGCCCCTTCATGCACAAGCAAGAGCGCCGGAAAGCCGCGTATGCCCCAGTTTTTTGCCTGCTCAAAATGCTCACGCGCATCTGACATGGCCATCGGTGACACCAGGGTTTCGGCAAAGCTGGCAACATCAAAACTGCCCTCACCTTCAACCTTGTTCATTGCAGCAACGGCAAGTGCAGACAAGACTGCCGGATCACGCACATCACGCCCTTGCGCATAGAAGCCATGCTGTACCGCATGGAAGACTGCCAGTGCAGATCGCCCGGTCTCATCATCAGTCAGCGTGCGCGCAGTTACCACGGCGCGGCAGGCGGGCTCGGTGTCATACACAAAGCCGGGCTGTGACATGGCAGTGTCACTGAAAGGCAGGCCACTACGCTCTGCCACCTGCTGCCAGTGCCCCATGATGGTGTTGCGCGTAGCATCATCGAGCACCTGTTTGTTATATGCGCGTAACCCCCCATGATCAAATCAATTTTGGCATGCTGCACGGTGTCAAGAAAAGCCAGCAATTCTGGCCCGAAGCCATAACACCAGGAACACATGGGGTCGGCGACATAAATCAGTTGCGTCATAAAGCAATCTCATAGCATCAGTATTGACTTGCCATTGTATAGAAACTTGGGACTAGTGGACTGTAACAGTGAAAAGCGAAGTGCCTGCCATGCGCGCGACGACCATGGCTGCGTTGCAAATACTCGCGATAGCCCCGCTATCGCTGTGTTTTGCGCCTTGCCCTGGTTCGCCGGGCACATGTCCTTCACTTCCGCTTTCACCGTTACAGTCCACTAGCTGTCGCTTGCGCTTTTACAGGGTGCGCTGTGCGCACCAGCCTGCCGATATTTGCACGCATGGATTTACACGCGTGACTACGGTGCGCACGGCGCACCCTGCTAAACTATGCGGGGTAGAGGGCACCCAAAATTCGCCCGCCTGCAGCACCCGTCACATCGGGCAAATTCCCTGGCAAGCGCAGGCAAAAGCGCTGTGCCAGCCAGGCAAAGGCCAGTGCCTCTACCTGTTCAGGTGCGACACCAAGCACCGCCGTGCTGCTGACAACGGCAGGACAGGATTGCGCTGCCAGCAAAGCCTGCAAGCGCTGCATGAGCTGATGATTGAACGCACCACCGCCGCAAACATAAACCTGGGCCGCATCAGCAGCATGGCGGGTGATATCATGGGCCAGCGTCAGCGCGGTAAATTCACATAGCGTTGCCTGCACATCGACAGGCGATGCAGCCTCGAAACCTTGCAGTTTGCCCTGCAACCAGGCTGGATGAAACAGGTCACGCCCCGTACTTTTGGGTGGTGGCATCTGCAGGTAAGCTTCGCCCATCAGACTGTTCAAGAGTGCTGGTATGACTGCGCCCTGTGCAGCCCAGTCACCATTCGCATCATAGCTTTTGCCATGTTGTTGCTGCACCCAGGCATCCATCAATACATTACCGGGGCCGGTATCAAAGCCACGGGTACTGCCATCTGCCGCGAGTACGCTGATATTGCTGATGCCACCGATATTGGCGACTACGCTGGAAGCACCTGCGCGGCCAAATACGGCGCGGTGAAAGGCTGGCACCAAAGGCGCCCCCTGGCCACCGGCAGCGACATCACGGCTGCGGAAATCAGCAATCACATCTATCCCCGTCAACTCGGCCAGCAAAGAGGGGTTATTGGTCTGGCGGGTATAGCCCAGCTCTGGCCTGTGCCGGATAGTCTGGCCATGTGCGCCTATGGCATGCACGGTTTGCTCAGGTGCGCCTGCCTGTAGCTTTTTGACACAGGCGGCATAGGTGCTGGCCAGCGCATTTGCCAGCAGTGCTTCGTGATGCAATTCATTATCACTGGCCTGCTGCAGGCGCATGGCTTGCTCGCGCAGGTCTGGGTCAAAAGGGATATAGGCAGTTGCAATGATCTGCATGCCTGGATTAGCTTCATCGGCTTCATCAACTGGATCAGGCAGGCGCACCATGACGCCATCCACGCCATCGAGGCTGGTGCCTGACATCAGGCCTATGTAGATGTTTGCCGTATTGTTTTGTTTGTGCAGCATGCTGATTCCACCTGTATGTTGATCAGCATGAGTATAGAAGACTCGACCAGGTATTACAGCGTCTTGCAGAAAATTCTGTTGGCGACTTCTTCGTTTTCCATACGGAAGACGGTGGCGCCTATGTCGGTATATCCAGTACTGGGATAAAAGCGCAGGGCTTTGTCGTTACCGACCCAGGCTGTCAGCCAGAGTTGTTGTACACCCAGGCCGCGTAAATGCTCTTCGGCTTCAGCCAGCAAACGGCGGCCTATGCCGCGACTAAAGAATCCGGGATGTACATACAGATGGTCGAGTTCGGCCTGGTGTTCAGCCTGCACCTGGTCATTGCGTTTACCATTCAGCGTCTGACAATAGCCAACCAGATGGCCATCCATTTCTGCCAGCAGGATGTGGGTATGTTCTTGTGCCAGATAGGCAGCCGTGCGTGTTGCTGTCAGTTCAGACAGTACATAATCGGCAATCGACTTTTTGATGCCATGCTTGACATAGGTATCAAGCCAGACTTGCAATATCAATACAGTCAAGGCAGAGACATCGTCTGTCTCTGCCTTGCGTATGATGACTTCGCCTGCAGCCAAACCAGCCTGGGCTTATGAACGTTTGGCCAGACGCATGGTTTCTGCCATGCGTTCAGGATGCAGCAGGTTGAAGCGGTGAATCATGTCACCGGCAAAACCCTTGAAGCGGTTCATTTCAGCGGCTGCAAGTGGTGCAGCCTCTGTCATGTTGATGCTCATGGGGTCACGTGCTTCATTATTGACGCGGAACTCATAATGCAGATGTGGGCCAGTGGACCAGCCGGTAGTACCGACATAACCAATGACATCGCCCTGGCTGACCTTGCTGCCCTTGTGTATGCCGGGAGCAAAGCGGCTCATGTGGGCATAGGCCGTGCTGTAGTTATTCCAGTGCTTGAGCACAACTAGGTTGCCATAGCCATTGCTGGGAGCGGCGGAATCAACCACGCCATCAGCCGAGGCACGGATAGGTGTACCCGTGGCAGCGGCAAAATCAACACCCTTGTGTTGTTTCCATTGACCGGAGATAGGATGCACGCGCATGGAGAAGCCAGAAGATACGCGGGTAAATTCTATCGGTGACTTCAGGAAGGCTTTTTTGAGGGACTTGCCGTCAAAAGTGTAGTAACCACCCTTGCCACCAGCCTCTTCAAACCAGGCAGCCTGATACAGCTTGCCAGAATTGCTGAATTCCCCTGCAAGTACTCGACCAGTGCGGACACGTTCACCGTTTTGCCAGAAACTTTCATAGACAATATTGAAATAGTCGCCCTTTTGCAGGCGCTGGTAATCAACATTGGTCTCGAACATGGACTTGACCTGTTCGGTGACATTGTAAGGGATCATGGCATCATCGGCAGCCGGGTAAAAGGCGGTGCGGATATAGGCTGTTGCCATTTCCACACGTCTTTCAAGCTTGGCAGTAACATCGGAAGATGTCAATTTGCCATGAGCATCGCGGTTGATGACGATATTTCTGACTGGTTTGTCCGGGCCATCAGAGACCGTTGTTTGCAACCACAGCAGTTCACCCTCTTCATCCGTTTTAACTGCCACGGTTTTGTCAGCCCTGAATTGCAGGATAGTACGTGCAATATTGTCTGATTTGATGAACTGTGCCGCTTCTTCATCATCCACGCCTATGCGCTGCAAGAACGTGGCCAACTGCTCACTGCTCTTGAAGGTGGCTTCACGGATGAATTGCTGATCAACCGCTTCGAGTGCGGCGACCTGTTCATCGAGGGAAGGCAGGCTCAGCTCTTCCTTGATGCGCTTGACGGGCAAGTCAGATGCATCTGGTGCCAAAGGAGCAACACCAGCAGCGCCAAATGCGCAAACAGCAAAGAAGAGTGCGGAAACAGAAACGATGCGCGAAGCGCGTGTGGTGCCGAATAACAGCCTGCCGCCAGAGACGATACGAAGTAATTTATCTGTTGGACGCATGCAATAAGTTAAAATTGACTGGTTTTATTGAAAATTCGAGTACATTGCGGTGAAATGTTTTTGCATATTTTATGCGCACATTATCAAGACGGCAATATTAAAACTCGCACTAAGTTCGGGATTAAAAAACCAGGCAAAGGCATTAAAATGCTGACATCTGGCTTAAACGATAATCCCTGCTAATTAACCAACACCCAGAATTTGGCAAACGCTGATTATGGATTCAGATTTGAAATTCGACCAGCGGTGTTACAAAAAAATTGATTTCCATTAAAGATGACTTCTGAACATAATTCCAGCTCCTCTGAAAACTCTGGCAATGCCAGCAAAATCATGCCCCTTTCCGATGCAGTGCAACATGCACTGGCAGTGACCAAACGCGGTGTTGATGAACTGCTCATCGAATCCGAATTTGCCCAAAAACTGGCACGTAGCGAACAGACCGGCAAACCCCTGCGTATCAAGCTGGGCCTGGACCCGACTGCACCAGATTTGCACCTGGGCCACACTGTTGTACTCAACAAGATGCGCCAATTGCAAGATCTGGGCCATACCGTGATCTTTTTGATCGGCGATTTCACGTCCATGATCGGTGACCCGTCTGGCCGCAATGCCACCCGCCCGCCGCTGACGCGCGAACAGATAGAAGAAAACGCCCAGACTTATTTCAAGCAGGCTGCTTTGGTGCTGGACGCCAGCAAGACCGAGATACGCTACAACTCTGAATGGTCAGACCCGCTCGGTGCACGCGGCATGATACAACTGTCATCCAAGTACACCGTCGCCCGCATGATGGAGCGCGATGACTTCACCAAACGCTTCAAGGCTGGCACACCTATTTCCGTGCATGAATTCCTGTACCCGCTGATGCAGGGCTACGATTCTGTCGCCCTCAAATCTGACCTGGAACTTGGCGGCACTGACCAGAAATTCAACCTGCTGGTAGGTCGTGAACTGCAAAAAGATTATGGTCAAGAGCCACAATGTATCCTGACCATGCCTTTGCTCGAAGGCCTGGACGGCGTCGAGAAGATGTCGAAGTCCAAGAACAACTACATCGCGATCACTGAACCAGCCAATACCATGTTCGCCAAGATCATGAGTATTTCTGACACGATGATGTGGCGTTATTACGAGCTGCTGTCTTTCTGCTCGCTGGAGCAGATCGCTGCTTACAAAAAAGCCGTGGCTGAAGGCCAGAACCCGCGCGATATCAAGGTAGCGATTGCGCAGGAAATCGTGACGCGATTCCATAACAGGCAGGCGGCGGAAGATGCGCTGGCGAATTTTGTCAATGTTACCAAGGGTGGGATACCGGATGATCTGCCAGAAGTCAGCGTCAGCGGTGCGCCAATTGGCATAGGCCAGTTGTTAAAGCAAACGAATCTTTGCGCATCATCATCCGAAGCCCTGCGTATGGTGGAGCAAGGCGGCGTACGTATAGATTCCGTTGTTATCAGTGATAAGGGCTTGAAAGTGGAAGCAGGCACTTTCGTGCTGCAAGTTGGCAAGCGCAAGTTTGCAAAGGTGACGTTGACGGCTTGATGTTTGAAATTCGTAGGTTGGGCTACGCTTCATCAGCCCAACACTGTGCCTCAATAATCGTATACGTCATTTAAACGCCGAGTGTTGGGCTGGTAAACCGCAGCCCAACCTACGGGTCCTGGAAACTCCTTCCCCTTCAAGGGAAGGTTGGGATGGGGATGGGTTTCTTCAGCAAATCACCGATTCAATTAACATCTCGGCCATTCAACCGAACCCCATCCCCACCCTAGCCCTCCCCTTGAAAGGGAGGGAATCAAAACACCGAATACATTTCCCCATGATCGCCCTACTCCAAAGAGTCACCGAAGCCAAAGTCGTCGTCGACGGCAACACCATAGGCGCCATCAATGCCGGCCTGATGGTCCTGGTCTGCGCCGAGCGCGAAGACACTGAAAAACAGGCCGACGACCTGCTAAAAAAATTACTCGCCTACCGCGTCTTCTCTGACGACGCAGGCAAGATGAACCGCAGCGTCACAGATGTACAAGGCGGCCTGCTCTTGGTACCGCAATTCACTCTGGCAGCGGATACCAATTCCGGCACGCGTCCGTCTTTCACACCGGCTGCACCACCAGAACTGGGCAGGCAATTATTCGATTACTTTGTTGCCGAGGCGCGCAGTAAACATGCGCAGGTAGAAACTGGCAGCTTTGGTGCCGACATGAAGGTCTCGCTGACCAATGATGGCCCGGTGACCTTCTGGCTAAAAACAAAATAAGAACAAAATAAGAACAAAATAAACAAATGAAACCCACAGAAATTTTATTGATACGCCACGGCGAAACCGCCTGGAATGCCGAACGCCGTTTGCAAGGCCATCTCGATATCCCGCTGAATGCCGAAGGCACACGCCAGGCCAAGGCACTGGCCTGGGCATTGCAAAATGAAAAACTGCATGCGATAGTTTCCAGCGACTTGCAACGTGCAGTACAAACCGCCGGTGAAATCGCCCGCCTGCAAGGTGTCAGCACCCGCATAGACAAGGGTTTGCGTGAGCGTTGCTTTGGTGGTTTTGAAGGTAAGTTGTACAGCGAACTGCCCAGCCTGTACCGCAAGGAATATAACGCCTGGCAAGCGCATGAACCAGATGCGCAATTTCCACCTGGTGAAAACGAAGGCGAAACCATACGCCAGTTCCACAAACGCGTCATGGAACATGTGCTGCACTATGCCAAACAATTTGAAGGCAAGAAAATCGCCCTCGTCGCCCACGGTGGCGTACTCGAATGTGCCTACCGTGCTGCCAAGGATTTACCGCTGAATGCACCACGCGAAGTGACCATCTACAACGCCAGCATCAACCGTTTTGAAGTGACGGGCAAAGAAATCAAGCTGGTGCAATGGGGTGATATTGCGCATCTGGATGCCGACGGGCTCGATGAGATTAACCAGAGCAGGGTCGAGAAGCATTGATGTCTTTGTGGTGGCAATAACCGGCATTATCTGTCAGTTGAAGAACGCCGCTGGGCTCCAGCCTGCGCTGGAGCGACCTTGAATTGTGCCACCAGAATAGTATGCTGAACAAATTAAAATTCTAATTTGCATTAGCGAATGATAATCCTCATACCTCCCCAATCGTCATTCCTGCGCAGGCAGGAATCCCGCGACTTTCGTAGTACACAATGAAAGCGATTGGCTAATAAAACATCATCAACAGGTATCAACAGTATTCACGCTACTGATACTTATTTTTTACTTCGTTAATTTCTCCAGCTTTCCTTTAGCCTTGGAACTGACATCCAGTTTCACGGCTTGCTGATAGGCTTCTTTCGCTTTGGTCTGCTCATTTGCAGCAAGGTAGTAATCACCCATACCTTCATGGGACAAGGCATTGCGTGGATAATTTTCCACATTCTCGCTGAGAAAATCATTGGCATTCTTCAATTTTTTCTCACGCAAGAAATGCTGTCCCAACCAATCCATCGTTTCAAGATCGGGCAAAAGCTTATAGCCCATACGCGCGCTTATTTTTTCAAACTGATGTTTCAGTTCACCTGCACCATCTATCTTCGCATCATACAAGCGCACAAAATCAGCCATCTTGTAAAAATCAAACAAGAAATTCAAGCCGTCATACTCGGCCAAAATCGGAATAGAACCATGGCCTTCGTCCGGGTAGTATTTCCACTTCCAGCGCAAACCGCTTTGTGGATGCGCATCCAATGAATCGATCAGTTTGAGTATCGAACGGATATGCCTGCTTTCCTGATCGCTGCCAGATCTGACCTGATCCATAGACACGCCTTTGGCAAGCGTATTGGCAACCGCCAGATATAGCGATTTGTTAGCAAGGCGGCCATCCCTTAGCGCCACGTCCATTTGTTTGACCAACAAGGCATTATCCCACCACGCACTGGGATCTATCGCCAGATAGGCATCGAACAATGCACTGTGATTGATCAGATTATGTAACACGGTCAAACCACCCAAAGAATGGCCAACCAATACCCGATAAGGAGCAGCCGGATACTTTGCGTTGATGTAGGGAATCAGTTCTTTCTCCAGATAAGTAGAAAAAGCTTCGCCACCACCAGAGTTTTCATTGATCTTTTCTGGCTGGGCATACGAACCTGCCTTCGTCGGCGTCAGTTCACGTTGACGGTTATTGTGGGTAACCGCAACCAAGATCATTTGGGGGCAAGAGTGTCCAATGCCCCGGCATTTCTTTTCCATCAAACCCATCATCGAAAGAAAATGATCGTTGCCGTCCAGCAAATAAACGACCGGATAGATAGGCTTTTCCGGTCCCAGAGCAGCATTCGGTTTAGGAACATATACCCAGACTTTTTTATCTTCATCCAAAGCTTTTGAATGTATGGTCTCTATCGTGCCCACGATAATGTCTTCGTTTTTCTCTCCGGCATTGGCAAATCCAACCAAACTCAGCAGAAGAACAAATAGTCGAATGTTGTTCATAGGATAGACAATTCAAGGTAATAGAAATGAAAGATGGTTTGCATATTTGAATCTGCATGATGGCAAGATTGCCTAACGAACAATATCAAGTCAAGAAACTTTCCATTTTTCCTCAAGAATTAACGCATACATTTTAAAGCAACCTTTTGGTTGCATTTATCCAAAATCCATTCCATAATAAATACGCAGCTATTTGGTTGCATATATCGTACAATGGAGACAGATCATGAAAAGCTATCAGCAAAGCCTCAGCATCAAAGCCAGCCCTGCCGCGGTCTATGCCGCCCTGACCACCGTAGAAGGCTTGCGTGCCTGGTGGACCCAGGATTGTGCAGGTGGGGTAGCCGTTGGCGATACCCTGGAATTTCGCTTCAGTGAGTGTTACAAGGATATGCGTATAGAGAAGCTGCAAGCTGACAGTGAAGTGCGCTGGCTATGCACCCGCGCGCATATCGTGGCTGAATCAGTCAGCCTTGCTGACGAATGGGTGGGAACTCAGCTCGTATTCCATATCAGCGATGCAGGGCTAGGCAAGACGCAGCTGGATCTGGAACACATAGGTCTGCTACCCTCGCTACAATGCTACGCGCTTTGTCAAAATGGCTGGCAGCATTTCCTCGCCAGCCTGCAGCAGTATCTGGAAACTGGCACTGGCACGCCCTTTGCAGTGGCCAGTGATCAGCAAATCTCATCCACGGAAAGGAGAGTAGCAGCATGAGCAATAATACGGATAGCATACAGCGCAGCATCGTCATCAATGGCACGCGCGAGCGTGTGTGGCGCGCACTGACGAATGCAGAAGAATTTGGCGCATGGTTTGGTGTCGATCTGAGCGGCCAGGTATTTGCGCCGGGCCAGCGCACACGTGGGCTGTTTACCCACCCTGGTTGTGAAGGTTTGATGTTTGATATCGTCATTCAGCATATACAGCCACAAGATGCCATGTCTTTTCACTGGCACCCGTATGCAGTCGATACTGCTGTTGATTATTCTGGTGAGATACCGACGCTGGTCAGTTTCAATCTACAAGATGCACCTGGCAAGGCTATCTTGTTGACGGTGACCGAATCCGGTTTTGACAAAGTACCTGCGCATCGCCGCCGCATCGCTTTTGAAATGAATACAGAAGGCTGGGAAATACAACTGCAAAATCTGGCGAACCATGTCGGTCAATAAAACAAAGAGCAAGGCCAGCGTATCAGCCTCCAGCATCATCAGTGCCAGCGACACGTCTGCTCAGGTGTTCGCGGCACTTGGTGATCCCACACGCCTGAAGCTGGTGGCAGTGCTTTGCGCGGGTGGCGCTTTTTCGATTTCCCACCTGACGCAATCCACGGCCATCAGCCGCCAGGGCGTCACCAAGCACCTGAACGTACTGGCCGAAGCAGGTGTCGTCAGTGACATCAAAATTGGCAGGGAACGCCTGTGGCAACTGCAAGCTGAGAGCATAGATGAAGCCAGGCGCACCCTCGAATCCATAGGCCGCGAATGGGAAATGGCACTAGGCAGACTGAAGCGTTTTGTGGAAAAGGATGATTAGGGAAATCAACATGACAGAAATGCTTGTAATGGCAAGAGCTTAGGCAATTAGCCCTGTGGAATCGATCCGCCATCCCCAAGGAGTCGCTGAGTAAGCGTAGCGAGCGATGTCAGTTTGAGTTGAGAAGCGCTTCGTACTCAAGTACGACGAGCATCGCCGACTCAAAATGGCTTCGCGCAGTAGCTTAATCAGCGGCTACGACTACATTTGGCGGAACTGGTGTTGATACGCCTGCGAAACCGTCAGCCACTCATCCTCTTTCTGCAAACGCAAAGCCAGGCCACCATCGCTTCTCTGCACCGCATCTATCGCTGCGACATTGACGATATTACTGCGGGATATCTGCCAGAATTTGTCTGCATCCAATTGTGCTGCCAGGTCCTTGATGGTGGTGCGGATATAGGCTTCAAGTCTGGCAGTGATGACTTTGGTGTATTTGGAATCTGCACGAAAACAAAGCACATCGCTGACATTGATGAAGCGTATCTGGTTGCCGACCGACGCCTGTATCCAGCGCAGTGCTTCTTGCGGCTTTTTGATTTGCAGGGCGGACAGGTCAGCCGGTTGTTGTGACAGACGCTGCTTCAGCCTTTGCACTGTCAGCGCCAACCTTCCTAAATCCAGGGGTTTGAGCAAGTAATCTACCGCACCCTGGTCGAAGGCATCAACCGCATAATCATTATGGGCAGTCAGAAACACGATGTGACAGGGATGCTGTGCCAGGCGGGCCACGTCTATGCCGCTCAGGCCAGGCATGCGAACATCCAGAAAGGCGATGTCGGGGCGCAGGTCGGTAATGGCTTGCATGGCCTTGATGCCGTCATCAACAGCGGCGATGATGTGCAGTTCTGGCCATAGCTGCGCCAGAGCGTCCTGCAACTCATGGCGCAGGATGGCTTCATCTTCAGCGATCAGGGCTTTGGGTTTGATGCTACTCATGCCAGCTTACCGGTTTTGGCTGGCAGAGATATGGTGGCGCACACTCCATTTTTTTCGCCCGGCTGCAATTGCAGTTCGGCCTGCTCGCCAAACAAGGCCAGCAATCTTTCCTGTACATTCAGCAAACCCACACCACTGCCCAGTTCATCCTGAAAACCACGGCCATTGTCGCTGACTGTGACCAGTAATTGTCCAGCCTCACTGCGGGCGCAGATGTCTATACGCACCTCGCCCGGCTGGGGCTCTATGCCATGCTTGATGGCGTTTTCCACCAGGCTCATGATGGCCAGTGGCGGGATCAGGCAGGCGCGCACTTCATCTGTGGCCTGCACAGAAAACTGAAAGCGTGCACCCAGGCGTATCTGGAAGATTTGCAGATACGCCGCTGCCCTGTCCAGCTCTTGTCCCAGGGTGGTGGTACTCAGGCGCATGTCGGGCATGGCGGCACGCAGATAGGCAATCAGATGGTTCAGCATTTGTTCTGCCTGATTTGCATCCTGATGTATCAGGGCACGGGTATTGGCGAGAGTATTAAACAAAAAATGTGGTTCTATCTGGCCCTGCAGTGCCGCCAGTCTGGCTTCCAACATTTGTCTCTCGACTTTGTGCTTGCTGGCTTCCGCGGCCAGGCTGGCCTGGGTACGATGTCTGATTTCCTGATCTATGGCAGCAGGCAAGACGGTGGCGAGCAGGAATACCAGTATGATTGCGGACAATAACCAGCTGGCATGGCTGGTTGTCATCGTCGGCCAGAATGCAGCTTCTGCCTTGAGCCCTGCAAACAATGCCAGCGCCACGGACAAGGCGAGAATAGCCCAGCGCTGGCTGGCATGTTTGAACCACAGTATTTTTTGCGACAGACATAAACCAGCTTGCGCCAAAGTATAGGCCAGCAGGATAGCCAGGCTATCTGCCAGCCAGGCTGAGCGCCCTGGGCCAAGGCTTGCATAAACCAGTAAACCCAGCACCGCCAGCATGGGTAATAACGGCCACTCGTTCAATGTGCCTGACTCATCCTTATCCGCATGAGTTATCGTCATGTCTGTACGCATTTTTTAATCCAAGAAATTCAGGTTTTTTATGGCTGCGCTTGCCTGACCGATGTTGACATCGTTTGCTATAGGTCTGCGTTCAGATATGGAATTATTTGCGGGGGCTTCGGCAAAGGACAGGTCTTTCACCAATAATTTTCCTTGTTTTCTGATACCTATACCTAACTCAAGTTTTTGCGCATTGGCGCTCACTGGTGTCTGAACCTTCACCGTTTCCCAAGCGTCCCCTTTAGCTCCGCTAGAGGATGTGATGCGAACACCACCTTTGTCATCAGTCGTTCTGATCCAGAGTTCGTAGCGCCCCAGCTCACCAGTGTGTCGGGCGGATGCTGTTAAAACCATGATTTTTCCACGATATGCACCGGCATCGACCACTTGCGTGATGGCGGCAAAATCATCATCCGTGCTTATCTCTTTTGCAGCAATAAAGAAAGCTGGTTGCTCTTTGCTCCCTTGCGACTCATCAAGTCCACTTTCATAATGAGTAGCAATTGCGCCGCTACCTGTCCAGCCTTTTGGTATGCCGTTCTTGACTGCACCTGCGTAAGAAAAATTAACGGCAAAGGCAACCAGTGGTGCTGCGATCAGGATTTTCCAGTGTTTCATATCTGTTCCAGTATTTTTAGTATTCGTTAGATCAGGGGGATCGTGTATGAGACCCGGTAATTTTATTCCGTAAAGTTCAGGTTGCGTGCCGGATAAGCTGGCAGGCCAGAACGATAGGTAGGCAACTCAACGGCTTTGGGGGTAGCCACATAGGGCTTGCGCTCCAGCTTGATGTCCCTGATCCATATCTTGCCTTTGGATGCCAGGGAAAAACCGATGTCAAAGTGTTTTTGACCGGGCTCTGCATCTTTGGGGAAGTAGCTGCTCAGGGTAATTCTCTCCCAGCCTTTGCCATCAGGTATGCTGCGTGAATACTCCATCAGTTGGGACCGCCCGACTTTTTCACCTGCCATGAGGGCCTGGTTTTTCAGGTGGCGCAGCCATACTCTGTTTTTCTCTGCCCCTACGGCCTTGGCCATCATGCTAAACTCGATCACGCTGCCTTCCCACTCACTTGCATCCACTTGCTGCATGAGGCTAACGGTTTCATTGGTTGGGGTATCTTTGCTGGCGATAAGCAGTGCGGGGTGTTCCGGCGTGCTTTCTGCCGGGTCTATGCCCATCTCATATTTGTCACCCAAAGGCCCCCATAATTGCCAGCCACTCGGGGCACCTGACTTGACGCCATCAGCAAACGAAGTATTCATCGCAAGTGCAATCAGACTGGCTGCGGCCAGAACTTTCCAGTGTTTCATCATCTTTACTCCATGTGGGTTGTTGATGATGTGCAATATACGGATGAACAAGTTTGGTTTCCTTCGCTTTGCGATTACTGCCCCGTCACCGCCGATAAATGGCGGGAAATTTCTGATGAATGGAGCTGTTAAAAAATAGTTTTATGCATGGCTGCCAGAATGACACAAGTGAATTGACCATGGCAAAGTAAATAGCGATACTGCCGGTTTTAGCTTGATTTTTTTCGCGCATACCATCTGCGTGAAGTTTTTGCTGATCTGCCTCTTTAATTGAAGGAAAGTTGTAGTGCGAGCCTTCTATCAACTCGATTATGACGCACTCCCCCGTGACGTCAAAAAGCAACTGGCCAGGTCGGTCAGAAGCCCGGACTATCTGGTGCATGCTGACACCACGTCGAATCGGTCCTGGTACCTGCGGCATGCGGCCTTGATGGCGGTATGTTTTTTCTTCATTTATGTGGCTGCAGCGTCCAGCTTTGGCGACCCCATCAATGATCAGGCCTGGGATAATACCGGCCTGATCGTCTGGTATGCCATCCTGTTTTTCGGGGTGGTCTATGCGGGCAATGAAATATGGCAGCGCATGCAGTTGAGTGCCAAATTTCGTTTTGTCCCTGGTTGCTATCTGTTCCCGCTGGCACTGCTTGATATCCGTAGCAATAAAATTGCGGTACATGATCTGGCACAGTTGCGCAAACTGGATGCCACCCATTTTGAATCGAATGGCCGTTATCAAAAAACGGTTTTTTCCTTCAATTTCAATGATGGTACACGCAAGGACCTGATCATCAATAACCAGAACCTGGCTGAAGCCACGCTGGGAAAATTCAATATCTATAAAACCAAGGCCAAGGATGCATTTCATAACCGCGATCTGGCAAGCCTGTATGGCTTTGACCCTTTGCTGGATGTGCGCAGGCACAAGTGGCGGGAAGCACTGGCTACTGCTGGCCTGGGCAAGCGCTTGCTCAATCTGTTGAGTCAATTCAAAGTACCGCTAATGGTGCTGGCTATCTTCATTGCAGCCTTGTTCTGGTACGGCAGGAATACGGCAGCTGACAAGAAAATGTACCTGAATGCCAAGCACATGCAGACGGAGGCGGCCTATCTGGGTTATCTGGCGCACGGCAAATTCAAGATTACTGAAATGCAGGCAGAATTGCCGCGCGTGGTATTCAATGAAGTACAGAAAAAAAATTCTGTCACCATGCTGCGCCAGTTGAAGCTGCGCTTCCCGCAATCAGATATCTTGCCCGACGTGGCAGAAGAAATTCATGTGCTGTATGAAAACTCCATGCAAAAATTCCGGCAACAGGCAGTTAATTCAGACGCTGCCTTGATCAGGTCCATGGAAAATTTGCTGAAATTTGCCGAGGAGCATGACAACCCGAATGTCGCGATCAGCTTTACTCGCCCGACGGAAAGTGAGCTGGGTCAGCTCGATGCAATCCTGAAACTCAAGGAAAATAAATTGCGCGGCATGCGTATCATACCAGCGGCGAAATACTTTGCAGACAATAGCGCAGCCGTCAGGGAAACACGGATTATCGTCGGGATACGTAGTGCGTTCAGCTCCATATTCCCGAATGACGTGCTGTCATTCAATGCCAATCCTGCCGCCCCTGACAATGCGCCCAGGTTGCAGATCACTTATCAGATAGAACCTTCTGGCAAGGTGTTTGTGTCTGACAAACAAGACGATGCCTTTGTTGGCATGGTCATGCGCTTCAAGTCCGCGCTCATCGTACCTGATACCAGAGACCGCTGGAAATTCGACCTGGAAGTGGAGCCACCAGATTCATTCAATGTCGAGTACCAGACATCCAGCCGCACACCGGTACAGCACGCACCTGAGGGCCAGGTCTATGCGGTAATGGCAGAGCGGGCCTTCGATAAACTGGCAAACAAGATCAATGCCGCATTCTTCAGGCCAGATAGTACGGCATACATGAAGCAAAATGGGCGATGAATTGCAGTACGGGCAGGCATTGCGCCCCGCCCATACTGCAGGATCAATACCGTTTCAGCATTGCATAAAAATTAATGCAGCTTGATACGCGGATTACGTACCCTGTCTATGGTCTCTGCCCAGGTCGACAGCCAGGTATGGAACAAACCATTGACTGCCACCTGGTGATGTTTGTGCAAGGACCAGTACATCCATTTTGCCAGCGTGCCTTCAATAAAGACTGAGCCGCTGGCAATTGCGCCCATGAGGCTCCCTACCGTGCTGTAGTTACCCAGCGATACCAGCGAGCCATGGTCCTTGTAAGTGAATTCCAGCAAGGACTTGCCCTGTAACTGGCGCACCAGTGACTTTGCCAGCATGCTGGCTTGCTGATGGGCAGACTGGGCGCGCGGCGGCACATTAGGCAAACCCTCGCCTTGGGGGCAGGCACAGCAATCACCGAGGGCAAAAATGGCCGGGTCACGTGTGGTTTGCAGCATGCGGTTAACCACCAGTTGGTTAATGCGGTTGCATTCCAGTCCATCGAGGTCTTTCAAAAACTCAGGGGCCTTGATACCGGCTGCCCATACGACGATGCCGCTAGGGATGAATTTACCGCTGGCCATTTGCACGCCCGCCTTGGAGACTTCCACCACTTTTTCATTGGTATGCACTTCGATGGCGATGCTGCGCAATTCACGGGCGACAGATTCTGACAGCCGCTCAGGCAACATTTGCAGCAACCGTGGCGAGGCATCGACAATAACTATCTTTAAATCTTTTTCAGGATGGAAGTTGACCAGTCCATAGCTGGACAGGATTTTAGTGGTCATGTGCAGTTCAGCCGCCAGTTCTACCCCGGTAGCACCACCACCTATGATAGTGACGGTAAAGCGCCCTTCACCAGCAACCTGGTCCTGTGTCTGCGCACGCAGGCAGCAATTGATGAGTTTTTGATGGAAGCGTTCAGCCGCCGCCAGAGAATCCAGCATGATGCTGTTCTCACGCGCACCGGGTGTACCAAAATCATTGGTCTGGCTGCCCAGGGCGATGACCAGACTGTCATAGGGTATGGCCTGGCGTGGCAACAACTCTATGCCATTCTCATCCAGCGTAGGGGCGAGATAGATTTCTTTTTTGTCACGTGAGAGACCATCCATACGCCCCAAACGGAAATCAAAATGATTTGATCTGGCCAGGGCAAAATATTCGCGCTCGTCAGCATGGCTGTCGAGGGTGCCTGCAGCCACCTGATGCAATAAAGGTTTCCACAAATGGGTGCGGCTGGCATCGACCAGCGTAATGACGGCTTTGCCGCGTTTACCTAATTTCTTACCCAAGCGAACCGCCAGTTCCAGCCCGCCTGCACCACCGCCAACGATGGTAATTCTATGTACTGCCTCCTTGTTTTGCGTGTTCACGACGACTCCCTGTATATTAAAAATGTATTCCCTTGGTGCCGGTCAAGCAAATGCCGGGGCCACGGGAATGCACTTTTGTCAGGAGTCAGTATGACAAATGGCAGATAGAGTATACACACATGCCGTCAGCTCGTGGTCGATATCCCGCCTACTACAGTAATTTAGAAATGCAAGTCTAAAAGACTGACAATTTATCCAGATTTATACTATCGCCAGCGCATGTCATATAGATAAAAATATTCCTTACGAGTAGTAACGAATTTGCCGAATATTTAGGCAGGATTCAGGTAGAATAGCGCTTCTTCGAATTTCCCCCTTCCCTGATCGTGCAAATCGGCTCTTACGTGCTGCGTAATAATATTTTTGTTGCTCCCATGGCTGGCGTGACTGACAGACCTTTCCGTCAGTTGTGCAAGGAACTGGGTGCGGGTTATGCCGTGTCTGAAATGGCGGCCTCCAATCCCAAACTCTGGGAAACAGAAAAATCCACGCGCCGTACCAACCATGAAGGTGAAATGGAGCCCAAGGCCGTGCAGATTGCCGGTGCAGACCCACAGATGCTGGCCGAATGTGCCAAACATAATGTTGATAAAGGTGCGCAAATCATCGATATCAACATGGGCTGCCCGGTTAAAAAGGTCTGTAATGCCTGGTGCGGCTCTGCCTTGTTGCAGCATGAAAGCCTGGTTGGTCAGATACTGGATGCCGTGGTTGGTGCAGTCGATGTGCCGGTGACACTGAAGTTCCGTACCGGCTGGGACAGGGCCAATAAAAATGCCCTGAGCATTGCCCGCATGGCAGAGGCGGCTGGCATACAGATGCTGACCCTGCATGGGCGCACCCGTGCCGATGGCTATAAGGGTGATGCCGAATATGACACCATTGCCGCCGTCAAGGCCGCAGTCAATATCCCCGTAGTTGCCAATGGCGACATCACAACACCGGAAAAAGCCAAATATGTCTTAGAGGCCACCGGTGCTGACGCCATCATGATAGGCCGGGCGGCGCAAGGCCGACCGTGGATCTTTCGCGAGATCGCCCATTTCCTCAATACCGGCGAGCATTTACCTGCTCCACTGATTTCTGAAGTTCGTGAACTCATGGATAACCATTTGAAAGCGCATTATGCGTTTTATGGTGACTACCTTGGCGTACGAACGGCACGCAAACATATAGGCTGGTATGTGCAAGACCTGGTAGGTGGTGAAGATTTCCGGCAACAAATGAACTTACTGACGGATTGTGATGAACAACTTGCCGCCGTCAGCAGTTTTTTTGATCACATGGCTGGGGAGCGGTTACAATACCGCCCCTTTGAAGAAAAACTGGCAGCATAAGACGAAGCACTTTTACAAAAAATAAATTGTCTTGCCGTCCATGAAGCATGGACTACCCGCCGCCTGGCTTAACCGAACAGTGATAAAAACAGCATGAGCAAAGATAGCATTCAAGACGCCGTCCACAAAAACCTGGAAAAATATTTCCGTGACCTGGGCGAGCAACCTGCCTCCAATATTTACGACATGGTCGTGTTAGCCGTTGAAAAACCGATGTTAGAAATGGTCATGACGCGCGCATCGAGCAACCAGTCACAAGCCGCCGATATGTTAGGCATTAACCGGAATACTTTGCGCAAGAAATTGCAGCAGCACGGTTTGCTTTAATCCATACTCGAGGCTTGACACCGATTTCCTTACTCACATCAAAAATCATGATCAAACAAGCCCTCATTTCCGTCTCCGACAAGACCGGTGTGCTCGAATTTGCACGTGAATTGTCTGCGCTCGGTGTCAAGCTCTTGTCCACGGGTGGCACGGCCAAACTGCTGGCTGACAATGGCCTGCCTGTTACCGAAGTGGCTGACTACACTGGCTTCCCTGAGATGCTCGATGGCCGTGTCAAGACCTTGCACCCTAAAGTGCATGGCGGTATTTTGGCACGCCGTGATTTCCCTGAACACGTGGCAGCACTGGAGCAGCATGGCATTCCTACCATCGATATGGTGGTGGTCAACCTGTACCCGTTCCAGCAAACTGTCGCCAAGGGTGAATGCTCACTCGAAGATGCGATAGAAAATATCGACATCGGTGGCCCGACCATGTTGCGCTCTTCTGCCAAGAACCACAAGGACGTGACTGTCATTGTCGATCCGTCTGATTATGCCGTTGTACTGGCAGAGATGAAGGCAAATCAAAACGTCGTCAGCTATGACACCAAGTTCACGCTGGCGAAAAAAGTATTTGCCCATACGGCACAATACGATGGTGCCATCACCAATTACCTGACCAGCCTGGGTGAAGACAAGGCGCACACCACACGCAGCGCTTATCCGCAAACCCTGAACCTGCATTTTGAAAAAGTACAGGAAATGCGTTACGGTGAAAACCCGCATCAGTCTGCCGCTTTCTATCGCGACCTGAAGTCTCTCGAAGGCTCGCTGGCCAACTACAAGCAATTGCAAGGCAAGGAACTGTCTTACAACAATATCGCCGATGCCGATGCCGCATGGGAATGCGTAAAGTCTTTCGCTGAATCTGCCTGCGTCATCGTCAAGCATGCCAATCCTTGCGGTGTGGCTTTGGGCGCGACACCATTTGAAGCCTATAGCAAGGCTTTGCAGACTGACCCGACTTCTGCATTTGGCGGCATCATCGCCTTCAACCGCGAACTTGATGGCAAGGCTGCTGAAATCGTCGCCAAGCAATTCGTTGAAGTGCTGATCGCACCATCGTTCACTGCCGAAGCGAAACAGATTTTTGCAGCAAAACAAAACGTACGTCTGCTGGAAATTTCTCTGGGTGATGGCTTCAATCAATATGATATGAAACGTGTTGGCGGAGGCTTGCTGGTACAGGCACCGGATGCCAAAAACGTCTTGCAGGAAGAACTGCGCGTCGTCTCGAAATTGCAGCCTACACCACAGCAAATGGCTGACATGATGTTCGCCTGGCGCGTGGCCAAGTATGTCAAATCAAATGCAATTGTTTTCTGCGGCAATGGCATGACACTGGGTGTAGGCGCTGGTCAGATGAGCCGCATAGACTCGGCCCGCATCGCTTCCATCAAGGCACAGAATGCTGGTTTGACTTTGACTGGTTCTGCCGTCGCGTCTGACGCCTTCTTCCCCTTCCGTGATGGTCTGGATGTGGTAGTAGATGCTGGTGCAACTTGCGTGATCCACCCGGGTGGTTCCATGCGTGACCAGGAAGTGATTGATGCTGCGGATGAACGTGGTGTGGTCATGGTTTATACCGGTACGCGTCATTTCCGTCATTGATATGATATTGATAAAGTATTGATCAATTAGTGATTCTGTTTAAAACGGCTCTGTTCACCCAGAGCCGTTTTTTATTCTGCATTCTCACCTTTATGGCTTACGTCTATATCCTGGCCAGTGCTCGAAATGGCACTTTATATGTCGGTGTTGCCAACGATTTGATAGCTCGTGTTTATCAGCATAAGAACGATTTCGTTGACAGCTTTACCTCCCGACATAAGGTTAATCAACTGGTCTGGTTTGAACAGGTCGATTCGATTCTTTCTGCCATTCAGCGCGAAAAAGCAGATCAAGGCATGGAAGCGGGAATGGAAGATCAGGTTGATTGAAGAGAGCAATCCTTATTGGCGGGATTTGTATTTGGATATTGTTTGACTCTGACAGAAACGTGATTCGTTAAATCCCCCGCACTTAATTGACGTCGCTCCTGCGCAGGCAGGAGCCTAGTGGCGTTGGTTGTTCACGAATACCATTCGCCAATACTTTCAACGCCAACATGCAAGAAATATCTTCGTGAGCAATTAGCACCTCGGCGTACTACGAACGCCACTGGTGCGCCAGCCAGGTAGATTCCTGCCTACGCAGGAATGACGAATTTGAGAATACGGGCTTATTCGACAGTACCGCATTACGACGATACAAACCGGGCTAGGTATCGCCCACATAATACAAAAAAAATTAACGTCGCTCCAGCGCAGGTTGGAGCCTGGTGACGTTCGTTGCTCACGAATACCATTCGCAAGTAACAACAAATCGGCATATGACACATATCAATCACAACAAACAATAAGCAAAAGTAATCACCCACTCACATAAGCACAAATAAAAATCCACACTGATACGCTATACTCTCCAGCAAGACCCGCTCAGCAACACCAGCTCACCGATATCCACAAAGAATCCATGAAAATCCTAGGCATAGACCCCGGCTTGCGCACCACCGGTTTTGGCGTGATCTATAAACAAGGTAGCAAGCTGACATATATTGCCTCAGGCACCATCAAAACCGTCGATGGAACTTTGCCAGAACGCTTGAAGACAATCTTGTCAGGCGTATCAGAAATAGTACGCACTTACCAGCCAGATTGTGCAGCGATAGAAAAAGTGTTTGTGAACGTCAATCCGCAATCCACCCTGTTGCTGGGGCAAGCGAGGGGTGCGGCAATCTGCGCGCTGGTAGCTGCCGACCTGGCGGTGTCAGAATACACAGCGCTACAGGTCAAGCAAGGCGTAGTTGGCCATGGCCGCGCCAAGAAGGAACAGGTACAGGACATGGTGCAACGTCTGCTGGCCTTGTCGGGCCTGCCCGGCAGTGATGCGGCAGATGCGCTGGGCGTCGCTATCTGCCACGCACATAGTGGCGATACGCTGGCGACCCTGGGCGCGATTGCACCGGGATTGGCCAAGAAGGGCTTACGTGTCAAGGGCGGGCGTCTGGTCGGCTAGCTTCTGGCGGAACCCGCTACATTGCAGTATCGCAATATCCATATAATTTCCCCGCATTTACCTCGTCAAACGCCCAAGAATCGTTTACTATCACTGTTTATTCATACAGTATGAAAGCAGTCTCATGATAGGTCGCATTGCAGGCACTCTGATAGAAAAGAATCCTCCGCAATTGCTGGTCGATTGCCAGGGCGTAGGCTATGAAGTCGATGTGCCCATGAGCACTTTCTATAACCTGCCGCATCTGGGTGAAAAAGTGGTCTTGCTGACGCATCTGGCAATACGCGAAGATGCCCATGTGCTGTTTGGTTTTGGCACGGCTGAAGAGCGCACGACGTTCAAGCAATTGATCAAGATCAGCGGCGTCGGTGCCCGCACTGCGCTCTCTATTTTGTCCGGCATGTCAGTAGCCGATCTGGCGCAGGCGATTACGCTGCAGGAAGCCGGACGTCTGACCCGCGTGCCCGGCATAGGCAAGAAAACTGCTGAAAGATTATTGCTCGAACTAAAGGGCAAACTCGGTGCAGACCTGGGCAATGCCACTGCGGCACTGGCTGCGGGTGATCATAGCGCCGACATCCTGAATGCCTTGCAGGCCCTTGGTTATTCTGACAAGGAAGCCTTGCTGGCGATGAAATCCGTGCCTGCTGGCAGTGGCGTGTCAGATGGCATCAAGCTGGCATTGAAAGCATTGTCCAAAGGCTAAGCGATGACAATACAGACCGACAATCTTTCATCCAACTTCAGCGAGCCACGCATTATCTCGGCCACGCCCAGTTCTCCCAATGAGGAGGCGATAGAGCGCGCCCTGCGTCCCAAGCAGCTTGATGAATATGTGGGACAGGAAAAGATACGCGGCCAGCTGGAAATTTTTATCACGGCGGCAAGACAGCGCAGCGAAGCACTGGATCACACCTTGCTGTTTGGCCCGCCAGGCCTGGGGAAAACAACGCTGGCACACATCATTGCGCGTGAGATGGGTGTTAATCTGCGCCAGACTTCTGGCCCGGTGCTGGAACGCGCTGGTGACCTGGCTGCCCTGCTGACTAACCTGGAAGCCAATGACGTACTCTTCATTGACGAGATACATCGCTTGTCACCGGTCGTTGAAGAGATTTTGTACCCGGCGCTGGAAGACTACCAGATTGACATCATGATAGGCGAAGGCCCGGCAGCCCGCTCGGTCAAGCTGGATTTGCAGCCTTTCACCCTGGTCGGCGCTACTACCCGCGCCGGTATGCTGACCAACCCGCTGCGCGATCGCTTCGGCATCGTTGCCAGACTGGAATTTTATACGCCTGAAGAATTGACCAAGATCGTCACCCGCTCCGCATCACTGCTGGGCGCACCGATACAGGCCGACGGTGCACGAGAAATCGCCAAGCGGGCACGTGGCACACCGCGTATTGCCAACCGCCTGTTGCGGCGTGTGCGTGACTATGCCGAGGTCAAGGGCAATGGTGAAATTACCAAAGGCATGGCCGACGCGGCATTGAAAATGCTGGATGTTGATGCAGTTGGCTTTGACCTCATGGACAGAAAACTGCTGGAAGCCATACTCTTCAAATTTGGCGGTGGCCCGGTAGGACTGGACAATGTTGCCGCCGCCATAGGCGAAGAACGCGACACCATAGAAGATGTACTGGAACCCTATCTGATACAGCAGGGTTTTTTGCAACGCACGCCCAGAGGCAGGATAGCAACGCCGTCCGCGTATGAGCATTTTGGCGTGACCATGCCCAGATCGGGCAATAACGGAGACTTGTGGGGCGGCACCTGATACTCCAGCCCTCCATGGTTTGTGCTCAATCTTACCAAATTTGATGCCATGTCCTTACTAGCCGAACAACATGCCTACACCTTCCTGGAAGCGCGGGCACGCACCCAGCATGTCAGCCCCCTGAGCTGGCAATTTGAACTCAGCATAGATGATGCCTATGACATCGCAAGGGCATCTGACACCATACGCGCCGCCGAAGGCGAGGTGCGCATAGGCCGTAAACTAGGTTTTACCAACCGCAAGCTGTGGACCAAGTACGGCGAAAAAGCCGCCATACGCGAACCTATCTGGAGCAGCCTGTTTGACAGCACAGTGCGCTATGTAGAAGACAACCATGCTTATCAAAGCCTGACTGGTGCCTTGCAGCCACGTATAGAGCCAGAAGTGGTATTCAAGCTCGGCAGGACACCTGCTGCCGATGCCTGCATAGAAGAACTGGCAGATTGCCTGGAATGGATGGCACATGGCATAGAGATCGTCGTCAGCCCCTACCCCGACTGGAAGTTTGAGGCTGCCGATGCGATAGCTGCACTTGGCCTGCACGGCACCCTGCTGATCGGTGAACCACGAATCTTGTCGAGCGCCAGCCGTCAGCATCTGGCTGAGCTGCTGGCCAATGCCAGCGTCTCGCTGTCATGCGATGGCACACTGCTGAGCGCGGGTTATGGCAGTAATGTATTGGACAGCCCCTTGCATGCGATCTGGCACCTGCATGGCCTGCTGCAGAAGCAACCGCAATTCCCAGCTTTGCAGGCAGGTGAAATCATCACCACCGGCACCTGGACTGATGCTTACCCGGTGCAGGCCGGGCAAACCTGGGGGACCGCTTTCTCTGGTATCCCATTACCGGGCTTGAGTGTCAGTTTTGCTTAAAACAGCCAAACATCAGATATTATGGCGGCAATCTCTGTGAAACACTGATTGTCTGAATGAAAAAGGCTGACATGCATCGCATGTCAGCCTTTTTCTTTTTTGCAGAAGCGCATAAACTTTACTGGCAATTCAGCCTGGCAGCCGCTGCCAGCATTGTTTGAAACACTTCACAAAGCAAACGCGAAAAGAGAAAGCACTCACCGTGAGTGCCTTCTCAATCTTGCCAGGCTCTTTTTAAAACTGACCTAAGTCAGCATTAAATTAGAACTTGTGACGGATACCAACGTTAACCAGACGTACATCAGCGCCGTTAGGTACTGGGTGGAAAGTTGCTGAAGAATCAGCGCTACCCAGATTGATGTTTGCGTCGTTGCTTGCGCGGGAGATCGAAGTGTACAGGTTAGTACGCTTGGACAGGGAGTATGTGTAACCCAGAGCCAATTGTGTACCGTTAGCAGCTTTCAACAAGCTGTTTTGGTTAGTGGAACGGATGTAGCTGGCGATGATATTGCCAGAACCAACTGGTACTGTCGCACCCAGCAACCATACGCGACGATCCAGAGCAGCTGCGCCTACGCCATCATCTTTGATAGAGGAGAAAGCAGCGTGTGCTGTAACTACGTCAAAGTTGTATGTACCAGCCAGCAAGTAGCTCTTGGTTGCATTAGTACCAGTAGCATTTTGCGCATTGCTGTATGCCAGTTCAGCAAACAGAGGACCAGCAGTGTAAGCACCGGAGAAACCGATGTAACGGCCAGCTGTTGTGTTACCAGCAACTTCACCGAAACCATAAGCCAGAGTACCTACGAAACCGCCCAGGTTAGTTGTGTTATAGACAGCGGAGTTGTTGATACGAACGCCACCGTGGTCGAAGTAAGCTGCAGCGCCCAGACCGGATGTGCCGCTACCTGCTGTACCGCTAGTGATACCAGTGCTGAATGGATCGAAGCTGTCGATAGCAACGAATGCTGGTGTGTATTGACGGCCGAAGTTAATACCACCGAAGTCACCAGACAAACCTACGAAAGCTTGACGACCGAATGCACGGCCACCTTGAGCGGAGCTACCTGTATCAGCATTGATACCCATTTCCAATTGGAAATTTGCTTTCAGACCGCCACCCAGGTCTTCAGAACCTTTGAAGCCCAGACGGGAACCGGATTGAATACCACTATCCAGACCCAGTGTGGAGCCAGCAGGATCGCCAGTGTTTTGATGTTGCAAAGCCATATCAACTACACCGTAGATAGTGACGGAAGATTGAGCTTGCGCTGTACCAGCAACAGCAGCCAAAACTGACAGAGCGATGAGTGATTTTTTCATTGATATTTCTCCAAAGGATTTCACATTGATATTGAACTACATTAAGCACAGTTCGCGCAAAACAGAGCCAAAACATTGATTGCACGAAGAGCGCAAATACTTAAGAACCGACAAGACAGCTAAAAAGAAGTTAACGTATTTGACCAAAAATGGTGTCAGGCAGCCAAGCTAAATCGGCTTTTGGAGGGAATATGGGGGTGTTTTGTCTCGAATAAGCAACAAAAATTGCCTTTAAAACAATAATTTCAATGCAATTTAATTAACATCGATAATGCCGGACAAGCGCTGAAAAATTACATTATTACCAATAAAAATGAAACAAAAACAAAATTGCAAAGGTCGCCCAGGGCGACCTTTGCAAGTAAAACCGTCTATCTACAATCAGAATGCGTGCAATACGCCTACTGCTGTACGTGTTGCAGAACTATTGCCTGCACCAATGATGCCCAATGCCAGGGAAACATCCTGAGCATTTACAGAACCGGCTTTTGCATATGTCAGGGAAGCGTAGGCAGTTGTACGTTTGCTGAAGGCATATTTACCCAGCAAGATGTATTGATCAGCTTTACCGTCGATATCGCCAGAGCGTTTGGTGTTGTAATAAGCAGTAGTCAGTGTAGTCTGATCAGACAAACTGAAATCTGCACCCAGACCTATGACAGCAATCTTGCGGCCATTTGCATTTGGCAATGCATCAATCTTGATATTGCCTTCTACTTTGTTGCTGGAGTAAGTACCGCGCAACATCACAGATGGAGTGATTTTGAACTTGGCACCGCCAGCCCAGCCAGCCAGATAAGCTGCACCCGTGTTGTCTTTGAGTTTAGCGTAAGACAGCGCAGCACCATTGGTGCCATCGGTAAAGAAGCCAGACAGGCCAGCATAGTTGCTTGCCGTGTTGTCACCAGCTTTTTCACCAAAACCGTACATCAACGCGCCACCAAAACCAGACATGATAGGGGACACATATTTGATGGAATTATTTTGACGCAGTGCTGTACCGCCCTGGTTAGTACCGAAACCACCAAAGAAAGAACCGGCATTCAGCGCGCTGAACATCACGTTAGGGTTGGAACCTGCATGTGCCAGGCTGATAGGATCAGCCAGACCAACGGAATCCACACCCAGAATATTGTTACGGCCCAGTGTCACAGAACCGAAATCACCAGACAGACCTACCCAGGACAGACGGTCGAACAGGGATGTATTGTTACCTGCCTGATTAAATACGTTACCACCAAAACCGGCACCTGCAGTACCTGTGTCATTGGCCAGTGTACCTTCGAGATTGAAGTTCGCTTTCAAACCGCCACCCAGGTCCTCAGAACCTTTGATACCCCAACGGGAGGTCAGTAATTGACCAGCATCCATGGAGAATTTGGAGCCACCAGTTGGTGTCTGATTGGTAGTGGCAACTACGGCTGCGTCGATAATACCGTAGATAACGATAGAAGATTGTGCTGAAGCGGTTGCTGCAAATGCGCTCAAGACTGCGAATGCCAGTATCGATTTTTTCATTGAAAGCGTCTCCAAAATTATTAATTTATGCGGCCACACCTGAAAAGCTTTGGCCATTATTTTACGAATTTAGTCTTGCCAAGACTTCGAAACCTGCTGATTAAGAAGCTAGATTCCATTGAAACAAATTAAAGGAATTAGGGCAAAGAGAATTTGCGAACGATCGTTTTTAAGCAAATTTTATGTGGCGTTATCGCAACAAGCATCTACTTTCTTATTATTAGAAGCTTAAGTTTTCTGTAGGTTTCCAGACTTGGTCTGATGGCGCGTATGCTTAATCCTTCCTACAATAGACACTATCTGGCCTGGTATGGCTCATCGCTCCATCATTACATGCTTAAAAACAATATGAATCTTCCAACAACATCTCCCAGGGTCAGCCTGGATCAAATAATCAGCAAATTTGACCGCGCCCTGCGTGTGGTCAGCGGCCAGGCCATGTCCAGGCGCACCTACCCTGGTCATGATTTGCCCGATGGTAATTTGTCAGAACAGGAGAAATCCCATAGCGCAGGTTTGATGCGTGTTAATCATGTCGGTGAAATTTGCGCCCAGGCCCTGTACGACTCTCAGGGCGCGAATGCGCATACGGAAGATATACGCCAGCAGTTCGAGCATTCCGGCATAGAAGAAGAAGATCACCTGGCCTGGACGGCAAAAAGGTTGCATGAACTGAATTCACATACCAGCTTCCTGAATCCGCTGTGGTATGCCGGGGCCTATGCCTGTGGCACATTGGCCGCCAGGTTTGGTGATGCCGTCAGTCTGGGATTTGTTGTTGAAACAGAAAAACAGGTAGAGGCACACCTGGCCAGCCACCTCAAGAAATTACCGGCAGAAGACCAGCGCTCACGCGCCGTGGTAGAACAGATGCGCGTTGATGAAATTGCCCACGGTGCAGCGGCGCAAGCTTTGGGTGCCAGCACCCTGCCTGCTCCCGTGCAGGCGGGTATGAAGTTCATGGCCAAGGTCATGACGACGACGGCTTATTATGTTTAAGCTTGAGCGTTTGAATTAGAACCTGTTTAGAAAAGTAAGACGCAGAGCATAAGCTATGATTTGCGTCTTACTAATCATTTCATTCTAAATTTTTTCTAATTTTGCAATAGTTAAGTCTAACTGCTTCATTCCAAATTTACCGAAATTAATGTGTGCACTCGGACTGGCACCGCCACTCCCGCCTTCAATCTTCACTATCACACCTTCGCCAAATTTTCCGTGAGCCACATTCTGGCCTATGCGCCAACCCATAGTTTCATTACTCTTCTTAAAAGTCTGGGAAATACGGTTAGCAGCATCATCCGGCGCTTCATCCCAGGCAGATTTTTCATTACCGAACCAGGTCGGCTGTACACGCGGCGTCAACCACTTCAATGATTCTTCCGGCAACTCATCAAGGAAGCGGGAACGCATGTTGTAACGGGTCTGGCCATGCAGCATGCGGGTTTGTGAGAAACTCAAGTACAGGCGCTTGCGCGCACGTGTAATCGCCACATACATGAGGCGGCGTTCTTCTTCTACACCACTGTCTTCCTGCGCACTGTTTTCATGCGGGAACAAGCCTTCTTCGAGACCGGTAATAAATACCGCATCAAACTCCAGGCCCTTGGCGGAATGCACCGTCATCAACTGCATGGCATCTTGCCCGGCCTGCGCCTGGTTGTCACCCGCTTCGAGAGAAGCATGCGACAGGAAAGCAGACAGCGGCGACATCACTGTTGGCAAGGCCGCGTCGGCATCGATGATCTGATCACCATTCTCGCTCTGCAGCAAAACAGCAGCACTGCTGGCTGGCCCGGCAAAGGCTGGCGCTTCTTTATTGAAACCCTCTTCCGACACAAACAGGGTGGCAGCGCTGACGAGCTGCTCCAGGTTTTCTATGCGGTCTGCGCCTTCTTTTTCAGTCTGGTAATGCGTCAGCAGACTGCTGACTTCCAGCACGATCTTGACCATCTCGGGCAAAGGCAGGTTCTGGGTTTCAAAACGCGCACCTTCGATCAATTTGACAAAACTCGCCAGAGAAGAACCAGCCTTGCCAGCCACATAAGGTACTGCAGCATACATGGAGATATTTTGCTGCCTGGCGACATCCTGCAATTGCTCCAGTGAGCGTGCACCTATGCCACGGGTAGGGAAGTTCACTACACGCAAAAAAGCAGAATCATTATGCGGGTTGTCCATCAATTGCAGATAGGCGATCGCATGCTTGATCTCGGCACGCTCGAAAAAGCGCTGGCCACCATATACGCGGTAAGGGATATTCGCCGTGAACAGCGCATGTTCTATGACACGTGACTGCGCGTTCGAACGATAAAGTATCGCGATCTCGCTGCGTAATGAACCCTCACGTATCAGGCTCTTGGCTTCTTCTATGATCCAGTTGGCCTCTTGTATATCGCTACTGGATTCCATGATGCGCACTGGCTCACCGTGACCTGCATCCGTACGCAAATTCTTGCCCAGGCGTTTGCTATTGTGTTCTATGAGCACATTGGCACTGTCGAGGATATGTCCATGGGAGCGGTAATTTTGCTCCAGCTTGATCAGGTTCTGTACCTGGAATTCACGCTCAAAGGCGGACATATTACCGACATTGGCACCACGGAAGGCATAGATACTCTGGTCGTCATCACCGACGGCAAACACCGCACCACCTTTTTTACCACCCTCGCCTGCCATCAGCTTCAGCCACTTGTATTGCAGGTCATTGGTATCCTGGAACTCATCGACGAGGATGTGGCGGAACCTGTCCTGGTAATGCTCGCGCAGCGGCTGGTTACGGCTCAGCAATTCATAGGTGCGCAACAAAAGCTCAGCAAAATCAACCACACCTTCGCGCTGGCATTGCGTGTCATACAGATCATACAAGCCAACCAGCTTGCGGTTGAAGTCATCATAGGCATCGACTTGCGCTGCACGCAAACCCTGGTCCTTGGCACCGTTGATGAAATACATCAAGGTCTTGGGCGGGAACTTTTCATCATCGATATTATTGGCCTTCAGCAAACGCTTGATGAAGGATAACTGGTCGCCAGAATCAAGTATCTGGAAAGTCGATGGTAAACCGGCATCGCGGTGATGGGCGCGCAAGAGGCGGTTACACAGGCCATGGAAAGTGCCTATCCACATGCCGCGTGTATTAATCGGCAACATGGCAGACAAACGCGTCAGCATCTCCTTGGCGGCCTTGTTGGTAAAGGTCACGGCCAGTATGCCGCCGGGCGACACCTGGCCAGTCTGTATCAGCCATGCGATGCGGGTAGTCAGCACACGTGTCTTGCCAGAACCGGCACCAGCCAAAATCAGGGCAGACTGCGCCGGCAAGGTCACGGCAGCAAGTTGTTCGGGATTTAAGTTGTGGAGTAAATTTTGCATAGGCAGATTATACGGGACTATGCCAGTCAGCCTGTTTTCCACTCCCTGAGTCAGGCAAAATTTATTGTCGGCAGGCTTGACAGGCCTGGCTGCACGCGCAGATAATCATTTCCATCGCAATAGAAATTTCATCCACATTTCATTATGCAAACTCAAGTCAAAGATCAAGTACACGCGCAAAGCAGCACTGCTTTGTGTATGGTCTTTGCTAAAGCCAAGAAACAGACGCTCATCTGACCGGGGCGTGCTGTCCCGTCAGGTGAGCTGACAGGATGGCAAAAACGGTACTCTTCCCTTTGCGCTGTATGTCAACTCCCTGCGGGTCTTTAACCGGTCCACAGGAGAACAGGCATGTCCAGCAGTAATAATAGCAATAGCAGCAATTTCAGTAACACTCATATTGACTCCAGTCACCACAACAGGCATCGCGATTTTTCTGGCATCTGGGTAGCCCTGATAACGCCATTTTGCAATGGCCCGGAAGCGGCAGTGGATGTCCCCGCACTGCAAGCATTGGCCCGCAAATTGATCAAGGAAGGTGTCACTGGCCTGGTCGTCTGTGGTTCCACCGGCGAGGCAGCCGCCCTCAGTGAGGAAGAACAATTGCAAGTGCTGGATGCAGTGCTGGCCGTGGTATCGCCCAATCAAGTCATCATGGGCTTGAGCGGTAATCACATGGGGCAAGTCTTGCACAGGCTGGCAGCCATAGGGCAAAGACAGCTTGCTGGAGTACTGGTCACGCCACCGTATTACATACGGCCATCACAGGCAGGTATCTTGCACTACTTCCATGAAATTGCCGAGGCGTCTGCTGTGCCGGTAGTGCTGTACAACATTCCTTACCGCACGGGCGTAAATATGGAATTACCCACGCTGCAGCAATTGGCAAAACATCCGAATATCGTCGCCATCAAGGATTGCGGCGGCAATCTGCAAACCACCATGCAACTCATCACCGACGGCAACATACAGGTGCTGACCGGAGAAGACCATCAATTGTTTGCTACCCTTTGCCTCGGCGGTGCTGGTGGCATACTGGCGTCCGCCCATTTGCGGCCTGATCTTTTCATGCGCATGCAAGCATTGATCTCTACAGGTGAGCTGGCACAGGCCAGGCGTATTTTTTATCGGCTGCTACCGGTCATGCTGGCCCTGTTTGAAGAACCCAATCCGGCTCCGCTGAAGGCGGCACTGGCAGCATCAGGTCTGATAAAAGCAAATCTGCGCCCTCCTATGTTGGGGGCAAGTGCAAAGACCAAAGACAAACTCTTGCGCGAGATCGCACAACTTGATCTGCTTCAATAGCAGATTGCCTTGTCGGCGCAAGCAAAGCATAATGCCGAGCAATAACTACTTACAACATGATGATGCGACGACTTAATTCTTTGTTTGCCGTTTGCGCTGGCATGGCAGCAGCCCTGACTATCCACAGCGAGCCAGCCTCTGCCATGACCATGCTCAGGTCAAATGACAACTTGATTTTATATGGCAAGGTAGTGCCTGAAGATGCACAGCGATTTCGCCGCAATCTGTCTGGCGGTGAAGTGCATACTGTTGTGTTGACCGAAAGCCCGGGTGGCGACCTGGGTGCTGCTTATGCCATTGCCAAGCTGATCAAGGACAAAAAAATCAATACCGCAGTACAGGGTAATTGCTTCTCTTCTTGCGCTGTTATGTTCATGGCTGGCACTGAGCGGCGCATGCTGGCCAATAAGAATCTGGCACGAACCCGATTGGGCTTTCATGGGCCACACAATAAGTTAACTCTCGAAGTCAGTACAGAAGGCATACCCAAATTGCGCGAATGGCTACTAAACGCGACAGATGGTAAATTTCCGGAAGCTTTGCTGGATCAGGCCATGTATATCAACAATGCCGGTGACATGATGTACTTCTACTACCCGGGTGCAAACAAAAATAACAATATCCGTTTTTGCAAAGCAGGCACGATCGCTTATCCAAAACTGTGCGAAACCGTAACAGGCCACGATGTCGTCAGCGTCGGCATCTTAACGACGGCAGAATTATTAAAGGTTGAGGAGCTGGACCAACAAGCCGCTGGCGGCAAGGAAAACCCTGTGGCTACTGAAAACCTCAAGCAATAAAGATCATCAGGATATACCGCGAACCTGTCTCTTACTTCTACCTGATAGAAAAATCTTCAGTTGCGTCGTATTTGCATTCATCAGGTACATTCAGGGACGTAAAATCACCACGCAAGCATCTCCATTGAATTTCGTTCTGCCCTTCATAATGGGGTGAGAGGTAGAAAGCCCGCCCCTTGAAGGGATCAGCATTCATTGTGACTTTAATCATGCCGTTCTTCTGGTTGATTTCTATACTTTTGATATAAGCTGGCAGTTCAGGACCCAAGCCCACCTGTTCTATATTTTCAGGAAAAGTATGATGCTCAACGATGTATTCACCAATTCCTTGTGACACGTCCTTTGCATTTTTCACGGCATGGCTGATGACATTTCTACTTTTAGCTCTATCCTGAGCTTGAGAGTATCCCAAAATGCCGGCCATCAAAAACGTCAGGGCGCACCCGCTGACACCAACCAATGTCCAACTGCGTTGTGCACGATTAAAATGTTCCAGGCTGTCCCATTGAATATTTTGCCATGCCCACAATCTGCCCGTGCGGCCTACTTTCACTGCGGTAAAAAACCCGACGACAGGAATAAAAAGAAGAAAAAAACTCATCCATTTCTTATGATGGAAAGTCCAAAAAAACACACACAAAAATGCTCCCATGACCAGCTATCCACACCATCAGGTGCCGGGTAAAAATCCCCTTTACCCGAAGTATTGTCTTTGCCCACCAGCTGTCTGCTGGAGATCATTTGTGGTTCCGGATTTGCTGGAAAGCTGTTCGCGCTCATGGGGACTAGATAATTGGTCGGCTTGGAAACCGAAGTATATCTGAGGTCCCTGCATCTCTTCGAGCAGTTTTTGAGCCAGCCGACAAATGAAATCCCTCCCGCAGACAAGCTAAGCAAACAAGCTGGCAAATGCCCGTGCCGCCTGTTGCGGCTGCTCTGCCATATACACGCTGCTGATTGCGGCTACCATGTGCGCGCCTTGTGCGAGCAGGGGCTGACAGTTTTCCAAGGTCATGCCACCGATGACGACATTTGGCACATCAAATTCCCTGACCGCATCTCCAACTATGCTGGCGGGTGTGGTTACTGCATATTTTTTGATACGGGAAGGGTAGAAACCGCCAAATGCAATATAACTTGCATCACCCTGAATGGCGCTACGAGCCAGTTCCAGGTCACCATAACAGGACGCACCGAGTATTTTGCCCGCGCCCAGCTTGGCTCTGGCATCGGCTACTGAGATATCCGTACCACCCACATGCAGTCCATCGGCATCAATATCGAGGCAGAGTTGCAGATGGTCATTGATGATGAAGGGCTTGTTAAAGCGGCGGCAGAGTGCCAGCAAGGCCAGTGCCTGTGTACTGCGCAATGCATCGCTGGCAGTCTTGTGGCGGTATTGCACGATATTTGCACCGCCCAGCAGAGCTTGTTCGGTGACTTCAAGCAGCTTTGCCGTATCGTCCCAGTCGGGGGTAACGATGTACAGGCCACTGAGTTGATGCTTGCTCAAATTATTCATGATTTCTTTCTTGTAGTCGGAACTGGCTGACGTGCCGGAATGAGCTGCCCTGCGGCAATCGCATACGCATGTTGCAAACTCTGCTGGGTATAGCTTTGCGCCTGTTGCAACGCCACAGGCAAGCTGGCGCCAATTGCCAGTTGCCCGGCTATCGCCGACGCCAGGGTGCAGCCGCTGCCGTGAAATTCGCCGGGTAAACGTGGCCACAGCCATTCTTGTGCAGTCTGCCATTGCCCATGCTGGAACCAGATATTTTTAACCTGCGCTTCTGTTGCATGCCCACCTTTCAACAAGACATCCGCCTCACAGGTTTGCATGAGGTTTTCTACCTGTGCCTGCATATCCATACAATGTGGTGACAGGCGTTTTAGCTCAGGCAGATTCGGAGTGATCAGGGTTGCGACTTTCAATAAAGGCTCAATCGCCTCTACCGGGTTATCGAGCGACAAACTGTCACCGTGACCGCTGCCCAATACAGTATCAACAATGACTTGCAAATCAGGCTGTTGCAGTTTCATCTTCTGGATAAAACTGGCGATCGCTGTCGCATTCTTTTTATGCGCGACGATGCCCAGCTTGATGACCTTGACTGGTATCTTGGCGACCAGGGTCATCGCTTGCTGCAAGATAATCTGCACATCGACCGCATGCACCGCATAGGCATGGTCATTGTCTTGCACAGTCAATGCGGTAATCACCGGCAGGGCATGCGCACCCTGCGCGGCGATGGCTTCTATGTCGGCCTGTATGCCAGCACCACCGCTTGGGTCATGCCCGGCAAATACCAGCACACAGGGACGCGTAGTTGTCTTCATTCAACGATCATCAAACGAATATCAGACTATGCGGCCAGCCATCGGTGACGATGGTGAGGCGGCAAACTTGCGCGGCATGCGACCTGCCAGGAATGCCTCACGCCCTGCCTCCACCGCAAGACCCATGGCGCGTGCCATGCGTACCGGGTCTTTGGCATCTGCGATGGCGGTATTCATCAACACACCATCACAACCGAGCTCCATGGCTATCGCTGCATCCGATGCCGTACCTACGCCAGCATCGACCAGTACCGGTACTTTGGACTGTTCGATAATCAGCGACAGATTCCAGGGATTCAGGATACCCATGCCTGAACCGATCAATGAAGCCAGCGGCATGATGGCAACGCAGCCTATGTCTTCCAGCATACGCGCCTGTATGGGGTCATCACTGCAATACACCATGACATCGAAACCATCCTGCACCAGAATTTTGGCAGCCTTCAGTGTTTCCGGCATATTCGGGAACAGGGTTTTCTCATCACCCAGTACCTCCAGCTTACAAAGCTTGTGACCACCCAATAATTCACGTCCGAGTTGCAAGGTATACACCGCATCTTCGGCGTTGTAGCAACCGGCTGAATTTGGCAGTATGGTGTATTTGCTTGGTGGTACTACGTCCAGCAAGCTTGGTGCATTCGGGTCTTGTCCTATGTTCACGCGACGTATGGCCACCGTGATGATATCGGCTCCGCTGGCTTCTGTTGCCAGACGGGTTTGTTCGAGGTCCTTGTATTTACCGCTGCCAACCAGCAGGCGGGAGCGGTAGGTTTTTCCGGCTATGCTTAAGCCTTGAGTGTTTTCTGTGTTCATTGTTTTTCCTCCCAAATTGTGGAATGCTGCCTGGCTCCTTCCCCTTCAAGGGGAAGGCTGGGATGGGGATGGGTTTCTTTAGCAAACTATATGCTTGTTTTATCAACTGAAACCCATCCCCACCCTAACCCTCCCCTTGAAGGGGAGGGAATGCTCTCAGTCTTCTTTAGTTTCTTCTTGATTTATATGCCGCCAAATTTCCTCCATTACAGTAGAGGTTTCATTAAGTACCTGATTATTCCAAAAACGTAAGACAGTAAAACCTGCCTTCTTCAGCACTTCAGTTCTATGCATGTCATAGACCTCCGCTTCAGCGTGCTGTCCGCCATCAACTTCAATCACTAAACACTTTTCCAGGCACACAAAATCCAGTACGAAATGTTGATATGGATATTGCCGTCTGAATTTCACACCAAACTGCTCACCACGCAAGCCTTGCCATAATTTTTTCTCGGCATCGGTCATATTTTTACGTAAGACTTTTGCTGTTTTGATTAAGGTTTCATTGGCAAAGTTTTTCATATTTCAGATCGGCGCAAATTAACTGTATCCCCTCCCCTTCAAGGGGAGGGTTAGGATGGGGATGGGGTTCCATCGCAAATAATGTAAGGATTTTACGACCGAAACCCATCCCAATCCCGACCATCCACCGCACCGCTTGCAAGCGGCTTAGAAATTTGTGGTGCAAAGCATGCTTTGCGAATTCCCACAAATCTCCCCTTGAATGGGAAGGAGCTAAAAACTCATCCACCGCCAATCGCCCTCACCACATCAACCTTGTCATCGACCCGCAACTGATGCTCTGCCCACTGCGACCGCGGAATAATCTGCCGATTCACTGCCACCGCAATCGCCTGCTGTGACAGATTCAATTCAGCGATCAAATCGGTCAGCAGCGGACTCGCCAGTTGCCGCTTCTCTCCATTGAGCTGTATCTCCACCATGACTATTGCTTCTTGTAGATTTCCGCGCCGGATTTGATGAACTCAACTGCCTTGACTTCCATGCCCTGCTTCAAGGCCTGGATTTCGCTGATACCTTGTGCATTGGCATAGTCGCGCACTTCCTGCGTGATTTTCATCGAGCAGAAATGCGGGCCGCACATGGAGCAGAAGTGGGCGACCTTGGCAGAATCCTTGGGCAATGTCTCGTCATGGAATTCACGCGCCTTGTCGGGGTCGAGGCCGATGTTGAACTGGTCTTCCCAGCGGAATTCAAAGCGGGCCTTGGACAAGGCATTGTCACGTATCTGCGCACCGGGATGGCCTTTTGCCAGATCAGCGGCATGGGCAGCAATCTTGTAGGTGATGATGCCGTCCTTGACATCGACCTTGTTAGGCAAACCCAGATGTTCTTTCGGTGTCACATAGCACAGCATGGCAGTGCCATACCAGCCTATCTGGGCTGCACCTATGCCGGAGGTGATGTGGTCGTAACCAGGGGCGATGTCTGTCGTCAAAGGGCCCAGAGTATAGAAAGGCGCTTCATGGCATTGCTCAAGTTGCAGGTCCATGTTCTCTTTGATGAGGTGCATGGGCACGTGGCCGGGGCCTTCTATCATGACTTGTACATCATGCTTCCAGGCGATCTGAGTCAGCTCGCCCAGGGTTTTCAATTCACCCAGCTGCGCTTCATCATTCGCATCATAGATGGAACCCGGACGCAGACCATCGCCAAGGCTGAAGGACACGTCATAGGCTTTCATTATTTCGCAAATGTCTTCGAAATGCTCGTACAAGAAGCTTTCTTTATGATGCGCCAGACACCATTTCGCCATGATGGAACCACCACGTGACACGATGCCGGTCAAACGCTTGGCGGTCATCGGCACATATTGCAGGCGCACGCCAGCATGGATGGTGAAGTAATCGACGCCTTGCTCAGCTTGCTCAATCAGCGTATCGCGGAAGATTTCCCAGGTCAGGTCTTCTGCCTTGCCATTCACTTTTTCCAGTGCCTGATAGATGGGCACAGTACCAATAGGCACGGGTGAATTACGGATAATCCATTCACGGGTTTCGTGGATATGCTTGCCGGTGGAAAGGTCCATGACATTGTCGCCACCCCAGCGTATTGCCCAGGTCATTTTTTCGACTTCTTCACCTATGGAAGAAGTGACTGCAGAATTGCCGATATTGGCATTGATCTTGACCATGAAATTACGGCCTATGATCATGGGCTCAATTTCAGGATGATTGATATTCGCAGGAATAATCGCACGGCCACGGGCGATTTCTGAACGCACGAATTCTGGCGTGATTTCTGCGGGAATTGAAGCGCCAAAAGACTGGCCAGGATGCTGGCGGCCCATGACTTCTGCCAGCTTGCTGCCCATGGGGCCAGAGGCTTTCAGGTTTTCCAGATATTCTTTCCTGCGCAGGTTTTCGCGGATAGAGACAAATTCCATTTCCGGCGTGATGATGCCCTGGCGCGCATAGTGCATTTGCGAGACATTCTTGCCTGCCAGTGCACGGCGCGGCAGGCGCTTGAGGTTGAAGCGCAGCTCAGCCAGTTTGGGATCATGCAGGCGGGCGATACCGTATTCCGATGTCGGGCCTGCCAGTTCTTCAGTGTCATTGCGCTCGGCTATCCAGGCACCGCGTACGGATGCCAGGCCAGAGCGGATATCGATTTTTACTTCAGGATCGGTGTAAGGGCCGGAAGTATCGTAGACATAGATGGGCGGATTTTTTTCCGAACCAAACATGGCCGGTGTATCAGACTGCGTAATTTCGCGCATGGGTACGCGGATATCAGGGCGACTACCCTGTACATAGGTCTTGCGGGAATTCGGCAGTGGCTGTATGGCTGCCTCGTCTACCGTGGCGGTAGCGGACAAGAATTGCGGGTTGGCGTTCATTTTGGCTCCTTTGCTTTGTTGGCATGGAGCCAGCAAAGGAGTTTCCAAAACAGGTGCGCACAGATAAATACAGAACACAGGCGGCACAAACTTCGGCAGCTTCCCTTCGCTGGCATTATCCAGATCAGGTTCGAGGGTATTTCTCACCCGCCAACAAAGTTGATGGCAGGACCCCTAGCATTTTTTCTTCGGGTTCTGAATTAAATCCAGAACCACGACGACGGCAGATTATACGACTTTTTTAAACTCAGGTGCTTTATTTGATGGCGCTGGCGAGTTCTTCATCAGACACTGTTGTTGGTGCAGCAAGATTGCCTTCTGGCAGTTTCACCGGCCCATGCACCTCTATCAACTCGACCATACCAGCCTTGATCGCCGCCGACAAATCATGATCGAGTACCGGCAAGGCTTCTTCATAAGCGATCAATAATCTGTTGACGCCATAGGCGCGGTTGCGGCCATTGACCTTGCCCAGGTACAAGGCCATGTCGGCAATCTGCAAGGCTTTTTCCCAATTGCAGATGGCTTCTGGCAAACCAGAAAACGGCAGGCTGATGAAACCGGCGGTGATGGTAACAGGAACACTGGCACCATCAGCCTGGATGTTTTCTTCACCTATGCTGCGCAAGATACGTTCAACCAGGCCCTTGAGTTGTGCGGGGTTCGAGCGTGGTGAATAAATCAGAAATTCTTCGCCCCCCAGCGCAACACCATGTCACTGTCACGCACGGTACTGCGCAAACGGCGTGCCACTTCTATCAATACCGCGTCACCAGTGGCATGGCCAAAGCTGTCATTGATATTTTTGAAGTGATCGATATCCATGAGTATCAGGCAATCAGGGTTATCGATCGCATCTTCACGCCTTTCCCCCTCAGGCAAGATGGCCCTGCCCTTCATCATATCGACAAAAGAGCGACGGTTATACAAACCTGTGAGGGGATCACGCACCGCATGGAATTCGAGTTGTTCGTTGACTTCACGCAGTTTTTCATTGGTCTTGCGAACTCGCCGGTACAGAAAGAAAACCACCATCCCCGCCATCACCATGATGACTGCCGCCAGCATCAGCACCAGCTGTTGCAACTGACGGTTTTTGATATCGGCATCCTTGAGCTGGTTTTCACGCGCCAGCAATTCAATTTGTTTTTGCCTTTGCTGGGCATTGAATTGCTCTTGCAAAGTGGCTACAGCACGCGCCCGGTCAGAGCGGAATAATTCATCGCTGAGTTTTTGTTGCTCGCGCACCGTCGCCAGTGCCTCTTTATACATATCGGCGGCTTCATACATATTGCCGATTTCACTGAGCAGGTTTTCCACATCCGACTTGGAGCCGGTTTCCATGAAAAACTTCTTGGCTTCATTGATGTAGCCTATGCCCTGGGCGAATTTCTTTTGCCCTGCCAGTGCAAAGCCGATATTCGCCTTGGCGATGGCCATCGCAAAAGGATCATTCACCGCCTGGGCTTTTTCCAGTGAAAAACGGGCGGCGCGTTCAGCCTCGGTAAATTTGCGCACATGCAGGTAATAATCGGCAATATTGCCGAGTGCCGTGGCGGCTACGGCAGGCATGCCGGCATCGGTGGCTATCTGCAAGACGGTCTTGTAGGCCTCCAGCGCTTCATCATGACGACCCAGGTCTATCAGTGCCAGGCCACGTGTCATTTGCAGCGAAGAAGTGATTTTGGGCGAGTCTATGCCGGGCAACATCGCCAGGGCTTCGTTGGTGGTTTCCAGCGCCTTTTCTGCATTATGCATATTCAGGTAGAGCCTGGCGATGGATTCCATGCGGTACAGTTTTGCCTGGGCCCTGCGGCGCGGTATCTGGTCTGCGAGTTTCAGGGCTTCAAGAAAATAGGGCAGGGATTTATCAAAATTCCCTATCGCCAGTTGCACCATGCCAAAGGCGATATTCAGGCGCATCTGCACTTCAGCATTTTTTGAATCACGCAGGCTTTGCTGTATATCATTGAGTTTCACCAGCGCCATGGCGAATTTGCCCTGATCCAGCATCTGAAAGGCTTCGCCTATCAGCGCCATATTGATCATGTCATTGTCTTTTTGTGCTCTTGCCAGTTGCAGCAACTCTGCGTTGGCAGCATCAGCCTCCTTGATTTTGCCTGCGTCATACAAGATACCTATCAATGTCTTCAAGACTTCGGCACGCAAGGCGTAATTGGCATCTTTGCCCAATTTCTCCTTGTATTCCTGCAACTGTTTAAGGGCTGCAGTATTGTCGCGATCAGACAAGGAATGTATTGCTTCTATCTCAGAAAAATCAGGCCTGGTCTGGGCATATGCAGTACTGTTCATGCATAGCAAGGCAATAACCAGCAAACCCGGCATCAGCCTGGTTTGCCATTTAGGTAGTTGAAGCTGCGACATGCAAGCCCTCATTGTTCTGTCCGTGTCTCTGTTCAATTTTTTTATCAGGCTGGCGCTATTCTGCCCCGCTTTTATTTACCTGTCTGGTCCAGGAATACGCTGCCCACTTGCGACAATATTTCATCTTCCAGTTGCTGCGCCGGTATAGGTTTGCTCAGGTAAAAACCTTGCAGGATATCGCAGGACTGGGTGCGTAAAAACTCCAGTTGTTCGCGGGTTTCTACCCCTTCTGCCACCACTTCCAGCCTAAGGCTATGTGCCAGCGCGATGATGCCGGTGACGATGGCGGCATCGTCGGCGTCACCAGGAACGTCACGCACGAAGGACCTGTCTATCTTGATGATATCCACTGGGAAGCGTTTAAGATAAGACAAAGATGAATAGCCAGTGCCAAAGTCATCAATGGTCAGCCTGACACCCAGGCTGCGCAAACGGTCCAGTATCGCCAGGGTATCCTGTGCATGTTCCATCAGCGTGCTTTCGGTGATTTCCAGTTCCAGCATTTTCGCTGGCAAGCCGGTATCAAACAAAACCTGCTCCACGGTATTGGCAAAATCTTTTTGCAGTAACTGACTGACAGAAAGGTTCACGGCAACCCGCAGATGCCCCATGCCCTTGTCCATCCAGTTGCGCATCTGGGCGCAGGCGGTGCGCAGCACCCATTCGCCGAGTGCGATGATGAGGCCGGTTTCTTCTGCCATGGGGATAAATTCCAATGGCGACACCATGCCACGGGTAGGATGGAACCAGCGCACCAGTGCCTCGGCACCGATAATCTCGCCATTGTCCATGCGTGCCTGGGGCTGGTAAAACACCGCCAGTTCATTACGCTCCAATGCGCGGCGCAGGTCGTTCTCCAGACGTACCCGTTCAGAAATCGAATGTTCCATCGCTGCTTCAAAAAACTGGAAGTCAGTATTGGTTTTCTTGGCGCGGTACATGGCTGTGTCTGCATGTTTGACCAGGGTGCCTACGTCCATGCCATCGCTGGGATAGACAGAAATACCTATGCTGGCGGTCACAAAAATATCATGGCTATCAATCTGGAAAGGCTTGGCCAGGGTGCGGCAAATATTTTGCGCCGCCGATGCGGCAGCAGCTGGGTCTGCCAGTTCACTGAGTATCACAGTGAACTCATCGCCACCCAGGCGTGCCACGCAATCGGCATTGCGCACGCTGCGGCGTATGCGCTGGGCAACGGCAATCAGCAGGCGGTCACCGACATCGTGGCCTAGCGTGTCATTGACGTTCTTGAACCTGTCCAGGTCAAGGAAAAGTATTGCCACCGACTCGACATTTTCCTTGGCCATGGCCAGCCTGCGCCCCAGTTGATCGAGGAATTGCGTGCGGTTGGGCAAGCCAGTCAGCACATCGTTGAAGGCCAGGTGACGTATGCGTTTTTCAGCCTGGTTGGCTTCTATGATACGGCGCACGCGTTGCGACAGCACGGCAAAATGGATGGGTTTGGGAATGTAGTCGCAGGCACCGGCAGCAAAAGCTCTCTCCACCGAAGTATTGTCTTCCAGCGCAGTAATCATCAACACCGGTATGCTGCGGCCACGCGGCATTTCCTGTATCAGGCTGCAAGCGGTAAAACCGTCCATGACAGGCATGACGGCATCCATGAGAATGACATCGGGACGCATGCGCTTGAGCATCAGCAGGGCTTGTGAGCCATCTGCCGCCTCTTCCACCTTGAAGCCATCTCTTTGCAGGGTATGACGCAGCGTGCTGCGGGTGCTACGGTCATCATCGACCACGAGCACTTTGGCAACATGCCGGCCGGGGCTGACTGCTTCATGGCCTTCCAGGAATACCTCATTGCTCAGTTCATACGCCACGGCTTCGTAGGCCTGATGCAGGCTGCTCAGCAGCGGCGGGATTTCTGACAAATGTCTTTCCAGCGCCAGTTGTTCAACTTCCTTGGCAAACTGCAAAAGATTGCTGGCCCCCAGGTTACCACTGCTGCCTTTGATGGAATGTGCCATGGCGCGCACCATTTCAGCATCGCCTTGCTGCAAGCCATGGTTCAATTGTTCCAGATAGACAGGAGTATCTTCCAGGAACAGGGATACTGTCTGCTGCAAACCTGGCCCCAGGATATCGCGCAACTTGTCAAACACCGCGCGGTCAAGTGGCTGACCATCAAGCGGCTGCAATTGTCCATCTGAAGGCAAGGCACGTCCTGCCGCACCGCCATGGGTAAGCCAGCGTTCCAGCTTCTGGCGCAACTCCACCAGGGTGATAGGTTTGGCCAGATAATCATCCATGCCTATCGCCAGGCATTTTTCTGCATCGCCTCGCTGGGTATTGGCCGTCATCGCCACGATAGGAGTGCGCCTGCCCAGACCATCTTCATAATTGCGTATCCTGACGGTGGCTTCATAGCCATCCATTTCCGGCATGCTGCAATCCATGAGTATCAGGTCATAGCGGTTGCGGCGTGCAGCTTCGACTGCTTCCTTGCCATTTCCGGCAAATTCGCAATGGCAGGCGGACAGTGACAGCATGCCCGCTGCCACCATCTGGTTGGTGCGATTGTCTTCAACCACCAGCACGCGCCACTCCACCTGGCCACCCTGTGCAGGGTGACGCGCCACTTCCATGTCCCTGACAGGCATGGGGACGGGCGGCCTGACTATATTTGCCGTGGCTGGTGCCTGCGATTGGCTTTCAGTCAGCAACAAATGCCGCAAGGCTTGCAACATTTTTTCTATATGCACAGGCTTGCTCAGGCAAATTTCTGCTGCCGTGGAGTTGATATCTCCCGCACAGCCATTCCTGTCCAGTGCCAGAGTGTGAATGCCGCTATAACGATGATCGTTGCGCAGACGGCGCGCGAGTTCCACGCCGTCATCATCCGTGCTGTCGACATCCATGATGACCAGGGAATGAGGAGCACCTTCTTTGGCGGCCCTGTCCAGTAAGCTCAGTGCTTGCATGCCACTGGCTACTGCATGACATGCCATGCCATGACGGGAAAGTTGCTGCAGCAAAAAGCTGCGCACGATCTCACTGGGATCAACGATGAGTATGCGCTCGCCCTGCAAGTCGGTGCTGGCCTGGGCTGGCCTGTCATTGTTGCTGATGCTACTGGTGCTAATAGTGCTGCTGGCCCTGCATTGCATGCTGAAGTAAAAATTGCTGCCTTGCCCCGGTACGCTGCTGACGCCGATTTCACCATGCAGAAGTGCCACCAGTTGTTTGCAGATAGCCAGGCCCAGGCCGGTACCACCATATTTGCGTGTCGTTGAGCGGTCTGCCTGGGCGAAGGATTCAAACACATTGGCGACGGCATCAGCCGACATCCCTATACCGGTATCGCTGACATCAAAACGCAAGCTCATCGGGGCAGCAGGGTCGGCCTGGTCGCGGTGCTGGCTCAATACCACCCGCACCGCTATTTCACCATGCTCGGTAAACTTGACAGCATTACCTATGAGGTTCATGAGTATCTGGCGCAAACGCAAGGGATCGCTCTTGATGCGCAGAGGAACATCATCGGCGACCAGGTAGGCCAGTTCCAGACCTTTTTGCTGGGCAGACTTGGACAACAACTCCAGCACCTCAGCCACCAGTTTATTCAAATCAAATTCGATTTCTTCGACCTCGACCTTGCCCGCTTCCATCTTGGAAAAATCCAGGATGTCATTGATGAGCTCGATCAGGGACTGGGAAGAATTCCAGGCCACATCCACGCATTCGCGCTGGCTGCGGGTAAGACGCATTTCCTTGAGCATGTCGAGCATGCCAACCACGCCATTCAAAGGGGTGCGCACTTCATGGCTGACGGTGGCAGCAAATTGTGCCTTCATGACGGCGGTATGCAGGGCCTGGTCACGTGATTGCTTGAGTTCAGCTTCACGCTCTTCCAGCACTGCCATCATCTGGTTGAAGGCATGCGCCATTTCCATGATGTCTTTTGAGCCTTGCGGTGTCGCGCGCATGCCGGACTCGCCGGCTTCTGCCCTGCCCATGAGAGCAGACAAATGATTCAGCGGGCGTATCATCTGCCGCGACATCAGGCGTATCACGGCCAGCAGGATCAGGGCAAATGAGAACGTGATGGCGAGGTTGCCGAGCAGCAGCGACGACACCAGTTTATCCAGCGTGGTCTTGCCGACCACTACGTGTACATAACCCAGTAATTGTGGCTTGCTCTCCTGCACTTCAAAAGGCGAGGCTTCTGCCTCACCGGCAAATACCGGGGCACTGAAACGCCAGTCCTGCTCACTTTCCTGTTCCAGCCTGGCACTCGACAAGGGCCCGGCCGGTTGCGTCTGTAAAGGCGGCAAGACAACGCCAGGTTTGCTTTGCGACAGCAAGACCTTATGCTCTGCATTGGCGATCTCTACCTGCAGGACATCAGGAAAAGCCAGGGTGGTCGTCACCACTTCCCTGGCATTATCGGCAGAGTGATACAACAGGGCCAGGCGGCTTTGACGTGCCAGGTTTTCTGCCACTTGCTGACCCTGCACGACAAAGTAAGCGCGCATGCGATGGCTGGCCTGCCATGAATTCATGATGGAAGAAAACAATGCCAGCACCAGAATCGCAGCCGTGATGATCACCGTTAGCTGGAGACTGAAACCTGTGCGGCGAAAGTAATTGCTGAAAAACGTCATACTTGAACCAAATTACTTGTGGCCATCCACCGTCAGGCATCGCTGGTGAACAGCACTTTGTCTCAGAATATTCAAGATCATGGCAGCATTCTCACGGATGCATGGCATGCTTGGCTCTTTCACTTCTCTTCGTTTTTATTGTTCTTTACATCGCAGCAGCATGGCAGACAGCCTGCAATGGCAATCAATCGCAATCAATTACAACACTCAAGGCTCAGGGAAGATAGAGTCAAAACTTCTCTGGCTTTGATAATCAATGTTCAAACCTATATGGCTGGCTGTACGCAAATTCACTGCCACCAGGACCTCACGCAGCAAGGACACGCCAGACTTGCGGCCATCTCCGCTCACGGCACTATGGGCTGCCATGGCCAGGCTGTGTCCCAGCTCCAGATTATTTGGATAGAGCGCAAACAGTGCTCCTTTTTTTGCGTGCAGAAAACTGCTGGAAAAGAAGGGGATGCCACGGTTCCAGGATTCACGCAAGACCAGCGGCAAGATACTACCCTCCTCCACCGTGGTTGAATCTTGTGGCAGCCACAAGGCGTCGCGCCGGTCCGCGCTGGCAAAGGCCACTTCATACTGATGGGCGGCACCAGCGAGGTCTTTGGCTTCATAGGTTACCAGCTCCAGCCCCTGCTGCCTGGCTGCTTCGCGCGCCAGTTTGATCAGTGTCTCATTGTTTTTGGGGTCGTACACGACAATGACTCTTTTGACGCCTGGCAGCAGGCTTTTGAGGCGGGTAAACAACAAGGCAGGATCGGGCATAAGACTGACGCCTGTCATGCTGCGGCTTTCGCTTTCAGGAATGTTCAGTACACCACCAACGACCACGGCAATCTCGCGGTCCAGGCCACTGGCCAGCTTGACTCCCTGACGGCCAAGGGCGATGACGACCCTGACACCATTGCGTTTCAATTGCGCATTCAGGTCAGCGGTTTCCAGCTTGGCGCTTATCGGCACACTGATCACCGGCATGCGTGACTTGCTTTCTATGCCTTCGATGATTTTGGCAAAAATACTGCGGTAAGGTTCACCCATGTCAGGATACAGTACCGCCAGGCTGCCCCCGGTACTGACCTCAGGGCGGCGTCCCTGAGTGACAGCATCTGCAAAGACCAGATGCTCGCCATAGCGGTAACCCATGCGCAAATCCTGGGCCATTGCAGGAGTCTGCACTTGCAACACCTGGTTTTGCAGCATGGCCAGGTCTTGCCTGAGCATGGGCTGCTGAGCCATGGCAGGGGAAACGAGCAAAAACAATATGCACAGGACGAGATTGAAAAACTGGCAGGCGTACTTAAGCAAGCCAGCTTTCGCATCCGTCTTTTGACCGAGGCGGCAAGCATGGATATCAGAAAAATAAGAACAGCCTTTTTCCAGCATCTAAAGTTTTATTCCTTATCTTATTCTCAACACAGTTTCGTCCTGCTTTTGCGGCGCTTGCCGCTCCTGCCGTTATTACTATCCTTACTCCTGCCATTATTTCTGCCGCCATTGCTGCTGTTTTTTTACAAACAAACTATCAGGCTGCCACAGCCATACCAAGAATCAGCCATCAACATTAACAGATTTACGCACGCCCCCATATCGAAATTGATGCGCCTGCTTTATTCACCCGACAAGCGGTCAGATGTCACTGCAAAGTGATCATCGGTATTCCTATAATTTATAGCCAAATTGCAAAAAGACCGAACGCCCGCCCTTGGGAAATTTCTTGACTCTCTGATGGTCTGCGATATGGTTGATTTGGTATTCACTCTCCATCCTGATCCAGGCCACCAACCCTCTCTCAACTGGTGGCGCCGCTTACCTCTATATCAGCAGCAGTAATCACTATCGCTACGGCAGTTGCATGGCGCAAAGGAAGGGCAGAACCTGTGGCAACGCTGATGACAGACTTGTCGCCGGATTTGTCACCGGATTTGTCAACATAGGCCAGCACCAGGGCTTCTTCTGTATTTGGTTTATCAGCCCTGGCGGGCTGAAACAGGACTATCAGCAGAAAGACAAAATTAATGGCACTTGTCGTATTGATCAGACTTCTCATGATGTCCCCAGGGGTTTTCAAGCATCTTAATCCAATCTTTCCTGCAACAACAAGCCAGATGCATGGTGGCAACATGGCATTTGTCGCTTTGCTGCCCACAAGTGACGAGATTTAAAATATTTATTGTCTTTAAGATATTTTATTATTGCTATCCGCAGGAAAAACCGCCTTCTGCACTTTCCTCATTTATAATCAAAGGTTTAGCAATCACCGCAGATCATATTATGGAATTAGCCAAGTCTTTTGAGCCCGCCGAAATCGAACAATCCTGGCGTGGCGAGTGGGAAAAACGTGGGTATTTTGCCGCCACCATGGATGAAGGCAAACCCTCGTTCTCGATACAGCTGCCGCCGCCAAATGTGACAGGCACCCTGCACATGGGTCATGCCTTCAACCAGACCATCATGGATGGCCTGACGCGTTACTACCGCATGCGCGGTCACAATACGGCCTGGATACCGGGTACTGATCATGCAGGTATCGCCACGCAAATCGTGGTGGAACGCCAGTTGGATGCCCAAAAGATTTCGCGCCACGATCTAGGCCGTGAAAAATTCCTGGAAAAAGTCTGGGAGTGGAAAGAAAAATCCGGCTCCACCATCACTGGCCAGATGCGCCGCATGGGTGCGTCTGCCGACTGGGACCGTGAATATTTCACCATGGATGCTGAACGCTCCAAGAGCGTGACCGATGTCTTCGTCAAACTGGTAGAGCAAGGCCTGATCTATCGCGGCAAGCGCCTGGTGAACTGGGACCCCGTGCTGGGTACTGCCGTATCTGATCTGGAAGTGGTGTCGGAAGAAGAAGATGGCTCCATGTGGCATATCCGCTACCCGTTTGCGGATGGCTCCGGCCACCTGACGGTAGCGACGACACGCCCGGAAACCCTGCTGGGTGACGTGGCCGTGGCAGTTGACCCGACGGATGAACGTTACATCCACCTGGTTGGCAAGATGCTCAAGCTGCCGCTGACAGACCGTGAAATCCCGGTGATTGCCGACAGCTATGTCGATAAGGAATTTGGTACTGGCTGCGTGAAGATCACGCCTGCACATGACTTGAACGATTACGCAGTTGGCCAGCGTCACAAACTGGACATGATCTGCATTTTCACTCTGGATGCCAAGATCAATGAAAACGGTCCTGCGCAATATCAGGGCATGGACCGTTTCGTCGCCCGCAAACAAATCGTGGCTGACCTCGATGCACAGGGTTTGCTGGAATCGGTAAAACCACACAAGTTGATGGTGCCACGTGGCGACCGTACCAATGTGGTGATTGAACCGATGCTGACTGACCAGTGGTTCATGGCCATGAGCAAACCGGCACCGGAAGGTACCTTCTTCCCTGGCAAATCCATCGCTGAAGTGGCGCTGGAAAAAGTCGCTGATGGTGAAATCAAATTCATCCCGGAAAACTGGACAACGACTTACAACCAGTGGCTGACGAATATCCAGGACTGGTGTATCTCTCGCCAACTCTGGTGGGGTCATCAGATCCCGGCCTGGTATGGCGACAATGGTGAAATTTTTGTTGCCCACGATGAAGCAGGTGCCAAAGCCAAGGCAGCTGCCGCTGGCTACACTGGCGCATTGAAGCGTGATGATGACGTGCTAGATACCTGGTTCTCATCTGCGCTGGTGCCTTTCTCTACCATGGGCTGGCCGGAAGAAACACCGGACATCAAACAGTTCCTGCCATCCTCGGTACTGGTCACCGGCTTTGACATCATTTTCTTCTGGGTAGCGCGTATGGTCATGATGACCACGCACTTCACCGGCAAGGTACCGTTTAATACAGTTTATGTGCATGGCCTGGTACGCGATTCCAGCGGACAGAAAATGTCCAAGTCCAAGGGTAATACCCTGGACCCTATCGACCTCATCGACGGTATCAGCGTAGATGAACTGGTGGCCAAGCGCACTGCCGGCCTGATGAACCCGAAACAGGCTGCCAGCATAGAAAAAGCCACGCGCAAGGAATTTGCCGACGGCATCCCTGCCTATGGTACGGACGCTTTGCGCTTCACGATGGCCAGCTATGCATCACTGGGCCGCAATATCAATTTCGATCTGGGCCGTTGCGAAGGTTATCGCAACTTCTGCAATAAACTGTGGAATGCGACCCGCTTTGTCCTGATGAATACTGAAGACAAGGATTGTGGTTTTGGTGCTGGTGTCACAGATGCTGACCTCGAATATTCACAGGCTGACAAATGGATCATCTCCACCTTGCAACATGCAGAGGCTGAGATAGAAAAAGGTTTTGCCGACTACCGTTTCGACAATATCGCTTCTGCCATCTACAAGTTTGTCTGGGATGAATATTGCGACTGGTATCTGGAAGTAGCCAAGGTACAGGTACAGCAAGGTAATGAAGCGCAACAACGCGCGACCCGCCGCACTTTATTACGCGTACTGGAAGTGATCTTGCGTCTGGCTCACCCTGTCATCCCTTTTGTCACTGAAGCACTGTGGCAAACCGTGGCTCCGCTGGCAGGCAAGACTTTGAACCCTGCTGGCGACAGCATCATGATCCAGCCTTACCCGCTGTTTGTCGCTGCTAACGTCGATACTGCGGCAGAAGCCTGGATGCAGGCACTCAAAGCCATGACCGACGCTTGCCGTAACCTGCGTGGTGAAATGCAATTGTCCCCTGCCAAACGCGTGCCACTGTTGTTGCAGGCTGCAAATGCAGAAGACAAGGCCCGCCTGCAATCTTTTGCGCCTTACCTGGAAGCACTGGCGAAACTGTCTGAGGTAGCTGTCGTTGATGCCCTGCCTGAATCACCGGCACCGGTATCCGTCGTTGGCGAATCGAAGCTGATGCTGAAAGTGGAAATCGATGTGGCAGCAGAGCGTGCACGTATCAGCAAGGAAGTCGCCCGTCTGGAAGGTGAAATTACCAAGCTGGAGACCAAGCTGGGTAACGAAGGCTTTGTCGCCAAGGCACCTGCACAGGTCATCGCGGTTGAGAGAGAACGTCTGGCGAATTTCAAGGCAACCCTGCAAAAACTGCTGGAACAGTTAGATAAGCTGCCACCAGCCTAAGATGTTGCAATCCCGTGGGTTAAAGTAGGTACTCTAAAAATATTGTACGTGGTGAAAATTTTGCCACGTACAATCAAATCACATAAATCAGAGACCACAGTTTTTTCTTTTGGAGACAGCATGAAAAAAACAGTTCCACTCGTGTTATCCGTACTATCCGCATTCATCGCATTCGCAGGCATGCCCCTGCTGGCACAGGCTGAAGAAAGCCCGGTCGGCCTGTGGAAGAGCATAGATGACAAATCAGGCAAACCCAAGGCACTGATACGTATCACCGAAACTGCCGGTGAATTGCAGGGCAAGATAGAGAAACTGTTTTTGGAAGCCGATGCCCCAGAAAAGAACCCAAAATGCGATAAATGTGAAGGTACCAACAAAGACCAGCCCATAGTCGGCATGACCATCTTGTCTGGCCTCAAAAAAGACGGTGACGAATATACAGGTGGCAAAATCCTCGACCCAGGCAATGGCAAGCTGTATAGCAGCAAGCTCAGTGTCATTGAAAACAACAAGAAACTGAATGTGCGCGGTTATATCGGTGCACCGATGTTCGGTCGCACCCAGACCTGGTTGCGCGAGCAATAAATCTGCAAGGCCAGACTGCAAAACCAGATAAGGTAACAACATAACAACAACGGGAGCTCAGGCTCCCGTTGTTGTTTGTTATTATGATTCCTGCATGTTTTTGCCTGATACTGCGGCCTGCCCCTGTTGCAAGCCAGCGACTTGCCAGAAATAGCAATAAGGCAGATGATAGGCTACTGAATCCCTTTTTGATGAAGGCAGCATCATGAAAAAAGCATGCTCATCCTGGTTTGCTGTCGCTCTGCTGATACTGCTCCCCTTGTTACCAGGCTTGTCATCGGCGCAAGGAAAATTACTCAAAATTGCCACTGGTGAACTCCCACCCTATGCGACTGAAAGCAGGCCAGACAAAGGCATAGCCCTGAGCATAGTAAGGCGCGCTTTTGAACTCGAAGGCTATCAGGTGGAATTTACTTTCCTGCCGTGGTCACGCGCCCTGGCAGAGAGCCGTGCTGGCAAATGGGATGGCACGGCTTACTGGGGTCACAAACCTGAGCATGACCAGAGTTTTTTCCTGAGTGACAATGTCATCACCGAACAATGGGTGTTTGTCTATCGCAACGCCATCGATTTTAAATGGAAACAACTCGACGATCTCAAGCCCTACCGTATTGCCATGATACAGGACTATACCTATACGCCAGAGATCTGGGCGATGGCGAATAAGGGTGACCTGAAGATGGAAAGGCTGCCGAATGATACGGCCGCCCTGAAGCTCTTGCTGTTGAAACGGGTAGATATTGCCCCTATGGAGAGAAACGTCACCTGTGATTTATTGGCGAAGAATTTTTCACCTGCCGATGCGGCACAGTTATCTGCACACCCAAAATTGATGACGGAGAGTTTTACGACTCACCTCATGATGTCGCGTGGCCTGCCGACCAGTGCAGGCAGGGTTGCGGCATTTAATAATGGCCTGAAAAAACTGCGCGCCTCTGGCGAATATCAAAAACTGTCTTCCCAGGTGAATTGCCCGCAAGGCTGGTCTGATGTGGCCAAGTCCAGCCACTGAATTTGCTCTTCATTATTCCGTCTTCACTGCGCAGTATCATCAGCATGGCCGGGAGCACACAAGGGCAAATGCATGATAAAGCTGGCACCTTTCCCTGGCTCGCTTTCCACCCGTATGCTGCCTCCGAGTACATCACAAACCAGGTTATAGACGATATTCAAACCCAGGCCACTGCCACCCTGCCCCAGTTTGGTCGTGAAGAAGGGATCAAAGATACGTCCGAGATTGATGTCTGCAATGCCAACACCGTTGTCATTGACGCTTAATTCCACCTTGGCAGGTTCTGCATCCAGCAAATGTGCCCGGATATCGATGACGCCATTTTCGCGACCATCAAAGCCATGCAGGATGGCATTATTGATGAGGTTGCTGATAATCTGCCCGAGCAAACCTGGGTAGGCATCCATACGTATGCCAGGCGGAATATCGATACGGACTTCATGTACATGATGCCTGATACTGGCCCCCATGGTCAGCATGGTTTCCCTGACGACTTCATCAAGAAAAAACACGCGGCGCTGGGCGCTGGTTCTATCTACCGCCACGCGCTTGAAACTGCCGATCAGGTCAGCCGCGCTATGCAAATTGCGCAAAAGTATATCGCTGGCCTGCAGGTTATTCTCGACATAATTTTGCAGAGCCGCACGGGTAACGCCCTGCGCCATTTTCTTGTTGAATTCGCGGCTCAGGTCATGAATGGTACTGGCCACCGTCACAGAATTTCCTATAGGCGTATTGAGTTCATGAGCCACGCCTGCGACCAGCGAACCGAGCGCGGCCATTCTGTCGCTGCGCTGGATTTCGGCATGGGCGTTATTCAAATCATTGAGGGCTGTGCGCAACTCCTGGTTCGATGCATGTAACTCCCTGGTACGGTCGTTGACCCTTTGCTCCAGCGTGGCATTGTGGCTGGCCTGCTCGCTCATGAGTTCACCCAGACGCAGGCGCATGGAATCCACCCCCAGCGCCAGGCTGCCCAGTTCATCAGGCCTGGCTGCGCTGACGACCTCGGTGAGATGCCCCTCACCCAAGCGATCGACATCACGCTGTAATTGCTGCAGTGGGCGCATCATGCGTTTTTGGAACAGCAACCATAACAGGAAAAAAGAAATTAGCAATTGCACCAGGATGGCGGCACCGCCCTTGAGGAATTTCTTCAGGAATTCCTGCTCCATCCAGTAACTGCTCATTTCTATCGTGACCCGGCCTATGATGCTGCCATCTTTGCGGATATTGCGGGTTTCACTGATCAAACCCTGCTTTTGCTGTATGGCCTGCTCAGCATGCACAAAGCGACCCAGGGCGGCATCCTCGACGACGATACGCACGACATCGGGATTGAGCATGACAGAATTAACAAAGCTTTGGGCACTGCTTGCATCGACTTGCCACAATGGCACAGGCATGGTTTGCTCCAGCATGCTGGCATATTGCTTCAGCGGCCCACGCACGCGCACTTCGTATTCGCGTTCATAGCTATCCCTGGCCAACACAGTGCCGAGCAGGACGGCGGGAATCAGGATGCCCAAGGCTATACCCAGCACGATGGCCTTACGCAGAGACATGGTAGCTGCACGCCAGCCTGCATACTGGTCTGGTGATACTGGATGAGGTGAGTGCTTGCCCAACATAGTTGCAGCCAGTCCCGGTGTTAGCCTGATGCCAGATGGCGGAATTTGCCCAGACCATAGATCCAGACCTGATAAATTTGCAAAGCAACTGCCGGAATCCCAAGGCCATACACCTGCAGGTATACGGCATTGCCCAAATATTCTACCCGAAATTGATGATGGGCCTGCAATCAGCAATGCAGGCGGCAAACATCAAGGCCAGCATTCTGTCTTTCTCTGCCTGTCTTGATGCAGGTCATGGATGAGGGTCTGGATAAGCTTAGTATAGGGGCAGGGAAAATCCCTTCCTCTATCATTAAGGAGTATCCATGCAAGTAGATCACCACCCTCTTTCCACTGAATTTCCAGAGTTCAAGCAAGCTATCCACGAACTGAAAGCCAACGACAAGCATTTCGCCAAGCTGTTTGCTGAATATGATGACACCGACAAGGCCATCAATCGTGCAGAGAACGGCGCCGAGCATCTGGGTGATGCCGCGCTGGAAGACTTGAAGAAAGCACGCTTGAGCCTGAAAGATCAATTGTTCAAGATCATACAGACTGGCGCTGCGGCCTGATAGTAACCGGCGGCCTCTTGAACGCCGGGCTCAGTTCCGGCGTTTTGCCCTGAAAACTTGCTGGTCCTGGTAAAAAGCAGCATCCTGCTGCGGCCACCAGCCTGGTATGCCAAGTACTGGTAAAGGCGTGTAATCTGCCGTGGTCAACATCTGGCTTGCAAGTTGCGCTGCCACTACCCCATCGATATGTGCACGTCTGGCGCTGGCATCGAGCTTGAAATAAGCTGGCTCCACCATGACGACCCAGGTATGTGCTGTAATCGCCTTATAGGGCTTGACCAGCTTTTCCATCAAGGCATGTCCAAAGCACCAGACTTCGGCGCAGCCACCGAATTTATCTGCCTGTCTGACAAAGGCGTCCTGCCATGCATGGGCGCGCAAAGCGGCGATCAGGTCTGCTCCTTCCGGCGTATCTGCAAGGACAAGCAGCGCAGCATTCTCATCAAAGATGGTTGCTGCATCACGCGCGGGGCCGCGTGACTTGCCTATGCCGAGAGCAGCAATTTGCGCGGCCTGCAAGGCATTCAACTGCCGCTTGATGGCTGGGAAAGTCAGCCACACCAGCGCATTGAAAAAATCATGCAGGTTCTCGCGCGTGGGTACCTGGCCGGTAGCACTGATATGCGCCTCATAGGCCGCACCATCAGGTAATTCTTCCTGTGCGATAAAGCGCAAGGGTAAACCAAGATGATTGTGCAAGCCCGCCTGCACGGCACACTGATTGAGTTGCTGGCGCCAGTCATCTGCCGCCAGCAAGTCTTTGGCCGATTCGCACACGGTGGCAAACCACACTCGCGACCAGTCTATGTCATCAAAAAAACGTGTCATGAATTGCCAACCAGATTTATGCAGTGCGCATTTTCCAGTGCAGGGTTTCGCCACTGTTCAGTGGCACGATGCTGGTGTCGGCAAATGGCAGTTCTGCCGGCATTTGCCAGTCCTCGCGCACCAGGGTAATGCTGCCGCTATTACGCGGCAATTGATAAAAGTCAGGGCCATTGAAACTCGCGAATGCTTCGAGTTGATCGAGTGCACCGGCCTGTTCAAAAGCCTGGGTATACAATTCCATCGCATGCAAAGCGGTATAGCAACCGGCACAACCACAGGCATGCTCTTTCAAACCCTTGGCATGCGGTGCAGAATCGGTACCGAGGAAGAAGCGCTTGCTGCCCGAGATTGCCGCTTTAACCAGCGCCTGGCGATGGGTTTCACGCTTGAGCACTGGCAGGCAATAATAATGCGGACGTATGCCGCCTTTGAAAATCTCATTGCGGTTATACAGCAAGTGATGGGCAGTAATCGTCGCGGCTATCGGGCCGCCAGATTCTGCCACATAGGCAGCAGCATCACTGGTCGTGATATGTTCAAACACCACTTTCAATTCTGGCATGTCCTTGCGCAGCGGTTGCATGACACGGTCTATGAATACTGCCTCACGGTCAAACAAATCAATCTCGGCATCTGTCACTTCACCATGCACCAGGAAGGGCATGCCAACCTCCTGCATGGTTTCCAGGGTCTTGTAGCAATTCTTGAGGTCAGTCACACCGGCATCTGAATTGGTGGTGGCACCAGCTGGATACAGCTTCACGGCATGCACAAAGCCACTGTCCTTGGCTCGGCGTATCTCATCTGGTGGTGTGTTATTGGTCAGGTACAGGGTCATCAGCGGTTCGAAATTCATGCCTGCTGGCAAGGCAGCAAGTATGCGTTCACGATAAGCGGCAGCCTGTTCAGTCGTAGTGACCGGCGGCTTCAGGTTAGGCATGATGATGGCCCGGGCAAACTGCGCTGCAGTATGCGGCAGCACGCTGGCCAGGGCGGCGCCATCGCGCACGTGCAAATGCCAGTCATCCGGGCGGGTAATCGTGATTTCTTGTGGGGAAGTGCTGGAAGTAGAGGCAGTCATGGTAGCTCGCAGTGACGGAATACCGGCATTTTACCTTTTCCCTCTGCCTTAAGCACCTTTGCCAGCACAGATCAGGTGCATTTCACCAGCAGTAATGGCTGAAAAATAGTGAAGCAGCAATAATCTTCCAACACTGTATTTCCCTAGTGACATGCAATCACTGGATCAAGTCTGCCACCAAAACGCTGCAATGCCATGATCCGCATGATCAACGCCTGCTCCGGCAATATATCCAAAGCATTTTGCGGTGAAGTCCCCTGGGTCATCAACAAGGCCTTGTCCTGCGTGTGTGCAAGACCCAGTACGTGCCCTAGTTCATGCCCCAAAGGTTTGCCCATCAGGAAATAGGGATTCGCGTGTCTGTCCGGGCGATTCATCAGCACATCATTAAATACTGCCTTACCCGCTGGCAAATTGCCAAATGCATCAGCGACCTTGCCAGCCGGGGCAGGCATGGCCGCAGCAAAAATGATACTCAGTTGATTGCGGTTTTCAGTCCAGGCGGGCAATTCACCTATTGGACGGAATCTGAAATTGAAAGTGATGCGCGCCTGCTGATAATAGCGATTGACGAGTTCCATATAAGGCTGCAATTGCTCAGGCCTGCTCCAGATGGCAGAGTCCTTGAAAAACACATCCACATCGACTGCGATGATTTTCTTGCTTTCAGCTTCGCTACAAATTGCCGCATTCATTGCGCAGGCAGCTTGCTGATCAGGAAAAATTTTTAATTCGCGCGGTAAGTCTGCAGTGCGCAAATGTGACCAGTCCAGTGCTTGCCATTGATATTCGTCGGGTAGCAATTTGCTGCAGTTTTTTGTAGTAGCGTCGGTTGCAGCGTTTGTGGACAGATTCTGTTCTGTACCAAACACTGCTGAGACGAACAGCAGCAAACTTGTGAACGCGCCAACGCAGATAGCAAGCCGTGCTGAATTAAACGAATGAGGAAATGTATACATAGAATTTGCCAGATGTCTTTGAGGTGATTGTGATGCCTCACATGCAAAGACGCAGCAATTTTATTGTATCTGTGAATGCTGACTACAGTTACAAACAAGCCCGGCACTTTGCAGTGCCGGGCTTGTTTGTTTTCATCATTTCGTGGCAGGGAACTAATCCCCTGCCTTACTGCGAACCTGCTTACGCGATGAAATCGCCAGCGACGATGGAACCTGCGCCAACGAGTTTAACGATAAAGTCAGTTGCATCAACTGCACCTACAGTGCCACCGATGTTTTGGAAGGCATAAGTACCAGCTGCTGTACCTGCTGCTACAGTGATGATGTAAGCCTGGGTATTCGCTGCCAGAGACGCGCCAGCGGCAGTTGCTGCAGTAGCGATCGCTGCTGCCAGAGTTGCTGTATCAGCTGTAGCGATGTTCAGTGCGTTCAATGTTGTTGCTGCTGTGCCTGTTTTGAACACGTCTGCACCAGCAATCTTGAAGTTCGCCACTGTATCGATAGCGGAGATAACAGAACCAGTAGCAATCGTGTCAGCGCCAGTTGCAGTGGTGGACAGGTTGATGGTATCAGCACCCGAACCACCTGTGATAGTGGTTGCACCTGTACCAGTGCCCAGGATATTCAGTGTCTGACCACCTGTACCCAGGATGACGTTGTTGATGGCAGTAGATGCAGACTTGGTGAAGTTCAAAGTCACGCCAGCACCATTTTCATTAGTCACGGTCCATGCCGCATTAGTACCACCAGTGACATTCACGGTTTCAACATCGGTTACCTTTGCAGACATATCCAGCGCAGCAGTCACAGCACCTACGTTCAGGATGTCACCAGCGCCAACACCGCCGTTAATACCATTGGCAGCAACAGTTGCCGTGATGATGGCATCACCCACTGTGAATGTATCGACACCAGTACCACCAGTGACAGAGATCAAACCAGCCGCGCCAGTGAAGGTATTTGTACCATTCGCAAGTACATAATTTTCTACAGTCGCGTTACCAGCGATAGTACCTGCTGTAGAGAATGTGAAGGCATTTGTACCTGTCGCCGTGATACTAGTGAAAGCACTGTATTGAGCTGCAGACAAAGTAATACCAGCATTGCTGGCAACCACCAGGCTTTCGAAGCCAGAGATATTCGCACCAGCAATATTGGATGACGCGACCAGACTCAGGATATCGGATGTACCTGCACCTGCAGTGAAAGTGCCACTGTAAGTCTTGCCTTCCATGGTCAGGGTATTGTTACCTGCACCCAGATTGACATTACCCGCCAGCATGGAGCTGCCGGAGTTCGCCAGATAGACGCGGTCATTGCCTGTGCCGCCATTGACAGTGGTAACACCTGCAGTAGCAACGTTGAAGTACACGTCTGTCGATGTATTGTCTGTTGCCAAGGTTTTGATGTTGGTAATAGTATTGCCGCCACCGATAACGATACTGCCGCCACCAGTGAAGGTAATGATGTCTGTATCACCGGCATTACCGTTGACAGTCGTACCAACCAGCGCTGCCGCATTACCTGTGAAATTATCGTTCACGTTTGCAGTGCTGTTAAACACGCCGCCTGCAGTCAGGGCAATCGGCGTCAGGGCTGTACCACCACCATTGACTGGATTAGTGCCTATGACGCCAGCAGTCGCAGATGCACCACCAGAAACAATAATCGCATTGGAAGTAGTCGTGTTATTGACATTACCACCGGTCGCATTCGAAGACGACGTCACGTCATACACCAGCGTACCACCAGTGATGGAGATATACGACAAGTCGATGTTATTGGCACCCGCCACATCATCCACGATCGTCAGTTGATGCGGACCAACGCCAGAGAAGGTCAATACCGGACCAGACAGGTTCAATGCGGCACGCGCAGCGATTAATGCCGCATATTGACTTGCAGTGATCACAACAGCAGAGTTCGCTGTGATGTTTTCAATACCAGACAATTGTGCACCAGCCAGGTTGATCGCACCGTAAGTCACCAGCGTATCGTTACCTGCACCCAGGTTGATGGTGTCTGTCACAACACGTGCCACTGCATTTGCTGTGGATTGTGCGTTCAGGGAAACACCGTTTTCTGTACCCAGGTAAGTACCAGCAACATAGTTACCCAACAAGACAACGCGGTCTGCACCAGCGCCGAGTTGCAGGAAGTTGGCGCCGCGGGCCAGTGTCACGTCCAGTGCAGATTGTGCTGTCAATGCGCCTGCATCGATGGAAACACCAACAGTGGCGTTAGCAACGTTGACGTTGTCGATTGCACGGATAGTCAGACGTTCTACGTGGGTTGTGGTGTTAGCAGCTTGGTAGCTGTCAACCAGTGCATCAACGATAGTATCGTTCAACTGGATTTGGGACACTTGGGTGACTGCTGTGTCGTTTGTCAGTTCGATGTTACCAACGTTGGAGATGCCGTTGAAGTCACCGATCGCTGCGTTTGTTGCATTGCGCAGTTCGATCACGTCGTCGTTCTTCTGGCTGTTGTTGGTGCTGTTGTTGTCAACTGCACCGCCGTTGATGGCGTGGGAGCCATTGAAGTTGGCATCTGTGAAGATGATACGGTCGGCTGTGCGGGAAGCACCTTCTTCGCCGTTGTAGCTGAAGCGGCTTGTGGCGCTCAGTGTACGTGCGTCGATGACGACTGCGCTTTCAACGGCTGTACCAGCTGTGTCTGCGGCGTTCGCTGCATCATTGGCTGTGTCGTTGTCGTTGACGATAGCCAGAACACCTGCGTTGTTGTTGGCAGCGATCAGGGCATCTGTCAATGTCAGACGGTAGTTACCTGCACCGTCAACACCGGCGTTGTTGGAAGTACCAACCAGACGGATAGTTTCGAAACCGGAAACGTTAGTCCATTCAGACGCGCCCAGAGCGATGGTGTCGCCCAGTGCTGCACCTGTCAGGTCGCCGTCGATGACCAGTGTATCTGTACCAGCGCCACCTACGACTGTGTCGGAGATCGTCAGGCCAGCACGTGTGTCCTGGATGTTATCGAAAGTGACTGTGTCGTTACCAGCACCCATCTTGATGTTTTGCGCGCCGTTGGCTGCACCGCTGGTGGAAACGCGAACGATAACGCTGGCTGTTTCTGCGGATGCATCGATGTTAGCGGCGATCAGTTTGATCTGACCTGCTGTTTTGGACAACTCTTGTACGCCAGCGATGTTGGCTGCTGCGCCGCCTGTTGTGTCGATACGGTACAAACCGCCGTTACCAGCAACTGTGGTGTCGAGGTTCAGGAAGGTTGTTGTGGAACCAGCACCTGCTGTTGTACCAATCGTGATGGTGCCTGTGTGGGCAGCAACGTTGGCCAGGGCAACTGTGTTGGATTCTGTATCAGCATCGACCAGAGTGATGTTTTCTACAGCGTTGGTGTTCAATACGAAGTTGAAACGTGGGTCAACGTTCAAACCTTCAGCGATAGTGACAGCAACTGTATCGGATGCACCAGTAGCAGTCGCCAGATTGGCGTTGATGGTGGATTGGCCGATGGCGTTGGAGCCTGTGTCGCTATGACGGATGGTGATGGCTGCAGCTTGACCAACACTCAGGTTGTTGAGTGTGAACACGTCTGTACCAGCGACTGGTGCGGAGTTCGCAGGAGCTGCTACGTTGGTGTTGGAGACGTTGCGGACCAATACGCCTGTCACATCTGGCAGTTTGGCGAAGTCAACTGTGGAAGCGGCGTTGTTCAACAGAACTTGAACTGCTTCTACTTTGGTGATGATGGAGGAACCAGCTGCACCGGCTGTGACGTTGCCGCCGTTGACGATAACCAGGGTATCTGTACCGTCGCCGCCTGTGATGCTGTCGCCTGTTTCTACTGTGTCTGCCAGGTAGAATGTGTCGTTACCAGAACCACCAGTGATGGTGACGTTTTGAACGGAACCGGAGGTGTCAGCTTTACCTGTGGTGAAGATGCCATTGCCGAGGTTGAGTGTCAGGTTGCCTTTGAATGCGGATGCATCAATGGCGGACAGACGGCCTGCTGCTTGCAGGATACCACCGGAGAAGTTGGTGGATTCAATGGTTGTTACACCATTGACAACATTGGATGTCTGGGCCAGTGTGAGGTCTTTGTCGCCAGTGATGATGACTTTGCCTGCTGTACCTGTGTCCATTGGCAGATTCAGTGTGCCGATGTTGTTGGTGTTGCCTGTGCTGTTGATGGTCAGTGTTTCGTAACCTTGGTTGGCAACGCCTGCGGCGGATGTGCCGGAAACGTTTTGACCAATGTTGACTGTACCAACTTGAACGTCGGACAGGTTCAATGTACCTGTGTTAGCGCCGAGCAGTGTGCCATTGCCGAAGGAGAATTCAACCACGCCTGTGTTGTTGGCGTTGGTGCTGGTCAAATTCATTGTTTCTACAGCTTGCTTGATGTTTTCAATACGGGCTGTGTTGGTACCTGCTGTGGAGGCGATACGGTTGATGCCAACTGTTTTCAAGCCAGTGCCGTCTTGCAGGTCAACTGCAACAACAGCGTTGTTGTTGACGTTGTTGCCATCAGCGGAACCTGTGAAGGTGAATGTGGCTGTCTGGATGTTTTTGAGCGTTGGTGTGACGATCGCTGCGCCGTTGTCATTGGAGTTACCCAGTGTGGCGGTCAGTTTGTTGTTGGCTGTAGCGGATGTGTTGGAGCCTGTCAGGACGTCTTCGTCTTGCAGGGCATTCACACGGGAACCACCGTTTGGTGTGTAGACGAGGCCAGCTGTGAAGTTTTCAGCTGTGGCGATGTCTGTGTTGCTTGTCAGTGTGAAGTCTTTGACGCCGCCGCCATTGACGATGGATGTCAACACTGCATCTTGAACTGCGATTTGGGATGCTTGTGTGGCGGAATCCAACACTTTGCTCAACCAGTCCTTGGCCAGGGCTGTGTTGGCTGGCAGGGAGTAGGCAACGATTTCTTCGTTGGTGTCGATGGCTGTTGTGAAGGATGTCGCTGCAGCAACTTTGGAGTCAACAGCAACTTTGTCTGCACCGGTAGCACCACCGAGGATGGCCAGAGCGGCTTGACCCAGGGTAACTTTGCCGTTCAGCAGTTGGCCTGTCCAGTAGTTGAGACCGGCTACGTCAGCTTTGTGGCCGAACAGGTTGTTGTATATGGTGTTGACGGTGTCTTCTGTTGTTTTACCAGCATACACTGTTGCGTATTCTGCTTGTTTGGAGAAGCTGTCGGCGATTTGACCCAGTGTGAAACTTTGGGCCATCCAGTAGGCCAGACCATTTGGGTCTGCTGGGCGGTTGAAATATGCGATGTAAAGCTTTTGGATATCAGCAGCTGTATTGGCCATTGCGAGTTGTCCTGTGTAATTGTTATTAATACAAAATGAAATAATTGAGAAACTACTTTTCAGTGCATTTTTTTAGCGATGAAAGATTAGCACGGCAAGACTCTTTTACCTGTGACGTAAATCACAATTCCCACTGTTTTACAGAGAACAATCCCATAAAATGAAAGCAGCCCTGAAATCAGGGCTGCTTTTCAAATCAAACATCAAACCAGAGGTCAAATTTCAAGCAAATGCCATAATGCAATTTATTAAAAGTCAGGCATTAGCCATATATTAGTGAATGATTTTTGCCAGGAAATCACGAGCACGGTCTGAGCGAGCATTGTTGAAGAATTCGTCTTTTGAACAATCTTCAACGATCACGCCCCTGTCCATGAAGACTATGCGGTTTGCCACTTTCTTGGCAAAGCCCATTTCATGCGTAACCACCATCATGGTCATGCCTTCTTGCGCCAGGCCTACCATGACATCTAGTACTTCATTGATCATTTCAGGATCAAGCGCAGAAGTTGGTTCATCGAACAGCATGGCGATCGGGTCCATGGACAAGGCGCGGGCAATCGCCACACGCTGTTGCTGACCACCGGACAACTGACCAGGGAATTTGTCTTTATGGGCAATCAGGCCGACGCGGTCGAGGTATTTGAGGCCACGCTCAGTCGCTTCCTCTTCTGAACGTCCGAGCACTTTGACCTGGCCTATAGTCAGGTTCTGACGGATAGACAGATGCGGGAACAACTCAAAGTTCTGGAACACCATGCCTATGCGTGCACGCAATTTGGACAGATTGGTTTTGGGATCGCCAACAGAAACACCCTCTACCGTGATCTCACCTTTCTGGAAAGGCTCGAGGCCATTGACGGTCTTGATCAGGGTGGATTTACCAGAACCGGACGGGCCGCAAACAACCACAACTTCACCCTTGGACACTTCGGTCGTGCAGTCAGTCAACACCTGGAACTGACCATACCATTTACTGACATTATTCAATTTAATCATTTCAAATCTCCACAATATTCTTAACGTATGATCGCCACTTTTGCTTGCAACTTCTTCACGAGTGAAGACAAGCCAAAGCACATGACGAAATAGACAACCGCTGCGAAGGAATACATTTCCACCAGACGGCCATCACGCTGCGCCACTTTGGCTGCAGAGCCAAAAAAGTCAGGAATGGACAAGATCGATACCAGTGACACGTCCTGGAACAAAACGATGGTTTGCGTAAACAAGATGGGAATCATATTGCGGAATGCCTGAGGCAAGACAATATTACCCATGGTTTGCCAGTAGTTCATGCCCATGGCATAACCGGCCCAGATCTGGCCACGCGGTATGGACTGTATACCCGAGCGCATGATCTCGCAGTAATAAGCTGCCTCAAACATGACAAAGGTGATCAGACAAGAAGAAAAAGCACCCACGGCCACAGGCTCATTTGCACCAATTATCCAGGCACCAATATAGGGCACCAGGAAATAAAACCAGAACAGCACCAATACCAGAGGTATAGAGCGCATCAGGTTGACATAACCGGAGGCAAACAGATTGATCAGCTTGTTGCTGGACAAGCGCATCATCGCCAATAAAGTGCCGATGATGATACCGCCTGTCATTGCCAGGAAGGTCAGCTTCAGTGTAAACACCATGCCAGTCTGGAACAGATACATCCAGGAGCGCTGAATGACATCAAAATCAAAATTACCCATGTTTAGTGCCCTCCACTATTGGCTGAACCAGAAGTAATGAAACCTGGTACGCGCAGTTTCTTTTCCAACAAATTCGACATCAGGATCGCAACCACAGACACGATCAGATAGATGATGGTGGCAGCACTGAAAGCCTCAAAAGTCTTAAAAGACATCTCTTGCATGGAGCGTGTACTTGCCATCAGTTCTATCAAACCTATGGACAAAGCCACCGAACTGTTTTTGATGATCGCCGCCACTTCATTGATCAGTGAAGGGATGATGATGCGAAATGCCATGGGCAACAGCACATAGCGGTATGTTTGCGGCAGTGTCAGGCCCAGTGCCGTTCCCGCCATTTTCTGACCACGTGGCAGAGCATTGATACCCGTTGATACCTGTACCGCCACCCTGGCTGAAGTAAAAAACCCCAGGCTCAGTACTGCCGTGACGAAAGGTGCATTCGGCAATTGTTTAAGTGCCGTGCCCCATGCTTCAGGCAAGACTTCAGGGAAGACAAAGTACCAGAGAAACATTTGCACGATCAGTGGAATGTTCCTGAATAATTCCACATAGGCATTTGCCAGCCTGACTACCCATTTGTTGGGCGCTGTGCGCAATGTTCCTATCACCAGACCCAATGCCAAAGCTATCACCCAGCCCAGACCCGCTGTCGCCAGCGTCCATTTCAGGCCAGAGATCAGAGACTCAAGATAGGTCCCCATTCCATCGGGCGCGGTGTCCCAAAAGATATTCCAATTCCAGTTGTAATTCATATTCTCCTCCTGTACAGCGCTTTGTGTCCGCTTTGACAAGATCAGTTATTGCTTGTCTTGTAAAAGAAAACGGGAGGTGCATCCCCCCGTTTTATCGGACTACCTTGCCTTGCTAAGTATTATTTTTTCTTTTTGTTCAAGACGGCTTTTTGAGCCTCAGGAACAACAGCATAAGCAGAAGGTTCACCTGAATCAGTAGGCTTGGCGGCCACTGCCTTGAGCTGGTCAGACATAGGCCAGTTCAAAGCGATACCTTTAGGCGGAATAGGTTGCATGAACCATTTGTGGTACATGCGGTTAACATCACCAGAAGTCAGTACATTGCCTATCGCTGTATCAACTACTTTCTTGAATGGAGCATCGTCTTTACGCAGCATGATGCCATAAGGCTCAACCGACAGTGCTTCCTTGCTGATTTCATAGTCAGCTGGATTTTTTGAGTTGGATACTTGTGACGCCAGCAGGATATCATCCATGACCCATGCGACTGCACGGCCAGTTTCTACCATCAGGAAAGCTTCTGCATGGTCCTTGGCTGGCAAAATATTGATGCCCAGGTTCTGGTCAGCATTCAGCTGTGTCAGCTGTTTCAGGTTGGAAGTACCGGAAGTCGATACCACGGCCTTGCCTTTGAGGTCAGCCAGAGTTTTGATGCCGGAAGATTTTTTTGACAGAATACGGTTGGCCGTCACAAAAGTGGTCGGTGCAAACGCCACCTGTTTTTGACGTTCCACGTTATTGGTTGTAGAACCACATTCCAGATCGATCGTGCCATTGGCCATCAAAGGAATACGGGTAGCAGAAGTCACCGGATTCATTTTGACGTTCAGGGAAGACAAACCCAGTTGCTTTTGCACTGCAGTCACAATTTTCATGCACAGGTCAATGGAATAACCCTGATAAGACTGCTTATCATCCAGGTAGGAAAAAGGGTTGGAGGAATCACGCACGCCCAGGGTGATGATGCCTGTATCCTTGATTTTTTTCAGCGTACCAGTTTCCTGCGCCTGTGCTGCACCAGCGACCAGGCCAGCACCAACCAAAGCTACCAACAATTTCGAAAATTTCATACTGTCTCCAAAAAGTTAAATCAAAAAATCGTGGCTTTGAGTTTAACAAAAACCCTCAGCAAATTACCGTTTTTTTCAGCCGGTTTAATACGTATTACTACTTATATGTTGCTAAAAAATTAGACAGCCGTTACTGCTAACAGATCAGATAAATTCCACCACCGTAATATTCCTCCTGCCTGCTGGCAAACACGGAACCAGCCTGTTAATCCGCAACCTTGTCCGTAGGGAAGCGGATATTGTCGCGCAACAGAAAATTCATGGGCATGTTCAGGTTTGCCCCTTTTGGGGGCACAGGCTTACGGAACCACTTGTCATACAATTTGGTGACTTCGCCATCACTCATCAGGCGCGCCATTTCACGGTCCAGCAGATTCTTGAATGCAGGATCATCCTTGCGCAGCATGATGGCATACGGCTCAGTGGACAGCGAATCACCTACCACAACGAACTTGCTGGGGTCTTTGGCATTGGCGCGCTGCCCGTACAGGAGCACATCATCGACGGTAAAGGCATCTGCCGCACCACTCTCTACCATGCCGAAGGACTCATTGTGATCAGCGCCTTCCAGCAATTTCAAATCCAGGCCCCTGACCTTGTCACGGTCATTGAGCAGCTTGACGGTCGTCGTCCCCTTGGAGGTCACGACTTTTTTGCCCTTGAGGTCAGTCCAGTTTTTGATGCCGGAATCGGTCCGGACTATCATTTTTGCGGTAGCAAAGAAATGGGGGATAGTGAAGGCGACCTGCTTACGGCGCTCTGCATTATTGGTGGTTGAACCGCATTCCAGATCAGCCTTGCCCTCAACAATGGCAGGAATACGTGTGCTGCCCGTCACCAGAACATAATTCACGTTGAGTTGAGGCAGCTTGAGTTCTTTTTTGATCGCATCGACCAGCTTCAGGCAGATGTCCATGGAATAGCCAATGGGCTTCTTGTCATCACCAAGATAAGAAAATGGAAAAGACGCTTCACGGTGCGCGATGGTCATCGTGTGCGTCTCTTTGATGCGTGCAAGGGTATCCGCGGCTAATGAAAGCGAGGAGCACAGGACTAGCGCACAGGGCAAGCCAGCCTTTACTATCCATTTCGAAACTTTCATATGATCCCCTTTGAACTTAATTCAGGATGGTAATGATAAAGCCTAACAAAATTCAACAGAAAAATTCACATTTAACAAAATATTATTCGGGTTTTTTGACAATTCACTCTTGCAAAGATTTCAAAAACAAGTATGCAATTATTGTTCCATACTCTTGCATCACCTTAGCCGGATTAAACTAAGCCTTGATGACACTGATATATTCAACTGCAGCACCCGCGTTAAGCTTCTTTACAACGCCCTGACTCAGCAAACGGACTCTTTCAACGAAATGAAGCGAAATGAAATGAAATAAATGCGCATGCGACGCAAATATGGCTTTTCTTTAGCCAAGTCCACATCGCATCACGCCTCGTCCGCATGATTGATCACCTATCAGCATAGGTGATCAATAGCTTTTTACAATTCCAGATTAAGGATACAAGCCGCGAACTTCACGTGCCTGCAACACTCTGGAGCAACCGATAATAAATGCTGCTGTACGCAAGGAGACGTTTTTATCTTCTGTCACCTGCCATACAGAATTAAAAGCTTCCTTCATGATGCGAGTCAGACGCTGGTTGATTTCATCTTCAGACCAGAAATAGCTGGAGAAGTCCTGTACCCATTCAAAATAAGACACGGTTACACCGCCGGCATTGGCGATCACGTCTGGCACCACCAATACACCTTTGTCGCGCAAAATATCATCTGCTTCTGGTGTGGTCGGCCCATTCGCGCCTTCGAGGATGATTTTGGCGCGGATCTGGTCAGCGTTTTTCAGGGTGATCTGTTGTTCCAATGCTGCCGGGATCATGATATCGCAGTTAACGGACCAGAACTCATCATTTGGCAAAACAGCTTCTATGCCTTCAAAACCGGCAACACTGCCTTTGGCTGCCACGTGATCCAGCAGTTTGTTGACATCAAAACCATTCGAATGGAAGATCGTGCCACCATGATCTTGCACAGCAACGATCTTGGCACCCGCTTCTGCGAACAGACGGGCAGCAATACCGCCTACATTACCAAAACCCTGCACGGCAATTTTTGCACCGGCAATGCTCAGGCCGCGCTTGGCTGCAGCTTCGCTACCGACCACGAATACACCACGGCCAGTCGCTTCACGACGGCCCAGGCTACCACCGAGGGAGATAGGCTTGCCTGTGACGACGCCAGTGGCAGTACGGCCTTCATTCATGGAATAGGTATCCATCATCCATGCCATGGTTTGCTCATTGGTGTTCACGTCTGGTGCCGGAATGTCTTTGTCCGGGCCAATGATGATGCCGATTTCAGAGGTGTAACGACGTGTCATGCGCATCAGTTCGCCGCGTGACAAGGTTTTTGGATCAACGCGGATACCGCCTTTTGCACCACCGTAAGGCACGTTCACTGCCGAGTTCTTGATTGTCATCCAGGCAGACAAAGCCATCACTTCTGACAGCGTCACATCCTGATGGAAACGCACACCACCCTTGCCTGGGCCACGGGAAGTATTGTGCTGTACACGGTAACCTTCGAAATGGGCGATGCTGCCGTCATCACGCTCGATAGGTACATCGACGATGAGGATACGCTTGGGACGCTTCAGGGTTTCTACCCAGCGTGACAGATGGCCAAGGTAAGGAGTAACACGATCAATTTGCTCAAGGTAAACTGACCAAGGACCGGTCTCAGTCGGGGTAAGATAAGACGGTATCTGGTGCTGGCTGGACATTATATGACCTCTTGAATTTGGTTTAGACTGACTTGCAAATCTTGCATTTCCAGACAGGTCTTTCACCCGCGCTGAAAGCAGACGCATAGTAGTCTTTTCGCTTTGAGATCAGCCAATGCTTTGTTTGCATGTATCTATGCATGAAATGCATAACCATGTAGTGGCCTTATGATATGTTCGGCCTGATGCCCTGGCCCGCTACCTCACTCCTCTCTTGATGTTTTCAATTTAGCAAATCCGTGCAGAATCCGCGCAGAATCTGCACAGAAGATCAACTACTGCGACGGCTCTTTCCTTGCCGGTTTTTACCCTGACTCCCCTCGGTCTGCAATTGTTCCAGATATTCCCACAAACGCGAAACGATGGCCTTGCCAGGTCTTTGTATGGATGGTCGTTCACGGTACAGGCGGATTTCCATATTCACTTCCCAGGCACCACTGCCATCATCGGCGCGGGCCAGCTGCTTTTGCTTGACTTCGCGAGTCACCGCAGACTCTGGTAGAAATGCCACACCACGGCCTTCGAGCGCCATCATTTTCAGGCCCTCTGCCATATCGGTTTCATAGCATTTTTCCAGATGCAAAGGCTGGCGGGTGTCATTCAAAATCAGATCTACCATGCGCCCCAGATAGGCATTGTTAGCATAGGCCAAAAAGGGCAATGGTGTTTTTTCTGTCCCTGGCAAACGCAATTCGGGCACGCCATGTTTGTCGCAACGCGTGTAGGCTCGCACGGTCTCTGTACCCATGCTGATCATGTCGTACTGACTGCTGTCAAGCAAGAGTGGCTGACGCGGATGATGATAGCAAAGCATGAGATCACAACCACCTTCCACCAGGGTCATGACGGCATCATGCACATTCAGTGCCAGCAAGCGGCTGTTGATTTCACCAAAGGCCTGATCCAGGCCTGTCAGCCAGCGCGGCACGTAGGTCAGCGACAAGGTATGCGGGACAGCAAAATCCACCGTGGTTTGCGTAGTGGTGCGTTTGCCGCGCAACAGCGCGCGGGCATTATTGATTTGCCCCAGCATGGCGATGGCCTGCTCATAAAAAACTTCACCCGCATGCGTCAAACGCGTTGGGTAGGAAGTGCGGTCTATCAGATCGCTGCCCAGCCAGGCTTCCAGCGATTGTATGCGGCGTGAAAAAGCCGGTTGCGTCACATGGCGCAATTCTGCAGAACGGCTAAAGCTGTTGGTCTCTGCCAGGGATACGAAATCTTCCAGCCACTTGGTTTCCATTTTATGCGCTCACGAGTTCAATTTCATCGGCTTCGTCATCATCTTCAGCCATATCTTTTTTCTTGCTTTGCTGCCTTTCCCACATGCGCGCATAAGCACCGTGCAGAGCCAGCAAATCATGATGAGTACCACGCTCTATGATATGGCCTTTATCCATGACCAGTATCTGCTGTGCATCGACAATCGTCGATAATCTGTGGGCGATGACGAGACTGGTGCGGCTGCGCGCGATGTCTTTCAATTGTGCCTGTATCAATTGCTCAGACTGAGAATCAAGTGCTGATGTAGCCTCATCAAAAATCAGGATGGACGGATTCTTCAGCAAGGTGCGGGCAATCGCCACGCGCTGTTTTTCACCGCCTGATAATTTCAAACCACGCTCGCCAACCATGCTGTCATAACCGTCGGGCAGCGACTCGATAAAATCATGAATATAGGCAGCCTTGGCAACCGCAATAATCTCTTCTTTACTCGCCCCTGGTTTGCCATAGGCGATGTTGTATTCTATGGTGTCATTGAACAGCACCGTGTCTTGCGGGACTATACCTATTGCCGCCCTGACCGAAGCCTGTGTGACGTTGCGCAAATCCTGTCCATCGATGGCAATATGGCCGGACTGGATATCATAAAAACGGAACAGCAAACGCGATAAAGTTGATTTACCAGAGCCGCTATGACCAACCACCGCGGTGGTCGTGCCGGGGGCAATCGTAAAATCTACATCAAACAAAATCTGGCGCTTTTCTTCATAGCTGAAATTCACATGCTGGAAACGAATTTCTGCGCCATTTCTGTGGTGTACCTGTAGCGCTTGTGCAGCAGCATCGTCAGCCACTTCGCGGTTCTGGTCGAGCAAGGAAAACAGCCTTTCCATGTCGGCCAGGCTTTGCTTGATTTCACGGTACAGGACACCGAGAAAATTCAAGGGAATATATAGCTGTATCATGAAGGCATTCACCAGCACCAGGTCACCCAGACTCATGGTGCCATCAATGACGCCTTGGGTCGCGCGCCACAGTATCAGGGTCACGGCAGTGGCGATGATCATCGATTGCCCTGTGTTCAGCAAGAACAGACTGCTTTGCGATTTGACGGCAGCAGTTTCAAAACTTTTCAGGCCTACGTCATAACGCTGGGCTTCATATTCTTCATTACCAAAATACTTCACTGTTTCATAGTTGAGCAGCGAATCAATGGCCTTGGTATGCGCCTTGGAATCAAGCTCATTCATGGTACGGCGAAAATGCGTGCGCCATTCAGTGACAACGATGGTGAATACGATATAGGTTACCAGTGCCGTCGCGGTAATCACACTGAACCATTTATCGTAATGGGTACTCAGGTAAATCAGGACCAGGGTAATTTCCAGCAAGGTCGGAACGATGCTGAACAGGGCATAAGAAATCAGCGAAGAGATCGCCCGCGTACCACGTTCTATATCACGCGTAACACCACCGGTTTGCCGGTTCAGGTGAAAACGCAAAGACAGGGCATGCAGGTGGCGGAACACTTGCAAGGCTATCGTGCGCACTGCCCTTTGCGTGACCTTGGCAAACACGAACTCGCGCAACTCTGTGAACAGGGTTGTCGATAAGCGCAGGGCACCATAGGCGATCAGCAATGCCACTGGCAGAACCATGACGGCAGCCGGATGGGCGGGGCTGATGGTCATGCTATCAACCAGTTTTTTCAAGATCAGTGGCACACCAACATTGGCCAGTTTGGCCGATACCAGAAAAGTCAGCGCCAGCAAAACACGCCACTTGTAGGCCCACAGATATGGCAACAGGGTTTTGACGGTGGACCAATCACCGCGCTGGGCAGGATTGCTGACCGGAGCAGAGGAAGAAGGATTACGAACGGATTCTCGGCGTCGCATTAAAGATGTACCCGCATGAAGGTTGAATGGGCTTGCCAGAACTGACACGGCCAGTACTGACGTGAATTGGCAATTCAACAAAATCGCCCCAGCATCCTGCAGGCGACAGAGAGAACGACACATCATGCAAAAACTGCATAAGGAAAATTATAGGCCATAAATCAGATGTTCATCGGCCACCGCTCTCTGGCTATCGTACAATTTGCATTTCGTCACCACCACGCAGGTATACTGTGGCGGAAATGTCCCACGTACAAAGTACAAAACTACAATATGAACAAGAATAAACTCGTGATTTTTGGCAGCAGCAATATTTTGTCTGACTTGTTTGATTGCGCCCTGGCCCATGGCCTCACCGTATCAAAAATTGTTTTGCATTTGCCAGAAGCACCCGGCGAGCGTGATATCCCCCTGCAAGACCGGATAGCAGGATGGGCACAATATGGCTCGACACCTGAAGTCATCAATCTGGCTGATTTCATCCCTGCCGATGATGAACTTTATATGCTAGGGCCGACAACGCCCACCCGTAATGCGCTAGAGCAGGAAATACTGCAGCGTCATGCTGGCCTGGATTTCCATACCCTGCTACACCCGCGTGCCTTTGTATCACCATTGGCAAGACTGTCACCTGGTGTATTTGTTGGTGCGAATAGCGTGATAGGCCCCGGTGCCGTACTGGGTCGCCATGTCTTTGTGAACCGCGGTGTCACCATAGGGCATGACACCCATATTGGTGCTTTTTCGCGGGTACAGCCAGGCAGCAATGTCGGTGGTTTATCGCGTATAGGGCATAGCGTCACCATCGCTATCGGTGCGACCCTCATAGAGCGCCTGCGCATAGGCGAACACGCCTTCATCGGTGCTGGCGCTGTCGTGATCAGCGATGTTGATGCGGGTGCGCTAATGGTCGGCAACCCTGCCAGATTCAAGAAGTCTGTGCTGCCATCCTGAGATGAAACCGCTGTAAAGCCAGTTCGCAAGCCCCCTGCAAACTGGCGGCCGCCTTGCTCAAGTCCAGGTAATCATCAAAATGCTTTTGCATGGCGAGGCCAGCAGTTTTTCTGGCATCAGGATTGTTTAGCCACTGCATCAGCGTCTGGAAATATGCCTGCAAGTTTGCCTGTGCCGCATTACCCAGTTTGTCACCACCGTCCGAACCCTGCAAACTCAGTGCTGGCAAGCCCAGCGCCATTGCTTCTGCGACGGCAAAACCGCCACCCATCATGGGTGGGTTGATATAGATATCGCTGCACGCCAGGTATTTGACGGCATCCGTACAAAAGGCGATACAGCGTACCTGCTCACTATTTACCGCCTGCAAGGCAGTTGGCATGGCACCACTGCCACCTATGATCAGCCACTGCACGTGGGGATTTTCATTCAATACTTGCAGCATGGCCCTGGCCCATGCACCCTGTATCCTCGATTCGCTCTCATTGACGAGCGTGACCAGTAGCAATTTGTCTTGTGCCAGTCCCAGAGATTCGCGTGTGTGATTACCCTGGATCTCAGGCCTTTGTACACGGTAAGAATGATGGTAAGCCTGGCTGGCCGGAAAAGCCGTGGTCCATTGCGAAGCCTGCAAGCCGTGCAAGTCTTGTTGCGCAGTCAGCCATACATCGGCGGGTGACATCGGCGACAGGGAGTTGATGCCCAGACTGAGTACCGGACGTGCCGGATAAGCTGCCGCCGCCAGCCCTGCATACAGACCGACAAACATGACCAGGTCAGGGTCAAACGACGCCATGGCACCCAGCAGGCTTTTCCATCTTTGCAGCAGCGAGAAACGCGTATCACCGGTCATGACTTGCCCGCCCTGCCCCAGGTATTTATCCCATCCGCCAGTCACGAATTGCGGCTCCGGAGTATAGGAACGGCTGCCGAGATAATGCATGAAATCTGGCCCCAGCATTTCTTGTGCTGAATACAGTACGACTTCATAACCAAGCTGACGCAGATTTTCTGCCTGCTGCAAGGCCATCAAGGTAGGCGGGTGCTTGATATTGCTGACAAAGGGTGCGATCAGGGCTACCTTGCGTACTTCGTTGATGACACGCAGCTTCAACACCTGCGCGGGTTGCACCTGCTGCCATATCCAAGAGTTAAGACTGGCGGTAATCGCAGGCAGCGCCAGTTCCTGCAGGCGTTGCTGAAAAGCCTGGCGACCAGGAATATCGAGCAAAACTCTTTGCCAGCTATATTGCAAAAACGTGACCATGCGGTCGGCATCAAAGGGTTGCAGGCTCAGGGCAATTTGCCCGGCCTGCTGCAAATATTCCGGCCTGCCGGTGAGCATGTCGAGAAAAGTAGCACGGTAAAACCCCGGCAAGCCACTGGCAGCGACATTCGCCAGCAGGAATTGCTCAAGTTGCAGCGTCAGCGCCGGAGTAGCATGACGGCGCATCAGATCGACCATCTGATGCCAGCAATGGCTGGCTGTGGGGTTGGCTACCGTGCGCAAGACCACATCGTCGAGCAGTCTTAGTTCTTCGTGTTTTGCTTCCATTGGCTGTTCTTTATGTTTTTCCACCAAAATTAGCGGCCGTACCAGCCAGTCTGCTCTATTCTGGCTCATGAAATTACTACATTGTCATCAACTTCACAATATATCACCCTGTAAGTCGCTGGCAAGCCACTTGCTTTGCTCAGCCTGCATTAAATCTGGTTTAAGATTTGCCTGACCACCTTCTACTCATCCTACTCATTCTATTCTGCAAAATTATTATGACTGAACAAATTTCCAACGGCTTGCCAGCCCACATGCCTACCCTCAGGGTCATGCCCATGCCCGCTGATGCCAATGTGCATGGCGACGTATTTGGCGGCTGGATCATGTCACAGGTCGATATTGCCGGTGCCATCCCTGCGGCACGCCGTGCCAATGGCCGTGTTGCCACCATCGCAGTCAATTCTTTCCTGTTCAAGCAACCGGTATTCGTTGGCGACCTGTTGTCGTTTTATGCCGAAGTCATCAAGGTAGGCAATACCTCGATCACGGTATCGGTAGAAGTATATGCCGAGCGTAACCGTTTGCAGGCTTCGACCGTCAAGGTCACTGAAGCGACCCTGACTTATGTTGCCACAGGCAATGACCGCAAACCGCGCCAGATTCCTCCACTGGAAGAAATCACCAAGGTGGGCTGAGCATTGGTATGAAGTTATCACGTCGTTCGTTTTTACAGCAGTCCCTGCAATTCACTACTTTTGCTGCACTGTCCCAGGCTTTTCCCGGCTTTGCCGCCGAGCGCAGCAGTGTTTATCCTTTCAGCCTTGGTGTAGCCTCAGGCTCGCCGCGGCATGACAGCGTCGTCTTGTGGACACGCCTGCTGCCTGAGCCGCTGAATGCAGCCGCCCTGCCCGCCATCCCCTATAAACTGCGCTGGGAAATTGCCGAGGACGAGCAATTCAACCGCATTGCCGGCAAAGGTGAAACCCATGCCTTGCCTGAGCTCGCGCATAGCGTGCATGTGGATGTCACTGGCCTGCTGCCAAATCGCTGGTACTGGTACCGCTTCATGCTGGGCGATGCAGTCAGCCCGGTAGGCCGCACCCATACAGCACCGGCGGCCGATGCATTGAACGTCAATCTGCGGCTGGCCGTGGCCTCTTGCCAGCACTGGGAGTTTGGCGAATATGCGGCGCACCGGCATATTGCTGCCAGCAATCCTGATCTGGTGGCATTTCTGGGAGATTATATTTATGAGTGGGGGCCTTATGACTTGCGCCACCCTGGCAAGCCGCGCAACCGCGAGATAGAGAGTTTCAGCCTGGCTGATTACCGTGCCCGTTATGCGCAGTACAAGACCGATCCACAATTGCAGGCAGCCCATCATGCCGCACCATGGATAGTCACCTGGGACGATCACGAGATCGCCAATGATTATGGCAATGACAGGGACGAACGTCTGGACGTGAACTTCATGCTGCGCCGTGCGGCTGCCTACCAGGCATTTTATGAGCATATGCCGGTACGTCTGCATGCTGGCCATACCGACTTCGTCAATATGCGCATTTATGAGCGTTATGACTGGGGCAGGCTGGCGCGCTTCCATGTACTCGACAGCAGGCAATACCGCTCGCACCAGGTTTGCCCCAAGCCTGGCCGCGGTGGTTCGAATTCTGTCACCAATGCAGAATGCAGTGAGCGACTCGACCCTAGTCATACGATGCTGGGCATGGAACAGGAGAGATGGCTGGCGCGCGGCTTTGCCAGTTCAAATGCGAAATGGAATATGCTGACCCAGCAAACACTGATGGCGCAATCGAGCCAGACTGTCGTCAATCAGGAAGGTGATGGCAAATTCTGGACCGATGGCTGGGACGGTTATCCCCTTGCCCGCCAACGCCTGATGGAAGACCTGCAAAAGCACAAACCTGCGAATCCTGTCGTGATCTCTGGTGATGTCCACACTTTTTATGCAGCTAATCTGAAGCGCGATTTTTACAGCAAGGCATCGGCCAGCAACCCCATACTGGCGACAGAATTCTGTGGCACTTCGGTGACCTCAAGCTCGCGCCCGCAAGAGCGCACTGAGCAATACGCAGCACAAAACCCGCATATCAAATATGGCCGCAGTGATAAACGTGGATTCATGCTGCTTGATCTTTCACCGACCAGGATACAGACACATTTCCTGGCGCTGGATGATGTGGCGAAAGCAGATTCCGGTATTTCCACGCTCAGGAGTTTTGTTGTTGAAGATGGCAGAACGGGTGTGGTCGTCGCCTAGCCGCCAGGTTCAGACATGCAATAAAAAAGGAAGGCTATGCCTTCCTTTTTTATTGTCAAGAGCGAGGTGCTCAGGCTTTTTTCTCGTCACGCAATTCGCGACGCAAAATCTTGCCCACATTAGTCTTAGGCAACTCGGTACGGAACTCGATGTACTTTGGTTTCTTGTAACCAGTGAATTGTTCCTTGCAATAATCCATGAGCTGATCGACTGTCAATGCTGGATCTTTGCGCACGACAAACAATTTCACGGCCTCGCCAGAGTTTTCATCCGGCACACCAACGCAGGCACACTCCAGCACGCCCGGATGCATGACGATGACTTCTTCAATTTCATTAGGATAGACATTGAAACCAGATACCAGAATCATGTCTTTCTTGCGATCGACGATCTTGGTATAACCGCGTTCATCCATGATGCCAACGTCACCGGTTTTGAAGAAGCCATCTGCCGTCATGACCTTGGCAGTTTCTTCAGGACGGTTCCAGTAACCAGCCATGACTTGCGGTCCACGGATGGCGATTTCACCACGCTCACCCAAAGCAACCGGATTGCCATCATCGTCCAGGATGGCTATTTCTGTAGAAGGAATAGGCATGCCTATGGTGCCGGAGAATTCCTTGGTATCAGCCGGGTTGGCGGTCGCTACAGGTGAAGTCTCGGACAGGCCATAACCTTCGGCAATGGCGCAGCCAGTGGTCTTCAGCCACTTGTCAGCCACTGCTTTTTGCACAGCCATGCCACCGCCACTGCATATCTCATAGCCAGAGAAATCCAGTGCGGCAAAACCTGGATTGTTCAGCAAGCCGTTATACAGAGTATTCACCGCAGGGAAAATATTCACCCTGTATTTACCCAGCTCCTTGATGAAGCCGGGAATATCACGCGGATTGGGTATCAACAAATTCAAGGCACCGATGCGGGTACCAAGCAGGCTGCAGACAGTCAGCGCAAAGATGTGGTACAGCGGCAAGGCACAGACAATGACTTTCTGCTCGTCAGTATGACCGGCCATGCTGGGCGAGAGCCATGCATCATTTTGCAGGATATTGGCAACCACATTTTTATGCGTGAGCGTCGCCCCTTTGGAGACACCGGTAGTACCACCGGTATATTGCAGGAAAGCTACATCATCATGTGTAGTTGTGACAGGTGTGAAACTGGTACCTGCAGCCTCGGACATCACTTTATTAAAACGGATGGCGTTAGGCAAAGAAAATGCCGGTACCATTTTTTTGACATGGCGAACGACAAAATTGACGATAGTTCCTTTCAAGCCACCCAGCATTTCGCCCATATTGGCAACGACGATATGCTTGATTGCAGTCTTGCTGAGGACTTGCTCCAACGTGGTGGCAAAGTTTTCGAGGATGAAGATGGCTTCTGCACCAGAGTCCTTGAGCTGGTGCTCAAGTTCGCGCGGCGTGTACAAAGGGTTGACGTTAACCACCGTATAACCAGCACGCAGAACCGCTGCCATGACAACAGGATATTGCAATACATTTGGCATCATGATGGCAACGCGTGCGCCTTTCTTCAGGCCCTTGCTTTGCAACCAGCCTGCCAGTTGCCTGGACATGGTATCGAGTTGGCCGTAGGTAATACGCTTGTCCATACAGGCATAGGCATCACGTGCAGCATACTTCTGAAATGACTCGTCCAGCATTTGCACCAGGGATTGATACTGGTTGATATCAATTTCTGCCGGTACACCTGCAGGATAGTTTTTCAGCCAAATTTTATCCATATCTTCTCCGTCTCCTGTGATTGTTGTTTTATGCCTTTGCCTTGCGCATCTTGCTTTGGGTCTCTCACTTTGCGCATATCACTACGCACGGTGAAATTGCACAAAGACAAGCCTTGCAGGCATGGGTTTCCTAGTTTCGATGCTATCGGCTAAGTTCGGCTAAAGCAAGCGATTTAAAGCCTACTTGAAAGCATCCTCTAGGGAAATGTCGCAGTGCAACAAATCTGCATTGGAAGATTTTGCCTGCTTTTGATGCGCAACAATACCAGCCTGTCACAGTTATGACAGGCTGGTGATGCACGATGAGAGCGATGTTGATTTATGCAGCAGTAGTCTGTGCGCACTTCTCAACTTGTACCAGCAAGTCGTAGAAAGTAGGGCCGCCGCCCATGTCCGTCAGGCGCTGGCTGGTGACTTCGTTGGCATTCTTGTGATCGCCTGCAAGTTTTTTCCACCAGATGGACAAGCCCACCACCAGGCCAGGCCTGGCTTTGTCGGTAACGCGGGCGATGGCTTCAAAACTGCCCCTGTCATTGAATATCCTCAACTTGTCGCCGTGCACAATATCGCGGCTGCCAGCATCTCGCGGATGTATGTCCAGATGCGGTTCACCCTCGGTATCACGCAGGCTTTGTACATTGACGAAGGTGGAATTCAAAAAATTGCGCGCTGGAGGAGAAATCATGGCCAGCGGATATCGTGCTGCCAGCGCTGCATTCGATACCACCGATTCATAGGGAGCGATGTAAGCGGGCAGAGGGTCCAGCCCATCGCGTTTCATGGTCTCGCTATAAAACTCGCATTTGCCAGAGAGTGTGCCAAAGCCACCATTGGCAAATGGCGCGTCTGCCACCTTCAGTTTGGCCCAGCCGGTTTTCTTTAATGAAGACCAGTCAAAGTGCACGGCATGTGCATGATTTTTATTGAAGGCCAGTGCAGCGATATCGTCATCGCTGTCTGTAAAACAGGCATCTTCAAAACCCATGGCCCTGGCAATCAGACGGAAAATCTCTGTATTCGGTTTGGCTTCACCAAGAGGAGTAATCGCAGGATTATTCGCCATCATGTACAGATGGCCATAGGTGCTATGAATGTCCGTATGTTCCAGTTGCGTCGTTGCTGGCAATAATATGTCTGCATAGTCTGCCGTATCAGTCTGGAAGTGTTCCAGCACGACCGTGAACAGGTCCTCACGCGCAAAGGCCTGCGCGACTTTGGAGGACTCAGGCGCGATGGCAACAGGGTTGGAGTTATAGACGATCACTGCCCCGACTTTGGGACCAAACTCTGCTGAGGCTTCACGCAGTAAATCATCGCCTATGGTGCTCATATTTATGGTACGGCGAGGGAAACCTTCAGGGAATAAATCTGGTCTTTGCAAGGCCGCAGTATTTTTGGGGAAGGCATCAGACATCGACAATTGCGTACCACCGGCAGCATGACGCCATGCACCTGTCAGCGCAGGCAGGCAGGCGATATTGCGCACTGCCATGCCGCCACCATGCACCCTTTGCACGCCATAGTTCATGCGTATCATACTGGCTTCACCACGCTTGCCGCATTCACCGTATTCTTTGGCGAGTTGGACAACTTCATCAGCGCTGATACCGCATACTTCGGCAACGCGCTCCGGCGTCCATTCAGCGACACGTTCACGCAATTGTTCAAAACCCAGTGTATGTTCCGCGATGTAATCATGATCGAGCAAGTCTTCACGTATCAGGACATGCATGAGACCGAGCGCCAAGGCAGAATCAGTGCCCGGCAACAGGGCGATATGTTGATGGCATTTTTCTGCAGTCAATGAACGGTAAGGGTCAATCGCAATCAACTTCGCACCATTGCGCTTGGCTTCTTGCACGCGCATCCAGAAATGCAGGTTGGACGCGATAGGATTGCCACCCCACATGATGATCAGTTTGGCATTCTGGGTATGTTCTATGTCAGCGCCCTGGCGCGTACCTACCGTATATTTATAGCCAACACCACCCGCTGTCGCACATATCGTGCGGTCCAGAAATGAAGCACCAATCTTGTTGAAGAAGCGCATCGCCATACTCTCGCCCTGCACCAGGCCCATGGTGCCAGCATAACTGTAGGGCAGGATGGATAAGGGATTGCTGGCAGCCAGTGGCTTGAGTTTTTCAGCAATGGTCGCAATCGCTTCTTCCCAGGTGATACGGACAAACTTGCCCTCACCTTTTTTGCCTATGCGTTTTTGCGGATAAAGCAGACGGTCAGCATGGTACGTACGTTCTGTATAACGCGATACCTTGGTACACAATACCCCTGCCGTTGTCGGATGTGCAGGGTCACCCTTGACTGCGGTGGCGATGCCGTTTTCTACAGTCACATGCAGGGCACATGTGTCGGGGCAATCATGCGGGCATACGGCTTTGACGATATTGCTGCTCATAGTAATCCTGGTTCAATTATTTACTTGCTACTGTGTTGCTTCTTCACTTGGTACTGCATCAAGTATTGCACCTATCCATTACGTCTATAATATTCCAGAGTCTGTTATGACTACCGATACACAAATGCTGTTTTTCTGTGTATCAGCAAATATGCCACTACGCTGGCAATATATCCTGCTTGTCACTCAAACGCTTGCCGGGGTTCTTATGTTCCAGTGCCAGCAAAGCCGCAGAATGATCAGCATGCGGATAAACGGGCAGCAAGCTGCGATAGACATCCGTCACCAGTTTGGTGATGGGCAAATCAACGCCCGCATGCTGTGCGGCGATCAGGATATTTTCCATATCCTTGGCCTGGCTTTTTACCTGGCCACCAGGCATGAAGGTTCTGTCCAGCATACGCTGGCCATGCACTTCCAGTATGCGGCTCTCGGCGAATCCACCTCGCAAGGCCTGGCGAACCGCAGCAGGATCAGCACCACCTGCCTGTGCCAGCAATAAGGCCTCGGCCACGATATTAATCGTGGCGCCAACTATCAGTTGATTACAGAGTTTGGCCAGTTGCCCTGTTCCTGGGTCACCCACGCGTTGTGGCTTGCCCATGGCAGACAATACCTGTACCGCCTCTGGATAAACTGCTTCTTCCGCACCCGCCATGATGGCCAGGCTACCTGCTTCCGCACCAATGACACCGCCAGAAACCGGCGCATCAATAAAATGCACACCCTGTGCTTGCAACAAGGCATGCAGCGCTTTTGCCTGCGATTGCTGTATGGAACTCATATCGATGACGATACTCCCGGCGTGCAAGGCTGGCAGGATTTGTGCGATCACACCTGCCACAGCGTCACCATCTTCCAGCATGGTAATCACAATATCCGCACTGGATTGCTGGACTGCCAGCAAGGCAGAATCTGCAACGATGGCACCATCTGCTGTAAGCGCTTCCGCTTTTGCGCGGGTACGGTTCCATACTCTCACTGGATACCCTGCAAGTAACAAGCGGCGCGCCATGGGCTTGCCCATCAGACCCGTACCTAAAAATGCGATAGTTGTTTCAGAAACTGTTTTCACGCTGGTCCTTTAATGCAGATATGATTACCGGAACTAAATTGTAATCGCTAGCTCTTAGGAGCGTATTGCAAGACATTGCTACAATAGGGGCTGCGGTTTTATATTAATGTCCCATTGATTCCTTATTTTCACCTGAAAGCCCATTTTATGCGCCTGCGTATCTCATCTTTAATCGCCGTTGCCGTCACTGCCATGTGCGCCAGTTCATCCGTATTCGCCATTGATACTGTTTCGCTGGAATTTGCCACTGGAAATAAAACCAAGATGCTGCGCCTTGGCCTGCAATCCGCCTGGTCCAACCAATGGTTTTCCTCCAATGGCACACACGTTGGCGGCTACTGGGACTATACCCTCGCGCAATGGCGTGGCAGTAATTTCGAAGGCAAGGGCGGCACACAAAACCTGACAGATATAGGCGTTACTCCCGTCTTCCGCTTTCAAAATGATAGCAAAAAAGGTGTATATGGCGAAGCCGGCATAGGCTTGCACATGCTGTCAGAAATCTATGACAACAACAATCGCCATTTTTCGACCAACTTCCAATTCGGTGACCATATCGGCGTTGGTTATGTCACCAAAGACGGCTGGGATTTGAGTTTCAAGATCCAGCATTATTCAAATGGTGGCGTTAAACATCCAAATCCTGGTGTGAATTTTGCAGTGCTGAAGGCTGGGTACGCGTTTTAAGGTTTTTAGCCCCCATCTGCAGATGGCTCAGAAAAAACAAAAGGCTGCTTGTATGCAGCCTTTTTCTCAACACCCTCTCAACATAGAGTGTGCAGGCGAGCCTTAAGGCAATTTGCGCCGATTATAGGTCATTGACGATCATCTGATTCTTGATATTAAGTTCGTTCAAACGTTGAGTCCACTCACGTATGCTGCGTGGATCCGTTACGATTTCAGATGACCCGGCAGCATGCAAATGCTTGATTTCGCTGAATGTAGAAGTTTGGTACAGCTCATATTTTAGAAAATAGAGCTGCTTCGCTGACAAAACCTGCATCTCAATTCGTAAAATAAATTCTTGCTCAACTCCATCGGGAAAACCTACCGTTGCAGTTCCATGGTTTTCAAATGCTACACACTTGCCCTCTGCAGCAGCACGATCAAAGTCTTCCTGCTTATCAACCCAATGCACTTGTTGATTGCAGCTGTCGCAATATCTTGTTTTGTGCCCCTCTGTTCGAGTTAACTCGTCCCAGGTCTTTGGGCAAATGAAGGATAGATTGCACTTAATCATGGGCGTTATTGGGTGTTGCGTAAACTGTGGTATTGGCTGAAGAGTATATAGAAGTTCACAGGAGTGAAGAGATAAGCAAGCCTCTTGGTTTGTCAACGAAAGCCGCTGGGCTCCTGCCTGCACAGGAGCGACGATTTAGAGGTCAATTATCCCGAAGATGGATATTCGTGTGCAAAGAATTTTGCTAAAGCTTTTGGGAGAACAAAGATATAAGTATTCCGACACAATGACTTGAACTGCAATTTCATCACCGGTGCTGACAACAAACCACTCAGGTTGCAAGAGAGTTGCCCTCAAATTCGTCGCTCCAGCGCAGGCTGGAGCCCAATGTCATTCGCTGGTGAGCCGTGCCGGTGATCAGAGAGAGAATAAGTGATCAGACGGTGGTGCGCACGGCGCACCCTACTGCGTCAGGGGAGCTATATAGTCCCAAGAATGAAATATAAAAGCAGAGACACAGAGTAAAAGCAGAGATTTCTCTCTATTCTTGCCTTTCTCAGTGCCCCTCTGTGTCTCAGTGTCTCTGTGTTGAGAGGTCTTGACGTAGTTTTTGTTTGCTGCGACCCGGGATATTTCCGTTCGAGCAAAAGCAAAACCCCCACACAATTGCTTGAGTGGGGGTCTGCGGAATAAAAGCCTGACGATAACCTACTTTCACACTGGTTGCAGCACTATCATTGGCGCGTAATCGTTTCACGGTCCTGTTCGGGATGGGAAGGGGTGGTACCGATTAGCTATGGTCATCAGGCATAACTTGTTGATTCGTTGAGGGTCACGTTGTTTTGTGGCCTGCAACAAATCCAATTCAGAAGAAGTGTCGTAGAGTGTGCGATCTTATTCGCACTAATCAAGAGTTACTTAATTTTCACAGTAAGCGAGACCATCGCTTACTGTGGTGGTTGTGACTGCTGTCGAACTTGCTCTCTGTTCTATTGATTTTCACAGAGGCACATTTCGCAAACACTTCACAATACTTGTCGTAGCCTATTACCTGCTAAGGTTATAGGGACAAGCCTTACGGGCAATTAGTACTGGTTAGCTTAATGCATTACTGCACTTCCACACCCAGCCTATCAACGTCCTGGTCTCGAACGACCCTTTAAAGAGATCAAGTCTCTGGGAAGTCTCATCTTAAGGCGAGTTTCCCGCTTAGATGCTTTCAGCGGTTATCTCTTCCGAACATAGCTACTCGGCAATGCCACTGGCGTGACAACCGATACACCAGAGGTTCGTCCACTCCGGTCCTCTCGTACTAGGAGCAGCCCCCTTCAAACTTCCAACGCCCACGGCAGATAGGGACCAAACTGTCTCACGACGTTTTAAACCCAGCTCACGTACCACTTTAAATGGCGAACAGCCATACCCTTGGGACCGGCTACAGCCCCAGGATGTGATGAGCCGACATCGAGGTGCCAAACTCCCCCGTCGATATGAACTCTTGGGAGGAATCAGCCTGTTATCCCCAGAGTACCTTTTATCCGTTGAGCGATGGCCCTTCCATACAGAACCACCGGATCACTATGTCCTACTTTCGTACCTGCTCGACTTGTCAGTCTCGCAGTTAAGCACGCTTATGCCATTGCACTATTAGCACGATGTCCGACCGTACCTAGCGTACCTTCGAACTCCTCCGTTACACTTTGGGAGGAGACCGCCCCAGTCAAACTGCCTACCATGCACTGTCCCCGACCCGGATAACGGGCCAAGGTTAGAACCTCAAATAAACCAGGGTGGTATTTCAAGGATGGCTCCACGCAAACTGGCGTCCACGCTTCAAAGCCTCCCACCTATCCTACACAGATCGATTCAAAGTCCAATGCAAAGCTACAGTAAAGGTTCATGGGGTCTTTCCGTCTAGCCGCGGGTAGATTGCATCATCACAAACATTTCAACTTCGCTGAGTCTCGGGAGGAGACAGTGTGGCCATCGTTACGCCATTCGTGCAGGTCGGAACTTACCCGACAAGGAATTTCGCTACCTTAGGACCGTTATAGTTACGGCCGCCGTTTACTGGGACTTCAATCAAGAGCTTGCACCCCATCATTTAATCTTCCAGCACCGGGCAGGCGTCACACCCTATACGTCCACTTTCGTGTTTGCAGAGTGCTGTGTTTTTATTAAACAGTCGCAGCCACCAGTTTATTGCAACCCCTTCGTCCTTCTGCCGCAGGGCAGTCAAACTACAAGGGCGTACCTTATCCCGAAGTTACGGTACCAATTTGCCGAGTTCCTTCTCCCGAGTTCTCTCAAGCGCCTTAGAATACTCATCTCGCCCACCTGTGTCGGTTTGCGGTACGGTCTCGTATGACTGAAGCTTAGAGGCTTTTCTTGGAACCACTTCCGATTGCTTCGTGAATAAATTCACTCGTCTCAACCCCTTGAATTACGCTGCCGGATTTGCCTAACAGCCTTCTCCAGGTTAAAAACCGACTATTCCAACAGTCGGACAACCTTCCGCGATCCGTCCCCCCATCGCATCATACGACGGTGCAGGAATATTAACCTGCTTCCCATCAGCTACGCATCTCTGCCTCGCCTTAGGGGCCGACTCACCCTGCTCCGATGAACGTTGAACAGGAAACCTTGGGCTTACGGCGTGGAGGCTTTTCACCCCCATTATCGCTACTCATGTCAGCATTCGCACTTCTGATACCTCCAGCAACCTTTACAAGTCACCTTCGCAGGCTTACAGAACGCTCTCCTACCATATCCTTACGGATATCCGCAGCTTCGGTGTATAGCTTAGCCCCGTTACATCTTCCGCGCAGGACGACTCGATCAGTGAGCTATTACGCTTTCTTTAAAGGGTGGCTGCTTCTAAGCCAACCTCCTGACTGTTTTAGCCTTCCCACTTCGTTTTCCACTTAGCTATACTTTGGGACCTTAGCTGGCGGTCTGGGTTGTTTCCCTCTTGACACCGGACGTTAGCACCCGATGTCTGTCTCCCAAGCTCGCACTCAACGGTATTCGGAGTTTGCAATGGTTTGGTAAGTCGCGATGACCCCCTAGCCATAACAGTGCTCTACCCCCGTCGGTGATACTTGAGGCACTACCTAAATAGTTTTCGGAGAGAACCAGCTATTTCCAAGTTTGTTTAGCCTTTCACCCCTACCCACAGCTCATCCCCTAATTTTTCAACATTAGTGGGTTCGGTCCTCCAGTGCGTGTTACCGCACCTTCAACCTGGCCATGAGTAGATCACTTGGTTTCGGGTCTACACCCAGCGACTGATTCGCCCTATTCGGACTCGATTTCTCTACGGCTTCCCTATGCGGTTAACCTTGCCACTGAATGTAAGTCGCTGACCCATTATACAAAAGGTACGCAGTCACGGAACAAGTCCGCTCCTACTGTTTGTATGCACACGGTTTCAGGTTCTATTTCACTCCCCTCCCGGGGTTCTTTTCGCCTTTCCCTCACGGTACTGGTTCACTATCGGTCGATATCGAGTATTTAGCCTTGGAGGATGGTCCCCCCATGTTCAGACAGGATTTCTCGTGTCCCGCCCTACTTGTCGCAAACTTAGTTCCACACCGATGATTTCATATACGGGGCTATCACCCTCTATGGCCGGACTTTCCATTCCGTTTTATTATCAAAGATGCTAAATCTTGCAGGCTCTTCCCATTTCGCTCGCCACTACTTTGGGAATCTCGGTTGATTTCTTTTCCTGTAGCTACTTAGATGTTTCAGTTCGCCACGTTCGCTTTGCAACCCTATGTATTCAGGTTGCAATGACCTTACGGCCGGGTTTCCCCATTCGGAAATCTGCGGATCAATGTGTGTTTGCTCACTCCCCGCAGCTTATCGCAAGCTACTACGTCCTTCATCGCCTGATATCGCCAAGGCATCCACCATGTGCACTTAGTCACTTGTCCCTATAACGTTAGCCTCTGGTGTCTGTCATTGAATCTCTTCAACTTCAGGTTCATCACCAAAAACCGGTTATAGTTCTTTACTACTTATGAGTATTACTTTAGCGTTTGCCGTATCTCAAGGAATTTGATATTTCTAAAACTTGTCTTTCGACAGCTTTTTCAAACTCGCTTTTAATACTATGTTTGTTCGATACAATCACAACCCTTCCATAATTTCCATCAACACTGTCATTACTGACTGCGCTGACTTCTCTTTACAGAAATAATTTTGATTATTTCTACTTTACTTCTTCTAAATTGTTAAAGAACGAGAACTACTTATTACTATGTCTTTCGCTTTGAAAGTACAAACCTAAATCTCAACGTTTTACTTTTTATCAGTACTTAACTACTTACTGATATTCGCTGACTTAGGTTTGCGATTTCTTGGTGGAGGATGACGGGATCGAACCGACGACCCCCTGCTTGCAAAGCAGGTGCTCTCCCAGCTGAGCTAATCCCCCATATTCAAATAAAAGCTTTATTCCACTTTTATTCAATCAACCTGGTGGGTCTGGTTGGGCTCGAACCAACGACCCCCGCGTTATCAACACGGTGCTCTAACCAACTGAGCTACAGACCCGCTACTGAACCTTCAGTCGCTGTCCGGTCATTGCTACCCCGACGCAAACCGTTCTCTGTTCATTATCATTAACAGTCAATAAGTGTGGACACTTAACTACGCGCTACTCTAGAAAGGAGGTGATCCAGCCGCACCTTCCGATACGGCTACCTTGTTACGACTTCACCCCAGTCACGAACCCTGCCGTGGTAATCGCCCTCCTTGCGGTTAAGCTAACTACTTCTGGCAGAACCCGCTCCCATGGTGTGACGGGCGGTGTGTACAAGACCCGGGAACGTATTCACCGCGACATGCTGATCCGCGATTACTAGCGATTCCAACTTCATGTAGTCGAGTTGCAGACTACAATCCGGACTACGATACACTTTCTGGGATTAGCTCCCCCTCGCGGGTTGGCGGCCCTCTGTATGTACCATTGTATGACGTGTGAAGCCCTACCCATAAGGGCCATGAGGACTTGACGTCATCCCCACCTTCCTCCGGTTTGTCACCGGCAGTCTCATTAGAGTGCCCTTTCGTAGCAACTAATGACAAGGGTTGCGCTCGTTGCGGGACTTAACCCAACATCTCACGACACGAGCTGACGACAGCCATGCAGCACCTGTGTAAAGGTTCTCTTTCGAGCACTCCCAAATCTCTTCGGGATTCCTTCCATGTCAAGGGTAGGTAAGGTTTTTCGCGTTGCATCGAATTAATCCACATCATCCACCGCTTGTGCGGGTCCCCGTCAATTCCTTTGAGTTTTAATCTTGCGACCGTACTCCCCAGGCGGTCTACTTCACGCGTTAGCTGCGTTACCAAGTCAATTAAGACCCGACAACTAGTAGACATCGTTTAGGGCGTGGACTACCAGGGTATCTAATCCTGTTTGCTCCCCACGCTTTCGTGCATGAGCGTCAGTGTTATCCCAGGGGGCTGCCTTCGCCATCGGTATTCCTCCACATATCTACGCATTTCACTGCTACACGTGGAATTCTACCCCCCTCTGACACACTCTAGCCTTACAGTCTCCAATGCAGTTCCCAGGTTGAGCCCGGGGATTTCACATCAGACTTATAAAACCGCCTGCGCACGCTTTACGCCCAGTAATTCCGATTAACGCTTGCACCCTACGTATTACCGCGGCTGCTGGCACGTAGTTAGCCGGTGCTTATTCTTCAGGTACCGTCATTAGCAGTCCGTATTAGGAACCACCGTTTCTTCCCTGACAAAAGAGCTTTACAACCCGAGGGCCTTCTTCACTCACGCGGCATTGCTGGATCAGGGTTGCCCCCATTGTCCAAAATTCCCCACTGCTGCCTCCCGTAGGAGTCTGGACCGTGTCTCAGTTCCAGTGTGGCTGGTCGTTCTCTCAAACCAGCTACTGATCGTCGCCTTGGTAGGCTTTTACCCTACCAACTAGCTAATCAGATATCGGCCACTCCATGAGCACGAGGTCTTGCGATCCCCCGCTTTCCACCTTAGTGCGTATGCGGTATTAGCGTAACTTTCGCTACGTTATCCCCCACTCTAGGGTATGTTCCGATATATTACTCACCCGTTCGCCACTCGCCGCCAGGTTACCCCGCGCTGCCGTTCGACTTGCATGTGTAAGGCATGCCGCCAGCGTTCAATCTGAGCCAGGATCAAACTCTTCAGTTTAATCTCTGTTTTTCGACAATTTCTTGTCTATGTCACATACGTGACATGTCGCTCACTCAAAATACTGACAGTTCAATGATCTATTACTAAATCATCGTCTTGCTTTGTTATTTCTTGTGAACACTTGCTATATTATTTAAGCATTCCAAACAACCTAAGTTGCTTGGTGCGCTTCACCAAGTGCCCACATTTATTGACTGTTAATTGTTAAAGAACCGAAATCTTTTCTACCCTGCCAGACCATCTTCTGATCCAGCTTTGCGTCGCAGCGTTGTGTGCGTCAGCAGCAGAGAAACGAGATTATGAAGCACTTTACTTTCGCTGTCAACACCTGCAACTCATTTCGTTTTGTTTCGTTCTTGCGAACTAGCTAAACCGTTGCAAACTATTCACAGCAACCAGATCTTTCCGCAGCCTTTACTTCTCCGCTCAATCTCCGGCTTTGCTTCATTTCTCACCCGCTCTTCAGCGGGAGGCGAACTATAGCAAACTTCCCCTCCCCTTTGCAAGCCTTTGGCGTAAATTATTTAGCCGTTTGTAGAAAGGCAGAAAGGCAAAATCAATAGGTGCGCTGCGCGCACCTATTATTTTTTTGAGGGGGGCGTATTGCTTCGTAATGCGCTTTACGGATTAGCACCGGACGACGCTGGGCTCCTGCCTGAGCAGGAGCGACGATTTGGAGGGTTATCTATATAGCGCTGATTTCGCTGATCAACCGAAACCCATCCTCATCCCCGCCTTCCCTTGAAGGGGAAGGAGTCTCATGGCTCTGCGGCATGCTGGCTTTGCTTAGCGAATGAAATGTATTTTTTAGAGCTTTATAGGTGCGATTTAATTCATAGAGGCGCGTAATATATGGTGCGCCACTATATAGTCCTTACATAACTAGGGACAAATTACTTATTCTTAAATACCGCCGGACGTTTCTCCAGGAAGGCTTGCATGCCCTCCTTCTGGTCTTCCGTACCAAAGCTGGCCTGGAACAAACGGCGCTCAAACTGTATGCCTTCTGACAGCGTAGTTTCATAAGCGCGGTTGACAGACTCCTTGGCCATCATGATGATGGGCAAGGACATGGAGGCAATTACATTCGCAGCAGCGAAGGCTTCTTCCATCAGTTTGTCGAGAGGAACGACACGTGATACCAGGCCAGCGCGTTCGGCTTCGACCACATCCATCATGCGCGCGGTCAGGCACATGTCCATGGCTTTCGATTTGGAGATTGCGCGTGGCAGGCGTTGTGTGCCACCAGCACCAGGCAAAGTGCCCAGTTTGATTTCTGGCTGGCCGAACTTGGCGTTTTCAGCAGCGATGATGAAGTCGCACATCATGGCAACTTCGCAGCCACCCCCAGGGCATAGCCAGCAACAGCGGCGATAACTGGCTTGCGGATCTGGCGCATGGTTTCCCAGTTGCGGGTGATGTAGTCATCTTTATAGGCATCCATGAAGCTATAGCCCACCATGGCGGCGATGTCGGCACCGGCGGCAAAAGCCTTTTCGCTACCTGTCAGGATGATGCAGTGGATGTTTTCATCCTTGTCGAAAGCTTTCAGTGCCAGGCCCAGTTCATCCATGAGCTGGTCGTTCAGCGCATTCATGGCCTTGGGACGGTTCAGGGTAATCAAGCCGACTTTGTCGCGGGTTTCAGTCAAAATACATTCGTATGTCATAGATGCTCCTGATGTTATTGAGTAGGGGTATGCAGCATGAATGCCGGTATCTCTATTGTAATGCGCCGGACCAGCACCTGTAATGAGGTGCGCAAATAAGCACACAAATTAGCAGGTACAATGCGCTTAATTTATTGAGCGAGGTGGATGCGATGTGGTTATTAGCGCTGGAAGCAGGCGTGGCGATGTTCATGCTGATTTTTATCGTCTGGTGGACGATGTTTCATGGCCGTGCGCCAGAAAGACCAGAAACACCACCCAAGGAAGATAAAAAGCTAATAAAGCAGAACAAGCAAAGCCAGGATATTGAAAATCCGCAATAAGCCTGGACTTTGCCCGTATCAATGCAGTGTCCGCGGCAAAGACAGGACAAATTCGGGTATCTCTGCCTCAAAGCGATGGGCATCTTCTGCCACGCAGAAATAAGTGCCTTTCATGCTGCCCTGTGGTGTTCTCAGTGAACTGCCACTGGTGTATTCAAAGCTTTGCCCTGGCGCCAGGAAGGGTTGATGACCAACTACACCCAGGCCTTTGACTTCTTCTACATGGTTGGTACTGTCGGTAATGATCCAGTGGCGGGAAATGACTTGCGCCGCCACGGTACCGGTATTCTTGATGGTGATAGTGTAGGCAAAAACAAAATTGTTTTGCTCAGGGTCGGACTGGTCTTTGAGGTATTGCGTCGCCACCGATACACTTATTTCATACGCTGCCATAATTTTCTTTCATGATGAACTATGTTCATTGTGCCAGACGAAGACAACAGCCGCTTGCCCTCACAAGGTAAAATAGCATATCTTTTTCAAGCACGATTCCATCATGACTACTTTCCGCATTGCTCCCAGTATATTGTCTGCCGATTTCGCCCGTCTGGGAGAAGAAGTCCGCAATGTTGTCGCCGCTGGCGCTGACATGATCCATTTTGATGTCATGGACAATCATTATGTGCCCAACCTGACCATAGGCCCCATGGTGTGCGAAGCGATACGCCCGCATGTGCAAGTACCTATCGACGTGCATCTGATGGTCAAACCGGTGGACCGCATCATCCCCGACTTTGCCAAGGCGGGTGCGAATATCATCACCTTCCACCCGGAAGCATCTGAACATATAGACCGCAGCCTGCAAACCATACGTGACCATGGTTGCAAGGCTGGCCTGGTATTCAACCCGGCGACACCGCTGCATGTACTGGAAAATGTCATCGATAAAGTCGATATCGTTTTGATCATGTCGATCAACCCTGGTTTTGGTGGCCAGACATTTATCCCGCACACGCTGAAAAAAATCGCACAAGCACGCAAGATCATTGATGAATCTGGCCGCGACATCATGCTGGAAGTGGATGGCGGCGTCAAAATCGAGAACATCGCAGAAATAGCCCGTGCCGGTGCCGATACCTTTGTTGCCGGTTCTGCCATATTTGGCAAACCCGACTACAAGGCCATCATTGATGCCATGCGCCTTGAGTTGTCCAAGGTTTAATCCCTCTATTTATCTTCAGGCTTTTCGCCACAGCAGGCGAAAAGTCTATATCTGATCGCCTCCCTCACCATGTTCAGCCACATCAAAGCCGCCATCATCGATCTCGACGGCACCATGATAGATACCGCACCAGACTTTCTGGTCGCCATCAACCGCATGCGAGAAGACTTTGCGCTGACACCGCTGACACTGGGCGTCATCAAGACCATGGTGGGCAAGGGTTCTGAAAATCTTATCCATAAAGTTTTATCCGTGGATTTTGATGCGGATGGCGTGGCAGCACGTTTCAATGATGCATTGGCTGCTTACCAGAGCCATTACCTGAGTATTAATGGTGACCACAGCCAGCTTTACCCTGAGGTACAGGAAGGCCTGCAAGCCATGCACGATCTGGGTCTGCGCCTGGTCTGCGTCACCAATAAACCACTGGACTTCGCCCTGCCGCTGATGCAAAAGAAGGAAATATTCCATTATTTTGAGCAAGTCTATGGTGGCGACAGTTTTGCAAAAAAGAAACCTGATCCCCTGCCCATGCTGGAAGCCTGCAAAGCCCTGAACTTGCCACCGTCACAAGTGCTGGCCATAGGTGATTCCAGTAATGATGCAATTGCCGCCCGCGCTGCCGGTTGCCCTGTATTGACAGTGCCGTATGGATACAACCACGGTGAAGCTGTACAAAATATTCAAAGTGATGGTATAGTCGAAACCCTGTTGGTAGCAGCACAACTGCTGTCAGCGAAAAACTCTCATTGACTTTCAAACCATTCACATAACGAATGTTCCTCGATAACAAACGTTCCATGATCACTCCAGGCACTTTTGAGGCCTGGCTATGGCGACGCTGGCAATTCTGTTAATACACGAATGCCGCGAGTGGCTGTGCACATCCCCAGCACATCTTCTTGCTTGTTATACCAATCTGTCTTACCCGTCCATACTCTCTTGAGCGAATTTGCGTGCGCTGTTGTCGTTGACGCGTGCATAAGTTTCAGGAGCAGGCAGGCGGTTGAAAGAAAACCATGACCGAACTCGAATTCAAATCGTTGGCCGCGCAAGGCTACAACCGTATCCCCATGATTGCGGAAGCCTTCGCCGATCTGGAAACCCCGCTCACCCTGTATCTGAAACTCGCGCAAACCCAGAATGCGGGCAAGAATACCTTCTTGCTTGAATCCGTCATGGGTGGCGAGCGTTTTGGCCGCTATTCCTTCATAGGCCTGCCTGCCAATACCCTGGTGCGCAGCTTTGGCGACAAAGTCGAAGTCCTGAAAAATGGCCAGGTCATAGAGAGGCGCGAGATGAACCCGCTGGATTTCATTGCTGAATTCCAAGCGCGTTTCAAAGTGGCATTACGCCCTGGCCTGCCACGCTTCTGCGGCGGCCTGGCTGGCTACTTTGGCTACGACGCCGTACGCCATGTAGAAAAACGCCTGGCTGGCAAGGCACCAAAAGATGATCTGGGCTTGCCAGAAATTCAGTTATTGCTGACTGAAGAACTGGCCGTCATCGACAATGTATCCGGCAAACTCTATCTCATCGTGTATGCCGACCCTACCCAGCCAGAAGCCTGGTCCAAAGCCCGCCAGCGCCTGAAAGACTTGCGCGCCATGCTGCGCCGTAGTGTTGATGCGCCTGTTACATCAGCTTCAGTCCGTACAGAAGCCATACGCGACTTCGCCAAGGATGATTATCTGAAGGCAGTAGAAAAAGCCAAGGAATACATCATGGCTGGTGACCTCATGCAGGTGCAGGTTGGCCAGCGCATCAAGAAACCCTATGTCGATTCACCGCTGTCACTGTACCGCGCGCTGCGTTCACTGAACCCATCTCCTTATATGTATTTCTATAATTTTGGCGATATGCAAATCATCGGTGCATCGCCAGAAATTCTGGTGCGCAATGAAAGTCTGAATGATGGCAGCAAGAAGGTCACGATACGCCCACTGGCAGGCACCCGCCCACGCGGAGCCACACCAGAACGCGATGCCGAACTGGCCAAAGAATTGCTGGCCGACCCGAAAGAAATCGCCGAACACGTCATGCTGATAGATCTGGCCCGCAATGACATAGGCCGCATCGCCCAGACCGGTAGCGTCAAGGTGACCGACCAGATGGTCATAGAAAAATACTCGCACGTACAACACATCGTCTCGAATGTAGAAGGTGTCTTGCAAGCCAATTTGTCCAACCTCGACGTATTGAAAGCCACCTTCCCGGCCGGCACATTGTCTGGTGCGCCAAAAGTCAGGGCAATGGAACTCATCGATGAACTCGAACCCGTAAAACGCGGCATCTACGGCGGTGCCTGCGGTTACCTGTCTTTCGGTGGCGAAATGGATCTGGCGATTGCGATACGCACCGGCGTCTTGAAAGACGGCATGCTGTATGTGCAGGCAGCCGCCGGCGTAGTGGCTGATTCAGTCCCAGAAATGGAATGGCAGGAAACCGAAAACAAGGCACGCGCAGTATTACGTGCAGCAGAACAAGTGCAAGATGGCCTGGATGGAGAAATTTAAATGTTACTGATGATAGACAACTACGATTCCTTCACCTACAACCTGGTGCAATATTTTGCCGAGCTGGGTGAAGATGTACGTACCTACCGTAATGATGAAATTACGATAGAAGAAATCGAAGCATTGAAGCCTGATCACATCTGCATTTCCCCCGGCCCCTGCACACCGGCAGAAGCTGGTGTTTCCATCGCCGTCATAGAACGCTTTGCTGGCAAGACACCCATCCTCGGCGTCTGCCTTGGTCACCAGGCCATAGGTGCGGCATTTGGTGGCAAGGTTATCCGTGCCAAGCAAGTCATGCATGGCAAGACTTCTGCCATTGCCCATACTGGCGTTGGCGTCTTCAGGAATTTGCCCAGCCCTTACACGATTACCCGTTATCACTCGCTGGCGATAGAACGCGCCAGCCTGCCGGATTGCCTGGAAGTGACAGCATGGACAGATGACGGCGAAATCATGGGTGTGCGCCATAAGGAATTCAATCTCGAAGGCGTGCAATTTCACCCCGAATCCATCTTGTCCGAGCATGGCCACGCCCTGCTGAAAAACTTTTTGACTGGAACCGCATCATGACCATCTCTCAACAAGAAGCACTGACACGCCTGATAGAACACCGTGAAATTTTTCACGATGAAATGCTGTTCCTGTTCCGTAAACTGATGGGCGGCGAAATGTCGCCAGTCATGATTACCGCACTGACCATGGGCTTGCGCGTCAAGAAAGAAAGCATAGGCGAGATCACCGCAGCCGCCCAGGTCATGCGCGAGTTCTCAACCAAGGTGCCACTGGCCAATACCACCAACATGATCGATATCGTCGGTACGGGTGGTGATGGTGCGCATACTTTCAATATTTCTACTGCATCCATGTTTGTCACAGCTGCCGCTGGTGCCCGTGTTGCCAAGCATGGTGGTCGCAGCGTTTCTTCATCTTCCGGCAGTGCTGATGTGCTCGAATCATTGGGTGCGAATATCAATCTCAAGCCTGAGCAAATTGCACAGTCGATCGCACAAACCGGCATAGGCTTCATGTTTGCACCTAATCACCATGCGGCGATGAAGCATGCAGCACCAGTGAGGCGTGAACTGGGTGTGCGCACTATCTTCAATATCTTGGGGCCGTTGACCAATCCCGCTGGCGCGCCGAATATTTTGATGGGTGTGTTTCACCCTGATCTGGTAGGTATACAAATCCGAGTCCTGCAACGCCTTGGGGCGCAACATGCACTGGTGGTATGGGGGCGTGACAATATGGATGAAGTCTCACTCGGTGCACCAACCATGGTGGGTGAGCTCGTGAATGGCGAAATCAGAGAATACGATATCCACCCGGAAGACTTTGGCTTGCAGATGGTATCCAACCGCAACCTGCGTGTAAATGGTGCGGATGAATCGAAAGCCAAGATACTCGACGTGATGAACAATGTTGAAGGCGCAGCGACTGATATCGTTGCCCTGAATGCAGGTACAGCCCTGTATGGTGCAGGCATAGCCACATCGATTGCAGATGGCGTCAAGCTGGCCCAGGCAGCGATAGCATCTGGCGCAGCCAGGGCCAAGCTGGAACAGTTCATAGCAGTCACCCAGCAATTAGGGAAGTAAACCCATGTCAGACATTTTAAATAAAATCCTGGCAGTTAAAGCCGATGAAGTGGCGGCGGCAAAGAAATATCAATCCTTTGCCAGCCTGCGTGCAGAAGTGGAGAGCAACAAGGAAGCGCAAGCAGATCTGCGCAGTTTTGAAGGCAGCTTGCGTGACAAGATTGCGGCAGGCAAGGCAGCGGTGATTGCTGAAATCAAAAAAGCCTCGCCTTCAAAAGGCGTGCTACGTCCTGATTTTCACCCTGCCGAGATTGCGCAAAGCTATGCAGAACATGGTGCTGCCTGTTTGTCTGTGCTGACCGATGTGCAATTCTTCCAGGGAGCACCTGAATACCTGCAACAGGCGCGTGCTGCTTGCATTTTGCCAGCATTGCGCAAGGATTTCATGATCGATCCTTATCAGATCTATCAGGCCAGGCACTGGGGGGCAGATTGCATCCTGCTCATCGTCTCTGCGCTTGATCACGGCCTGATGGCCGACCTGGAAGCTTGCGCGCATGAACTGGGCATGGGCGTACTGGTGGAAGTACATGATGCGCAAGAGCTGGAAGCCGCACTGAAACTCAAGACCGCTATGCTGGGGATCAATAACCGTAACCTGCGTACCTTTGAAGTGTCTCTGGATACGACCATAGGATTGCTGCCAAGGATTACACCAGACAAACTGGTGATTACTGAATCCGGCATCATGTCAGCAGCGGACGTTACACGCATGCGTGAAGCCGATGTACATGGGTTTTTGGTTGGTGAGGCTTTTATGCGGGCTGAGAATCCAGGGGAAGAACTGGCGAAGGTGTTTGGTTAATTTGCGACAAACGTGCGAGTGTAGTTCCGTCATCCAATACAACGTTTGCTGGTAATTTCGTCGCTCCTGCGCAGGCAGGAGCCTAGCGGCTTTCGTTGGTTATCGAAGGTACGTGTAAAGTCCTCGTAAAAAAATATTCTCGTCCTCCAATGCAAACGAGGAAATTGCATCACGCGGATCACATACTCACCACTTACACCCCTTCCCACTTACCGTATCTGCCACGATCACCCCAGCGACAAGCAAACCAGATATAGCGACATTGCCTACCCTCGCCCCTTCTGAATACGCATTCATGCAGTTTTTGCGTTTGGCATCCGCGACGTCCCTGCCAAATTTTTCTTCCATTCTCAATTCAGTGACAGGCTGACTAAAAGCTAATGCGGGCTCTTTCAAACGCTGCTTCTTGTCATTCGCAACAGCACCGCGCCTCAAGGTATCAAAATCCAGTGAGGCTGATTTACTCTCTGCCTCAGCTTGAGTAGCGGGCACATCAGTGACAGGCAAGGTTTGGGTTTCATGTGATACGTCTATAGAAACTGGCCTGTTCTTTTCACGGACAGATGGCAATCCCGGCGCAACCGTCCTGGGTATCCTGACAACTTCAGGCCGCGTTTCAGGCATGGCTTTGGGAAAAAGCTTTGGCACAGGCTGTGCCATACTGACATCCAGATACACCAGATCATCCTGCTTGGCTGCATATTGTCCGTGTATCTGCCGCAAACCCAGCAACAGAATCAGGTGCAATAGAATAATCCCTGCCCAGTTCGCAGACTTTTGCCATAACGCTTGCTGCGGGTAAGAAGGTGACACTGTCATGCAAGCCCAGGCTGAGTAATAATTTAGTATGACAAAATCATACTATAGAAAGTTCAAAGCCTGCGCAGCAGAGATATCACGCATAAAAAAGCGCCGCACAGCAAATTACTGTACGGCGCTTTTCAGATATCAGATCGGATGCAGTTTACAACTTACTTCTTGCCAGATTTCTGAAAGCTTGGTCTTACCAAACTGGCGGCCTTGCCCGCTGCCTGCACGGTCAGAGTCACAGCTGGCACGTCATCCGTTTGCAACTTCGCTTGCACAGTCAACAATTCATCACGACGGAAGGCGTGAATCTGTACCGCCTCACCAACGCGATAACGACCCAGCGCTGTAGCCAGACTATCGGCAGCATCTGCGGCAGTTACACGCAAACCATTGATGGCGATGATGACATCGTTGGGCGACAAACCAGCGACATGCGCTGCACGTCCTTCATGTGCATTGGCAATCTTGCAGTCATTGCCATCACGCACCACACGTACGCCAAGGCTGGCTTTTTTGCTGGCACTGCCATCGTTTACCTGCAAGGCGAAGTCTGCATACAGACTTGCCAGCGGCACGTCTTCAGTGCCACGCACATGCTTGTCGAGGAAGCGGCGTACGTTTACACCAGTGACTTGCTCGACCAGGCTTTCAAATTCAGTTTCACCCAGGCCTTGTTGCTTGCCTGACAGACTGCGCTCATAAAAGTCGCGGCCAAATTTTTGCCACATGGCGCGCATGACGTCATCAAGGGATTTTTTACCTGCAGTTTCTGCACGTATCATCAAATCCAGGCCCAGTGCCACCAAAGAACCCTTGGTGTAATAACTGACTATCGCATTCGGTGAATTTTCATCCTGGCGATAATACTTGGTCCAGGCATCGAAGCTGGATTCAGCCACGCTTTGCTTTGTACGACCGCTGCCACGTGTCACCATATTGATGGTCTTGGCCAGCAGCTTGAAGTAAGCAGCTTCATCAATCACGCCTGCAAGTACCAGCATCAAGTCATCATAGTAGCTGGTGAAACCTTCAAATACCCACAGCAGGCTGGTGTAGTTTTCGTGACGCAAATCATAGCTGGCAAAGGCCGCAGGCTTGATGCGCTTGACATTCCAGGTGTGGAAATACTCATGGCTGCACAAACCCAAAAAGCCGCGATAGCCATCGCTCATTTCTGCCTGGTGTTTGACCGGCAAATCAGTGCGGTTGCAAATCAGGGCGGTAGAAGCACGATGCTCGAGGCCGCCATAACCTTCGCCCACCACCATGGTCATGAAGACATAGCGGTCCATTGGTGCTTTTTTTGTACGCGGTTCGAAAAAAGCAATTTGCGTTTCGCAGATTTTCTGCACGTCAGCGACGATGCGCTCCATGTCCATATTCGGTACTTTGCCAGTGACGACAAAGTCATGCGAGATGCCATGCGCATCAAATGTCGCCAGCGCAAAATCACCCATTTCAACCGGGTGATCTATTAAATCATCATAATTGGCGGCTATATAAGTACCAAAGCCATAACGCTTGGCTTTCAGCTCAGGTAGTGAGGTGGCAACGCGCCAGGTCTTGCAGGCGACATCGTCAGAACGCTGGATATCAACCACATGCGCATTCATTTCCTGGCCATGCACGCTCAAAAATACGCTGGTGCCATTGAAGAAACCATGGCTTTGATCGAGGTGCGCTGCACGAACCGACAAATCCCAGGCATATACTTCATAAGTGATGCGCAGAGCGCCTTTGCAAGGCGCAGCTTGCCAGGTGTGTTTGTCGAGCTTTTTCAGTGCGACTTTTTTGCCGTCAGAGCTGGCCTTGATCTGCACGATGTTGCGGGCAAATTCACGCACCATATAACTGCCGGGTATCCATGCCGGCAAGCTGACGATCTGGCCATCGGCATCAGGTGCTGCGATATCCAGCGTGACCAAGTACATATGTCCGGCCAGGTCCTTGGGGACGATGGTATATGCCAGTGCATGGGCTGATGCAGACACGTTCGTCACTTGTCTCTTTGTTGTTATCGTTTTTTTCATTCTGAACGATCTTTCTGTTTCTTAAATAATGAGTACTGAAGTGAGGAGTGGGAAGTCGGAACAGAATTTTATGACGCGGTGTAATTACGTACATTGGCCGCAATAAAAGTAAATAACTGCGCCCCTACAACTGCACGTGTCAATTGCAAACGCAAATTGATAAACCATGCTGGCACACCATAAGATTGATAGAGACGCTTGTCTATCTTGTAGGTCGCGATAAAACCGGCAACCTGCACGATAAAACCTATCAGCATATGGTTCAAAAACAGCCAGGCAATAATAATGGGAACCACGCCCCAGATCAGGACTTTTTTGTTTTCATTCTCATGCCCGCCACCTGCCATGAGAGCGACGCCCCAATGCAGGCCGCCAAGAAAAGACAAAATCACAATGCCATAATGCAGTTGTGCCTTGATCAGAGCCCCCAACCAGTCTGGATGCACGATCCAGCAAGCCAGCGTCAAAAAGATAAATGGTGCAAGCCCGGCAATGCCTATCCGTATTGCCAGTTTTCGATTGAGATTATCCATACATTTTGGCAGCACCAATACCGCCCACTTCTAAATCAGGTGGAAGAAAACCGCTATTCTATGGTTATTTTAGTTGTATAGATATATCCACAAGCTATTTAGAAGCAACAAAACTGGCGGTGAAGGTCAAAAATTGTGGAAAATCCTTAGCCGTCGTGCGTATCGTCTTTGAAACCATGTCTTATTTACAGTATTTTAATCACAAAATCACTGAATCCTGTATTTCAAGCATTTACTTTCCCAGCCTGATCCAGATGACTGAGCAAGGCATCGCGGGTATCAATATCCTCATGAATGCCAGGGTCATCCACTTCTATTTGCGTGAGCGGATTGCTTTGTAAAATACTGCGGGCACCAACGTCACCCTGCAAATCCAGTAATTGCGGCAGGTATTGATTGGCAAACCCGACCGGGTTACCGCGCCGCCCCTGATACACCGGTGCGACTATTCCAGCCCCTGCCTGCAAGGCTTCAAACAACAGTGACATGGTAGAAGTTTTTATTGAGGGCATGTCGGCCAGGGCGATGACCCATCCAGCGCTGTCAGCCGTGGCACGCAAGGCATGTTTGAGAGAATTCGCCATGCCCGCATCAGCGTCATGACAGACCACGCACTCAATACCCATTGCCAGAAATTGATCTGCCAGCTCAGAATTATCTGGCCTCAGCACCGCAACAACATGCGGCATGACCGCCAGCAAATTCTGTGCGCTGTGCTGTGCCACCGATTTGCCATCTGCGAGTATTTGCAAGAGTTTGTCTTGCTGGCCACTAGCATCAAAGCGACGTCCGCGCCCTGCTGCCAGCAAAATACCTGTCCAGCGAGGCGGCGTAGTCATTGCGGAATAGTTGGGGGTATTAATTGGCTTTGTTATTGCCAGTTGCAGCGGCTATCCTGCTCTCCAGGGTTTTTGCATCCAGCATGCCGGGCGCACGGCTGCCATCTGTAAAGAAGACTGAAGGCGTACCCGTCACGCGCAGTTTTTGGCCCAGGGCAAAAATTTTATCGTTGGGTGTATTGCAATTGGCAGAGGCCTCAGGCGCGACCTTGCCGTGCAACATCCATTCATCCCAGGCCTTGTTGCGATCAGCCGAACACCAGATGTTTTTGGATTTGGTTTTGGAATCCTCTGCCAGAATGTTATACATGAACGTATACACGGTAATGTTGTCCATCGTCGCCAGCGTCTTGCGGAACTGTTTGCAATAGCCGCAATTCGGATCTTCAAATACTGCGATGACACGCTTGCCATCACCCTTGACCATCTTTAACGCAGATTCCAGCGGCAACTCGGAGAATTTTACCTTGGTCAGGTCATCTATCCTGGCCTTGGTGTAATTGGTGCCATTCTTTGCGTCTATGACTTCACCCGTGAACAGGAATTGTGCCTTCTCATCGGTGTACATGATGTCTGAACCTATGCGCACCTCGAACAGACCTGAATATGGCGTCTTGGTCACAGAATCAATCTTCACACCTTCGCGAAAGGTGGGCTGTACCAGCTTGCGCACATTGGCTTCTTGCGCTGTCTCGGCAGCAAAGACGCTACCAGCCAGGGCCAGCGCAATGACCATCAGGCCTTGTAGAGTTTTTTTCATTTTCAATCTTCTTTCATTTTCTTCATACTTATGCAAGAACGTCAAAACCATAAAATGCCTGGTCTGGTTCTTGGTCGCATTCATTGCTGCAAACTTACAAACACACCACGACACCACTCCGGGCTTATTTCCCCATGGCGTGGGCGATTAATTTGTTCTTTATGACTGGCAAGCGGTCCAGCAAGTTCAATCCCAAGTCACGTATTGTACGCAAAGGCGTCAAATCAGATGCAAACAGGCGCGCCAGACCATCTGTGGTCGCCAGCATCAGCATCACTTCTTCCTTGCGCGCACGCTGGTAGCGGCCCAGCAAACGGGCATCACCGCAATCACGGTGTGTTTCTTTTTCTTTGATCACTTTCAGCAAATCAACCACGTCAGCAAAACCCAGGTTCATGCCATGCCCCGCCAGCGGATGCACAGCATGCGCCGCATCCCCCACCAGCGCAACACGCGGCGCGATCATGCTGTGTGGCCGCATCAGGCGCAAAGGAAAAGCCTTGATCGCCTCTGGCAAAACTGGCTGCAAAGCACCAAGTACTTCACCACAATATGGCATCAAACGCTCAACCAGAGCCGACAAAGGCTCACGCAATAAAGTCTCGGCCAGTGCATCGGGTGCCGACCATACCAGCGATACACGGTTACCCGGCAAAGGCAGCAAAGCGATAATGCCCTGCTCTTGCACAAACCATTGATGGGCAACGCCATGATGTGGTTTTGCGCATTCGAAATTCGTCACTACACCCTGCTGATGATAAGAACGGTAATCCAGTCCGATATCGCAAGCACCTCGTACCCAGGACTGTGCACCGTCAGCACCAATGACCAGAGACGCGCGGATGCTGCAGCCATCATCCAGCTCTACCTGTGCGGCATCAGCGCCAACTGCCAAAGCCTGCGCCCGCCCCTGCACCAGCGTCAGGTTTTGCGCAAACCGCAAAGCCGTATCCAGCGCCTGATTCAGATTCTTGTCTTCGATGATCCAGGCCAGTTCATTCACATGCGCACCATAAGCATCAAAGCCCAGCTTGCCTGCATCAATACCACCACCCTGCACCTGCATGGCCGACACAGGTGCCACCCGCGCCTGATCCAGTGCATCCCAGACTTTTAATGAAGTCAGCAAATCATGCGCCACATGGTTCAGCGCATATACCCGCACATCCCAGTCAGCAGTTGAACCGGGAGCCGAATTGGGAACAACTGCAGGCACTCCAGAACCAGGAGCGCACAACAAGTTCACACGCAACCCCGCCTGGGCAAAGCCCAAAGCCGCCGCCTTGCCAACCGCCCCATTACCAACAATACAAATATCGCAATCCCGCACCTGAGCAGACATCAGTCCCCCATCAAAAACCAGATAATGCCCCATTATACGGGAAGCCCACCCACCTGCCCGATGCGCCAGATCAAAGCCCCGCCATAGAGGGAAGCACAGATTTTTTTAGAAAAAGCTTGCAAACCGCACCCAACATGTCTATAATTCTTGGTCTTGGCCTGGTAGCTCAGTCGGTAGAGCAGAGGATTGAAAATCCTTGTGTCGGTGGTTCGATTCCGCCCCGGGCCACCAAGGAATATGCAGTAAAAAGAAGGGCTTACAGTGATGTAAGCCCTTTTTGCATTGGTCTCTCAGTTCTACAAATTTTGGTATAGTTCTACAAATCTTATACGTTTATTAAATAACTGTCATTGAGAAAGAGGACTATGGCTTGCGAATTGAACGCGTTAAAAGAACTGGCACCAGTCATTTCAGCGTTCGCAGCATCGATATCTGATCTGAGCCATCATCAACGCCAACCCTTCAGGTTGGCGTTTTTGTTTCCGCAAGGATAAGATGCCTCAGAGTCCCCAATTATTGCGACGCTTGCTGCGGGCGAAAGACCGGATGGATGGGGCTGCTCATGAGGACTGGCCTATCCACAAATTGGCTGAAGTGAGTGCCGTATCGGCGGCGCACTTTGCTCGCGAATTCAAGAAGGCTTTTGGCCTGCCGCCCCATCGTTACCTGCTCACACGCCGCATCGAACGGGCAAAAACTCTATTGCGCGATACTGATCTGCCGGTCACCGAGATTGCACTTCTAACTGGCTGGACCAGTCTGGGCACCTTTGGACGCATCTTCCGTGACATCACTGGTGAAAGCCCGGGAGAACTGCGGGAGCGCGAACGCTCGCTACCACATGCGGGTGTGCATATCCCTGAGTGCGTCATGCGCAATGCTGCGCGTCCTGACCTCAATACAGCAGTTTTGGAGAAGCGGCGAATCGAAGCCGCTGGCAAACTGGAGCCTCAATCAAATCAGGAGGATATATGACTCAAGGTGTAAACGTTGCAGGTCTTTATGTGCATGATCAGGATGAAGCGCTGGCATTCTACGTCGGCAAGCTGGGGTTTCTCGTCCACACCGATGTTCGTAACGGCAGTTATCGCTGGCTGACAGTTCAGCATCCAGATCAGCCCTCTTTCCAGCTCGGCTTGTCTGTACCTGGGCCACCCCTGCATGACGTGGCAACGGCACGAACTCTGCAAGAGATAGTCGCGAAAGGGGCCATGCCACCAAACGTGCTATTGGTAGATAACTGCCGCGCTGCCTACGAGCGTTTGAGCAAGTGCGGTGTTGAGTTCACGCAGGAACCCGTCGATCGCTATGGTACCGTGGATGCAGGCTTTCGCGACCCTTCTGGCAATGGCTGGAAAATGATAGAAGCAGCGCCCAAACCACAGTCGGGGAAAGCATCATGAACTTAAGCGATTGGATAAGACAAAGTCACCGCTGGTTGTCCATCGTTTTCACGCTGACAGTCGTCGCCAATTTTGCGGCAAGAGCAATCAGCCCGGGTGAGCCATCGCCGTGGATAACATATGCACCTCTGCCGCCACTTTTTTTGATGCTGTTTTCAGGTTTATATATGTTCGTCTTGCCTTATACGAACAAACTACGCGCCAGCTTGAATACATAAGCTGTATTGCCTGGGCCACCAAGAAATGAAAAGCCGCTTGACAAATTTCCTTGTTAAGCGGCTTTTTGCATTGATCTGGTTTTGTCTTCTTACTTCTATCGGCCAAGTGAAGTCTTGGCGAGTGCCTGAAATTTCGGTATGCACCAGGCAAAGAATTCCAGCCCTGGTCTTTACGAATGAGCAATCTCTGATGTAGTTTAATGCTTTTGCATAAACAGAAAAATAATTTCTTCAATTTCCTTCTCTTCATATCCATCTTTACTGATTTCGCATTTGCAGAAGACGAAAGTTCATGACTCCTAAAAAAGCAAAGACTATCCTGGAAGCGCTGGCACTCGGCATACACCCGGATACTGGCGACACCTTGCCAGATCAAAGTATTTTCAACCAACCCCAGGTTATCCGCGCCTTGTTTCTGGCTGTCCAGGCGCTGGATACTGAAGAGCAGCACGTCGAAGTGGCACCAGCAGATGCTGCGGCCCCCGTAACACGCAAGCCATTGCCAACAAATGCCGGAAAACCCTGGACCACGATTGACGACACCGAGCTCCTGGCTGCCTTTGATGCCGGGGCACAGGTCAGCGAAATCGCCAGAGAATTTGGGCGTTCAAGAGGGTCGATCAACTCAAGACTGGTGCGCCTGGGGCGATTGCAGGAAGCAGATGCAGCATCTGAAATTAATTCAGACAAATCCTGAAATTCAAAAATCTACAGTAGCCCCACACGACAACTTGGCGTAGCAAGTACTCAGCACCTGCATATTCATAGTCGGAAAGATTCGTTTTGTCGCACGAAACAGGTCCATATACTGGGCCATCTGTCACTTATCCGTCACCACTCATGAAAAAGAATCTGCATATACTTGCTCTGGCCACCACTGTCTTCCTTAGCGGAAGCGCATTAGCTGAAAACAAAGAAGTAGTCATCGCTTACCAGGACATGGTCGTGCCCTGGCGCTATGCGCAGGAAACGCACAACCTGGAACAAAAGACCGGGTACAAGGTGACGTTTCGCAAGCTGGCCAGTGGTGCTGACGTGATCCGCGCGCTGGCCTCTGGTTCGGTACAGATAGGTGAAGCAGGGTCGGCACCGATAGCCTCGGGCTTGTCGCAGGGTTTGAACATACAGTTGTTCTGGATACTGGACAATATCAATGCCGCCGAAGCACTGGTGGTACGTAATGGCAGCAATGTCAAAACGCTGGCTGATCTGAATGGCAAGCGCATTGCAGTGCCGTTTGTCTCGACCTCGCATTTTCATACTCTGCTGGCACTGGAACATGCAAAAGTTGATGCGCGCGGCGTCAAGATTATCAACTTGCGTCCGCCAGAAATTGCTGCCGCGTGGGAACGTGGCGATATTGATGCAACCTTCATCTGGGATCCTGTACTGGCCAAAGTGAAGAAGACCGGCAAGACCCTGATCTCTTCTGGCGAGATCGCCAAACAGACTGGCACTGCAACCTTTGATGGCATCGTGGTCAACAAGGATTTCGCCAAGCAGAATGATGCATTCCTGACAGAGCTGGTGAAGCTGTTGGCAGCCACGGATGCCGATTACCGCAACAACAAGGCGAACTGGAAAACAGACTCAGCACAAATCAAGGCGGTAGCCAAGTGGGCTGGCGCTGAGGCGGCTGAGGTACCTGCCAGCCTGGCCTTGTATGAGTTTCCGACTTTGCAGCAACAGGCTTCAGCGCAATGGCTGGGTGGCGGTGCGGCCAAATCACTGGCTGCCACAGCAGCTTTCCTGAAAACCCAGGGCACCATCCAGAATGTTTTGCCAGACTACAGTGCAGGAGTCAATGCTACATGGGTACGCAAAGCAGCACAGTAAGCACACCTGCGGCTCACAACGGCGGCCGGCTAGATATACGGCGGCTGTCGGTGCGCTTTGACGGTACCGGGCGGGATGAAGCACTGGCCTTGTGCGATGTTAACCTGTCTATCGCGCCGGGAGAATTCGTCGTCGCCCTTGGCCCTTCCGGATGTGGCAAGACGACCTTGCTGAATTGCCTGGCCAGTTTCATACAAGCATCTGAAGGCGAGCTCACGCTGGACGATGTGGCAATCAATGAACCCAGTCCTGATGTGGGTGTAGTGTTTCAAAAGCACGCGCTGATGCCGTGGTTGAATGTACTGGACAATGTCGCACTGGGATTGCGCTTTCGCGGTATCGCACGTGAGCAGCGCAATGCGCTTGCGCTGGATCAGTTGCGTCTGGTCGGGCTGGAGCAATTTGCGGTGTCGCCCGTCTATCAATTGTCTGGTGGCATGCAGCAGCGTGTAGGGATAGCCCGTGCGCTGGCTAACAATCCCCGTGTGCTGCTGATGGATGAACCCATGGGTGCGCTTGATGCCCTGACACGCGAGGCTATACAAGAGCTGCTGGTCAAAGTCTGGCAACGTAGCGGCAAAACCATTTTCTTCATTACCCATAGTGTAGAAGAAGCTCTTTTTCTCGGCACGCGGGTAATCGTCATGTCGCCGCGCCCTGGCCGCATTGCCCAGCAATTTGAGTTACCGTTTTCTGGTGAATATCTGGCCTCGGGCGATGCGCGTGCAGTCAAATCTTCACCTGACTTCATCGCATGGCGTGAACGTCTGCTACAACTTGTGCATCATCCTGTCTAAAGATTCCCACATGCCGCCATCATCCACCTCAGTTGCAACTCCTGATCACGCTTATACAGAAGTTACAAGGCAAGAGACTGTGCCGTTATTGCCGGTAGCAAAGGTGTACCCAAGGCCAGGCAGTGGTAAAACCCTGGGCGCGACTATCGTCACCATCGCCTTACTGTTGTCTGGCTGGTGCTTCATCACGGCAAGAGCCTGGGTAGAACCCTTGTTCCTGCCTTCGCCAGCGGCTGTGTGGCTCGCTGCTCAACAGGCCTGGAGTGGCAATATACAAGGCGGGCTGCCATTGCTTCAGCATCTGGCCTGGAGCCTGATACGCGTGTTTGGTGCATTTCTGCTGGCGGCTGTCAGCGCCGTGCCACTGGGGCTGTTGATGGGCACCAACCGCATCGTGCGTGGCATCTTTGATCCCATCCTGGAATTCTACAGACCGTTGCCACCACTAGCCTATCTGCCCTTGATCGTGATCTGGTTTGGTATTGATGAGACGGCCAAGATATTGCTGATCTACCTGGCCTGTTTTGCGCCTATCGCGGTAGCTACCCGCGCTGGCGTCATCAAGGTCGCATCCGAGCAATTGCATGCCGCACTGTCTATGGGTGCAAGCGAGTGGCAACTATTGCGGCATGTGATCTTGCCAGCAGCGCTGCCTGATATTCTGACTGGCTTGAGGATAGCCATAGGTTTTGGCTGGACCACGCTGGTCGCGGCTGAAATGGTGGCAGCCACGGCTGGCGTGGGCCAGTTGGTATTGAACGCATCCAGCTTCTTGCGCACTGATATCGTGATCATGGGCATCATCCTTATCGGCATCGTGGCCTACCTGTTCGATTTGCTCATGCGCCGCCTTGAACGCAAGCTGGTGCCATGGAAGGCACATAGCTGAACACATAGCGAATAAAATTGGCGCGGTGCTTCGATTCAAAAGATATCTCTGCCGCGCCAAATTCGGGTCACTTCCAGAAAATATAATCCGCCTGGTAAGTCACCGTCTGCTTGCTACCAGCACTACCCGCATCACAAGTGCTGGATGGTGCGACCCCGCCTTTGGTTGCCACGCGCTGTATGTAAGTGACGCCTGTCATTGCGCCGCTGCCAGTCGCAGGATTGGCTTTGACCAGTTGATACGGGATATTGCCTGTGCCTGCTGGTGCGACTGCGACCTGGGTAGCGGTGACTTTGGAACCGTCCAGGTTTTCCCATGTCGCTGGTGGGCCATAGTATTTGCCAACTTTGGTGCCGCTGCGATCAGTGAGTGTGGCGTCCGGGCCGACGAAGGCCCATTCAAACTGGCCTGCCATGTCTTTCTTGGCGCGGCATTCATAAGTGATCAAACCTGCGCCTACTGTCTGCATGGCGACTTTATTGCCTGCTGGCACCTTGACTGCATCTGGCAAGCTGTCTTGCGAGTAGGTGGCGGCCATGGGGCTCATGGAAGTGCAGCCCGCCAATAGTGCGCTGGCCAGCACGGTGGAAATGCCAACAGCGCGCGATGCGGTAGTCAGAGTGTAGGCTTTCATTTAAGGCTCCTGTATGTTGGTTGGGGTATCAGTCTTTGATGACCAATATTTTAGATACGCAGGAGACTCATGAATGGATTCAACATTCTTTAAATAAATGAATCATTCACAAAAACTATTTGGCGGGATCAATTCTCCTCAGGCTAAATTTATTTCACTGTAAAATTGCCCACCATATATGCAAGTAGAAATCTGAGTGTCAGGTTTGCAACTTTAAGAGAAAATCAGCATGAACAAAAATCCGGCGCAATCTGAAAAAGACTTGCGTGCCCTGCTCAGGGCAAATAAACAGACGCTCAAGGCCATGAAGCTACCGCAAGCCTTGAACCTGATGAGCGCTTATTACCAGGATGTGCGCGACTACGACGTCATCGCTGCTGAAGGTGATGGTCTGGTGGTGTATGACGACATTACCAATCGCGGGCGCGGTACGCGCTTTGAAATAGGTATCGTCCGTCTGTTTTGCCTGCCTTCAGATAAGGCCAGCACAGAGCCGCAGCCTGCTCTGCGTTTGCGGCTACGCCTGTGCTACAAGTTTGACATGGATATTGCGACCAGCGTACTGGCAGAAGACACCTGGTCATATCACTGCTGGTCTGTCGCCGATCTGGCAAGAGTGCTGGATAAACTGGCGGATGAAACGGCTTATCAGGTTTTACAAGACAAGCAGCCTGCCGAAGTCAATATCAGTCTTGAGGAAACGACTTATCTGCCATCCAGAAAACAACCCGCTGCCGATGCCCAGCAAAACTGGTGGGCAGTCTGGGATACTGACTAAGATACCGACCGGGATAGCGACTTTGAACACAAACTTTACTGAGCTGCGGCAAAGCTTGCAGCAACTCACTTCGACTTTGTCTGGATAATTTGATTCAAGCGAAAACCTTCGATGTCGGTCTTGATCTGTATCCAGACCGGGAAATGGTCAGACATCTGGTAGCTGAATTGCTGCAATGTGTAATTCTTGCCTGGATATAGTTTGGCGATATTGGCCTCATCGACAAAAAAATCGACCACCCCGCCTGCATTGGTAAAATTCTCAGGCACGGTAGGCAAATGCAGTATCTGGTCATAACGCGCATTGCCCTTCAGATTAGAGCCGCCTATGTTGCGCTTGCCCGCTTTTAACTGCACCAGTGGCTTAGGTATCTGCAAGCCACAATCCACCAGGGCCGCAAATAACTCATCCTTGATGGTCGGCGTATTAAAATCGCCAAACACGATGAGGTCATGGTCTTCTACATATTTACTCTCAAAGCGGCGCTTGATCCAGTTGCTGAAGCGCTGTAATTCATCACGGCGTGCGGCGGTGCTGTCACCCCATCTGGCATGCAGGGCCAGCGCCAAAAAATCAAAGTTACCGGCCCTGAATGAACACAAGTATGGTGCGCGCCAGTAAGATTCTTTGGTGACCCATTCATCACCTTCCTTTACCCTTTGCGCCTCTACTTCAGCGGCGAGACCGGTATGTGTCACAGCCCTCCTGTCATAGAGAAAAGCGGTGCGTTCATCATTGCCACCGCGGTCATCTGACCAGTCTGAATACACTACGCGCCATGAGTCACCAAGGTAAGTCATGACCTTGCCCAGGTCTTCGAGATTATTGCGCAATTCAACAATGGCGATCAGATCAAATTGGCCGAGGATTTCTGCGATGTAATGGATTGATGCTTCATTGCGGGATTTCCTGCCAAATTCACGGATATTCCAGGTGGCGATATTGATCGTCTCATCCAGCCTGGAGGAAGGTATTTCTGCCTCCCTGATGCTGTCCTTCAATACCAATAAACCTGCTGCAATTTCTGCAGACACTTTGCCATGATGCATGATTACCCCCTTGAAAGCCGGATTATTTCAACTGGAACCAGGAACGGAAATGCGCATATCGGCGCTCATCATAGCATCGCAAAACCAGGCAAAAAATATTTTTCAGACAAGTGTAACAATTGTAACTCTGTCATTACATCGTCATACACAACTTATATCGTCGCTCTTTTTTATCGAGAGACGCTCATGCTACCTACACGCACTCCAGAATATTTATTGGCATCTTCCCTGCTGGTCTTGCTCAGCGCCTGCGGTGGCAATAGCCTGCAGCCCTTACCTACCCTGAATGGCGACAAACCTTTGGTGGTTGCCCACCGTGGCGCATCTGGTTATTTGCCAGAAGAGACTTATGAAGCCTACGTGAAAGCGATTGACCTGGGTGCAGATGCGATAGAACCCGACCTGATTTCGACCAAGGATGGTGTACTGATTGCGCGCCATGATCCTAACCTGGCCTACAGCACCGATGTCGATAAACACCCTGAATTTGCTTCCAGAAAGAAAACCATAGACGTTGATGGTGAAACGCAAACCGGCTGGTTTGCCAGCGATTTTACTTTTGCCGAGATCAAGACTCTGGGTGGCATCTCCACCGATGCTGAGCGTCCGCAGCAATACAATGGCTTGTATAAAATCGTCAGCTTCCAGGAGATCATCGATCTGGTCAAAGCCAAGAGCAAAGAAACCGGCCGCACGATTGCAGTCTATCCCGAAACCAAGAACCCCAGCTACCACCGCGCCCTTGGTTTGCCGCTGGAAGACAAGCTGATAGACCTCATCACCAAGGCAGGCTGGAATGATAAAACTGCGCCTATCTTCGTGCAGTCATTTGAACCAGGCAGCCTGAAAGAATTGCGCAGGAAAGGTTTGAACGTCAAGCTGGTGCAATTGATCGATGCAGATGATGTTGATCTGAAAACCGGCGCACTGACTTTTGCCGCACCTTACGACCGGCCTTATGACTGGGCGCTGGCGGGTGACAAACGCCTGTTCAGCGACATGGTGACGCCTGCCGGTCTGGCCGAAATCAAGACTTATGCCGATGGCATAGGCCCGTGGAAGCGTTACATCGTCAGCGTCAAAGGTACCGTAGGTGCCGATGGCAAACTGGTCGATGTGAATGGCGATGGCAAGATCAATGAAACTGATGCCATTACCCTGGCACCAACCAGCCTGATCAACGATGCGCACAAGGCTGGCCTGCTGGTCCATCCTTACACTTTCCGTAATGAAAAGCGCCGCCTTGCAGCCAACTACAATGGCGACCCCAAGGCAGAATACCTGCAATTCTTCCGTCTCGGGATTGATGGCATGTTCTCTGACTTTGCCGACACCGCACTTGCTGCACGTGCTGACTATCTGAAAGAAACAGGCCGCTGATTTATTTCATCAGCATCTTGTATTTCATGCGTGAAGTGTCTTCACTTCACGCATGACTTTACGCACAAATGACTGGCTTTATAGTCCTTTAGCCAGAGTCCCCAGGCGGGTAATATCATTAATCAGGAAGGCAGGTACACAGGGGATATGCTCTGCCGGTTTGACCGGGCAATCCATGCGGTCCAGCAGTGTGCCTGCGCCGCGCCTGGTCATGGCCTGGAAGGCGGAATCTGTATTCCCATACGGCACGGTCGTGTCATCACGGCCATGGAAAAATGAGATAGGTGATTGCGGCGTCCAGTCATTGACATTGCTTTGCGCGATGATGGCAGCATCGTCATCGTTGAGGAAATTGTCGAGGAAAGCAGGGTCAAATACGATATCGCTATTGTTGCCCAATGCAGACGACAGCAAGAGATTACGCACATTGGCCCTGTCATTCGCACCAAGTTTTTTCAAGAAACCGGGGCTGATAAGCGCGCCGACGATAGGGTTCTCTTTGCGTACCGCATCAAGCATCGCATTCAATGTCAACACGACATCGTAAGGCCCGGCACCGATATAGGTGCTGACAGGCAAAGCACCTGCCCTGTTTTGTGTCAGGTAACGCAGGGTTGCCATGCTCGCATACGCGCCTTCTGAATAACCGGTTAAAAACACCTGGCCATTGTCAGCAATTGACTGTGTCTGCCGCCAGCGTGCAGTGGCCGTCATAAAATCTGCCACTGAAAGAGCAGTCGGTGTTGCCAGCAGATAAGGATGTGGCAGCCCCCTGGTCACACCATAGCCGACATAATCAGTGGCACTGACCAGATAACCCATGGAGGCAAACAGCACTGCCGGTTCATCTGCAGTGGCATGGTTGCTCGGTGCCTCGGCATTGGTTTTGATGGTTGCATGCTGGTAACTGAGTACCGGGCTGGCCAGGCTGCCAGTCTTGCGCGGGATAGCCGCCAGACCAGAGGCCACCACGCTGCGGCCGCTGGCATCCGTCGTGGTATAGGTAATCTTGTAGGTATCAACTGCATACAAGGGCCTGATCACTGCTGTCACTTCTTTTGGCAAGGCAGCAGTCACATCAGCAAGGCTGATGGTTTTGATAAATGTGGCAGTATCAAAATGCCCGGGGCCAGGTGGATTGACGACATCTGGCGTGGTGACAACAGGAATGGTCGCGGGGCTGGAGGCAGAGCCTCCGCCACAGGCAGTGGCAATCAGGCAAACCGTCAGTCCGGCTAAATAGCCTGGCAATACACGTTTTAATAAATCAGATTTCATATTCTTTCCCTTTATTGCTCAGGGTGTGGTCAGGCAGTATAGGTAGCCAGATTGCATTACATGAAGAAAAGCATCTGCCCCATGGTGCTTGGTGCTTGGTGCTTGGTGCTTTCTACCTGACTGCTAACACAGGAATAAATACAGGCATACCTTCCTATAACGGCAAAGAACAGAATCGGATGACAACAAAGCTGCTTTGATACATATTGATGGATAAGCGACTCTGCACATATCGCATCAGGTACAGTTCAGGGCCCGGGTTTATCTACTTTGCTTACTTCCTGAGTGCCGGAGATGACACGGCTGGAGGGGCTGTCATTGGCTGACAATACATTGAGCCCGGCCATCGATTTTGCAGTCTTTTTCGCTTCTTTCACCTGACTTGCCGTCACTTCACCGTTATTTCCATTCAACGCTGCCAGTGTTTGTCTGGCATTGATATCGGCGAAAATTTTGCTTTCTATCGTTTTAATCCAGTTTGGTGCTTCTTTATCTGTCAGTTTTGTAATTTGATTATTTTCAATTTTCAGGTAGGTGACTGGCATCGCGCCAGAATTGTCACGTATCAGGGTTTTGTCACAAATTGCGACGGCCCTGACGAGGTTTTCCTGGCTTTCTGTATATCGCCTGCGGATAACATCCTCATCAATATGATGCCCACCCTTTGCGACACGGTTGGCGACCCGCTCTACATTGACATCGGCACTGCTTAACCCAACGTAACGTAATTGCACCTGGAAGCCAGCAGCTTTGGCTTCTTCCATACGTCTTAGTATGCCATTGCCGGTGAGCGTGGTTTCCATCGTAAAAGACGTCTTTGCTGCCAGCGCTTGCTTGAACTGGTGTATTGCTTCACGGCCTGCAGCGACATCAACAGCACGCGGGTCTTGAGGGTTTATGACGCGGGCGATGGCGTCGGGGTCTATATGTTTGCTGATCTTGCTGCCTGAGTCGATTTCGCGCAAAGTGGATTTGCCCGAACCATTCGTGCCGCCATAAAACAGGGCGATGGGGCGCTCACTCATATTACGACTTTTCTACCGTTACATCATGCACACGCGTGATAACACCGTCAGGAGTACGCCTGACCAGATAACCTTGCTCATCGACATAACTGATGGTCTCAGTCTCGTTGAGTTTTTTGATATGCTCTGCAAACTTCTTGTCCAGTTCCAGCTCGTGCAGATCATCTTCGTTCAATTTGTTTTCCTGATTCGGCTGGCTCATTTTTATTCCCGATGACGGCAAAGAAAGTGGAAAATCTTTACTTCAAATTTTGATTCTAGTCGCTTGGTAGCGAAAGAATAAATGAAGTTGCAATATGTTACGCGCTGGCTTTCGCTGGATTTAAGGCATAGCGAGGATACAAATGCAAAAATACAAATGTAAAAAATTCCTTGCCAAAACCAAAATCCATCAACTACTATCAAGCCCTCACCTCAACCAACTATCTGAAAGGAGATCAACATGCGACTAATACAAAACCTCTCTCCTTCATTGGGTCTGGTTTTCTACTGCCTGCATTAACTCGTATTTTAGTGCGCGTATTTCATAGCGCGTATTTCATAGCGTGTATTTCATCGTTCTGTTAATACAGCGTACGCATCTGCAAGCATTTCATCTTAGTCTTCATCTTGTCAGCATCAGCTGGTGATTTGATACGTCTATACCAGCGCCCGATTCCTTAAAAATATTATTTGGAATTCCTACATGGGCAATTTTATTCAGCATTTGTCTGAGCGCGTATCCGTGATCGCCTCAGACCGCTTGTGGCTTGAAGACAGTGCAATACAGCAACTCAAGACCACAGCGCAATTAACACATATGGTAAGCGTCGTTGGCTTGCCTGATTTACACCCGGGACGTGGCTACCCTGTGGGCGCAGCATTTTTATCGCAAGACCATTTCTACCCTGCACTGGTTGGAAATGACATAGGTTGCGGCATGAGCCTGTACCAGACTGACCTGGCTATCAACAAGGTCAAGCTGGATAAACTCGACAAGCAGCTCGGCAATCTTGATGAGCCTGTCGATGAAGATGAGTGGCAGCAATTGCTCAGTCTTGATCCTGAACTGGCAGCAAAAAAACAGGCCGTCGCCGATGGTTTGCTGGCAGCAGGACTGGATTTACTGCAAATGCGTTCACTCGGCACCATAGGTGGTGGTAATCATTTTGCCGAACTGCAAATCACTGACAGGGTCGATGACGCAACCTGCTACGACGCAGCAAACTTGCATGCCAAACGCGTGCAATTGCTGGTGCACAGCGGCTCGCGTGGTCTGGGGCAATTCATTTTGCGTCAACATGTCGATGCACATAGTCACGCTGGTCTCGCAAGTGAGAGCGAAGCAGCGGCAGATTACTTGCGCAAGCACGATGCTGCACTGGCTTACGCTGCATTGAACCGCGCCATGATCGCAGCACGCATCTTGCGCCGCCTGCGTTGCAACGGGGAGCTGGTTCTCGACGTGCATCACAACCTGGTCAGACCTGTAAAAGCAGATGGCAAGAGTTTGTGGCTGCACCGCAAAGGAGCGAGTCCCAGTGATCAGGGGCTGGTAATGTTGCCAGGTTCACGTGGTGATTACAGTTATCTACTGCAACCAAAAGCTGAAAACGGCACTGCAAGTTTGTATTCGCTGGCGCATGGTGCGGGCCGTAAATGGCAGCGCACAGATTGCAAGGACAGGCTGTTCAAACTGGCGACACCAGATCAACTGAGCCGCACTGAATTTGGCAGCCGCGTGATTTGTGCAGACCGCGCCCTGATCTATGAAGAGGCACCGCAAGCCTATAAAAACCTCGATAGTGTGCTCGACTGCTTGCTGGGTGCAGACCTGGTCACTGTCATCGCCCGCAGCAAACCTCTGCTGACCTACAAAACACGCGGGAGTGCTGCTGATGCTGTATCTACAAATCACCGCAAATACCGGCCCGGCAGAGTGTTGCCTGGCTGTTGCCAAGGCCTTGCAGTTATTTAACAAGGAAGCGGCAAAAGCGGGCGTCACGGCCCGCATCATTGAGCAAGTCGATGGCCCATATGCAGGCAGCCTGCGCTCTGCCTTGTTGGAATTAACGACCGATAAAAATGAAGATGCCGTGCAAAAGCTGGCGCAGGCATGGGAAGGCAGCCTGCTATGGATATGCAATAGTCCTTACCGGCTGGGCCATAAACGCAAGAACTGGTTTTTGGGTTGCAAGGTATTCCAAGCTGGCAGCACCATGCCGGAGAGTGAAATACGTTATGAAGCCACACGTGCATCCGGCCCCGGCGGCCAGCATGTCAACAAGACTGACAGTGCCATCCGCGCCACCCATATTGCGACCGGCATTTCAGTCAAGGTACAGACTGAGCGCAGCCAGCATGCCAACAAGCGTCTGGCCGCGCAACTGCTGAGCAGCAAACTGGCGGATTTGCATGCCGCCAAAGAACGCGACAGCAAGGCAGAAAGACGCATGCAACATCACGATACAGAAAGGGGAAATGCCAAACGTGTGTTTGTAGGCATGGATTTCAAGGAACAAAAAGCTTAAAGCCTTTTTGTGACAGGTTTCTTGAAAGCCTTTTTTGCGATTGCCGCACCGGCACCGCTGCCACTATCGGTAGCGGTGCTTTGTGTGGTGGTGACTGGTAATTCAGGTTCGCAAGTCAGCAAGGCAAAGGTCGCCTGCAGTTCTTTTTTAAGGGTTTTCAACTGACGCATGTGCGCGTCTATCTGTGCCATCTTGTTCATTAATTGCTGCTCTATATCGGCGCGGCCAAACTTGCCCTCTGCCAGGCGCGGCAGGATGGCCTGTATTTCTGCCAGAGAAAATCCCAGCGCCTGCGCACCTCGCACGAAACGCAGGGTTTGTACATCGGCATCACCATACTTGCGATAACCATTACCCTGACGTGGCGCGGGCTTGATGATGCCTTGCTTCTCGTAATAGCGCACGGTGTCGGTTGATACTTCACAGACAGCCGCAAACTGGCTAATGTTCATGGACTACTCCAGACTGAAAACTTTCTTGACTATGGAGTGTAGTCCAGGCTTTAGGCTGGATACAAGATTAAATAATTTCATCGTGCAGCAAAAACCCTTGTGCAGTGATTATTGCTTGACTGCGCTAGCTGCTTGCGAAATGATGAGAGCCTTGCTTAAAAAGGCAGACAAATACAACAATGGGCGGGCCAGAGCCTGACCCAGATGGAGACAAGATGAGTAAAATGTTGAAGCGCACGGCCATAGGCCTGGCGATCGTACTGGCCCTGGGCGCAACGGCCGGGTATCTGAAGCTACGCAGTTCCGGCCATCCGCAAATCGATGGCGAAATGCAGTTGGCCGGCTTGACTGCCCCCGTCAAAGTCTTGCGCGATGAGCTGGGCATACCCTATATTTTCGCCAGCAATACACCTGACCTGTTACGCGCTCAGGGTTTTGTGACTGCGCAAAACCGTCTCATGCAAATGGAATTATTCCGCGCCACCTGGCGCGGTGAATTGTCGGCCATTCTGGGGGCTGAGACCGTGCCCAGCGACATACGCATGCGCGTGCTGGGCATACGCCGCAATGGCGAGCGTCATGCAGAAAAACTCAGCCCTGAATCACGGGCTTTCTTCCAGCATTATGTCGATGGCATCAATGCCTATATCAAGTCTTATCCCGGTGAACATCCCATAGAGCTCAAGGCCGTAGGCCTGGTGCCGCAAGCATGGACGGTGGCTGATCTGGTGGCGCTGGTGCATTACATTCATTACACCCACTCTACCAACTTCAAGGCAGAAGTCATCGCGCAAAAATTGATTGATCATCTGGGTAAGGAAAAAGCACGTGAGATTTTCCCATTGACGATCAATCCTGAATGGAAGAATGCGCCTACGGCCCAGACCAGACAAAGTCAATCCACGCAATTGAACCTGGCCTGGAGTGATCTCAATATCGCACCAGAAACTTTGAATCATCAGGGCCTGGGTTCAAACAACTGGGCGGTTGGCCCATCGCGTTCGCAATCTGGCAAAGCCATCGTCGCCAACGACCCGCATCTGGATAACCGTATCTTGCCGGGCACCTGGCACCCGGTAGGTTTGTTCACGCCCGAGATACAGGCGGTAGGTGCGGCCATACCCGGTATGCCAGGCATTATGGTGGGACGTAACAAGCATGTGGCTTTTGGTGTCACGAATGCCTATGGCGATGTGCAGGATTTGTATGTGGAAAGCCTGGACCCGGCCAATAAGGATCATTACATGGATGGTGGCCGCAGCGTGCCATTCACGGTCATCACTGAAAGCATACGTATCAAGGACAAGAGTGCCGCAAATGGCTATAGAGAACAAGCACTGGTCATACGCTATACCAAACGCGGGCCAGTGATTACCGATCATCCCGGCCTTGGCCCAAAGGGCGACAAAGTACTGGTCTTGCGTTCTACCGATGCAGAAGTGCTGACACCGCAAATAGGTATAGAAGGCATGCTGACCGCCGCCAATGCCGCAGACTTTGACAAGCAGGTACAAAAGATAGATTTGATGATGTTCAATTTTGTCTTTGGTGATGACCAGGGAACTATCGCTCACCGTGCTACTGGTGCGGTGCCTATACGCTCAGGCGCTGATGGCGGCTTCCCGCGCCTGCCACCGTCAGATGGTAGTGATGACTGGACTGGTTTTATTCCCAAGGACAAGATGCCCGGCATGACTAATCCGGCACGTGCCTGGGTAGGCACCGCCAATCATGATACCCGGCCTGAAGATTTCCCCTGGTATTACACCAATTATGTCTCACCAAATTATCGCTATACCCGCATAGGACAGGTACTTGGTACGGCACAAAAGATGACTGTAGAAGATCACTGGAAACTCATGCACGACAGCCGCAACCTGCAGTCAGATGCCCTGCGCCCTGCCCTTATTGCCACCCTGGAAAATGATACTGCAAACAAAGACCTGGCTGCCATACTCAAGGCCTGGGATGGCAGGGACGATGCTGCCCTTGCTGCACCGCTGGTCTATCAGGCACTGTACAGGGAAGTCGTGATAGGTACTTTCAGCGATGAACTGGGTGACGATGTCGCCAAAGACATGCTATCGACCTGGTATTTCTGGCAGCAGCGTTTTGATACCCTGCTGGCCAAGCCGGGCTCCATCTGGTTTGACGACGTACGCACCAAGGACAAACGCGAAACCCTGGCCGACGTGATACGCGCGGCAGCACCACGCGCCCGTGCAGAAATCGAAGCCCTGCAAGGTAAAGATACATCGCAGTGGCGCTGGGGCAAATCACATACCGTGCGCTTTGTCAGCCCCTTGCGCCGCAATGGTGCAGGACAGGAATTGCTGGGTGGCTTTACTGTTGAACGCTCGGGCAGTGGCGAAACTGTCAGCCGTGGTGTCTATGATTTCCAGAAACCCTACGAATCCAACTTCTTCGCCTCTATGCAAGTCATCATGGATTTTGGCGACAATGAAAAGATAGAAGCGGCCATGGCCGGTGGTGTCAGTGAAAGGCATTTCCAGGAGCATCAGAATGACATGGCCAAACTGTGGGCAAAAGATGAACGCCGCCCGTGGTGGTTTGCGCCCGCAAAGGTAGAAGCCAATGCCAGACACAGGCAAACCCTGAAGCCTTAAAGCAAAAATGGCAGCCTCGTCGCTGCCATTTTTTTATCCCTTAGTCTTTTAAATCAAAACTGACCTGTCGCTCACGCAAGGCTTTGGCATGGCGGTGACGTGCCCGCAAGCGGGGGTTGGTAACCACACTCCCTACTGTCTCACCGACCACCATGGCGATGCCCAGTATAGGCAATACCAGCATCAGGCCGGCGATTCCGGCCAGCTCACCACCGACGAAAATCATCAACACTGAAATAAGGGGATGCATGTGCAAGCTACGGCCCAGAGTCATGGGCATGAAGATGAAATCATCAAGCAGGCGCACCGTAATGAAGACGGCAATCGCGCCATAGGCCAGCAAGGGAGTGTCAGGCGCATCAGTAGCAGCCACCAGCACTACCATGATGCAACCCAGTACAGAACCAACAAAAGGCACCCAGGCCAGGATGGCTGATATCAGCGCCAGTGTGAATGGCGCTGATATGCCTATCGCCCACAAACCCAGGGCCAGGATAAGTGTGTCTATCAGCGTCAGCTTCAGCAAGCCCTGGAAATAGCGGCGGGCAGTCTGGCCAACCTCGTGCATGAGGAACAGGGTTTCTTCAAAAAATGCATTTGGTACTGCACGCGCCAGAAATTGCTTGAACTTGCGGCCATCCCGCAAGAAAAAGAAAGTCAGGAAAGGTGTCAAAAATACCGCAGGCAATACCCCCGCCATGGAAACCAGGATGTTGGCGACATATTGCTGGGCAAAATTATCGGTATTACTCGCCATCCATGCATTCACGGATTCACTTGCATGCGCCTTGCGGAGTATGGAAAAATTCTCTTCCATGCTCTGCATGGAATTATGCACAAAACGTATGCCACCATCGACATAATGCGTAAACATCTCTTGCAATGAGCCTGCACGCAAGGTGAATTTATTGATGATGTAGGCCAGTGCCAGGGCCAGTGCAATAAAAAAAATACCACCTACCAGTGTAGCAGCCAATTCACGCGGCAAACCCAGCAAACTCAGGCGTGCCACTGCAGGTACCAGGATGTAATACAGTATCATCGCGAACATGAACGGTATCAGCAGCCACAAGACCTTGGGCAACAAAAACAGCAGCGCGCAAGTCGAGGCCAGTACACACAGCCAGACAATGGGGCCAGATTGACGCTGGTTCACAAGACCTCACTACGCAAATGGTCATCCAGGGAATCACGCAGGCGGCGGCTGTTCAGGCGCGCCAGTTCCAGGGAAATTTTATAGCCAATGACGGCATTGGTTTCCAGTAAAGAGCTGAAGTCAGCACGGAAAAATACCGCGACCTCACAATTCTCTGCCGCCTTGGCCTGGGCGCTACGTGGAGAATTATCCAGCAAGGCTACGTCACCGAAAAAATTGCCCTCGGTCAGATTGGCAATAAACTCATCACCATGCTCGCGCCTGCGGTTAATGCTCACGACACCAGACAGGATGATGTACAGGGCCTGCCCTTCCTCACCCTCATCGAAGATGATTTCGTTGGCAAGATACTGCCTGTCGTGCAACATGCCATCAATGATTTTCAGCTCACGCGGACTCAGGGTGGCGAACAATGACATACCTGACAAGCGTTGCAGGCGATAAGAGGCAGGAGGTTGCCTTATCCAGGTGAGTGTCATGTGCGTCCTTTATTATTGATAGCAGAGCAATCCACAATTATGCTGTACCCAGCGGCCCTTGCCCATGAAAATCTCATGCGCGGTACCCAGGAGTTACACTAAAAACGTAGATATTAGCACCACAAATAGTGCAAAGACACTCTCACATTTGTTTTCCGTGCACTGTCCGCACATTTGCAGTCTGTCTCAGAATAGCAGGACGTCAATTACACATACAGGCCGGGTTCAGGATGCATGTGTGTATGAACAAGCAACAACCGGGCGATTAAAGTACGGTTTTCATCAGCATATCTGGATTCTCAATGAATCAGCATTGGTGCAGATCATCTGTCCACCATGGCCATTCTCTCGTTGCTATAACGTTCGCCCGCTACAGTTTGCATTGCCAGGCCCAAGGCTTGCATATCCGCATTGTCCAGTATGACATCGCTGGCATGCAGATTTTCTTCCAGATACTTTACGCGTTTGGTGCCTGGAATGGCGACGATATCCTGTCCCTGGTGCATGACCCAGGCCAGGGCCAATTGAGCTGGACTGATATTTTTAGCTCTGGCAATTGCTATTACCTGATCGGCTGCCTGCATATTGCGATCAAAATTCTCACCCTGCAAACGCGGATCAAGATGGCGAAAATCCGTCGCTGGATAAGCTTCAGCGCGTAGCGCGCTACCGCTGAGAAATCCACGTCCCAGCGGGCTGAACGGCACCAGGCCTATACCCAGTTCACGCAAGAGTGGCAAAATCTGATCTTCCAGATTGCGCTCCCATAAGGAATATTCACTCTGCAATGCACTGATGGGGTGAACCGCATGCGCGCGGCGTATGTTGTTTACTCCGGCTTCTGACAGCCCCAGGAAGCGCACTTTGCCTTGCTGTACCAAATCAGCCATGCAGCCTATGACTTCTTCTATCGGGATGTTTGGATCAACTCTGTGCTGATACAAAAGATCAATGTAATCCGTACCCAGTCTTTGTAAAGAACCTTCTACTGCCTGACGTATATGTGTGGGGTGGCTGTTCAGGCCGGTTATTTGATTGTCTTCTATCTTGAAGCCAAACTTCGTGGCGATTACGACTTCACTTCGCCTGCCCTGCAAGGCTTTGCCCAGCAAAGCTTCGTTGGCATAAGGGCCGTATTGTTCTGCCGTATCAAAAAAATTCAAACCCAGTTCCAGCGCCCTGTGGATGGTGGCTATGCTTTCCTTTTCATCGGCAGCACCATAGGCTGTGCTCATGCCCATGCATCCCAGCCCCAGCTCAGAGACGAGCAAACCCTGTTGCCCCAGTTTACGAATTTTCATCATTTGATTCCATTTTTAAAATTCAAGGTACGCATCAACACAACCAGACTCCACTCGCGCTGATTTGCCAGCACGGCGATCAATATCATCGCCATGCCCAGCAATTGCAGTGCACTCAAGACCGTAGAAAAAAACCACACATCGACCAGCAAAGCCACCAGCGGATAAATAAAGGACAAGCTAGCAATACTCGTGGCCGGCAATTTTTGAAAAGCATAGTACATGAGTTTATACATCAGCCCGGTATGGACAAAGCCCAGCAACAATAAACTGCCCCAGCTTTGCCAGTGCCAGCTCCAGTTGGATAAATCTGCCATCGGTGCCAATACCAGGGCACCCGTCAGCAATTGCAAACCAGCGATCTGCGCCGGGGCTATGCCTTGCAACTTACGCGTCGCCAGGGTAGCGAAGGCATACAGCAATGCTGCCAGCAAGGCCAGCCCGGCACCTGCCAATGCACGACTAAAATGTCCATCAGCACTGCGCAGCAAATCATGCCGGATATCCAGACCCGAGCTAAATACCACTCCAGCAAAAGCCAGTAGTAAAAAAGGCAGCTTGCGCCTGATTTGCCCATCTTTTTGCGTCATGGCCAGCAAGATCAGCAAGAAGAAGGGTTGCACATGGTAGACCACCGTGGCTATCGAAATGCTGCTGAGCCTGTAGGCAGAAAACAGGCACAGCCAGTTGATAATGAGCGCTGCGGCTCCCAGCAATAACCACTTCACTTGGCTGGCATTCAAATTCTGCCAGTCACCTTGCCAGTACAGCAAGGCCAGCAGGCTAAGGCCGCCGATCAGGCAGCGTAATAAAACCACCGTCATCGCTGGCTGGCCGCTGGCCAGCACGAACAGGCCTATGGTGCCGGACAATGTCATTGCCACTAGCATTTGCCATTTTCCAGAATTCCCGGAATTACCAGAGTTGCTATTCATCGTATCCGCCTGCTTCTGATTTAAGTTGCCTCCATTATCGACAAGCTGACACTCTTCAACAATACGCATAAAATACAAATGATTATTGCCTTGATGGCAAAAATAAAAGGATATACATAATGGAAATGCTCAATGAAATGGCGATTTTTGCCCAGGTCGTGGAAAGCGGCAGTTTTTCGGCTGCGGCCCGGCAACTGGGTGTGAATACCTCGGCCATAAGCCGACATGTCGCCAGGCTGGAAGCGCATATGGGTGGCAGATTAATGCAAAGAACCACGCGTTCTTTTGCCCTGACCGAGCTGGGGCATGAGGTGCTGACAGGCAGCATGCGTATCTTGCAGGCAGCACGTGAAACCCATGCGCTAGCAGGCACTTACAGCCAGCATCCCAGCGGCGTGATACGTGTGACTGCTCCCGTCGTATTTGGCGAAGTCTGGCTGGCCCCCTTGCTGCCGGGCTTTCTGGATGCCTATCCCGATGTGTCTGTACGCCTCACGCTGATAGACAATACCCTGGACCTTATCGATGAGGGCGTGGATCTGGCGATACGCATTTCTCGCGAACTATCACCTGGTCTGGCAGCGCGGCCTCTAGGAAAAATGCGCTATGTACTGGTGGCTACCCCAGATTATCTGCAACAGTCTGGCTATCCCGCTGAGCCTGATGAGTTGACTGCACATCGCTGTATTTATCTGGGTTATGGCAGCTTTGGTGATCACTGGGTCATGCAAAAGGGCAAGCAACAATGCAATGTGCAAATCCCGGCACGACTGACGATCAACAATAGTTCAGCCATACTCGCTGCCACTCTGGCTGGTGGTGGCATAGGCCTGGTCCCGGACTTTACGGCACATGCTGCCATTGCCGCAAAACAGGTAGAAGTAGTTTTACCTGATTGGGAATTTTGCGCGCCTTATACGGGCAATATTTATGCGGTATATACGCCAGGTAAACATCTGGCCTTGAAGATCAGGGTCTTCATCGATTATCTGCTACAGGCACAAAATTCAAAGGCATCATAAGCAAAGTCATCATGCACATTTCAACTATCCAAGCTTGGTTTTTTTCATAGGCCAATAACACATAAGGTAAGCTGGATTTGTTCGTGTACGCGCATAAGGAGCAATGTAATACTGATTTTTCAGATCATTTAGAAATATCAGGTTGAACATCATGCCCTTTGCTCTGCACAGCCGCGCACTACCTACCGCTACCTCAGACCAGCAAGAAGACGCTCTGGCTATCGCCACTGCTTTGGCTGATCAACTGGCCAGCACCGCTGTTGAACGTGACCGCGCAGGCGGGCATGCGCAGCAAGAGCGTGAATGGATACGTGCCTCTGGCTTGCTGACACTTTCCATCCCGGTAGAATTTGGTGGTCAGGGTGCAGACTGGTCACTGGTGTTTCAGGTGATACGGCTGCTGGCCAAGGCCGACAGCGCACTGGCCCATGTCTTCGCTTTCCATCATTTGCAACTCGCTGGCATACAGCTGTATGGCAATGCACAGCAACAGCGCCGCTTGCTGGCAGCGACAGTAGAACAAAGATTTTTCTGGGGTAATGCTCTCAATCCACTGGACAAGCGCACTACAGCGACAAGGACAGATGGTGGCTATATCCTGCATGGCATCAAGAGTTTTTCATCTGGCTCTGTGGGAGCGGAATGGCTGACGATCTCGGCCTGGGATGAGCAGACTCAAAGCGCCCTGATCGCCGCAGTACCAACAACACAAAAAGGTATCTCGGTGCAAGCCGACTGGGATGCCTTTGGCCAAAAGCAGACGGATAGTGGCAATGTGCATTTTGAAAATGTCTTCCTGCCTGCTGATCTGGTATTGCAAGCACCAGCAACACTGCCCACTGCGCAGGCAACACTGCGCTCGCAAGTTGCCCAGCTCATCATGACGAATCTGTATCTGGGCATAGGCCTGGGTGCCTTTGATGCGGCCCGCCAATACACGCAAGAACAGGCCAGGGCATGGTTTGCTGCGGGCGTGGATAAAGCCACGGATGACCCTTTCATACAACATCGCTATGGCGAACTGTGGCTGCTATTACGCCCGGCAGTTGCCCTGGCAGACCAGGCGGCAGCGAGTCTGGAAAAGGCTTTTCGTCAGGGGCCGCTGGTCACGGCAGAAACACGCGGTGAACTCGCAATTGCCGTGGCAGAAGCAAAATGCCTCGCGCATCGCGCTGGCATAGAAGTCAGCTCGCAAATGTTTGAACTGACTGGTGCCCGCTCCACCTCGGCACGCTATGGCTATGACAGGTTCTGGCGCAATGTCAGGGTACATACCCTGCATGACCCCATCGATTACAAATTGCGCGACCTGGGCCGCTATGTCTTGAATGGCAGCCTCCCTGAACCTACTGCATATTCTTGATCGGCAATAAACGTGAGCACACCTCTTATACAAATACAGTCTGTCAGCAAGGCTTTTGCTCTGCCGGATGGCAAGACTTTTCATGCAGTCAAATCTGTCAGTCTCGATATTGAACAGGGCGATATCTTTGGCCTGATAGGCAAAAGTGGCGCTGGTAAATCAACCTTGCTGCGACTGATCAATTTGCTTGAACGTCCGGATAGCGGTGCAGTCATAGTCGCTGGGCAGGAACTGACCAGACTGGGCAAGAAAGAATTGCGCGTCGCCAGACAAAACATAGGCATGATTTTCCAGCAATTCAATCTCTTGCAAAACGCCAGTGTGTTTGAAAACGTGGCCTTCCCATTGAGAATACACACAAAGCAAAACAGGCATGAAATCGCCGCGCGTGTTGCTGAATGTTTGGATATCGTTGGCCTCGCCAACAAATCAGATAGCTATCCGGCTCAATTATCCGGTGGACAAAAACAGCGCGTGGCAATTGCCCGTGCGCTGGCCAGCAAGCCCAATGTGGTCTTGTGCGACGAACCCACCTCGGCACTGGATGCAGAAACCACACGAGAAGTGCTCGATACCCTGCGCGATATCAACCAGCGCCTCGGCGTCACTATCGTCATTGTCAGCCATGAGTTATCGGTGCTCAGCACCATATGCAACAAGGTGGCAGTCATAGAAGATGGTGAAATTGCCGAGAGTTTTTCATTAGCTGATACGGGAATATTAAGAAAAACTGCACTGGGCCGTGAGCTGGCTTTTCATGGTCAGGAGAATGGCAGCAATGCACAGTGGAAGGAATTAAGCCATGTTTGAAAACCTGATTTCATTATTGCCTGAGCTGGGTACAGCAGCGCTACAGACTTTCACCATGCTGGCCATAGGCCTGAGTGCAGCAGTGTTGATAGGTGGCCCGCTGGGTGTTCTGCTTTTCCTCGTCGGTGATGGCCAGTCGCTGCAAAACCGCCCGCTGGCGGTTTTCCTGGGCTGGCTGGTGAATACCATACGCTCATTCCCTTTCATTATTTTGCTGGTGGCGCTGGTGCCGTTCACACGTTTCATAGTCGGCACCTCAATAGGCCCGCTGGCAGCAGCCGTGCCTTTGTCGATTGCGGCCATCCCCTATTTCGCGCGACTGGTAGAACAAAGTTTTCGCGAAGTGCCACGCGGCGTGATTGAAGCTGCGCATGCGATGGGCGCATCTGAACTACAAATCATCATCCGCGTCTTGCTGGTGGAAGCACGCAGTGGCCTGGTGCTGGCACTGACTGTATTGGCGATCAGCTTTCTGTCTTACTCTGCTGTAGCAGGCGTGGTCGGCGGCGGTGGCATAGGTGACCTGGCGATACGCTATGGCTATTACCGCTTCCAGACCGATGTCATGTTCATCACGGTTGCCCTGCTGATAGCACTGGTGCAGATCATACAGTTCACTGGCAACCGCATTGCCCGTCATATCGATAAACGCTAATTCTTTATTTTTCAAAAGGACACTCTCATGTATCGTCGCCCATTCCTGCTAGCTACACTCGCTCTTGCACTCGCCACTACGTTGACTGGCTCAGCCTTCGCCAAAGACCCGAAAGAACTGGTAATAGGCACCAGTGCCGGCCCTTATGCTGACCAGGTCAAACTGGGTATCAAACCCATACTGGAAAAACAGGGTTATAAGGTCAAGGTCGTTGAATTCAATGACTACATACAACCCAACTTTGCACTGGCAGAAGGTTCACTGGATGCGAATGCCTTTCAGCACATCATCTATCTGAAGAAATTCTCGACAGACAATAAACTCGCCTTGTCCGAACTGATCAAGGTACCGACTGCGCCGATTGCCATCTACAGCAAAAAGCATAAATCCCTGAGCGAAGTCAAAGAGGGAACGACAGTTGCCTTGCCGAATGACCCGACCAACCAGGCGCGGGCGCTGGTCTTGCTGGATCAACTGGGCTGGATCAAGTTGAAGGCAAATATCGACCCTATCCGTGCATCTGAAAAAGATGTCGCCGACAATATCAAGAAAATCAAGCTGATACCGCTGGAAGCAGCACAACTGCCGCGCTCTCTCGAAGATACTGATTTCTCTTTCGTGAATGGCAATTTCGCTCTGGCGTCTGGTCTCAAACTCAATGATGCACTGGCGCGTGAAAAAATTTCGACTAATTATCAAAACCTGGTTGCCATCCGCACGGATGACAAAAGCAAGCCCTGGGTAAAAGACCTGGAAGCTGCTTATCGTTCCAAAGAATTTCTGGAAGTGACGAATAAGCATTTTGCTGGTTTCTCCAAGCCTGATTATCAACAGGCACTTGAAGTCGCAGCCAAATAGATATTTGTATGAGCAAAAAACTTATCCGCTTCAATGCATTCCAGATGAACACTGTTGGTCATCAATCACCCGGCATGTGGCGTCACCCCAGGGATAATAGTCATCGCTACATCAGCGCAGATCACTGGACAGAGCTGGCCCGCCTGCTGGAAAAAGGTTTGTTTGATGCCATCTTCCTGGCAGATGTGCTGGGTGTATATGACGTGTACGCCGGTGACACCGATGCAGCATTGCGCCATGCGATACAAGTGCCGCTGAATGATCCATTGGCGCTGGTGCCACTGATGGCCAGCGTCACCAAACATCTGGGCTTTGGCGTGACTTGCGCACTGACTTATGAACACCCTTATACCTTTGCACGCCGTATCTCTACGCTGGATCATTTGACGCAGGGGCGCATAGGCTGGAATATCGTGACGGGCTATCTGGATAGTGCAGCCCGTAACCTGGGCCTGCAAAAACAACTGAGCCATGATGAACGCTATGACCTGGCGGATGAGTACATGGAGGTGGTTTATAAGTTATGGGAAAAAAGCTGGGATGACCATGCTGTCGTGCGCGATAAGGAACGTGGTATTTATACCGACCCCGCGCATGTGCATGCCATCCATCACCATGGAAAATACTAAAGCGTGCCCGGCATACATTTGTCCGAGCCTTCACCGCAGAGAACGCCGCTGTTATTCCAGGCAGGTAATTCCACGCGTGGCACTGCCTTTGCAGCGCAGCATGCAGAATGCACTTTCGTCAGCGGCCCCAGCAAGCAGGTGGTTAAACGCTATGTTGATGATACTCGTGCAGCATTGAAAACTGCCGGGCGTGAGGCTGGCGATGTGTATATCTATGCACAGGCATTGATCATTACGGCAGAAAGCAGCGACGCCGCAAAAGCAAAATATCAGGAATATCGCCAGTACATCGATATCGATGCTTCACTGGCTTTATTGTCTGGCTGGACAGGTGTGGATTTTTCGAAGTTACCACTGGATGCGACTATCGATTACATAGAATCTGAAGGGGGCCGCTCTGCACTGGCCTCATTCAGTTCTGCTGACCCAGGCAAGAAATGGACAGTGCGCGAAGCCGCAGAATTTATCGCCCTCGGTGGCCGTGGGCCAGTGCTTGTTGGCAATGCAAGGGAAGTGGCTGATCAGCTCGAAGCATGGCTGGATGAAACCGGTATTGATGGCTTCAACCTGAGCTTCGCTCTCGCGCATGAAACTATCAAGGATGTAGTGAAGTTCATCGTACCGGAATTGCAGGCGCGGGGCCGTTACAAGACCAGCTATAGCGATGGCACTTTGCGCCAGCAGTTATTCCAGCGAGGTTCACGCCTGCCAGAAAATCACATAGGCAGAAATACACATATCAACAAACCGCTGGCTGATGCCGCTTAAAAAGGAATACCATGAAACGCCGCCATTTTCTACAACTGTCTACTGTTGCTGCAACTACTGGCATTGCAAGCTTGCCATCGCTCGTCCATGCCGCATCTGCACTCAAGGAGTTGCGTCTCGACTATGCTTATTACTCGCCAACCAGCCTGGTGTTGCGCCGCTTTGGCTGGCTGGAAGAAGAGTTTAAGGCTGATGGCACGAATATCAAATGGGTACTCAGTGCAGGCAGTAACCGCGCCCTGGAATACCTGAATGCGAATAGCCTGGATATAGGTTCTACTGCGGGACTGGCCGCCTTGCTGGCCAAGGCCAATGGCAACCCTATCAAGACACCGTATATTTTTTCACGCCCTGAATGGACAGCGCTGGTAGTGCGCAAGGATTCTGCGATAAACACTTTGGCGGATCTGAAAGGCAAAAAGGTCGCAGCGACCAAGGGCACTGATCCTTATCTGTTTTTACTGCGCGCCTTGAAAACCGCAGGTCTCAAACGTTCAGACATTGAACATGTGGGCTTGCAACATGCTGATGGCCGCGCCGCACTTGAACAAGGCAAGGTAGATGTGTGGGCCGGGCTTGACCCGCATATGGCAGCCAGTGAACTGGAGGCCAATTCACGCCTGATTTATCGTAACGTCGCTTTCAATACTTATGGCTTTTTGAATGTACGTGAAGAATTTCTGAATAACCACGGCGCGGAAGTAAGTCGCGTATTGCGGGCTTATGAAAAAGCCAGGGCATGGATACGTACCAACCCAGCTGAGGCGGCAAAAATTTTGTCCGAAGAAGCCAAGGTCAGTTTGCCGGTTGCCTTGTTGCAAATCAAATTGCGCAGTGACTTTAGCAATGCACTTCCATCGAATGAACATATACAGGCCTTGCAGGTCGCTGCACCTATACTGCAGGATGAAGGTCTGGTAAAACCTGGCGTTGATCTGAGCCGTACCATACGCGATCTTGTTGATACCCGCTTTGCCCAGAAGCTGGTCACGGTGTAACCCAGACTAGCGAACCAGTATCATGCCATCGACCAGCGCCACCATTATTGCGGATACGCCTGCCAAGACTGTCACTGTCAGCAGGCAGCGCCCTGTCATGCCGCGCTTTTTATTGGGCTTGATACTGCCTTTTGCCTTGATCGCGCTGGCAGAAATCAGTGTCAGCCGTGGCTGGATCGCGGCCAATCACTTGCCTGCTCCCAGCGAGATTTTCAATACCATTGCTCACCTGGCGCAGCAAGGCTTGCCAGCGCACATAGGCATCAGCAGCGCCAGGGTGGCGGCTGGTTTTATTTCAGGGGCCAGCCTGGCTATTGTGACCGGTTCACTGGTGGGTCTGAGTAATCGCCTGGAGGCGATACTGGACCCCAGCTTTCAGGCTTTGCGTGCGATACCTTCGCTGGCCTGGGTGCCTTTGCTGTTACTGTGGCTGGGCATAGATGAAGCACCGAAGCTGGTGCTGATTGCCATTGGTGCTTTCTTCCCTGTATATATGGGTGTGGTATCTGGCATACGCGGGGTGGACCGGCGACTCATCGAAGTGGGCAAGCTGTATCACTTGTCCACCACCGCCATGATCAGGCGCATACTCTTGCCTGCTGCTTTGCCGGCCATTATCACTGGCTTGCGCAATGGCCTCAGCCTGGCCTGGATGTTCATGGTAGCGGCAGAACTGATTGCTGCCAGCCAGGGCCTGGGTTATCTGCTGACGGATGGTCGCGAAACCAGCCGTGCCGATATCGTACTGGCGGCGATAGCCATACTCGCGGTCTTGGGCAAGAGCAGCGACTGGCTCATGCAAAAACTGGAAACGCATTTGCTGGTCTGGCGTGATACTTACCAGCATGGCAGTGGTGCGTAAGATGAGCACATTTTCATCACCGTTTTTACAAATCGAAGTCGCCAGAAAATCCTATGGCACACGTCAGATACTCAAAAACCTGCAACTCAGCGTGCAACAAGGAGAAGTTCTCAGCCTGATCGGCGCAAGTGGCTGTGGCAAGAGTACCCTGCTATCCATCATTGCCGGACTGGATGGCAATTTTGAAGGGCAAATCAGCCTGGATGGCCGCAAGCTTCAGGGTGTCAGCCGCGACATCGGTTTTATCTTCCAGGAGCCACGCTTGTTCCCCTGGCTGACGGTGGCGCAAAATATTGCTTTCGATAGTGATGACGCCAGCCGCGACCAGCCTAAAGTTGCCAGGCTATTGGCGGAAGTCGGTATGCACGGTTATGAGCATGCCCTGCCCAAGCAATTATCCGGCGGCCAGGCACAGCGCGTGGCAATTGCCCGTGGCTTATTCTCCAGCCCCAAAATCCTGTTGCTGGATGAACCATTTTCTGCTGTGGATGCCTTCACCCGTATGAAGTTGCAGGATTTGCTGATCAATATCACCTGCGAGCATGGGTTGACCATCATTCTGGTCAGCCATGATATTGATGAAGCCCTGTACCTGAGTGACCGCGTCGTACTAATGGAACATAAGGTTCAACAGACAGCGAGCATACGACAAGAATTTGCCGTATTGCAGGAAAGACCACGCAAGCGGGCGTTGCCAGCTTTATCAGCAATGAAGCTCGACATTCTGGAAAGCTTGCACGAAGCACATGCCTTTTAAGCGGATTTAAGTGCAGCAGTCCTTCATTTTTGTCATGCCGTTTTGTGGCTTTGTAAAATAAAAAGTGCATAATTTTGCAATCCAGCCCGCCTATTGGTAGGATTAGTCCTTTTCATGCCTGCTATTAATGGCGCATGGATATGATACTGGCAAGGGAGGCTGCAATTATTTCTCTCGTGCAAGTATTTGGGCAATAAGCAAATTTACCACTATTTTTTGGATGCCATGCAAAACAGCCTGACGCGCAAGCCTATCGAAATCAAGATTTCTACTGTTGTTGCTGTTGCAATTTTGCTGCATGACTCCGCTTTCCCTGTGCTCGAAGCAGCGTTGAAGGAAATGACTGCGGGTTCGCCTGACTTTTTTGATGATGAATTTGCCGTCATTGATGTCGAAGCGATTACTGAACAGACGCTGGACTGGAATGCACTGATCCCTCTGTTCAAGTCGCATGGACTGAACCCGGTTGCGGTGCGCCATGCGCGTGAAGAGGACCATGCCACCATACGCTCGCATGGCCTGAGTATAGATGTGGTCAGCAAACCCAGGACAGAGCCTGAACTTAAGCTTGAAGCCTCGCTTGAAACGCCAGTTGAACCGCAGCCGGCTCCAGCACCTGTAGAGGTAGCAGCAGTTCCGGCACCCGTTGCTGTTGAACCACAAGTCATTATCCGCAATATGCCTGCCATGGTCATCGATACGCCTGTGCGCGCTGGCCAGCGCATCTATGCACGCGGGGCTGACCTGATCATTACCGCCTCAGTCAATAACGGGGCTGAAGTGATTGCCGATGGCAGTATCCATATTTATGCACCTTTGCGTGGTCGTGCCCTGGCAGGTGCGACAGGCAATACCGAAGCCAGGATTTTTGCCCTGACCATGGAACCTGAACTGGTCTCCATCGCCGGGATTTACCGTACGTTTGAAAATGGCTTCCCGCCGTTACAGCCCCACCATCCGGTTCAAGTTAAACTGCATGGTGACAGTATTGAAGTATCATCAGTGAAATCAGCAGGCTGACGCCCCCAATTTTCAGTATCTTCGGATAGATAAAAGGAGTTATTTGTGGCAAGAATCATCGTTGTGACATCCGGTAAAGGCGGCGTAGGCAAGACTACTTCCAGTGCCAGTTTTTCTTCCGGCCTGGCCATGCGCGGGCATAAAACAGCCGTACTGGACTTTGACGTGGGTCTGCGTAATCTTGACCTCATCATGGGTTGTGAGCGCCGTGTCGTATATGACCTGGTGAATGTCATCAGCGGCGAAGCGACCCTGAACCAGGCCCTGATCAAGGATAAGCACTGCGATAATTTGTTTATTTTGCCCGCCTCACAAACCCGCGATAAAGATGCGCTGACCGAAGAAGGCGTTGAGCGGGTACTGAATGAGCTGATCAAGATGGATTTTGAATTTATTGTCTGCGATTCGCCTGCCGGTATCGAGCGCGGTGCCGTCATGGCATTGACCTTTGCCGATGAGGCTATCGTCGTCACCAATCCTGAAGTCTCTTCAGTACGCGATTCTGACCGCATCCTGGGCATCATCCAGGCCAAGTCCAAGCGTGCCCAGGCGGGTGGTGAACCGGTCAAAGAACATCTGCTGATCACCCGTTATTCACCAAAACGGGTGGAAGCTGGTGAAATGTTATCTTACACCGATGTACAGGAAATCTTGCGCATCCCGCTGATTGGTGTTATTCCTGAATCCGAAGCGGTGCTTCATGCGTCTAATCAAGGTAACCCTGCCATTCACATGAAGGGCAGTGATGTATCGGATGCCTATGAAGACGTGGTTTCCCGCTTTTTGGGGGCAGAAGTGCCCTTGCGTTTCATCAATTACGAAAAACCGGGGCTGCTGCAACGCATTTTCGGAGGCAAATAATATGGCTCTGCTTTCATTTTTATTTAATACCAAACCAAAAACCGCCAATGTGGCGAAGGAACGTCTGCAAATTATCATCGCCCGTGAGCGCACAGGCCGTGATGGCTATGATTTTTTGCCAGCATTGCGTGAAGAACTGATCGCCGTGATTTCAAAATACACCAAGGTCAATCCGGAAGATATCAAAGTGTCACTGGATAAACAGGGTAATCTGGAAGTGCTGGACGTGAATGTGGTTTTGCCGGAACTGGAATTACGGAGTTAAGTCATAAGAACACTGGCTGGTTTTACAAATACAGACAGTGCGGCGAGGAATTTACTAAAAAACAACAAAATCAGCAATTGACGCCTTCTATTAGCGGAAGTTTGTAACAAGAAGTAATTTGTGTTTTATTCACATTTTTTCACAATTACTTATTTTTTCACTTGCTTTCGATATAATGGAAGATATTCCACTTTATTTGCCGAACATCAACGGTAACATCCCATGAGAATCGCTGTACTTGACGACGACAATAACTTGCTCGAATTGGTCTGCACCATATTGAATGCAGCCGGTCATACGACTCACCCTTTCCTGAGCGGGAAAGAGATGCTGCATCAATTGCGCAGGGAGAGTTACGACATGCTGATACTGGACTGGCAAGTGCCAGACCTGAGCGGCACCGAGATTTTGCACTGGGTACGTGAAAAACTCTCTCCTACGCTGCCAGTCCTGTTCATGACCAGCCGTTCTGGTGAAGACGATATCGTCGCTGGCCTGGCAGCCGGTGCCGATGATTACATGATCAAACCGATACGCCGCAGTGAAATGGTGGCAAGGGTGCAGGCCTTGTTACGCCGCGCTTATCCAACACAGGCAGCGTCTGAACATTTACAGTTTGGCATCTATAAATTTGAGACCCGCGCTGGCCGCGTCAGTGTCAATGATGTGCCTGTAGAAATGACTCAAAAAGAATTCGACCTGGCCCTGCTGCTGTTCCGCAACCTTGGCCGTCCCCTGTCCCGCGCTTACATACTCGAAGCAGTATGGTCACGCGATGTAGATATTCCTTCGCGTACCATGGATACGCATATTTCCAGAGTGCGCAGCAAACTGGAATTGCGACCGGAAAATGGCTACCGCCTGGCGCCCGTCTACAGTTACGGCTACCGCCTCGAACAAATGACACCAGAATAAATACCTCCGGGGCAGCCAAGGCTGCCCCGGAAAGCTTTTCCCAACGAGGAGTCCCGCATGAGACTAAGCGCCCCCACACTCTTGCGACAAATACCATATTGCGTGTTATTGAGCCTGACACTGGCCACACCCATCAGTATTTTTGCCAGCCCTGTACCGGCCAGCAATGCCACAACCGGCACACCAGGCAGTTTCATCAATACCCCGCCAGACATGACTTATTTCGCCCTGCAGGGCGATACTTTGACATCGATTGCCAAACGCTACACCGACAAGACCACCAACTGGCCGATACTGGGCAAGCGTAACAAGATAGGTAATGACAGAACTATCCCCATAGGTACGGCGATACTGATACCGCTGGAACTGTTGCAAGAAGAACCCAGTGAAGCCAAGGTGATTGCCATGACTGGCAACCCGGTTTATAAAGCTGCGGATGGCACGGTTGGCACGCTGGCTCTGGGTAGCATATTGAAAGAAGGCGCGCAGATCAGCACCGACAAAAATGGTTTCCTGACCATGGCCTTGCCGGATGAATCGCGCATCTCCATCCCATCGAACAGCAATGTCAGCCTGTCAAAGTTGCGCAAGACCAAATATACGGCCAGCCCGCGCACTGAAGTTACTTTATTGCAGGGCAAGGTAGAGTCACGCGTTTCTTCGCTGGTCAGTAACAAGGGGCGTTTTGAAGTACGCACCAACCTTGCTGTGGCGGGTGTACGCGGCACCAATTTCCGCGTTGGTGTCAATGAAGACGGTATCGCCAATGAAGTGCTGGAAGGTGGCGTCGCCGTCAATAATACTACTGCCAAGAAGACGGATGAACTGGTACTGACTGCTGGCAAGGGTAATATCATTTCTGCTACGGGTGTCGGCAAGCCTGTAGATCTGCTGCCACCACCGAAGATGAATGACAGCTATCTGCTGCAAGAACGTCCTACCCTGCAATTCCAGGTTGAAGCCAGCCCTGATGCTGCGGGCTATCGTGTACAAATTGCCCAGGACAAGGACATCATCAATGTACTGGCAGAAAACCGCTACAAAGACAACCGCTTCAAGTTTGACGGCTTTGCTGATGGCAATTATTTTGTGCGCATTACCGCCATCGACAAACTGGGGCTGGAAGGCCTGCCACTGGTCAAAGCCGTGACCCTGAAAGCGCGCCCCGAACCACCTTTTACCGTACAGCCCAAAAACAAGACCAGGGCTGAACGTCTGGATTTTGCCTGGACAGAAGCCAGCAATGCCGTGGCTTATCACTTGCAGGTCGCCAAAGATGCAGAATTCAAAAACCTGCTTATCGATAAACCTGACCTGAAAGAAGTACAGTTCAGCGCCGACCGTCCTGCCGAAGCTGAGTATTTCTGGCATGTTGCCACGATAGTGCAAAAAGATGGCAAGCCAGATCATGGACCTTACAGCGATGCCCAGAAATTCCTGGTCTTGCCAGTCACCAGCCTCGCACCACCAGACGAAGGTAATGGCAATCAATTGTCATTTAGCTGGGCGTCTGAACCGGGACAGAAATTCCTGATACAGATAAGCACTGATGCTGATTTCAAGAAACTGTTCCTGAGCAAGGAGCTCGACAAGGCTGAGCTGAAGATCAACCGGCCAGATGCGGGCGTCTACTTCATCCGTGTGCGTTCTACCGACCCGGATGGTTATGTCAGCCCCTTCTCATCGACCCAAAAAATCACGCTGCAACAGCGCTGGACCAGTGGTGACGGTTCTGCAATACAGAGTGGTAACGGCCCTGTCGGTACCAATTATTGATACAATCACAGCATAAAAAGGCCAGGAAAAATTAGCAGCACCCTATGAAAAACAGCCACTTACAGGTAGAACGTATTGCATTACGCGAGTGGCTGGTTCTCAGTATCCTCATCCTCTGCGTCACTGCTGGCCTGCTCTACTACAAGACCCTGGAGCGAACTGACCTGGTCTTGTATGACAGGCTGATGCAACTCAATTCCCGCCCGGCGCGGGATGACATCATCATCGTTGGCATAGATAGTCACAGCCTGAGTGAACTTGGCAAATGGCCGTGGCCGCGCCTGCGTCATGCTGAACTCATCAAGCAAATCAGTGCAGCCCATCCTGTCGCCATCGGCATGGACTTTGTCTTTACTGAAGCAGAAGAACGTAGCGACCAGACACAAAATGGGGACCAGCAACTGGCCGAAGCGCTGGTACGCAGCAATAACGTGGTCTTGCCCCTAATCTCGGAAAATGCTGGCAAGGGCCTGGCCACGGTACGCCCTATCCCTGTGCTGGCGAGTGCAGCCCGTCAATTGGCGCATATCAATCTTGAAGTCGATAAGGATGGCGTAGTGCGTAGCGTTTTCCTGCGTGAAGGCATGAATGGTGAATGGTGGCCACATTTTGCGCTGGCGCTGGCCGACATTGGCAATCAGGTTGCCCCGGGCACCGAAACAAATCTGCCAGGTGAACGCCTGCCTGCAAGCTTGCGCAATGCAACGCCTGAGCCCGGTACCTGGCAGCGCGACTACCTGATGCACATCCCTTTTGCTGGCAGCGCCGGACATTTTCGCTCTGTGCCCTATGTCAGCGTCTTGCGTGGTGAAGTGCCTGCTGATTTTTTCAAGAACAAGTATGTGCTGGTCGGCCCCACGGCCAGTGCCATGGCTGACTCCTTCCCCACGCCGGTATCTGGTAACGAGGGCATGATTTCCGGTGTGGAGATCAATGCCAATATCCTCGCTGCGCTGCTGGACCAGCGCAGCATACATGCTGCCCCCAAGCTGTATTTGTACCTGCTGAATCTGCTGGCCGTGGCGCTGGCGCTGATGGCTTACCAGATGCTGTCACCACGCAAGGCCCTGATGGCGACTGCGGTAGTGGCGGTCATTACCATGTTCGGTAGCTGGGCCATGCTCAGGTATGCAGGGTATTGGGCGCCCCCTACCGCAGCACTGTTTGCACTGATCATCGCTTACCCCCTGTGGAGTTGGCGCAGGCTGGAAGCAGCGATACGCTTCCTGGCCGAAGAATTCAGGATACTCGATAAAGAGCCCCATCTCTTGCCTGAATTTATCGATGAAGATGACGAGCAACCTGTGCGCGCACTGACCGATACCCTCGAACAAAGCATCAATGCCATGCGTGAAGCAGTAGACCGGGTACGTGACCTGCGCCAGTTTGTCAGCGATAGCCTGGCCAGCCTGCCCGATGCGACCATGGTCACCACCACCGATGGCAATGTCTTGCTAACAAACCAGCCTGCGCTTGATTATTTTGCCGGCATAGGCATGCCCAAGGTCAATGATGCACTGGTACCCTATCTGTTTGCCAAGATGTCGCCGCCAAGCAATGCTGATACCGGCTCAGATGCCAGTTTTAGCTGGTGGGATTTGCTCGACATCAAACATACCAAGATCATGTCGCAAGGCATAGAAGTGCGCGACCCGCAGGGCAAGGATTTGCTGATCAAGAGCGCCCCGAGTTACAACGGTGAAAAACAGCTGGTGGGCTGGATAGTCAGCCTCATCGATATCACCAGTGTGCGCGCCGCAGAACGCAGCCGGGATGAAACCCTGCATTTCATTTCGCACGACATGCGTGCACCGCAGGCCTCGATATTGGCACTGCTGGAATTGCAAAAAGACAGCAGCACCGCCCTGCCAGCGGATGAATTCATGGCACGCATAGAAAGGGCATCGCGCTCCACTCTGGGTCTGGCTGATAATTTTGTACAACTGGCGCAGGCAGAGTCGCAGAATTATCGCTACGAAGAAGCCGACTTCCAGGACATCTTGCTGGTAGCGACAGAAGAAATGTGGTCACTGGCCCGCAGCAAGAATATCCGCATACAAACAAAAATCCAGGATGAAGAATTCCCTGTGCTGGTCGATAACTCGCTGATGACCAGGGTGCTGACAAATCTGCTGTCAAATGCCATCAAGTACAGTCCCAAGGACACTACCATCACCTGTTCGCTGGTGCGTGAACAGCGCCTGGCTGACTCTGTCATCGTCTGCTCTATCGCCGACCAGGGCTATGGCATTACCCATGCAGACCAGGCCAGGCTATTCCAGCGCTTCCAGCGCTTCAAGACCAGTGACCAGCCTAAAAATGACGGCATAGGCCTGGGTATGGTTTTCGTCAAAGCCGTGCTGGATAGGCATCAGGCGACCATAGACTTCAGCAGCGTACCGAATGAGGGAACGACCTTCAATGTGCGCATTCCAGCCGACCTGGAATAAATCCCAGCTTTAAGCATGACGACAAAGCAAATGTTGACGCATTGCATGTTGCAAAAAAGGCATAACTCCCTGCATATAAGGCTCACTTGATATGCATCAAATGCCCGCGTTCAGGAAAATGCTGATGCAAAGCGTTATAATGGAGCCTTACATCCCCCCCAGCTTAATTGAGCTTAATTGCAATGCAACTGTCTGCTGTTGGCCTCAACCACACGACCGCGCCGCTGTCCTTGCGCGAAAAGGTCGCCTTCTCGCCTGAGCAAATATCTCAGGCGGTGGTGGCTGCGCGTGCCTGGTTTGGTCGCGATGACAATGTGGCAAGGCATGGCAACGAAGCAGCAATCTTATCGACTTGCAACCGTACCGAACTCTATGCCGCCTGCAAGGGCGACAATGCAGTCGACGCTGCAGCTCACTTCCTGGCAGATTTCCACAAGCTGCCTTACACAGATTTACGGCCGCATCTATATACCCTGCCGCAAGATAATGCAGTAAGACATGCTTTTCGCGTGGCTTCTGGCCTGGATTCCATGGTCATAGGTGAGCCCCAGATCCTGGGTCAAATGAAAGATGCCGTGCGCCAGGCAGAAGCAGCCGGTGGCCTGGGTACTTATTTGCACCAGATGTTCCAGCGCAGCTTTGCTGTCGCCAAGGAAGTACGCACTACCACAGAGATAGGCGCGCACAGTGTCTCGATGGCGGCGGCTGCCGTCAGATTATCACAACGTATTTTTGACAAGATCGCTGACCAGCATGTCCTGTTCATCGGTGCGGGTGAAATGATAGAGCTCTGCGCCACCCATTTTGCTGCACAAAACCCCAAGTCGCTCACCATTGCCAACCGCACACTCGAACGTGGTGAGGCACTGGCCCACCGCTTCAGCGGCAAGGCCATACGCCTGGCCGACTTGCCGCTGCAACTGGCGCAATTCGATATCATCGTTTCATGCACGGCCTCCTCCCTGCCCATCATAGGCCTGGGTCTGATAGAACGTGTGGTCAAGGCGCGCAAGCACCGCCCCATTTTCATGGTTGATCTGGCGGTACCGCGCGACATAGAACCTGAAGTCGCCAAGCTCGACGACGTGTTTTTATACACTGTCGATGACCTCGGCACTGTCGTACAAACCGGCCTGGAAAGCCGCCAGGCTGCGGTGGCGCAGGCAGAAGCCATTATAGAAACCCGCGTGCAATCCTTCATGCACTGGGTTGATGGCCGCGCTGTTGTACCGGTGATACAGGACTTGCATGAAAGCAGCGAGCAACTGCGCCTGATGGAGCTCGAACGCGCGCGCAAGATGCTGGCACGCGGCGATGATATAGACGCCGTGCTCGAAGCCCTGTCCAAGGGTATCACTGCCAAGTTCCTGCATGGCCCGCAACAGGCGCTGCATCAAGCCAGCGGCGATGAACGCGCCCGCCTGGCAACACTGTTACCTCAATTATTCCGCACCAAGCGTTAGCGAACGCTACGCTACTGGCCTGTCCGTGTGAGCGGTAGAGGCCCTGTCTTATATGGGTCATTCTGACCCACCCCATCATTTGCTATATAGCCCAAGAGTACATCATGAAACCATCAATGCTAAGCAAGCTGGACCAGCTTGCCGAACGCCTGGACGAAGTCGGCCACCTGCTCATGCAGGAAGGTGCCACCAATGACATGGATGCCTACCGCAAATTGAACCGCGAGCACGCCGAACTCGAACCACTGGTCGCCCTTTACAACAACTACAAGCAAGCCCAGGCCGATATCGCCGAAGCCGAGCTCATGCTCAGCGACCCGGACATGAAAGCCTTTGCCCAGGACGAAATCGAAGCTGCCAAAAACACCATGCAGACGCTGGAAAGTGATTTGCAAAAAATGCTGCTGCCCAAAGACCCCAATGATGACCGCAACATCCTCATGGAGATACGTGCAGGTACTGGCGGTGATGAAGCCGCCCTGTTTGCCGGTGACTTGCTGCGCATGTATATGCGTTTTGCCGAACGTAATCGCTGGCAGACTGAGATCATGTCTGAATCGCCATCTGAATTGGGCGGTTATAAAGAGGTCATCGTCCGCCTGGCAGGCCAGGGGGTGTATTCCAAACTCAAATTTGAATCTGGCGGCCACCGCGTACAGCGCGTGCCTGCGACAGAAACCCAGGGCCGCATCCATACCTCGGCCTGCACAGTAGCTGTCATGCCTGAGGCCGATGAACTGGCCGACGTAGTCATCAACAATGCCGACCTGCGCATAGATACCTTCCGCGCCAGTGGTGCCGGTGGTCAGCACATCAACAAAACCGACTCCGCAGTGCGCCTGACGCATATCCCTACCGGTATTGTGGTGGAATGCCAGGATGGCCGCAGCCAGCACCAGAACAAGGCGCAAGCCATGCGCGTACTGGCTACCCGCATCATGGATGGCCAGTTGCGTGAGAAGCAGGCCAAGGAAGCCGCCACCCGCAAGAGCCTGATAGGCTCCGGCGACCGTAGCGAGCGCATACGCACCTACAATTATCCGCAAGGCCGCATGACCGATCACCGCATCAACCTGACCCTGTACAAACTCGATTTCATCATGGACGGCGAATTGAATGAACTGACGACCGCACTGGTGGCAGAGCATCAGGCCGAACTGCTGGCTGAACTGGGAGATGATTAAGGACTGATGATTAAGGACTTGCAAGCATATCCATAAGACAAAACCAGCTTTCGCGTAAAATCAACAGTATTTGATTGCGCAATTGCATCAAACTGTCGGATACTCGCTGCCACTGTCCTGTGATACAGAACTAAAACGCCAGGATCGCATCCAATAACAATTCTTTCACCGCGTTCACCATGAATCTGTCGAAAAAACTTTTGCTGTCGATTGCCCTTACCTGCATAGGCTTGCTGGCAGCTGCCATGTATTTGCAAATCGTGGAAAAAATGCTGCCTTGCCCGTATTGTGTATTCCAGCGCTACGCCTTTGCCCTGATCGCGGTTTTCTGCCTGATTGCGGCTGCCACCGATGGCATCATGCACCGTATCACCACCGGTCTGGCGCTGTTATCTGGCTTGATTGGCCTGGGTGCCGCTGGCAAGCATTTCTGGATACTTGAACACCCCGCCCTGTCCTGCGGCATCGACCCGCTGGAAACCGGCCTGAACAGTTTCTTCCTGGCGCAATGGTGGCCAGCCATGTTCAGGGCGGACGGCCTGTGCGAAACACCTTATCCACCGACCATGGGCTTGTCATTGCCAGCTTGGGCAGGAATATTTTTTATATTGTTCAGCCTGACGCTGCTGGTATTGCTGATACGCAATCAAAAAACCAAGCGCAGCATGTTTGGCTCTTCGCGCTGATGCTGGACTGGCTACAGCCTGGCATCACCCTGGCTGGCTGTGAAAACGCCAGCCCGCTGGACCGCATAGACACCCGCCTGCTACTCATGCATGGCCTGGGGCTGACGCGCATACAACTGATCACCCAGTCTGAACTGGTACTAAATGCAGAACAACTCGCCATCATGGATGGCTTGTTAAGCCGCCGCATCCAGGGTGAACCGATTGCCTACCTAGTGCAGGAACGGGAATTTTTTGGTTTGAACTTCCGTGTCACGCCCGATGTATTAATACCCCGCCCGGATACTGAATTACTGGTGGAGCTTGCGCTGCAATATACGCCAGCCAATTCCAGGCTGCTCGATATGGGCACAGGCTCCGGTGCAATTGCCGTGGCAATAGCCCACCAAAGACCAGACTTACATGTGAGCGCGCTGGATGTCAGCCCAGCAGCACTGGCAGTGGCGCAAGAAAATGCCAGCAGGCATCTGCCAGCAGCCAAGGTGAAATTCTATTGCAGCAACTGGTATACCGCTCTCTCTGAACAACAGTTCCAGACCATCGTCAGCAACCCGCCTTATATCGTAGCCAATGATGCGCATTTGCAACAAGGTGATTTACGCTTTGAGCCAGTTGACGCTCTGACTGACCATGCTGATGGCTTATCAGCCTATCGCCACATCATAGGCCAGGCATATTTGCACTTGCTGGCAGATGGCTGGATCTTGCTGGAACATGGTTACGATCAGGCAGAATCAGTGCGGGGCTTATTGATAAAAGCCCGATTTACCGATGTACAAAGCTGGCGGGACCTGGCGGGAATAGAGCGGGTATCAGGCGGAAAACTACTGGCACTGACATCACAACAGACATAAAAAATGGCGCATACTGCGCCATTTTTTATAGGACATGAAAAACTTAGTTCCTGGATGGGAAGATACCTTCCATCGCGATGATGTAGTTCAGACCCAGGTAAGGTTGCATATTGGAGATAGTAGCGCTCGATACGACAGGTACTGTCAATGGAGTGCCGCCGCCAGTATTTGAATTGTTGACGGTACCTGAGCCTGAAACAGATGTGGTAACGCCACCTAAAGCGACTGGACTAGTCGGAGCGGTTCCCGCCGGTAAATATATTGCTGCTGCTGAACCTGCACCGGATGCTGTACTAGTCAGCCCTCCATTATTGAGTACTGCTGCCACACCACCATTCGTCCCAGTACCAACGTTGATAGTTGTACTTGCGGTAATGCTATCCAAAGTAACAGTACCTGTATGGGTATGCGAGGGCATGTTTGCTGTTGTCAATGAGATCGTGGCAGTGCCATTAGAGATCACCGTCGCATTATTACTACCCGCTCTTTCACCCTGTACCACATTTTGCAGGCCGGGCCCTTGCGCTTGGGAACCAACAACAACACGTCCACGCAAATCAGGTATACCAAATGTATTTTGGCCATCGCCACCATACATGGTACCCAACAGGGCAAACATGGCAGAATTTTGACTGATAGGCACAGTTTGTCCATTGCAGAACAGCCAGCCACGAGGAGGATAGTTAAAGCCTACGGCCAATACGGTACCCATAAATGCATCCATTGCATACTCCAATTCAAGTTATCGTTTAAATAGGGATTGTGCTATCTAGTCTCTTCTGCATCCACCCCTTCACCAGGGAGTTGAATTCAGGGCTTTCATCAATGGCTTTAATATGCAAACAAACAAGCAATTTCAAAAAAAGCAAACCAATTCTACAACCCTTATGCAAAAAATACACTGCAAATTTTTCATCGCTGCATCAGTTAACAAATTTTAACTTTCGCACGCAATTGCTCTAGTTGACTATACTTTTGCTCGCAGAGGTCTGCATAATCTGAACCTGGCTTTGCTGGTACGAGACCGCTGGGTTGAGGATCGCCGGTAAAACTGATGTGCCGGTGTTTTGAATGCAAGCCTGATCGCTGTTTCAGTTTCTCCAATAATTGTTCATCGCAATCAAGTTGAAAAAGGCTCAGCAAATCTGACCAAACCACATCAGGCAATTGCTGATAATTCAACAGGAGCAAATCTTCAGCCTCGGCATGTTCCAGCCCTGCGCAATACATGCAGTGCAACATACTCGCAGCATAGGCATCAAAATCTGCAGCAGGAAAGCCAGATACATCGGGTTTAAGCCGTGACGTATCGAGCAAGCCAGGTATCATCTGCGGCCCACGTTGACGCTGGTGCGAAGCAAGCACAGCCTGCGGTTCGCGGTATAAAAAAATGATAGGGATGGCAGGATAGGCCTTGCGCACAAAGGGTAGCCAGGGCAAATGCCAGCTATCAAATTTGATAAAAAAATGAGTCTCTTCGTCACGCCGTCTTTGTCCCAGAGCGGCGATCAAGGCCTGAAAAACAGGTATCGCATTTTCTGCTTCAGCTTGGTCGTGGCAATAGCGAAAAAATGCATCAATGACAGGCGGTTCCGACATCACGATGCACGGTGGCAGCGACGCCAGCATCTGCGTCAGCAAGGTAGAACCGCAGCGTGACACGTGGAAAATAAAAGCCGTGGGTGCCACCTGCGGCATGCAAGCAAGTTGCTCAGGCAAGCTTTCTATTGGTGTGTGGCAAACTTGCCTTTGCTCGCGGCTTTGCTGGTTCAGTGTGTCGAGAAAAAACGACTCCAGAAACCGCGCTTCTCCCAAATAACGCCAGCATACATTTTCCGTAGCAGCATCAATTGCTACCGGGTACCAGCCCAGCATCGAAGGCAAATCACCTTCATTGATCTGCTGGCCGCGCAACAAAGCTCTTTCTTCGGCCACAAAACCGGCTTTATTACCTATGCGATTAATTTGCATATTCAACCCGCTGATGCCTGTCCGAGCCGGATTGCTTCAAGGCGGCTGGCAATTTGGAGGCCAGCACTTTGCCCCGTGGCACGCAGCATGGCGATCACTTCCTGTACATTGCCGTCATGAATGGCAGGATCATCATATTTTGGTTTTGGTCTGGCAATCCAGCCAGCCTCCAGAAACACTCGCTCCAGCCAGTCATTACTGACGCAATCTATCATCAAATGCACCCGTGCCTGGCTGCCCGGATTCACCACGCCATGCAGGCAAGCGGCATTCAGATACCAGGTATCACCAGCAGAAAAATGCACTTCTTCACCATCAATGGTGAACAGCACGCCGGGTGTCGTGGTGATGGGTACATGCAGACGGGTAATCCCATCCTCCAGCGAAGTACCATCGTCCCTGTGCTCTTTGATAATACCGCCAGCCTCCAGCGACATCAGGCGAACAGATGTTTTGTCACATTGAAACGTATCAACCACTTCCCGTAAATAAGGGCAACTTTGCATGAGTGCCGTATCCTGAAAATTGCCTTCATTCACAGGCATGATGTGATCAATACGGCCATCCACCGCGCGCAAGGGCAGGCAGGTCCAGTTGTTGATGTAGGCATTGGTATTGAAATGCCTGATCCATTCTGAGGCTTCGAGTTGCAGCAGTTCTGCATGCAAGCGGGCTAAATCAAAACTGAAGGGTAACTTCAGATAACGGCTAGGCTGTCGCATCAAACTGCCCTTGTTGTGTGATCTTGTTAGCGAGAGTGTTGGCGGGCAATACCTCGGTTAAAGTGTTTGTCCCGGCAAGCTCCTGAGCCTGCCAGTGCATTTGCTCAAACAGGGCATCAGCCCCGAGTGCCACAAAACCCAATTTCAAATACAAACCGCGCGCCGCGAAGTTAGTTTGTTCAACGGCGAGGCTGACTCCCTTTCCCTGGTCTTGTGCATCTGCCTGCAGAGCCAGCAAAATAGCCTTGGCGATACCTTGACGTTGCGCTGAAGGAATAATCGCAATATCGATCAGACGTAATTCATCGCTGCCAGTATGGATAATGACACGCCCGACAGGCTGACCAGCGTGCTCAACAATCACATGCCTGGCCTCAGGATAATTCAGCCTGACGCCCTCCATCTGTACATGCTGTTGCATTTTGATCATTTGCGCGATGAAGGCAGCATCCATGGGCATTTGTCGCAAGTCTTCACGGCGGCTGGCGTACAGTACATCCAGAAACGCCTGATCGTCTTCATGCACTTCACGCAATGCAAGCGCCGCAGGTAATTTATACACAAGCACTCCCAAGCTGGTTAAAATAACATGCATATTATCCTGCCTATGCTTGTGTTTTCTTGCAAGTGAAACTTTTCACAACATTGATCATGACCATCAGCCTAGAACAAGTACACCCCCTCATCGGCAACAAATTTCAACTCGAAACCTCGAATGGCGTCATGCATCTCGAACTGGTAGAAGCAGAAGAACGTCCACGCCGGGGCATACCAGAAAATTTCCGCACCCCTTTGCTATTGATTTTTGCAGGATCATCTAGGCAACCACTGGCACAAGATAATTATTTTGTTGAACACCCTGCCTTGGGCAGACACGTCTGGACTATCGCACCTACCCTGGCTGACCATGCCAAAGGGCAATATCAACGTCCGCATGAAGACGGTGGAACCTGTGTTTATTACCAGGTTTTCTTCAATTGATTTCACTGCGGCAAGACTTTTTAAGCTTATCTATGTGTCATTCAAATTTTTCATCTAATTTGCTTAATTAATTAGCAGATTTTTTGTTACATTTGCACGCAAAAAAAGTTTTCAATGTTAATATTGCAGTTAATTTTTTAACACTTAATCATTTATCTTCTTGATTTATCAAGATAAATTGCAAATCAGAAATATCGGCGATCCAACTGATTGACGGCGATAATGCAATGGCAGTGCCCTTTATTCAGTCCTGGATTTTTGATTTGTTACGTATCGGGTTTCTGCTTAGTCCCGATTTTTTTAGCTTATCGGTGGTGTGCGGATGCCTGGAAGTAATCAAACGGAAAGCAGTGCAGAACCTGCTGCAAACAAAGTCAAAACCTGGTGGCTAAGTGGCCTGCCCGGCGCGGGGAAAACAACACTTGCGCAAAGCCTTGCCAGGCATCTGCGAGAACTATCTATCCCCGTGTGCGTGCTGGATGGCGATGAAATAAGACAGGGCTTATCAAAGGACTTGGGCTTTAGCCTGGCTGACCGTGAAGAGCAAGGTCGCAGGACGGCAGAAGTCGCTCGCTTGCTCAATCTGAATGGAATATCTGCCATTGTCGCCCTGGTTTCACCCAGTATGCGTGGCAGAGCCTTGGCGCGGGGCATAATAGGTCATGACAAATTCATAGAAACCTATGTCTCCACCCCTTTGCATATTTGCCAGCAACGTGACCCCAAGGGCTGGTATGCGAGAGCAAAGCAAAATCCAGCATTGCAATTAACAGGCGTCTCAGCCCCTTACGAAGTACCCGCCACGGCCGAATGTGTCATAGATACCAGCCAGACGAGCTTGTCTGTCGCAATTCAACAACTGGTTTCATTTCTGAAAGTATCCGCGCAACATGGCTAAATACCATTTCATCTCTGGCCTGCCGCGTTCCGGTTCCACTCTGCTGGCTGCATTGCTACTGCAAAACCCGCGCTTTCATGCTGGCATGACCAGTCCTGTTGGCAGCCTGTTTCGCGGCATGCTCAATCAACTCGGTGCCGGAAGTGAATTTGGTACTGTGGTCAGCAAAGCACAAAGGCGCAGGCTTACCCGAGGCATCTTTGAATCCTATTATGCCGACGAGGCTGAGAAGGAAGTTATTTTTGACACCAACCGTATGTGGACTGCCCACATGCCTGTGTTGATGGACCAATTCCCCGACTCAAAAGTCATCGCCTGTGTGCGCAATGTTGCCTGGATCATGGATAGCCTGGAGCGTCGCTACCGCGCCAATCCTTATGAGATCACTCGTTTGTTCAACGACGATGCTGAACGTAATACGGTCTATAGCAGGGTTGAAACCCTGGCTCAGGCAAACCGGCTGGTAGGTTATCCGTGGACAGCGCTGAAAGAAGCCTTTTATGGCGAACATGCTTCTTCTCTATTAATCGTTGACTATGACTTGCTTGCTCAGGCACCTGAGAAAGTCATGCCTCTGGTTTATCAATTTATTGATGAACCTGTCTTCGAGCATGACTTCAACCAAGTCAGCTACGACGCCCCTGAATTTGATGCGCAACTGGGCTTGCATGGTATGCATAAGGTACGCAGCAGTGTCAGCCACGAAAAACGTACGAGTATCCTACCGCCAGACTTGTTCGATAAATTCACGACACTGTCATTCTGGAACAACACCAATCAAAGCAGTGCCAATGTCATTACAGTCAAGACACCTGTGGTAGATAAAGAGGCATCACATGAATAGCATACAAGTTTCCATAGGGCAAATTGCCTGGATGAATCAGAAGGCACATCAACAGCTGGCCCTGCGAAGAACTTGCACAAAAAATAAACTGATCTGATTCTTTCCATATCATCATAACGATTTTATTTATTGCTTTCCAATTTACATTCAGGCCTGCATATCATGAACACATATAACGTCAATCGTCCGCAAGATGCACAATCCGAACATGATCAGGCCCCTAATCAGGTCAGCGATAATTTAGCAGTCAAGCCGGTCATACCAGTACCTGTGGCTGCTGCCAGCGTACCGCAAGAAATTCTATTCATTGATAGCCGGGTCCCCGACCTCCAAAAATTTATTAATGCGGCAGCCCCCGGTGTGAAAGTAGTCGTACTCGACGCCAATCATGATGGTCTGGATCAAATGGTCAACGCCTTGCAGGGCATGCACAACCTGCAGTCGATCAGCGTTATTTCGCATGGTGATGAAGGTGTGGTCTTGTTGGGAAATGGTCCACTGTTTGCTGGCAATCTTGAACAAAATCAGGCCAAGTTGCAAACTATAGGTCAATCGCTGGCTAACGGTGGCGATTTCCTGCTGTATGGTTGTGACATAGGTCGTGGTGCGCAAGGCACAGCCTTTGTCAACAAACTCGCTCAAATCACCGGTGCAGACGTGGCGGCGTCATCCGACACCACCGGTAGTATCACTGGCAACTGGGATCTGGAAATCAAGACAGGCAATATCGAAGCGCCGTCGGCAATCACGACCGCAAACCTGTCTGACTACAATTACCTGCTTCATACTGCCAGTGTCAACACGGTAGCTCAATTAAAGGCGGCGATCCTCACCGCCAGCACAGATGGTCTCGCCGATACGATCACCCTGACAGGCAATATCACTTTTGCCAGCGCAGCAGATGCCATCAGCATCAATGTCACAGATGGCCAGACCTTGTCTATCGTAGGGGCGGGCTTTACTTTGAGTGGTGGTAATTTTGCCCGTGTACTCGACACTACAACCAGTGGAGCTGGCAGCACAGTTTCCATCGACAACCTGACTATCACCAACGGCAAGGTGTCTGGTACCGGGGGTGCTGCGGGAGCAGGTGGTGCCGCTGGGGCTGGTGGCGATGCCTTAGGGGCCGGTATTAAAAATGCAGGCACGCTGATCATCACCAATAGCACAATTACTGCGAACAAAGCCTCTGGTGGTGGTGGTGGCGGTGCTTCTTCTTCTGGAGGCAATTTCGCCGGTGGCGGTGGCGGTGGCGGTGGCTTTGGGGCTGGTAATGGTGCTGCCGGCGGCGATGGCACCCCTGGGGGAGCCTATGCGACAGCAAGTCCGGCATCGGGTATCACTGGAGGCAAGGGTGGTGGCGGTGCAGTCGGTTCTGCCGGTAGTGGCGGTAGTGCAACTGGTGGTGCTGGTTCAACTTATTTTGGCACCGGGTACACTCTTGGAGGAAATGGTGCAACAGCCAATAACGGCAGTATCAGTATTGGTGGCGGAGGTGGTGGCACGGGAGCCAAAGGTACAGGTGGAGCGGGCGGCAACGCCGCAGCTGGTATCTATAATGCCTCGACAGGCAACATTACCATTACGAATAGCAGCATCACCAATAATATTGCTGCGGGCGGCGGCGGTGGCGGTGGCGGTTCGACTTACTTCTCAAATACTGGTAATGGCGGCGCTGGCGGTGTTGGTATCGGTGGTATCTGGAACAAGGGTGGTGTCGTTCAACTGGATTCAACGACAAATACTACTCTGAGCACTGGCAATACAGGAGCCGGTGGTACAGGCGGCTCTGCATCTGGCGGCACAAATACAAGCGGTGGTAATGGGGCAGCGGTGTCAACACTGACAACGACCAATGGTGGGACACAGAATACAAACTTTACACCCACCGCTATTACCAGTGCAACTTATGACGCGAATACTGGAGTTCTGTCTGTTACCGGTACTGGCATGACCACAGGCGACACCATTGATGTATCCAAACTATCACTGACAGGACAGGGCGGGTCTTACACACTGACCACTGCGAACGTTACTGCCTCTAGCGCAACCACATTCACGGTGACACTCAGCGCAACCGACAAGATTGCTGTCAATGGCGTGCTCAACAATAACGGGACTACGTCTGCAACTGGTGCCATCACTTTCAACCTGGCAGCCGCAGCCAACTGGGATGTGACTGCCGCTGCATCTGCCGACTTGACTGGCAATGGAGTTACAGTCTCCAACGTCACAGCACCAACAATCACCTCTGCCGCCTATGACGCTGCAACAGGTATCCTGTCCGTCACAGGCACGGGCCTGGTAAGAACCATAGGCGCGACCAATGATATTACAGTCAATAAACTGCGCATCGTTGGCGAAGGCGGAACAGGGCGCACACTTGTCATTTCCAGCAATGTTGAGATGACAGATCCTACCGGCACCACTTTTTCTGTACAGTTAAGCGGCAATGACAGGATTATTGTTGATAGCCTGCTCAACAAAAACGGCACGACTTCGACCAGCGGCTCAACATACAATGTGGTCGCATTTGATGACTGGAACAGCAGCATTACGAACGGCGATATTTCCGACGCCACCAACGCGCTGACTGTATCGAATGTCCCTACACCCACCATTACTTCTGCCACCTACGATTCCTCTACCGGAACACTGGTTGTCACAGGCACTGGTTTCCTGCAACTGACTGGTTCAAACAACGATATCGTCGCGAATAAATTCACACTGACTGGTGAAGGTGGCAGCACTTATACGCTCACTGACACCAGCAATGTTGATATCGCTACCACCAGCAATACACAATTTACGCTGGTCCTGAGCGCAACTGACAAATCAGGCGTCAATCAGATCATCAACAAAGACGGTGCCAGCTCCACCGGTGGCACTACCTACAACCTGGCCGCAGCAGAAAACTGGACAGCCGGTGCTGATGCTGCGGTCGTCGATGCCGATCTGACAGGCAACGGTATCACCGCAACGGTTGCGGCACCCACTGTCACCTCGGCAACCTATGATGCCAGTACAGGCACGCTGGTGGTCACCGGTACCGGATTTACCCATCGTGCAGGTGCTACCAACGATATTATCGCCAATAAGTTCACGCTAACCGGACAAGGTGGTAGTACCTATGCACTGACGGATACTGCCAACGTCGAGATCACGTCTGATACCAGCTTTACTCTGGTGCTGTCAGCGACTGACAAACTGGGCCTGCGCACCCTGCTCAATAATAATGGCACGCAGTCAGCGGGTGGCACGACTTACAATCTGGCGGCGGCGGATGACTGGGCCAATGGCGCTGATGCTGCGCTCAATATCGCAGATCTGGCAGGCAATGGCATTACTGTATCGAATGTCGTCTCGCCAACAATCACCTCTGCAACCTATGATGCAAGCACAGGTATTTTGTCTGTCACCGGTACTAATCTGGCTAATGGCGACACCATTGATGTATCCAAACTTTCCATCACTGGTCAGGCTGGGTCATATACCCTGACGACAGCAAACGTCACTGCTACCAGTGCCACTGCATTCGCAGTAACCCTGAATGCTGCCGACAAACTGGCAGTGAATGGTGTACTGAACAATAATGGTACAACGGCTGTTGATACCACAACATTTAATCTTGCTGCCGCGGCTGGCTGGGATACCACAGTTAATACCACCGCGGACCTGACTGGCAATGGCGTGACTGTATCCAACGTCACATCCCCAACGATCACCTCAGCAACCTACGACGGTACAACACACGTCTTCACCATCACCGGCACCAACCTGGTCAAGACCATAGGTGCCACGAATGACGTCACGATTTCCAAACTGACCATCACCGGCGAAGGCGGTGCCACCCGCACCCTGTCCACGACCGGCAACGTCGAAGTCACCTCAGACACCAGCTTCACCTTTACTTTGGCCGGTGCGGATATTGCGGCCGTGGATAGCCTGCTCAATAAAAACGGCACCTCCTCCGCAAGCAGTTCCACAACTTATAACATCGCCGCAGCCGACGACTGGAACAGCGTCATCACCGGCGGCAACATCGCTGACCTGTCTGGCAATGGCATTACGGTATCGAATGCCGCACCAAGCATCTTAAGTTCTACCTACGATGCAGCAACTGGCGTTTTATCGGTCTCCGCCGTCAACATCGTCGGTGGCGACACCATTGATGTCTCTAAACTGTCCATCACAGGTCAAGGTGGTTCCTACACCCTGACCACTGCCAACGTCACCGCCAGCAGCAGTACAGCCTTTGCTGTAACTTTGAATGCTGCCGACAAACTGGCCATCAACGGCATCCTGAACAATAACGGCACGACAGCAGTTGATACTACCACCTTCAATCTCGCCGCTGCTGCTTCCTGGGACGCCACCACTACATCCAGTGCCGATCTGACCGGCAATGGAGTGACCGTCTCCAACGTCACAGCCCCAACGATTACCTCAGCGACTTATGACGGTACTACTCACGTATTTACTGTCACCGGCACCAACCTGGTCAAGACTATCGGTGCCACCAACGACGTCACGATTTCCAAACTGACCATTACTGGTGAAGGTGGCGCGACGCGTACTTTATCAACTACTGGCAACGTCGAAGTTACATCCGCCACCAGTTTCACCTTTACGCTCGCTGGTGCCGACATTGCCGCTGTTGATGCCCTGCTCAATAAAAATGGCACGTCTTCCGCCAGCAGCGCTACTACATACAACCTCGCCGCAGCCGATGACTGGGATAGCGTCATCACCGGCGGCAATATTGCTGATCTGACTGGCAACGGCATCACCGTCTCGAACGCCGCACCAAGTATTCTGAGTTCCACCTACGATGCAGCAACTGGCGTTTTATCGGTCTCCGCTGTCAACATCGTCGGTGGTGACACCATCGATGTGAGTAAGTTATCCATCACAGGCCAGGGCGGCTCTTACACATTAACCACTGCCAACGTCACCGCCAGCAGCAGTACCGCCTTCTCAGTCACATTGAACGCTGCCGACAAACTGGCCATCAACGGCATCCTGAACAATAACGGCACGACAGCAGTTGATACCACCACCTTCAATCTCGCCGCTGCTGCCTCCTGGGACGCCACCACCACCTCCAGTGCAGATTTGACCGGCAATGGCGTGACCGTTTCCAACGTCACAGCCCCAACGATCACATCCGCAACGTACGATGGTACCACCCACGTCTTTACTGTCACCGGCACCAACCTGGTTAAAACCATCGGTGCGACGAATGACGTGACGATCTCGACATTAACAATTACAGGCGAAGGCGGCGCAACCCGCACCCTGTCCACGACAGGCAACGTCGAAGTCACCAGTGCCACCAGCTTTACATTTACTTTGGCTGGTGCCGATATTGCTGCAGTGGATGCTCTGTTGAACAAAAACGGTACGTCCTCAGTCAGTAGCACCACCTACAACATCGCCGCTGCCGACGACTGGAACAGCGTTATCACTGGCGGCAATATCCAGGATCTGACCGCCAACGGCATCACTGTTTCCAATGCCGCACCTAGCATCATCAGCTCTACCTACGATGCAGCGACTGGCGTTTTATCAGTCTCCGCCGTCAATATCGTCGGTGGTGACACCATTGATGTGAGCAAGTTATCCATCACAGGCCAGGGCGGTTCCTACACCCTGACCACTGCCAACGTCACCGCCAGCAGTTCGACTGCTTTTGCAGTCACTCTGAATGCTGCCGACAAACTGGCCATCAACGGCATCCTGAACAACAACGGCACCACCGCCGTTGATACCACCACATTTAACCTGGCCGCTGCTGCCTCCTGGGACGCCACCACCGCATCCAGTGCAGATTTGACTGGCAATGCCGTGACAGTCTCGAACGTCACAGCGCCAACGATTACATCGGCAACTTACGACGGCACTACCCATGTCTTTACCGTCACCGGCACCAACCTGGTTAAAACCATTGGTGCGACCAATGACGTCACCATTTCCAAGCTCACCATTACTGGTGAAGGCGGTGCGACCTACGCCCTGTCCACCACCGGCAATGTTGAAATCACCTCCGCTACCAGCTTTACATTTACGCTGGCGGGTGCCGATATCGGTGGTGTTGATGCCCTGCTGAACAAAAACGGCACCTCGTCTGCCAGCAGTGCCACCACCTACAACCTGGCTGTTGCCGATGACTGGAACAGCGTTATCACTGGCGGCAATATTCAGGATTTAACTGGCAATGGCATCACCGTCTCGAACGCTGCACCGAGCATCATCAGCTCCACCTATGATGCCGCGACGGGCGTTTTAAGTGTCACTGCCGTCAACATCGTTGGTGGCGACACCATCGATGTATCGAAGTTATCCTTGGTCGGTCAGGGTGGTGGTTCTTATACCTTAACCAGCGCCAACGTCACCGCCAGCAGCAGTACCGCCTTTGCCGTGACCCTGAACGCTGCCGACAAACTCGCCGTCAATGGCCTGTTGAACAAGACCGGCACCACCGCCGTTGATGCCACCACCTTCAACCTGGCCGCTGCTGCTTCCTGGGACGCCACCACCACATCGAGCGCCGACCTGACCGGCAATGCCGTCACCGTCTCGAACGTGGCCGCCCCAACCATTACCTCAGCCACCTATGACGTCACCACCCACATCCTGACCGTCACCGGCACAGGCCTCGTCAGCACCCTCGGTGCCACCAATGACATCACCGTCTCTGCCCTGACCATCAAAGGCGAAGGCGCAGCCACCCGTACGCTGTCGACCACCGGAAATGTCGAAGTCACCTCCGCCACCAGCTTTGCCGTGACCCTCGCCGGTGCTGACCAGGCTGCTGTCGAAGCCCTGTTCAACAAGAACGGCACAACATCCACAGGTGGTACCACTTACAACCTGGCTGCCGCCGATGACTGGGACAGCGTCATTACCGGTGGCAATATTGCTGTCACCACTGCCCCGATTACCGTCTCCAATGTCGCCGTCCCGACCGTGACCTCGGCCACCTACAACGCCAACACCGGTGTACTGACCGTCACCGGCACTGGCCTCACCGGTCTGACAGGCGCAAACAACGACATCGTCGCCAATAAATTCAGCCTGCAAGGCGAAGGCGGTGCCAGCTATACCCTCACCACCACCAGCAATGTCGAGATCACCTCTGCGACCTCGTTCACCCTGACCCTCAGTGCCGCAGACCGCCTGGGTGCCAACCTCATCATGAACAAGAATGGCACCAGCTCCACCAGTGTCAATACCTATAACCTGATTGCCGCAGAAGACTGGAATGCCGGTGCCGATGCCGCCGTTGTGATTGCTGACCTGACCGGCAATGGGATTACTGTTACCAATGTGGTGGCACCAACGGTCACCTCAGCGACCTACAACGTCGCCACCGGTGTACTGGTGGTTACGGGCAACAACTTCCTGTCCTTGACAGGAGCCAATAACGATATTACCGCCAACCGTATCCGTTTCCTCGGTCAGGGTGCCTTCAACTACACCCTGACCGATACCGCCAACGTCGACATCACCTCCAACACCAGCTTCACCATGACCATGAGTGCCAACGACAAGGCGGCCCTGGCATTGCGCTTGAACAAGGATGGCAACTCGTCCACCGACAGCACCACCTACAACATTGGCATGCTGGAAGACTGGAATACTGGTGCCGCTACGGCTGTCGTCATCGCTGACCTGTTTGGCAATTTCATTACCGTCACCGGCAATAACGTTGCTCCCGTCATCGGTGGTGTGGTCGCAGGCCAGACCGTGACTGAAACCACCACGGTTTCTCCGTTCACCGGTGTCACCATCACTGACCCTGACGTGGGTGCATCTGAAACCATCATCATCAGCCTGGATGTTGCCGCCAAAGGTGCCTTCACCGCCGCTTCACTGGCAGCGACTGGCTTCTCGACTGCCGATGGCGGCCTGACCTATACCCATGCAGCCGGTACCCCGGCAGCCGTGCAGGCGGCCATCCGTGGCCTGGTGTTCCAGCCGGCTGCTGGCCGTGTCCCTGTGGGCAGCACAGAAACCACGACCTTTACCATCAGTGCCAATGACGGTATTGCTTCTGCGGTATTGAATAACACGACGACAGTGATTGCGACCGGCATCAATGCGGCACCGACCAATATCACCTTGTCGAATGCGGCACTCCAGCAGGGTTCTGCTGACAATACCAGTGTGGGTACTTTGACAGCGATTGACCCGAATCCGGGTGATACCGCCAGTTTTACCCTGGTAACTGGTAATGGGACGAATGACAAGGACAACAGTAAATTCACCATCTCGGGTAATACCCTGGTGGCGAAGAACCCTGTGGGCATGACACCGGGCAATTACAGTATCTTTGTGAGAGCCACGGATGCCATGGGTTCTGCCTATGAAAAGAACTTCATCATCGCCGTTGGTGACAATGTCGCTCCAACCGCGACCGGTATTACCCGCATCCAATCTGAGAACACCAGCCTGGGCACGATAGACTACAAGGTCACGTTCAGTGAAGCGGTGACGGGCGTGAATGCGGCAGCCTTTGCACTGGCGACGACGGGGACAGTGGCAGGAACCATCAGCAGTGTCACGCAGCTTGATCCTTCTACCTACAGCGTCAGGATCACGGGATTGACCGGTGATGGGACACTGGGCCTGAATCTGAAGAATGCCGGTACTGGCATTGTGGATACGTCCAGCCTGGCCCTGAATGGCGGCTTTACCGGGCAGTTGTATCAGGTCGATCATACGGCGCCGACGACGGGTATAGGGTCAGTGCGTCTCTCGAATGATGATGGTGTCAGTGGTACTGACTTCATCACCACCATCAGCGACCAAACCATCTCGGGCAGCCTCACTGCAGGCCTGGCAGTCGGCGAAACCGTGCAAATCTCGCTCGACAATGGTGCCAACTGGATCAATGCGCTGGCGACCGTGGGTGGTACTGGCTGGAGTTTGCCAAACCAACTGTTGTCTGGCAATAACACTCTCAAAGTCAGGGTGGTTGATCTGGCGGGTAATAGCGGGCCGACCTTCTCGCAGGCCTTCAGTATCAACCCTAACAATGACAACCCTGGCGCAGGCGGCTCGGATGCGGATGGCGATGGCATCCTGCAGCGGGTAGAGGGAGAAGTACCGAATCTGCTGGGATCCGGCAATGGTGACGGGAATGGTGACGGCATACCGGATCAGTCGCAAAAGAATGTCAGTTCGCTGCTCTGGCATAACAATACGGCAGCAAATAACCATTATGTGACGCTGGCGAATAATAACTTCCTGTCACAAACCAATGTCAACACCACGGTAGCGCCAGCAACGCTGCCTGCAGAACTGAGCATGCAGTATGGCATGATCACTACGCAGTTGACTGGCCTGGCAGCAGGGCAGGAAACCGCGATGTCGCTGTACACCGATGCGATGGGCCCGGTGAATGGCTACTGGGTACAGGACAAGGCGGGCACCTGGACGAATATCGCCACGAATATTGCGACGGTAAACGGCAAGCTGAAAGTCGATTTCAAGATCACCGATGGCGGACTCTTTGATGCTGATGGCAAGGTCGATGGCAAAATCAGCCTCACTGGTGGCCTGGGCTTTAAAACCACGGTGCCAACCAATCCAAGCACCTCTTTGCCCGGCGACAAGGATGGCGATGGTATCCCGGATGCGATAGAAGCGAAGGTCGGTACCAAGCTTGATGTCAAGGACAATGATGTCTTGCACCGCTCTGACCTGTTTGCCATGCAGCTGTACCGTGACGTGCTGTTCCGTGAAGCGGATACCGCAGGTGTGCAGTACTGGCAGGGTCAGATCGACAGTGGCAAGATGAGCCGGGCGCAGGTGGCGGCGTCGTTCATGGAGTCAGCTGAATTCCAGAGTGGCATAGGCGGGATCACGCGTCTGTACTTTGGGGCCTTTGACCGTTTGCCTGACCGTGAAGGCCTGGCTTACTGGATGCAGGCGCAAAAGGATGGCATGAATCTGAGTAAAATCAGTGCTTCGTTTGTGTCGAGTGCAGAGTTCCAGAAGACTTACGGGGCGCTGGACAATACGGCCTTTGTGGACCGGGTCTATCAGAATGTGCTGCACCGCAGTTCAGATGCAGCAGGCAAGGCTTACTGGCTGGGGCAACTGGGCAATGGCCTCTCCAGGGGCGATATGCTGGCGGGCTTTACGGAATCGACGGAGTTCAAGGCGAATTCGCAATCCAAAGTGTCTTTGACGCTGGATTACATTGGTTTGCTGGGGCATGCACCGGATCAGGCGACGTTTGATGCATTGCTGGCGCAGTCAGGGACGGATGTGGTCACGCTGATCGGGCAGTTTATTAATTCGCCTGAGTATCTGGCAAGGTTTATGCCGGTTTGAGTTGTTGAGGTGCGGAGTTGATGTGCGGAGTTTCTCTCAAAAGGAACTCCGCACATAGTCTGTCTTTACTACATCCATACTCACCAGGCTGAAATATCCAGCCTGGTGCAGATCAAAACTATGCGCCTGTGCGCTGTGTCCATGGAATTGCCGTTCCAGCTTCCTTCTTGGCTTGCTTGGCGGCTTTCTTTTCTTTAGGCGTACTTGCTGCCTGTTTCTTGCTTTCTTTATTGCTTTGCTGAACTTTACTCATGATTTACTCCTGGGAACACCAAGGCCTTGGTGACAAGTCAGTATAGGCTTGTATGGTGCCATTAACCGTTTTCCTGAAAATATAGTCCACATGGCTTAAATGTCATGTAAAAGCCATTTCATACCGCGATTTACGCAATCTGTCTCAATGCCAGGGCAAAGCAAACAGCTTTTCTTTACAGTCACCCTACTCAAACAAAATGATCATGCGGGGGACAAGATGCTGGAAATCAGGAATGTCACAAAAACCTTTGGTAAAAAACTGACTGCAGTCCGTGACTTGTCGCTCAATCTTGGTCACGGTGTGATCGGCCTGATAGGGCACAATGGCGCGGGCAAGACTACGCTCATGCAAATGATCGCAACCCTGACACGCCCCAGCAGCGGCAGCATACTTTTCCAGGGTCAGGACATCGTCAAGAAACCGCAGGCCATACGCCAGCGCCTGGGATTCCTGCCGCAGGATTTTGGCATTTACCCTAACCTGACAGCGCTGGAATTCATGCAATATTTTGCTGCTCTCAAGGGTGTGCGCGATCCAGCCAGGATCAGGCATTTGCTGGAAGTGGTGAATTTGCATGAACAGGCCAAACGTCAGGCATCAAGTTTCTCTGGCGGCATGCGACGGCGCCTGGGCATTGCCCAGGCCTTGCTGAATGATCCAGACATCCTCATCGTTGATGAACCAACCGCCGGGCTGGACCCGGAAGAACGCCTGCGCTTCCGCCATTTATTGAGTGAGCTGGGTTTCAAGAAGCTGGTGATCATGTCCACCCATATCGTCTCTGATGTAGAAAGCATCGCCAGTCAATTGGCCATCATGCGGCAGGGAAAACTGATCGCCCATGCAACGCCAGATGACATCCTGGCGCAGGCCCATGGACAAATCTGGACTGCCGACATTGCCAGCCATGAATATGAGACCTTGCGCAATAAAGTGCATGTATTGCAAAGCCAAAAACAGGGGAATCAAGTGAGCTTGCGTATTGCCCATCCACACCAGCCGTGTGCAGGTGCGCGCCATGCTACACCCAGCCTGGAAGAAGCCTTGATGGCACAACGCTATGCGGTACAGGAGCTGGCAGCATGAGCCCTTCCCTGCCAAATACACTGAACACACTGACCATTCTGCTTCTGAGTGAAGCTCGTCTGCGCCTACGCCGTCTGGGCAGCGTGGTCGCGATACTGGCAGTCATCGCTCTGGCCTGGGTCATGATCCCTGATCCGCAATCGGGTACGTCCCTGATGGTGATAAAAAGTACCCGTGTACTCTATACCAGCTCCACGCTGGCTTATGGCAGTGCGACACTGGCCAGCCTGTTATTTGGCCTGGCCGGTTTTTATCTGGTACGAGGCCGTATTGCAGAAGACATGCGCAGCAGCTGTGGTGCCGTCATTGCCGCTACTGCTGTCAGCAATGGCATTTTTTTGCTAGGGCGCTGGCTGGGCGGTGTGGCTTACCTGCTGGTGCTAAGCACTGCCTTTATGGGTGCCATGCTGGTCTGTCATCTGGTACGGGGTGAAGGCCCGGTAGAACTGCTCATCTATCTGCAAACCTATCTGGCCCTGCTCTTGCCGATGATATTTTTTGTTTGCAGTTGCGCCATCCTGTTTGACAGTTTTTCACCCTTGATGGGCAAGCTCGGCGATGTGATTTTCTTTTTTGTCTGGGTCGCACAAATCGCCCTGCTGGATAAAGCAGATAGCGGTATTGCCGGTGAAATCAATCCTTATATGTATATCGATTTCATAGGTGCAGCCACATCGATGGCACATCTGAAGTTATATGTCAGTACCAGACATATCTCTTTGGGCACTGCCAGTTTTGATGCAAAACTCATCCCCATACTGTTACCCGCCTTCATGTGGTCCGGAAAACTAATGGCCCTGCGTTGCGCCACAGCGATGTTGGCCTTGCTGCCACTACTACCAGCGATCGTCTTGTTCCACAGGTTTTCACCAGACCGGGTAAAAGTCAGCCAGGCCCGCAAGCGTCGCTCACCCCTTAATTATTTAAATCAAATACTGCGCCCTTTCGCTGGCTTGTGCCAACCGCTATTTCGCCTCGCGCGAGCCTTGCCAGGTCTGGCCGGGCAAATATGTGCGGACCTTGCCCTGACAGTGGCGACTACGCCTGTCGCTGGCCTGGCCTTATTGATCATCCCCTTGTTATCCATGTTCTTGCCAAGCGCAGTTTTGCCGGGTTTATTGACGATCACCGTCGCCATCTGGGGCATACTCATCAGTGACCTGAGCAGCCGTGATCACCAAACTGTTACCGGTGAAATGACAGGCGCCGTATCAGGCGGTATTGCCCAGCGTTATTTGCGGCAGTTTGCAGCTAGTGCACTGCTGGGCTTGATGTTGATGGGTGTCATCGCTTTGCGTTGGGCCATATACGAGCCAATACGGACGCTGGCCTTAGTGAGCGGCATTTTCAGCATGAGCGCGGTGGCCTGTTTGCTGGGACGCTTATCTAAAACGCCACGTACTTTTTTGTCCTTGTTTCTGTTTGGCATCTATGTTGCGGTGAATGCAAATAAAGCCCCGGTGATGGATGTATTCGGTTTCAATGGCGTGGCGAACAATTTGTCTATCACCTGGCAACTGATGCTGGGCGCAATCGCACTGAGCAGCGGCTATCTATATAACCGCCGCGCAGCAGCATAAATCTTGCCTGTGCATAAACCAGTGCATAAGTTGTAGATAAGCCCGGTCTTGCTTGTGGAGAAACTGTAGATAAGTTGTGGACAAGCCCGGGATGTTTTATTTCTTTTCAGCAAAGCACAAATTGTATTAATTGTAAGCAGACTTTAGTTTCATTGTTTTAGCAAATTGATGTCTCTATACTTTTTATACTTTTGTTGACCTGCCGATGTTGTTTTCAGGTCTGCCGGAATCCTGTCTGCTGAGCTTTTTTTGCCGGGTTAATATGTGGCCTGTTCATCAGCATCGTTCCCTCCGCATGTTCATGAACAGGATAAATTACGCCTATGTCTAACGGATTGTCCCTCAAAAAAGATTTGGCAAAAATACTGCTGTATTCGCTGTTATCTCTATTCCTGATACCAGCATTTACTTACTGGTTTTCTCAACATGTGGAAAACAAACAGGATGAAAAATTTCTCAGTTTTGTATCACAGCAAATTGATACAGACAGCAAGCTGAGCGCTGAAGAGAAATTCCAGCAGCAAGAATTTTTCCGTCTGTACCCACCGTCTAAAATCTGTGACAGCAATATAGCCGAAGCCGCCAGTTACAGAGAACGTGTATGCGCACGCTATTCAGATAATTGGCAATTCATTATGGCCAAAAAAGTCTCGGCCTGGACCATTGTTGGTGGAGTGGTCTTGCTGATCAGTGTGCTCTTGCTCGGTGCTTTCGCCTTCCTCAATGAAAAAGCCCAGTACCTGAGTTTTGTCACAGGCTGGCGTGTGCTGACCTTGAGTTGCACTGCCGGGACAATCGCCCAGGGCGCGATGCTGATGTGGCTGTCGTTCTGGGTCACGGCGTATTTCATGAACCGCTATTCCATCAAGCTGATAGGCGTGGCCGTCATCTTTGTCGCAATTGCGGTGTTCTATGTCATCGTCAGCATCTTTAAACGTGTTAATAACAATCACCAGATCCAGGGTGAACTGATTTCTGAACAGGCAGCGCCGGGTTTGTGGCAACGCATACGTGACCTGGCGGCACGTTTGAAGACAGCAGCGCCAGATAATATCGTCGCAGGTATCGATGCCAATTTCTTTGTCACTGAATCCCCCTTGAATGTCAGCGGCAGGAGCTTGCGTGGACGCAGCCTGTTCATCAGCATCCCGCTGCTACGCCTGCTGAGTCAGTCAGAAGCGGATGCCGTGCTGGCACATGAGCTGGCACACTTCCGTGGTGGCGATACGGCAAACAGCGCTGCGCTGGGCCCCAAGCTGGCGCAATATGATCAATACTGTTTTGAGATGCGTAGCGCCCATGTGCCTACTGTGTTTTATCTGATGTGCCTGTATCGCATGATTTTTGAAATTGCCTCTGCGCGCAATAGCCGTGACCGTGAATTTCTGGCTGACCGCATCGCCGCCAAAGTGATTGCACCTGCAGCAGTCACTTATTCACTAATCAAGATTGCGGCTTATGCCAACTACAGGAACGAAATCGAAAACCAGCTGTTTTCACGTAATGAAAGACATGGTGCCAGTGTAGGGATAGCACAATTTGTGGCGTCAGGCCTACATCCATATGCGCGCTCGTCCGCTTTCATCGACACCATGAAACATGCGAGCGTGCCGCACCCCTACGACAGCCATCCCAAGATGACTGAGCGCATGAAGAACGTTGGCCATGTGATAGCCGAAGCTGATTACGGTGCCATCGTCACCAGCGTACCTGCACAAACCTGGGCAGCCGATATACAGATTGCCGACGAGATTGAAGCGCGTTTGTGGACCAGTTATGAAGAAGATTTTTCACAGGCACATGAACATAGCCTGGCCTATCGCTATGAGCCAGCCAATGAAGAAGAACAGGCACTGGTGTTGCGCTACTTCCCACCGGTGGAATTTTCCCTGAGCGAGGGCAAAGCCATACAAGTGACCTATGCGGGCTGGATCTTGCCCGATGAAACCGAGCCGCTGGCCTGGGACAGGGTAGATACCTATGAATATGAAGATGGCATGCTGTCGGACACACTGACCATCAAGCACCCGGAAAAAGGCATGCTGGGTGCCAAATCGACCAAGGTAAAGCTCGCCGGTATCAAGAAAGTGCGGGAAGAGTTCAAGAATGTCTCTGGCCATTACTGGCACAGGCATCAGGTCATGCGGCATCAACAGGCCTTGCAATAAATCTGTTCTGCTACTCCAGCAAAAATCCCGTCCAGGCAGGCGGGATTTTTTTATTGTGTACGCTGAGCTGTACGGACAAGGCTGCGGACAGTGTGGACAATCAGAAATAAATAAAATACCCATATAAATCAATGACTTAAAACTGGCACACTTTCTGCTAAACAGTATGCAAACTGTTTAATGGAAACATCATGATAAGAGACACTTCAGGCCAGGATACTGTGTTGGCCGTCAATCAAGGACAAAAACGCAAGCGCGTCATCATTGCTGGCATCGCCACGCTGGTGGGCGTTACTGGCCTGGTATTACTGATGTCAGCCTGGCGTAGCAGCAGTCAGTCTGTCAGTGCATCACGCTTGCGCATCGCCACCGTCAGCCATGGCACCCTGGTTCGGGATGCCTCGGTGAATGGCCGTATCGTCGCTGCCATCAGCCCGACCTTGTATTCCAGCGCCGGTGGTACCGTGACCTTGAAAGCCAATGCGGGCGACACCGTCAAGAAAGGCGATATCGTCGCCGAGATAGAGTCCCCTGACCTCAACGACCAGCTCAAACGCGAACAATCAAATACCGAGCAACTGGAAGCAGAAGTCGCCCGCCAGCAAATCCTCGCCAAGAAACAAAAACTGATCGCCAGACGTGATGCCGACCAGGCCGAGATAGACCGCGTAGCAGCCCAGCGCGCCTTCCAGCGCATAGAAGCAGCGGGCGTTGTTGGCGTGGTAGCCAAGAATGATTTCCTGAAAGCCCAGGATGCCATGCGATCTACCGAAATACGCTCCAAGCATGCAGCACAGGCAGCAGACCTGGAAAACGAAGATGTGACGCTGGAATTAAAAACCAAGATGAGCCAGTTGCAACGCCAGCGCCTCGCCCTGGACTTTGCCAAACGCCGTGTCGATGAATTGAAGTTGCGTGCACCTGTCGATGGCATCATCGGCAGCCTGGCGATTTCCAACCGCAGTGTTGTGGCCGCCAATACAGCCTTGATGACACTGGTTGATCTGTCGCAACTTGAAGTCGAAGTCGAAATCCCTGAGTCATATATGACCGACCTGGGCTTGGGCATGAAGGCAGAAATCATGATCAACAATAACAAGGTCATGGGCACCCTGACCGCCATCTCGCCAGAAGTGGTAAAGAACCAGATACTTGCCAGAGTGCGTTTCAGCGGCAAACAGCCTGAAGGCTTGCGTCAGAGCCAGCGCGTCTCAGCCCGTTTGCTGATGGAAGAAAAAGCTAACGTCATGATCCTGCCACGCGGCCCCTTTGTCGAAGCAGACGGTGGACGCTTTGCCTATGTCGTCGAAAACGGTGTTGCCCAGCGCCGCCCCATCAAAATGGGTGCAACCAGTATCTCTGCAGTAGAAATTCTCAGTGGCTTGAAAGACGGCGACAAAGTCGTGATATCGGGTACCGATACATTTGAAAGCGCGAACAGCGTTTCGATTAATAACTGATCAATAACTAATTAATTTAAGAAGGAATATCCCATGTTACGCATGAAAAACCTCAGCAAAGTTTACCGTACGCATCTGATCGAAACCCATGCCCTGCGCGGCTTTGACATCCATGTCAAGGAAGGTGAATTCGTCACCGTGACCGGACCATCCGGTTCTGGCAAAACCACCTTCCTGAACATTGCCGGTTTGCTGGAAGAATTCAATGATGGTGATTATCTGCTCGATGGCATCAATGTCAAAGGCATGAACGACAATGCCCGCACCCGTTTGCGAAATGAAAAATTGGGGTTCATTTTCCAGGGTTTCAACCTCATCCCTGACCTGAACCTGTTCGACAATGTCGATGTACCTTTGCGCTATCGCGGCTTCAATACGGCTGAACGCAAGGAACGCATAGAAGATGCACTGGCACAGGTTGGCCTGGCTTCACGCATGAAACATTATCCGGCTGAATTGTCTGGTGGTCAGCAACAACGCGTGGCGATTGCCCGCGCGCTGGCAGGCTCACCAAAATTGCTGCTGGCCGATGAACCTACCGGTAACCTCGATACCCAGATGGCACGTAGCGTCATGGAATTACTGGAAGAAATCAATGCCAAGGGCACAACCATCCTGATGGTAACGCATGACCCTGAACTGGCAGTACGGGCCCAGCGCAATGTGCATATCATTGACGGACAGGTCAGTGATCTGGTGCGCAAGGTGCCCTCACTTTACGATGCCAAGGCCGATATTGCATCTGCCAATGAAGTTGACAGTTCGGCAGTCGCCTGAGGAGTCGCATAATGTTTCGTTATTATTTTTTACTCGGCATCCGTAGCCTGCGCCGCAACCCTGCCCTGACTGCCCTGATGGTACTGACCCTGGCAGTTGGCGTTGCTGCCAGTATCTCTACCCTGACGATCCTGCATGTGATGTCGGGTGACCCGATACCACACAAAAGCAATCGCCTGTTCACTCCTGTGATGGATAACGGTCCGTTGAAAGGATACACGCCTGACGACAAGCCAAATGACACCCAGATGAGTTACCGGGATGTCATGAATCATTTGCCAGCCAAGATAGGCGAGAGGCGTGCAGCGATGTACGGCATATTGATGGCCATAGAACCGGCACGCAAAGACTTGCCTGCGATAGAACCGGAAGGTGCGGCAGTCACCAAGGATTTCTTTGCCATGTTTGATACGCCGTTTTTATATGGACAGGGATGGACTGAAAACGATGATGCAAAAGCCGCGGACGTAGTCGTACTTGGGAAAAAAATGGCCGACAAGCTATACGGCAATACCAATCCTGTTGGTCAGTACCTGACCATGATAGGTCACCAGTTCAAGATAGTCGGCGTACTTGATACCTGGGAACCAAGTCCGCGCTTTTACCGCAATGCCACCTTTGGCGTGCAGGAAGATTTCTTCATTCCTCTGGCCAGCGCCATCCGGCATGAAATTACCCATGCAGGCGGCATGGGCTGCACTGGCGACACCGCTCCTGGCTGGCAAGGGCGACTGGATTCTGAATGTACATGGCTGAGCTTCTGGTTTGAATTGAAATCAGAAAGCCAACGCCCTGAACTGCAAAGCTACCTCGACAATTATGCATCCGAGCAGCGCAAGCTTGGGCGTTACATGCGCCAGGCAAAAAACAAACTGTTTAATGTCATGGAATGGCTGGAAGAATCCAAGGTAGTGGGCAACGATAACAAACTGTCTGCCTGGCTGGCATTTGGCTTCCTGTTGCTGTGTCTGGTAAATACCGTGGGTCTGTTACTGGCGAAATTTTCTGTGCGGGCATCGGAAGTCGGCGTACGGCGTGCACTGGGCGCATCCCGTAAAGAGATCTTCAATCAATTTCTCATCGAAAGCAGTGTCATCGGCCTGGCTGGTGGTGTTGCGGGACTGTTGCTGGCATTTGGTGCACTTGCCCTGATCGCCAACCAATCCAAACAACTGACTGTCGTGGCACATATGGACTGGCAAATGCTGAGCATTACCTTTGTGATGTCAGTCACCGCTGCCATATTGGCGGGCTTGTTCCCGACCTGGCGTGCATGCCAGGTGACGCCTGCCATACAACTCAAATCACAATGAGGCTATCATGAAACTCAATCTCGAAATTCGCCCCATTTTATCTGCGCTGCTGCGCAGCAAGACCGGTGCCATCCTGGTGGCCCTCCAGGTTGCCATCAGCCTGGCAATTTTAACCAACGCTGTCTATATTGTTCAATTGCGCATGGAAGTGGTAGCACGACCGAGCGGTGTCGCAGAAGAAAACGACCTGTTTTCCATCAATATCAGCAACCGCAAAGTCGCCGATCATGCCGAGCAGATCGCCACGCAAAAACAAGAAGAAGCAACCATACGCGGGGTCTCTGGCGTGCAGGGCGTGACAAGAGTCAGCCAGACACCATTATCCTGGTCCGGCAGTACCACTGGTGTTTCGCTGGACAGGAAGCAGGCTGCCACCAGTGCCAACGTATCGATGTATATCGCATCGGAATCCGTGATGAAACTCTGGGGTCTGAAGCTGGCCGATGGGCGTGACTTCAATCAGGGTGAATTCCGTGAAATTGACACCAGCACCAGCAAGGAATTTCCCAATGTCGTCATCATTACCAAGGCACTCGCAGAAAAACTTTTCCCAGGTCAGGCCAGTGTCGTTGGCAAAACCATTTATTTTGGTACAGGTGACGATGCGTATGAGAGCAGGGTCATCGGTGTGCTTGAACGTTTGCAAACCCATGCTGCCCAGATTGGTGCAAAAGGTGAAATCTCGGTTGTCTTGCCCATACGCATGTCAAATGACCCCTACTCCAAGTATTCGGTACGCGCCGAACCTGGCCAGCGTGAACGGGTAATGAAGGATGTTGAGATGGCACTGAGAAAAGCATCTGCTACACCTATCATCGTCAATTTGCGCAGCTTTCAGGAGGACAGATCCAGACGCTACCGCGCTGACAATGGCCTGGCCTGGATGCTGATCGCAGTCTGCGTGCTGCTCTTGCTGGTCACTGCCAGTGGTATCGTCGGTATTTCCAGCCTGTGGGTCACGCAACGGCGCAAGCATATCGGTGTGCGCCGCGCACTGGGTGCGCGCAAGATAGACGTGTTGCGTTACTTCGTCACAGAAAACTTCATGATCACCACTTTTGGTATCGCCTGTGGCCTTGCCCTCGCCATAGGGTTGAACCAGTTATTGGTCAGCAAGCTGGAACTGACCAAATTGCCTGCAGCTTATTTGCTCGGAGGCAGTGTAATTTTCTGGATACTTGGTATCATCGCGGTGGTGGGACCGGCGGCACGTGCTGCGTCGATTTCACCAGCCACTGCTACCCGCAGTACCTGAAGTACTACAACCCCTGAGTTTTGAAAACGCAAACACTGACAATGCCTACCGTATTAATTATTGATGACAATGCCACCGTCGCGGTGGCACTGGAAGTGCTGTTTTCCCTGCATGATATTGATGCGGTCTGCGCCACATCGCCAGAACAGGGCCTGGCGATGCTGGAGCATCAGGCTGTCGATCTGGTGATACAGGACATGAACTTCACCGCCGATACCACCTCTGGTGATGAAGGCCGTGCCCTGTTCACTGAAATTCGCAAACGCTACCCTGACCTGCCTGTGATCCTGCTGACAGCCTGGACACATCTGGATGCGGCCGTTGAACTGATCAGGTCAGGCGCTGCCGATTATCTCGGTAAACCCTGGAATGACCAGAAACTGCTGACCACCGTCAGGAACCTGATCGAACTCGGGCAAAGCAACCGCGCCCTGCAACAAAGGCTGCAACGCGAACGCAAGCAAAAACGCGAGCTGGAGCAAAAATTCAATCTCTGCAACCTGGTCTGGAATGATGCTGCGACCGAGCGCGTGCTGGGCATGGCTTGCCAGGTCGCCCGTGCCGATGTGCCGGTACTGATCACCGGACCAAATGGTGCAGGCAAGGAAAGAATCGCTGAAATCATACAAGCCAATTCCAGCGTCAAGGATGGCCCTTTTGTCGTGCTCAATTGTGGTGCCCTGCCAGCGGAACTGATAGAAGCAGAACTGTTTGGTGCCGAAGCGGGTGCTTATACCGGGGCCAGCAAGGCGCGCGAAGGCAAGTTTGAAGCAGCCGATGGCGGCACCCTGTTCCTTGATGAAATCGGTAACCTGCCGCTGGCCGGGCAAATGAAATTATTGCGGGTGCTGGAAACCGGGCGCTTTGAAAGACTGGGCTCGAACAAGGAAAGACAGGTCAAGGTACGCGTCTTGAGCGCCACCAATGCTGATTTGCCAGCCATGATCAAGGCAGGCAGCTTCCGCCAGGATTTGCTGTATCGCCTCAACGTCATAGAATTGCATTTGCCCACGCTGGCAGAGCGCACTGGCGACATCTTGCCGCTGGCAGAATACTTCCTCAACAATGGCAAGACCCTGCATCCCAGCACGGCATCGGCACTGGTGCAATATGCATGGCCGGGCAATGTCAGGGAACTCAAAAATGTCATGCAGCGCGCCTGCCTGCTGGCCGCCAAAACTGAAATCATGCCAGCCGACCTTGGCCTGCCATTGTCGAATAGCTGGGTCAATGAGCAAGAGCCCGACAAAGAGGCGATAGAACGCGCCCTGCAAAAATCGCATGGCGTGGTGGCCCAGGCTGCCGCCGAACTGGGCCTGAGCCGCCAGGCCTTGTACCGGCGTATGGACAGGCTGGGCATCAGCCGTAGCGCATGACAGACCACAAAGCTCCATCAGCAAGCGCTAGCGTTCCCGGCAAGCGTCCGCTGTTTTCCATGCTCACGCGACTGAGCCTGTTGATGATCGCGATTTTATTGCTGGCAGTTGCAGTCAGCATGCTCATGCTGCATTTACTGCCAGACCAGGTCTGGCTGGCTGCCGGACTCAGTTTGCTGATTATCTTGCCCTTGGGTGTGGGCATCTTGCGCAGCCAGTTGCAAGCCATGATACGTTTATTCCACACCCTGGCTGGCACAGTCATCAGTTATCAGGACAATGATTTTTCCATCGGTGTGCACTGGCCCTTGCAAGACGAGTTGGGTGAACTGGTAGATGCCCACAATGCCTTGGGCGATGTCTTGCGCAAGCAAAGATTGAATCTGGTACAGCGTGAATTGCTGCTTGATACCATGGTGCAGAACACGCCAGTGGCGATGATGCTGGTGGCTGACCATGGCCCCATTGTCTTCGCCAATATCGCGGCCAGGCAATTGCTGAACCAGGGGCGCAAACTCGAAGGTTTCAGTTTCAATGAGGTGATGACGCAAGTCTCGGCCTCGTTGCGCGAGGCCATACTGCGCGGTGGCGATGGCTTGTTCACAGTAGCAGCCAAAGATGCAGAAGAAGAGGAAGAGGTGTATCACCTGGCACGCCGCCACTTCAGCCTGAATGGCCGCCATCATGAATTATTTTTGCTGCGCCACCTGACGGTGGAATTGCGCCGCCAGGAAGTGCAGACCTGGAAAAAAGTCATACGTGTGATCAGTCATGAACTCAATAACTCATTGGCACCGATAGCCTCGCTGGCAAATTCTGCTGCGGTACTGGTAGGCCGTGGCCAGACCGAACGTCTGCCTGGCATCTTGCTCACGATAGAAGAACGCACCCGCCATCTGGAAAGTTTTATCGATGGTTATGCACGCTTCGCCAAACTACCGACACCGAGGCTGGAGAGTACGCACTGGGATAGCTTTATCGCTGGCCTGAAGTCGCAAGTCATCTTCACCGTGACTGACAGCTTGCCTGAAGAACCTGTCAACCTCGACAGGGCACAAATGGAACATGCGCTGCTGAACCTGTTGAAGAATGCCCATGAGTCTGGCTCAAGGGAAGATGAAGTATTTCTAAACATACGCAACTTGCAAGGCGTCATACGCATAGAAGTCATGGACAGGGGCAGCGGCATGACAGATACGGTGATGTCGAATGCCCTGATCCCCTTTTACTCCACCAAACGCAGTGGCACAGGCCTGGGCCTGGCACTGGTGCGTGAAATCATAGAAGCACATGGCGGCAGGATCAGCCTGCAAAACCGTGAAGGCGGCGGCCTGAACGTCAGCCTGTTCCTGCCTTTATCACCCTAAGCAAATTAAGAAAATGCCACTGGCAAAACCATCAACATGCACAGCCCGGCGGCACGGCGGTTGCTGGCCGTGATGCTGCCGCCGTGCGCCTGTATCACGCGCTGGGTAATCGCCAGCCCCAGGCCATAGCCTTCGCTGCTTTGTTCTGCCAGCACACTACGGTAGAAAGGCTGGAAGATACTCTGCAATTCAGCTTCCGGCACGCCTTCGCCCTCATCCAGGATGGATACATGTAATTGCGTGCCCAGTACTTCTGCGTGTAGGGTCACGGCAGTATCGGGACGGGTATGCCGTATCGCATTGCGCAAGACATTTTCCATCGCGCGGTGCAGCAATTCATAGCGCCCCAGTACGCACACCTTGCTGATGGCATCGGCAGAATATTCTGTCTTGAACGCCTTGCCTGCGGTCTTCGCTTCAAAGTGGGCATTGTCAGTCAGGTCAGCGAATAATTCGTCCATGTGTATCAGGTCTTGCCCTGCATGGGCGCCTGCTTCGAGACGCGACAGTGTCAGGATTTCACCGACCAGCTTATCCATGCGCACGGCTTCCCTGTCCATGCGCACCATGTATTCTTCTGCCTTGTCCGGCTGCTGGCGCGCCAGGCCTATCGCTGCCTGTAAACGTGCCAGTGGTGAGCGCAATTCATGTGACACATCATGCAAGAGGCGGCGCTGGTTTTGCAGGGAACCTGTCAACTGCTCGGCCATGCGGTCAAAGTCACGGCCCAGCTCTGTCAATTCGTCCTTGCGCTTACCCATGCTGTCTCCTATGCGCGTCTGTAGTTTGCCGCCTGCCAGCTCATGAAAAGCCTCGCTGAGCCGGCGTATAGGCTTGGACATATACCAGGCCATCAGGGCCGCAAACAGCAGGCTGGCAAACAGGGCAACTACCATGGGAATGAAGGCACGCGAATCGCCGCCGTCATGCGGTGGCTTGCGCATACCCATAGGCACCGGCCCAGGCTCACCAGGCGGACCACCGGGTCTGGCTGCGTCACGGAAATCCGGACCGGGACCATGTTTGAATTCAGAACCGGGGCCGGGGCCACGCCTGTCTTCATGCCGGGGTTTGTCGGGCTGCACAGTCATTGCGGCAGCCCTGGCCATCTCTTCATTGCTGCGCTTGATCCAGAAGGTCACACTGATACCGGCGATTGCCGTCAATTGCGCCAACCAGATGAAGAAAAAGAATTTCCAGAACAAGCGACCGAGTTTCAGCATACTGAGTTTAGGCATCATTACTCGCTTATTCACTTACTCGCGCGTCAGCATATAACCCTGGCGATATACCGTCTGTATGACAGTACGGCCATCGGCAAAGGCGCTGATCTTTTGTCGTATGCTGCTGAGGTGAACATCGATATTGCGGTCGAATCTGGCCAGTGGGCGGCCCAAGCCCTGCTCGGACAATTCATTCTTGCTGACGGTTTGTCCGGCATTTCTTGCCAATAACTCCAGCAAGGTGAATTCAGTGCTGGTCAGGTCCAGCATTTTATTATTCCATTCTGCCCGGCGTTGCCCTGGCCATATCTGCAAGGCACCAACGACCAGGCATAATCGGTCCTGGTCGGCATTCATGCCACTCTCGGTACGGCGCAGGATGGCCCTGAGCCTGGCCAGCAATTCTCGTGGTGTACATGGCTTGGGCACATAATCATCGGCCCCCAGTTCAAGACCGATGATGCGGTCGACATCATCGCCACGCGCCGTCAGCATCAGCACCGGCATGCGGCTGTGCTCGCGTATGCGGCGCAGGGCTTCGATGCCATTCATGCGCGGCATCATGACATCCAGTACGGCAATCGCATGCTGGCCGGACAGAGCGTCTGTCACCGCCTGCTCACCATCATGCACAGTAGTAATGGCAAAGCCCTCACGCTCAAGATATTCCTTGAGCATGCCTACCAGTTCGACATCATCGTCTGCGAGCAGTACCTTGGTCATGTTGTGTATGGGTATAAATTTTATGTATGGGCTCAGGTATTGATAATAACAAAGCCATTCATACACGCGTGCAAATTTACCTGCTTTTACAGTCCGGCAATTTCCAGGACACAAAATCCTTACCTAACTTTACCTTTGCTTTACTGCACTTAACAAGTCATCAAGACACAATGCAGCAACACTAATGTAATACCCACAGCGAGGAAAACACATCATGGAAAAGCATGGCAATCAACTGGAAACCGATCTTCATACCCTGATGCAGTCATCTGCCTCACGCAGGCAAATGCTGCGCTGGATATCGGCGGGTGGCGCTGCGACCTTGCTGGGTTGTGGCGGCGGTAGTGACGCCTCCACGGCAACATCGACATCATCAACGACAAGCACCACAGGTACAACTACGGGCACTAGCACAAGCACGGGAACAACAGGCAGCACGACTTCCTCCTGCAGCATCATCCCGGAAGAAACTGCCGGACCTTATCCCGGTGACGGCAGTAACAGCAATGGTGTAAGTATTGCCAATGCGCTGGCGCTGTCCGGCATAGTACGCAGTGATATACGTTCCAGTATTGCCGGTGCCAGCGGTGTGGCGGCAGGTGTGCCCTTGACCATCAAACTGCAACTCGTGAATACCAAAACCAGTTGCGCCTCTCTGGCGGGTTATGCGATCTATCTGTGGCATTGTGACAGGGATGGCAATTATTCCATGTATTCATCCGGCATCACTGCTGAGAACTATCTGCGCGGCGTGCAGGAGACAGACAGCAGCGGCAGTGTCAGTTTCACCACAATCTTCCCTGGTTGCTATTCAGGACGTATCCCGCATGTACATTTCGAGGTTTATCCCAGCGTGAGCAAGATCAGCAGTGCCAATAACAAGGTCAAGACTTCGCAATTCACCTTCCCTATGGCAACTTTGAATGAAGCCTACCAGGCCACGGGCTATACCACCAGCGTGCGCAACCTGTCGCAGATCACGTATGCAACAGACAATGTTTTCAGTGATGGCACCAGCCTGCAAATGGTCAGCGTAACTGGCAATGCCACACAGGGTTATGTCGTGACCCTGACCGTAGGCATTTCCGTATAAAACTTACAATGCCGGGGACAGAAGCAACTTGTTTTGCTCCCGGTATTTGCATAGAATCGGGTTTTATTTCTACTCTTTTCAAGAAAGGAGGAAATATGGAAGTTCTAAAGTATGCCATCAGCGGCATACGCAACTTTGGTACCTTTGCCAGCTCTTGTCCTGAATCCATCGCGCAGCGATAAAAGGCGAGAGCACATATATCCCATCACCCTCCGGGCCAGTTCTCGGCTCATTATCGTTAGCGCTCCTGTTGACGTGGATGTTTGCATCCCAAAACAAAGACAAGAGCATGACTACCTTATTATCTGCACAAGCATTACAACTCGACACCAGCCACGGTGTTTTATTCCAAAACCTTAACCTCACCCTGCAAGTCGGTCAACGCATAGGCTTGATAGGTCACAACGGTAGTGGCAAATCGACCTTGCTCTCCCTGCTGGCAGGACAACGTAGCACCAATAGCGGCAGCATACAGATGGCACGCCTGTGCCGCCTGCAATATGTAGAGCAACATCTGCCACCTGCTCTGCATGCGCTGAGCCTGTACGATGCGATGCTGGATGCCATCAATGACCAGCCAGAATTGCACTGGCGTGTCGATAGTCTCTTGCAAGAACTCGGCATCGATGCAAGCACTGCCGGGGTAGCCGTACAATCCCTGTCAGGTGGCCAACATACCCGCCTGCTATTGGGCCGTGCCTTATTACGCGACCCCAATCTCTTGCTGCTGGACGAGCCCAGCAATCATCTCGACTTGCCATCGCTGTTATGGCTGGAAGAATTTTTGCTGAACTGGAAAGGCGCATTTGTGCTGGTGTCACATGACCAGCGCCTGCTGAACCGTGTGACACGACAAAGCTGGATCTTGCGTGACCGGCAAATCACCTGCTTTGACCAGCCCTGCTCTGACGCCCTGCAATCCCTGGCTTTGGCGGATGAAGCCGCACAGGCCAGACGTGATGCAGAGCAATCTGAAATTGACAGGCTGGCAGCCAGCAGCAAGCGTCTGGCCATCTGGGGCAGTGTGTATGACAATGAAAAACTGGCACGCAAAGCCAAGACCATGCAAAAACGGGCAGACCGGCTGAAGGAAGAACAAACCACAGTCACCGAAGGCCAGCCCTGGACTTTGCAATTGCATGGCAAGGCATCGCCTGCCAATCATTTATTGCAACTTGAGAACCTGACAGTCAGGGCAGCGGCTGGTTTGCCAGCGCTGTTCAAACTGGAGCAATTCGGTGTACGGCCGGGTGACAAGATTGCCCTGCTTGGCGCGAATGGCACGGGCAAATCTTCACTGCTCAGGCAGTGCTGGCAAGCGATACAGTCAGGCCAGGAGTCAGACCAAAAACCCGACCAAAAATCAACACAGGACAGCGAACACATCAGTTGGCATGCGGCAGCGCAGATCGGTTATTACGACCAGTCTTTGCAACAACTGAATAGCGATGCCAGTCTGCCTGATGCTCTGTATCCCTTTGTCGCTGGCTCTGATACTGCCAGGACAGAACTGGCACGCAAGCAGGCACTGATCTCAGCAGGCTTTCCTTATCACCGGCATCAGCAAAAAGTGGCATCGCTGAGTGGTGGTGAGCGGGCACGTCTGTTGTTTTTGGCACTCTCACTGGCCAGCTACCATTTGCTGTTTCTCGATGAGCCAACCAATCATCTGGACATGCAGGGCAAGCAGGAATTGACAGAAGCACTGGCAGGATTTGCCGGTGGCTTTTTGCTGGTATCGCATGACCGGGATTTGATAGAGCAAAGCTGCCAGGAATTCTGGGTAGTACAGGATGGCCGTCTGGAAAGATGGCTGGATGCAGAAAGTGCCTATGAATGCCTGCGGCAAAAACAGCCTGCATCTGAAGTTAGGCAAACAATGCCGGCTACACCTGACACACTGCATAGTAAAGTTAGCGAGACAGTGCTCAGTGATACAGAGCTGGCTTTGCAAAGATTATGTGAACTGGAAGAATTATTGCAAGCTGATCTGGCGCGCAAACCCAGGCACCAAAAGCCACAACAACAGGCAAGCTGGCATCAGGAAATGGCAGATTTAAATCAGTTTCTTGGTCTGAATTAATTCGCCTGACCAGCAGAAAGTCGTTCCCGTGGAGCACAACATCAGGCAAGCAAGATGTCGTGCTCCGTTTTTTTAACTGCCGGGCAAACCCTGGTCACACCACATGCATGCCTCACGCTGACTATCGGTACGCATGCTGCATGCCGGGCATGCCACCAGGTTTTCTTTTTGTGTTGAAGCGTTTGAAAATACCCTGAAAAATATCCATACAGCCAGGGCAGCAAATCCCACAAAGAAAACCAGATATACCGCAGCAGAAGCAGATATCCAGTCCTGCTGTACCGCCAGCGCGATCAACAGCAACAACACTGCACTGAAAACTGATATTCTGAACAAGAATTTCATCTTGCGTATCCCTTATATATTTCCTTATCCCTCATCCCTTAGTCCAGGTTCATGCGAGCGGAAAGCGTATGAGCAATTGCGTCCCGGCTACGGGCGAGGACTGCAATTCAATCTCACCATTAAAAGCCACCACGCGCTCGCGCATACCGGTGATGCCTATGCCAGCAGAGCTGTGGTGTATATCAAAACCCACACCATTGTCGCTAACCTCTATCTGCAAACTCTTTTGCTCTTCCAGCATGGTCAGGGCCACTTCCACTTGTGTCGCCCCGGCGTGCTTCATGACGTTGGACAAGGCTTCTTGGATGATGCGATAAACTGAAATTGCCAGCCCGCTATCGAGCCCTGAAAAATCTCCGTCGCTATCAAAATGAAACTGGCAGCCTGGCACATTGCTGTTGTAATGCCTGAGCATGTCTTCGACCGCACCTTGCAAGCCCAGCATATCCAATACTTCAGGCCGCAGGCGGCGCACCAGGTTGCGGCCATTGGCATATAAATCCAGCGTCAGTTTGGTGATGGCTCTGGCGCGCTCCTGGATTTCTTCACTGGCACCATCAGCGGCCATCTGCGCAGCAAGGTGCTGTATGCGTTGAGCTTCCAGCCTTGCGGCAATCAATGAGGCATTCAGTTCATCGTGTATTTCTATAGCGATGCTCTTGCGTTCATCTTCTACTATGCTGTGCACCTTTTGTATGAGCTTGCGTTTCTCTGCATTGGCCTTTAACGCTTCATTGCGCGACTCCATCAAATCACGCGTTCTTTCCTGCACCTTGTTTTCCAGATCCTGTTTGGCCTGTTGCAGGCTGATGGACATGGCATTGATAGAAATCTGCAAGTCCCCTATTTCGCCACCCGTAGTCACTTCCAGCGTATTCGAATAATCACCTTCACGTATCTCACGCAAGGTTTCTATGGATTTTTGCAAGGGCCGCGTCAGGCTCAATGCCAGATAGACTGCCAGCACCGCGCTGACAAACAAAGCCAGCCCACTCATCGCCAGTTCAAACATGAAGCGCTGGCTATGTTTGGCCAACATGCGCGTCGCTGACATCGTGACCCTGACATAACCCAACATATCTGCATCTTTACTATCCTTGCTGGCCGTGGTCAGGGGCAAGACACCTGATGTCGCAGTCCTGGATTCTTTGAGCAAATTCACCCACACCAGTTGACGTCTGACTGGTACTTCGACCGAATGTTCCGCTTGCTGGATTTTTTCTGTAGAGATGACGTGCAGGATGTCTTTCTTGTCCGTATCGAGCACATCTATCCTGGCAATGCTGCGGTCTGACAGCATGACATCGCTCATGGTGCTTTTCAGGCCGGGCAGGTTTTTGGTCAGCAGGTTGTATTCCACACTCTCGGCCAGTGCTGTGGAGATCACATAGGCACGCTCCAGCAATTCTGCCTTGCCCTCCTGCAGGCGCGACTGATAGGAATACCAGACTACCGAGCAAAACATGTAGATCACTGGCACAAAGATGATGAGGAACAGGCGCGAGCGCAAATCCCAGTTGCGCCAGAGCAGCGCGGCAAAATTCATTGCGGCACTGCCTTGATCAAGACGGATACCAATGCGTACATCTTTGTCTGCAACAGCATCACGGTGCAATCAATCCATGTTTCACTGCTAGTTTGGTAATATAGGCAGGGCGATGTACACCCAGTTTTTCCTTAATGGCCTGGCTGACATTACTGATGGTTTTTAATGACAGGTCCAGCCGCTCGGCGATCTCGGCATTGGTCAGGCCTTCTGCCATGAGTTTGAAAATTTCCAGGTCACGCTCATTCAATAATGATTGTGGCGATTCATCCCCGCGCACCGACAGATTCGCCAGACGCTCTGCGATCTGCGGCAGGAAATACAATTCCCCCTGATGGGCGCGCTGCACAGCGGTTGCAAGGTCAGCCGGATCACAGTCCTTGGTCACAAAGGCCTTGGCACCGAGGCGATAAGCCTCCTTGATCAGCGCATCCTGATCAAACTGACTCAGGAAGACAATCTTTGCATCGGCAAACTGCGCAAGGATATCGCGTGCGGCATCCAGGCCAGTCAGGTCGGCACCAAAGCGTATGTCCAGTATCACGACATCCGGCTTCAAGGCTGCATATTGCTCAAACGCCTCCTGCGGTGTCCTGGCCTGCCCCAGCACGCTAATCCCCAAACTACCCAGCGACATGGCAAAACCCGTCATCACGATGGGATGATCATCAGCCAGCAATACCCGTATGCCATTTTGCATAATTACAACACCTTATAGATTAGCAGAGTTAATTACTCATCAAACGCAATAGTAATGCTTTTTACTAGCAATTGCATTAGCAGTAGCGCATAAAGTATGGACCATAGTGACAAAGGCGATTATTAACGGGGTTTTTCAATCCCGGCTGCGGCGGTAACCAGAGCAGCAAGTAGAAATGAAACGGGGATATTTTTTCTTTCAGGCAACGCGGAAACGATGAAATCGGCAATAAATGCCTCATGTGAGAAGCCACAAATCACAAAATAAATAAAATAAATGCTTTTCAAGTGACATTTTTATTGCTATCGTAAAGCACATGGATTGCACATAAATGCCATTTTCAACTACTCCCACAGTTAAGAAACGGCAAAAACAGTTGCATCTCCAAGCCAGCCCCGGCATGTGCTTGCGCCACGCCGGGCCAGATCCCAAACCTGGAGAACAAAATGGAATTTACACAAAACCAGCAACATCCCTTCAAGCGCATGTCACGTTTGGGTGTAGTCGCCGTGCTGCATGTGGCCCTGTTGGCTGCTTTGCTTAACAGCATGAAGATCAAGATCAGCCCGCCAGTTTTTTTTAAACCCGAGTCAATTCACGAAATTGAAAAAATCAAACCTGTAGAACCCGACCATCACCCAAGTACACCCAAGACTTTGGCCCCGCCCATAAATCCGCCTATCGCGCCTCCGACAGTGGTACCGGATAATCCACCGTCCGTTACCCCTCCTGTAGTACGTGGTGGCAAAACCGATGACGGCGAGACAGGGAAAGTCATTGAAGGCACAGGCGTGTCGGGTGGCGGTACCGGGACAGGCACTCAAGCTGTAAAGAACCCGGTCCATGTTGCAGCCGTCGTCGATATGAGCCGCTGTGAAAAGCCCGCCTATCCAGCAAGGTCGATACGTATTGGAGAGACCGGGACAGTGACACTAGCCATGCTGATAGGTACAGATGGGCGTGTGCTTGAAACCAAAACAGAGGGTAGCAGTGGCTCACGCGACCTCGACAAGGCAGCCAGCCAGGCTCTGTCACTGTGTCGTTTCACACCCGGCACCATCGATGGTGTAGCACAGCAAAGCTGGACCAGGGTGCAGTATGTCTGGAAGATAGATTAATCAGGAAGGGAAACAACAAGACAAGTCATTCCCAATGTCTTTCCCGCTTTGCCGCTTTCCCGTTTTTCTGCCTGCCTGTCGTCCGGTACCTGCGACAGGCAAGGCAGTTTTTTTAAATAGAACTTACGCAAAACCGCGCCAAGCTTGCAGCCGACCGTACTTCCCAATTCGTCATAGCCGCGCAGGCGGGTATCCATGCCTGATCGGTCCCATCGGCCTTACTGCCAAGGTGGTTGACCAACGATGGATTCCCGCTAAAAGCATGTGGGAATGACGGTTTGGGGTACTCTGTATTTATTGTGCTCATTGTGCTCATTATGATGTCTGCATGGCCGAAACAAAAATCGTCCAGGCCAATTTTGTGTAAGTCCTATTAAATATGAACTGACACCTTACGAATAACGAGCAAGCCATGTACCGCAAATACAACCACTCCAGCTATCTTCGCGCCCTCTGCTTTTTTGTCAGCATGATGCTGGCTTCTTACACAACGGCTACTTTGCCTCCCGCGATCAATAGCGAAAAGGACTTACCTGTACTCATGGTCAATATTCAGGATCATGCGGCCACCTCAACTGCAGCAAGTATTCCTGCGTTTACACCCTATCACGGCGCTATCGAACGCTCACCTTATCTGGGCTGGATTGTCCTGATATGCGCATGGCTGCTGCCAGCAGGCATGCTGGTGGTAACGCTTGTTACCGTGTTTGACTTTCGCAAACGCAGGCGGGACGATGAATTATTTACTGCGGCCCTGGCAGCACACTAAATCAAGTCTGCATCTGCATTGACATGTCTTGGTCATACTGGCACTTTAGAATAACGGCCATCTAAAATCCCTCTAAGGAAAAGCCATGTCCAAGGATCGCAAGCCAAACAAGAGTGAACTGCAACGCCGCCAGTTCCTGTGCAATGCCAGCGCCAGTGCTGCTGCCATCATAGCAGCAACCGGCCTGCCCAAAATCGTACGCGCACAAACAGCACCCGCACTCATCACCTCAGACAAGCTGCGCCCGCAATTGCCCTGTGGCGTCATGAGCGGCGACATCACGCGCGACAAAGCCATCATCTGGAGCCGCACTGACAGGCCAGCACGCATGTTGCTTGAGTATGCCAATAACGAAGCTTTCAAAAATGCTGCCAGCATCAATGGCTCGCTGGCCGTACCCGGCACAGATTACACAGCACGCATAGACTTGAGCGGTTTACCCGCAGGCCAACGCACTTATTACCGCGTGCGTTTCCAGGACCTGCAAAACCCGTCTGCTGTCAGTGAGGCAGTACAAGGCAGTTTGCTGCTGCCAGGCGGCAAAGAACGCGATATCACATTTGCATTCTCAGGTGATGAAGCGGGCCAGGGCTGGGGCATTAATGAAGCTTTTGGCGGTTACCGTATTTATGAAAGCATGCGCCGCTTCCAGCCTGATTTTTTCATTCACTCAGGCGACCAGATTTATGCTGACGGCCCCATACAGGCGCAAGTCAAACTGGATGATGGCAGCCTGTGGAATAACATCACCACACCCGCCAAGTCCAAAGTCGCAGAAACCCTGGACGATTATCGCGGCAATTTTGCCTATAACTTCTTGGACGCCAGCAAGCGCCGCTTTGCTGCCGAAGTACCCTTCCTGGTGCAATGGGATGATCATGAAGTACGCAATAACTGGTACCCAGGCCAGCAAATAGGCGAAGCAGAAAAACGTTACCAGCAGCGTGATCTGAATACCCTGGCAGCAAATGCACGCAGGGCCATGTTTGAATACAATCCCTACCGCATAGACCAGCATGATCCAGACCGTATCTACCGCATGTTCAGCTACGGCCCTCTGCTGGAAGTATTCATGCTTGATGAGCGCAGCTACCGTGGCAAGAATTCACCGAATCTGCAAACGACATTGAATGATGACGCAGCCTTCCTCGGCAAGCCACAACTGCAATGGCTGAAACAGGCACTGCTGCGTTCACGCGCTACCTGGAAAGTCATCGCCAGCGACATGCCCATCTCCATTGTCGTACCAGACCTGAACCCCGATGTCCCCAAAGGAACTTATGAAGCCTGGGCTAATGGCGACAACGGCAAACCACTGGGACGCGAACTGGAAATTGCTGAGATACTCAAATTCATCAAGCAGCACAATATCAAGAACGTGGTCTGGGTCACCGCCGATGTCCACTATGCAGCGGCGACTTATTACACGCCGGAGAAAGCTAAATTTACCGACTTCAAACCCTTCTGGGAATTTGTCGGCGGCCCCTTGAATGCGGGTACCTTTGGCCCGAATGAAGTCGATCAAACCTTTGGACCCGATGTGAAATATGTCAGCGTGCCGCAGGGCATGAAACAAAACCGCTCACCAGCAGAATTGCTGCAATTCTTTGGCATTGCGAAAATTGATGCGAAGACCAAGGCGATGACCGTGTCCATCCACGACATCGATGGCAAGAGCTTGTATAAAGTCGATATCAATCCAGAAGCCTGACAGGCTTTCAGTTACCGATGTATTTCAAAAAGCAAAAAGCCTGGTGAACACCAGGCTTTTTTACTATTGGACTGCCACAAGATTATTTATACACAGTGACCGGCTCAGTATTTTGAACAGGCACAACAGGCTGCCCATTTTGTACGCGGCCATACTGGCCACGGTTGGCGCCGCGTGGTGCACCGAACTGCACTAACAACTCATCATAGGCTGCATCAGCCAGGCTGCGGGAAGTCTCTTGCATGACCTTGCCACGGTTGAAGACTACGCGGTCACCGGCACGGCTGATGATCTTGGTATCGACACCAGAACCGCTGGCGCTGAAAGCTGCCTTGATTTCATAGGTCTTGGTATTGATCAGGCTAAAGTCAGCAACCAGGTCCAGTGACAGGCTGGCTGTCATGGAGTTGCCGTATTGCAGCTGATTACTCTCCTGGCGGAACTGGATATTGCTTACAGTACCAAACAAGACATAATCAGCACCAGGGTACATGCCCTGCTTGATACGGCCTATGATGTCATAGATTTTTTCCATGGGCTTGCCGACATAAGGGCGTGCCTGTACCAGGGAAACACCACCACCCTTGATCAATGCGCCTTTGAGGTCAGCGGTATAAGTCTTCAATTCACCACGGTCGATATAGGTATAGAAACCTTCGGCTTCGTAGTAATTGCTTTCGCTCTTGGCGTTCACATTGCCGCGCTGGGAGTAACTGTGATCGGTTTCACGCTCACTATAGCTGCCCTTGACACTGCTCTTGCTGGAAGCAGAAACCACACGGAAATATTCACTGACTTTTTCTTCATAAGTCAGGTCAGTCACCGCAATTTTTGGGATGGTCATTTTTTGTTCAGCTGCAACAGCAGAAAATGCCGCTACCGAGCAAAACAAGCCTGCCATCAGTTTTTTCAGATTCAACATCGTATTGCCTCTTTAAGAAAATAGCGCTTCAGAATGACGCACGAAATTAACGCTTGGAAGTTTTACGAATTTCTTTTTCGTCTTGCCATTCGATGGAACCATCTTCAATGTCATACAGCTTCAGGGTCATTTTGTAGAACACGTCCTTGGTGTTGGCATTTTGCTTGACGATAGAAACAATCTCGCCTTCCAGGGAATATTTGGCAGCAGTCATATTGCCCACTTTTGCCTTGCCCTGTGCCTTGTACAAACCACTCTGGTTCTGGCGCTGCAATTCATCCACGCCTTGTTGCATTTCATCGGCACTACGGGTGAACTTGACCTTGCGGCTTTTCACGAGTGCGGTCTGGATGGTGTTCATGATGGACTTGGTATCGATGTATTCGCTGGTCTTGTTGCGTACACCGGCCAAAGTCATGGTCGGGCGATTTGCCAGTACTGGGTCTTCCAGCAGGGAACCGACCATTTTTTCTGCAATCATTTGCAGGTCAGTAGAACCAAACTCATTGGTGACAGTTTCTACCGCCTTGTTGTCGCCATAACTAACCTGGCGAGCCAGGCTGACTGTAGGCTGGGACAACCTGGTCTGGCAGGCAGTCAGTGAGAGGCCAAGCAAGACGACGAGCGCGCAGCTTTTGGACAGTGAGGAAATGCGTTTCATAAATACTCCGTAAAAAATAATCTTGTTACTGTTCACTATTTCACTATAGGTGATTAGCGTGGTTCTGCGCTGAGCTCTATCCTGAAATCCGTCGCTTGCGGACCATAAGCCGTGCCTTTGACGAACTGGCTTTGCTGGCCCAGTATCATCAATGGTTTCCAGACTTCGCCATCACCTACCTGCATGCCTGCTGCATCAGTCCAGCGGAAGCGGTAATACACACGGACATCGCGGTTGGTCAGGTTGACCATCTCGGCCTGCACGACCATGACATCATTCTTGCGTTGTGAACGCAGGTCAGTCACCTGCACACCTTCTAGCGTGCCACGCACCATCAATTTGGCAGCAATACCGGGCGAAGATGCATTCGGGATATCCTGGGCCATGACAGGGGTGACAAAGCAGGCAGCCAGCAAAGCCGTGCATGCCGCAAATTGTTTGGAAATCAGTTTCATATATCCTCTTCTATCCTATAAATCAGTTGGATTTGGTGCCGGTGGTGCTGACTGTACTGGTGTTGGCCGTTGCGGCATTGGCTTTCACTACAGGTTTTGCCTTGACTGCTTGCTTGCCCTTGACAGGTGGCTTAGGTGCTTCTGCCGCTTTGGTTTCTGGCTCGGCCTGCAATTGTGCGACAGGCGTCACGCTGCCAAATTTTGCCAGGTCACCCAGGTAAGTCTTGTCCTGGTATACGCGCACAGGAACCACCATGTAGCGGCCATCGACCGTGATCTTGCTTGATTCTCCACGATTGCCAAAATTCAGATCATAATCGCCTGGAGGCAAAAATGCACGGGCGACAAACACGCGGTCTGGCAAACTGCGCCACATGCGGTCATCTGCCGGGCTCTCAGTCGCAGCAACTGCCAGATTGGCTGCCAGGCCAGCGAGTGCACCAAAGTTTTTATTTACCTGGTCCTGCACCAGACCCTTGGTAATGGCGCGCACCGCAGCACGTGTATAAATACCTGGCAATTCATCTTTCAAGGCCTTACGTGCCATGACGTTGAAGTCGGTGACCAGCGCGGTAGGCAGCATTTGATTACCAACACGGATACTGTTGATGACAGGTGCATTCGGGTCAGGGTAAATCACCGGGAAAGCAAACGAGATCGTCACCAGGCCACGGCCAGTAGGTATTGGGAAGGCGATTTTCTTGGATTGGCGAGCAGGTGAATTACCCGCCTCAATGATGAACAGTACATCCGTCACGCCTTTCTTGCGGCGGAAGCTGGTGCGCTGATCCAGTCCTTTCAGGCCATCTTCGAGCACTGGCAGATCGGGGCGCAATTCTATCGCCTTGCGGTAACCAGGAGCAGCCAGGCCAGGCTCATTCAGGGCTTCATAAACAAAACCTGCAAGATAGTGGCTGAGGGCATTCTGATAACCGTTTTTCAGTTTCAGCACTTCAGGGTCGTTCAGGGTTTCTACCGGATAGCCATTGAGTTCCTTGCCGGTGGAACTGACGCCTTTGTCCTTGGCTTCTTTCTCTGCTTCGGCTGTTTCTTTAGCGCGGAATTCTGCAATAACGGCTTCACGCTCATGCGTGCGTTTGATATCTACGCGGGCAGTATCGAGGTCACCCAGGTTCAGCCTGTCCATGGCCATGCGCGTGGTCAGCATGACTTTTTCATAGTCCTGGCCTTCATAGTCGCGGCTGGCATCACCCATGATGGTAGCGCCAATCTGGCCCATGAGTTTTTGAGGTGAGGATTTGGCAGTTTCTTCCCAGATTTTGACTTTGGCATCGGCCACGTCAAAAGCGTCCAGGCTGTCCTTATAGCGCTTGCCTACGCGCAACAATTCACCCTTTTCCAGATTCAACAGCAAGTCGGTTTTGTTATTGCCTTGCGTTTGCGCTTCTACCTGCCTGATTGCTTCTTCAATCTGGCCAGATTTTGCAACGGAAAGTGAGGCAGCGACTTTGCTGTCATGCGTAGGCGTAGTCACGCAACCAGTCAGCACAAGTGCGGCAACAACAGGTGTCAGGGTAAAGGCTTTTAGGCGCATAGTTATCATTATTGATGAGCTTGTGTAAGAGGAAATGCAAAACGCACGCATGGAAATACCCACGCGTACGTATAGCCGCCAAGTATAGTAAGGCTTTGTTTTTTTGTCATGCCGTTTACTGCTACAAATCCAAAGTTCTTGTAACTAGTTGTAATGAAATGAAGGAAAATGAATACTGTTTCGATATGAATTGCCGAAGATCAATGAAACTGCAGCAAAACTAATGTTCAAGTAGCCACAAATCTATCTGATGCATGAAGTCAGGTAAATAGTTTTTATCTTTCGTAGCAAGGCTGTGACCAGCATCGGGGAAACGCCGTATTTCTATGGTTTTTCCTGCGGCCTGAAACCGTTGCTGCAACTGGGCAAACGCATTGATTGGAATTACCGGGTCAGCGTCTCCTGCCGCCAGCAATATGGGTATGTCCAGCGCCAGCAAATTGGCAGTTTGTGGAATGGCGGCAATCTCTGACCAGTACCGCCAGCTGCGGCCATGTATTTGATCAGTATCGGGATCGGTTGGCGTAACACTTAAGCCAGTCTGTAATTGCTGCCAGGCGGGCAGCATTGCAGGATTTTGCTTCGCCAGTGAGGCATACACATCCAGCGCATTCATGCCAGCATGCGACAATAAAACCAGATGCGTTGCGGGTAGTTGCTGCGCCAGTACGGGCGCCAGTTCTGCCCCTTCGGAAATACCCATGATGATCAGGCGTTGCGGTGCTTTGCCTTGGGCTTGCAGGCCCGCCATTTGCGCACGTATGAATTCCAGTTGATCCGCCTGCCAGCGGGATGGATGATCAGCAAGTTTGTAGGCAGCACCGCAAGAGGTACCGTTCGAACCTGGCAAGATGTGGCGCTTGTGCATGATGAAAATCCGCGTACGGCCACTCTCACCTTCGAGACCGGAAAAATACTGCGGCAAAAACGGCCCCATGCTGACACAGTCTGAACCAGAGATCACAAAGATCACATTGCGCAAAGGTGCATCGAAGTCTTGCTGCTGCCAGGGCTTTCTGTTCATGTCAAAATAAATCGCCTTGCCACCATCCCTGAACTGGAATTGATGGACATTGACTGCTAGCTGTTCACGCCGCAAATCGGCCACGCTGCAGGCACACAGCAGGCAACCTAGCATCATGGCTGCCAATCTCATGAATAGCCCGGGCATATCAGAAAGCGCGAGTCTGTACTTCATCATGGATTCCAGCATCGTAGCACTGCTGTCTGGAATAATGTGCTTGACAAAAAATGACGGACAGATTCCCTCCCTTTCAAGGGGAGGGCTAGGGCGGGGATGGATTTCGGTCAAGTGACCGTTACTTAATTTACAGAAGAATCGCCATGACATTGGTTGTACTTTGGTGCCAGAACAAGTCAAGATAATTATTATGAAAAGCAGTGAGCATTACGGGAAACGCATACCCAGCAGTGTATTAACATTATTTTGAAAACGCCTTGCGCGATCCATCTTCATAGACCTGGTCATCAGCAAGCAATTTACCGCTATCATCCCAGCTACGCTCGCGCTGTATGCGGCCACGCTCATCGTAATGAGATTCCCGCGCCAGCATGCCGTTTTGTGCAAAGCTCTGGTGCACACCAATCGGACGTTCGCGGTAGCGGCCTTCATAGACATAGCGTTCAAGACTGGATAGTTTGCCATTATCAAAATAATTGCGCACTTCCTTGACGTCGTCCTTGCCTTCGACGGTGTATTTTTCACTGCGTTTGGGCTGGCCATTCAGATAAAAACTGTAGTCGGCAATCAGGCGGTTCTGGCGACGCCCCTCTTTTTCAGTCAGCGCATACAGTTGTTCACGCACTTTTGATCCACTCTCGTGATATTCAATTTCACGCTCTATGGTTGCTGGTTTTTCCGTGACATTCCAGGCGGTTTCCTTGCGCAAAACACCTTTGTCGGAATAGACCTTACGCGTTTTCTGCTTTGGTCCGAGCTCATCGACCGTATCAGGCTTGCCATTGTCATGGAAGTAGGTACTCTGCTGGCTCAAGCCTGCAAGAAAGCTGAACTGGCTCTTGAGCTTGCCACTTTCAGAATACAATTGCACCACTGAAGTCTTGCCCTGGAAACCACACAATGCTGCATCGTTGACATGTGGTGCCAGCAGGGGTTTGTCGCCACATTCGAGTTCACTCAGTTGCTTGTCTTGCGTATATTTGACAGAGGCTTTGTCACGCGGCCCCTCACCTACGAATGCCACGCGCCGCAATACACCATTCGGATACCAGGCACGCAAGAGACCACGGGTGCTTCCATTGACATTGTTTTCTTCCAGGATCACCTGTCCATTCGGTGCAAACTCCCGCAATTTGCCGTCGGTATTGCCTTTTTCATTGACACTGTATTCCTTGAACAGCACACCATCCTTGTAATAGCGCACCAAGCCGATATAGACACCGGCGCGCAATTCCTGCTCGCGCACCAGCTTGCCGCTATCCCTGTCCTTGCACTTCATGATGCCGGTTTTGCCTGCTGTGGTATAGCCATTGGCCGGATTGACTGATTCCTTGTTCAGCTCGCAATCCTCGACTGCAAATACAGCTGAAGCTGGTGCAATCAACATCGCGGCAACGATGACCTGGAAAGCAGATGGATATAAATTCCGGCTCGAATGAAAGAAAGTGGCGTCCATAATTTCTTGAGGTAAGTGGCAAAATATGCAGCAATTAAGCTAACTTTAACACTAGTAAAACTAAATCCTGTAAAACTTGGTAAGTGAAACTCGAAATGAAAAGACTGTGATAAGTAATTGATAAACAACCTGTTTATCGCTGCCCGACATCTCTTTTTAACATGCAATTCAGGCAATTTTGAAGTTCTAACCCTAGTCTCTTCTGCTGTCAAGACTGGCATAAAGTCGCAAATTGCGTATCATCTGCGCCTTGATTGCTTTTTTATTGTCTGGATTCTGGATTTATGTTGCCTTCGATTGAACAAAGACTTGCCGTAGAGCTGGCTGCCAAGCCGGTTCAGGTTGCCGCTGCTGTTGCCTTGCTGGACGAAGGTGCAACCGTCCCGTTTATCGCCCGTTACCGTAAAGAAGTGACTGGTGGCCTGGATGATATACAGCTGCGCCTGCTGGAAGAGCGCCTGCGCTACCTGCGCGAGCTGGAAGACCGCCGTACCGCCATCATCGCTTCGATAGAAGAGCAGGGCAAGATGACCCCAGTACTGCTGGACGCCATCACCCACGCCGAAGACAAGACCCGTCTCGAAGATTTGTACCTGCCCTATAAACCCAAGCGCCGCACCAAGGCGCAAATCGCTGTTGAAGCTGGCTTGCTGCCACTGGCCGATGCCTTGCTGGCCGACCCGATGCTGAACCCGGATACCGAAGCGGCCAACTATCTGAAGCCCGCCTTCACTACCGACAATGGCGACAACCCCGGCGTGCCAGATGCCAAGGCTGCCCTCGATGGTGCACGCCAGATCCTGATGGAACGCTTTGCCGAAGATGCGACCCTGTTGCAAGCCCTGCGTGAATACCTGAATGACCACGGCATTGTGGAATCCAAGGTCGTTGCTGGCAAAGAAGAAGCCGGTGAAAAATTCGCCGATTACTTCGATTATTCAGAAACCCTGGGCACTATCCCTTCTCACCGCGCCCTGGCCCTGTTCCGTGGCCGCCGCGAAGAAATGCTGACTGTGACTCTGCGTCTCGACAGCGAAGAAGAAAAACCAAAATGGGATGCGCCGCTGAACCCTTGCGAAAGCCGCATCGCTGCCCGCTTTGGCGTCAGCCAGAAAGACCGCCCTGCCGACAAATGGCTGGTCGATACTGTACGCTGGGCCTGGCGCGTCAAGGTCTTCATGCATCTCGATACTGAGCTGATGGGCAAGCTGCGCGAAACCGCAGAAATTGAAGCCATCAATGTATTTGCACGCAACCTCAAAGCCCTGCTGCTGGCAGCACCTGCTGGCCCACGCGCCACCATGGGTCTTGATCCTGGTCTGCGTACCGGCGTTAAGGTGGCGATCGTGGATGCCACTGGCAAGGTCGTTGAGCATGCGACCATTTACCCGCATCAGCCGCGCAATGACTGGGATGGTTCGCTGCAGGTATTGTCGCAACTGGCGGCCAAGCATAATGTATCGCTGATCTCCATCGGCAATGGCACGGCTTCGCGTGAAACCGACAAGCTGGCCGGCGATTTGATCAAGCTAAAGCCTGAACTCAAGCTAACCAAGATCGTGGTCTCTGAAGCTGGCGCATCTGTGTATTCTGCCTCTGAATTTGCATCCAAAGAATTGCCTGACCTGGACGTCTCCATCCGTGGTGCGGTATCAATTGCACGTCGCCTGCAAGACCCGCTGGCTGAGCTGGTGAAGATTGATCCTAAATCCATCGGCGTAGGCCAGTACCAGCATGATGTCAGTCAATCACAACTGGCGCGCTCGCTTGATGCCGTCGTTGAAGATTGCGTGAATGCGGTTGGTGTCGATGTGAATACGGCTTCTGCCCCTTTGCTGGCCCGCGTGTCTGGGCTGTCATCCAGCGTGGCGCAAAGCATCGTCAATTTCCGCGATGCCAAGGGCATGTTCAACTCGCGTTCTGACCTGCGTGCAGTACCGCGCCTGGGCGACAAGACTTTTGAGCAGGCTGCCGGTTTCTTGCGCATCATGAATGGCAGCAACCCGCTGGATGCTTCTGCAGTCCACCCTGAATCTTATCCGCTGGTAGAAAAAATCCTGGCTGATATCAAGAAGGATGTGAAGGGTGTCATCGGTGATGCTGGCTTGCTGAAGTCTTTGAATCCAGCCAAATACGCCGATGAAAAATTTGGTGTACCTACGATTACTGACATCATCCGCGAGCTGGAAAAACCAGGCCGTGACCCGCGTCCAGAATTCACTACCGCCACCTTCAAGGACGGCGTAGAAGAAATCAAGGATTTGCGCCCTGATATGATTTTGGAAGGCGTGGTCACCAACGTTGCCGCCTTTGGCGCTTTCGTTGATATTGGTGTGCATCAGGATGGTCTGGTACATATCTCTGCCTTGTCCAACACCTTCGTCAAGGACCCGCATACAGTCGTCAAGGCTGGCCAGGTCGTCAAGGTGAAAGTGCTAGAAGTCGATGTCAAACGCCAGCGTATCGCCCTGACCATGCGCCTGAGCGATGCAGCGCCTGTCGCTGGCAGCAAGCCTGAACAGCGTGGTGACCGCAATGATGCCAAGCGTCTCAATCAACACCGTTCACAAGCCCAGGCACCAGCACCTGCTGGCAACGCGATGGCAGCGGCGTTTGCGAAATTGCGTGGGTAAGTAATAAGCAAGCACTAAACTAGTTGATCAGACTGTCCCAAATTGTGACAGTCTGATCTGTGTTGCGAAATAATGTGACACCTTGATTTGTCATTCCTCTCTCCTCCGCAAATCCGTCATTAGCATCGGCAGTCATTCTCCCTCTGCACCTTCTCCCTCGCTAATCTGTACCTGCTGTATTTTTCCGCAAGGAAAATATTTTAGCCATGGCATGCCGTTTGCGTTGTTATCCCCGTGTCGCAGCTTATGCACACCATCTAATAAACAACGGAGACCACCATCATGAACATGGCAGACATCAGCAAACTCGGTATCAGCAATCCTTTCGCCAAACGCTACGATAATTTCATAGGCGGCAAATTTGTGGGCCCGGTCAAGGGTGAATATTTCGAGAATATCAGCCCCGTCATCGGCCAGGCTTTTTGCGAAGTCGCGCGTTCAACCGCAGAAGACGTGGAGCTGGCACTCGATGCTGCCCATGCCGCCAAGAAAGCCTGGGGCAAGACCTCGCTTGCTGAGCGCTCGAACATCCTGAATAGAATTGCAGACCGCATGGAAGCCAACCTCAGCCTGCTGGCAACGGCAGAGACCATAGACAATGGCAAACCCATACGCGAAACCATGGCGGCGGATATTCCTCTGGCGATTGATCACTTCCGCTATTTCGCTGGCTGCATACGGGCGCAGGAAGGTACTGTCGCGCAAATCGATGACCAAACTTATGCCTATCACTTCCATGAACCGCTGGGTGTCGTCGGCCAGATCATTCCATGGAATTTCCCTATCCTGATGGCGGTGTGGAAGATGGCACCGGCACTGGCCGCAGGCAATTGCATCGTCCTCAAACCGGCAGAGCAAACACCAGCATCCATCATGGTGTTGATTGATTTGATCAAGGATTTATTGCCGCCTGGCGTCTTGAATATCGTGAATGGCTTTGGCCTGGAAGCTGGCAAGCCACTGGCTACCAGCAAGCGCATTGCCAAGATTGCCTTCACTGGTGAAACCGGCACTGGTCGCCTGATCATGCAGTATGCATCGCAAAACATCATCCCTGTCACGCTGGAACTTGGTGGAAAATCACCGAATATTTTCTTCGCCGACGTCCTGGATCAGGACGATGCCTTTTTCGACAAATGCCTGGAAGGTTTTGCCATGTTCGCGCTGAACCAGGGCGAAGTTTGCACCTGTCCATCACGCGTGCTGATACAGGAATCTATCTATGACCAGTTCATGGCCAGGGCCATCAAGCGCGTGGCGGCCATCAAGCAGGGTAATCCTCTCGACAGCACCACCATGATAGGTGCGCAGGCTTCACAGGAACAACTGGAAAAGATTTTGTCCTATCTGGACATAGGCAAACAGGAAGGCGCACAACTCTTGCTGGGTGGCGAAAGGAATATGCTGGATGGTGACCTGGCCAAGGGTTATTACGTGAAGCCGACTATCTTCCAGGGTCACAACAAGATGCGCATCTTCCAGGAAGAAATCTTTGGCCCTGTCGTATCGGTCACTACCTTCAAGGATGAAGAAGAGGCGATATCAATTGCCAACGACACCTTGTACGGTCTGGGTTCTGGCCTGTGGACACGCGACGGCTCCCGCGCCTTCCGCGTGGGCCGCGCCATCGAAGCTGGCCGCGTGTGGACCAATTGCTACCACCTGTATCCAGCGCATGCAGCATTTGGCGGCTATAAACAATCCGGCATAGGACGCGAGAATCACAAGATGATGCTGGATCATTATCAACAGACTAAAAACCTGCTGGTGAGCTATAACCCTAATGCGATGGGGTTCTTTTAGTAGTCATTAAGTTCAAGACCTCTCAATACAGAGATGCAGAGAGGGGAATGTGGCCTGCATTTCATGAAACTAGGTCAACGTGAACCTGCATTTTCTGAGACTTTCTAAAATCCGGTGTATAGCCTCTTCCCCTTCAAGGGGATATTTGTGGGAATTCGCAAAGCATTGCTTTGCGCCACAAATATCTAAGCCGCATGCAAGCGGCGCAGTGGAATGGGCGGGATGGGGATGGGGTTCTTCCGCCAGCGGAATACATAGTCGATCAACCGAAACCCATCCCCACCCTAGCCTTCCCCTTGAAGGGGAGGGAATTTATACATAATTTATCGGAGTACAGGAAAAAATGACCACTATCCCCGCTCGCGTCACCGCTACTCCCGCTGCGCTGGAATTTATCAGCGCGCTACAAACAAAATACGGCCCGCTATTATTTTTCCAGTCTGGCGGTTGCTGCGACGGCAGTTCACCCTTGTGTTACGCCAGGAATGAATACGGCATCGGTAATGCCGATGTGTATCTGGGCGATCTGGATGGCACACCGTTTTATATGGGTAGCGATCAGTTTGAGTACTGGCGGCACACGCAACTGATCATTGATGTCGTCAATGGTATGGGTGGCATGTTTTCACTTGACAATGGCACGGGCAAACGTTTCCTGACGCGCTCGCGCCTGTTTACCGATGAAGAGAATGATTTGCTGGGTACGGCGGTTTTACACGGCCCGCAAGCTTGATCAGTCAATCTTCAAAGCGGCCAGCTTGCGGTAAATTGTATTGCGCGACACCCCCAAGGCCTTGGCCGCAGCAGTGACATTGCCCTGATGCTGTTGCAGGGTCTGTTGTATGGCATCCATTTCCAGCGCATCGAGACTGGCTGGTGTTTGACTCAAGGCCATGGCTGCGGGTTTCTGTACCACATCCATATCTTCCAGAAAATCCTCGGGCAAATGTTCGAGACGGATTTCCATATCGGCGTCCGTCATGACGATGGCGGTGCGCAGGAGATTCGTCAACTGGCGGAAGTTGCCTGGCCAGCCATGGGCATGAAATAACTGCATGACTGCAGGCGCTATCCTGTATTGCCTTCCTTCGCTTTCTGTCGCCAGGACTTTAGCTATCACGACATCAAGGTCTGTGCGTTCACGCAAGGGTGGTAAGCGCACTACCAGACCATTCAAACGGTAATACAGGTCATCACGGAATTCGCCTTTGCCTATCATCTCGCGCAGGTTGCGGTTGGTGGCGCAGATCAGGGCGAGGTTGACGGGGATGGATTTGCTGCTGCCGAGAGGTGTCACCATGCGTTCCTGCAAGACCCGCAGCAAGCGGGCTTGCAGATTCAGTGGCATGTCACCGATTTCATCGAGAAATAGCGTGCCACCATTGGCCTGCAAGATCTTGCCGACATTGCCTTTCTTGCGTGCACCAGTGAAAGCGCCATCTTCATAGCCGAACAGTTCTGATTCAATCAGGGTTTCTGGTATCGATGCACAATTCACGGCAACAAAGGGGCCGGATTTACGCGGTGAATCATTATGAACAGCCTGGGCCAGTAATTCCTTGCCAGTGCCAGTCTCACCCGTTACCAGTATCGAGATATCACGCCCTATGACACGCTTGAGTTTATCGATGGCGCGGGCAAGTTGCTCATCGCCGGTATCCAGATAATGCAGGCTCGATAGCTTGGATTTGACTTCTACCGACTGCGGTTCACGTGCATTGTCCAGCACATGCCTGGCAGCGGCTGAAGGACGCTTGAGGCTCTGGCTTTTGGCATACACACGCACACCATTATGCAGGCACAGCGTCAGCAAACCCGGAGTCGCGGTGCGGTAGTGTTCATGCAAAGCTGATACAGGCAAACCAAACAGGGAACTGAAAGTGTGCGTTTGCAAAGCAGATAGTGGCAAACCCAGCTGGAACAATCCACTGCGGCTGGCCGATAAAAAACGGCCATCATTGTCAAAGCAGGCGATGCCCTCCATCAGGGTACCCAAAAATTCCGGGCGGCTATGAAAACTGAGTTTGATGGCATCCTGAAAAGAAGAGGCAAACAACTGGTTTTCTATCATCTGCGCCGACATGCGCACCAGGGCCATGGTGTGCTTGTGGAAATTATGCTGGTCACCCGTCACATCCAGCACACCGATGACATTGCCCATGACATCAAAGATAGGTGCAGCAGAGCAAGTCAGAAAATTGTTGGCTTCGAGATAATGCTGGTCGGCATGGACGATGGTGGGTGTTTTTTCGGCAATGGCCGTGCCTATGGCATTGGTGCCTTTGCTACGCTCAGACCAGGCGACACCGGGGCTGAGGGCCACCCTGTCCGCTTTTTCCAGAAAATCAGCATCGCCAAGAGTATGTATGATGAGCCCATTCACATCGGTCAGGATGACCATATTGTGCGTGTTAATTATTTGCTCATACAAGTTTTCCATGACGGGCAAGGCATGCTGGTGCAAGACCCGGTTTTGTTCCAGCAGGGTCTTGATATCTGTCTTGCCCAGCGGGCCATAGTCTGGCGCAGCCGTGCGCGGCAAGCCATAGGCGGCTGAGCGTTCATGTGCCTGTTCTATCATCATGCGGGCAGATGATGCAGGACTTATGCCAGGGCCAGGCTTTATTTGCCCGGAGGAAATTCCAGTGTCACGCATTTGCATACGGGTCTCCAGCAACTGGCCGATTTTTTCGGCTCTAGGTAGGATATTGAGCACTTAATGTAACACTATTAGCCCATGGTGCCTGAAACTGCAAATTGATTTACATTAACTTTCCTGCACCCGGATACGCTGCTGCGGCACTGCGTGAGGCTTTCTACTATAATGCAGGTATTCGTAATTCAAGTATTCAAGAAAGATAGCCATGAGCGACGTACAAAGCTGGATCAAAGAAACTGTTACTGCAAACCCTGTAGTGTTATTCATGAAGGGTACGGCCCAATTCCCGCAATGCGGCTTTTCTGGCCGTGCGATTCAATTGCTGAAAGCCTGTGGCGTGCAAAACATGGTCACCGTGAATGTGCTGGAAGACCCGGAAGTGCGCCAGGGCATCAAGGACTTTTCCAACTGGCCTACCGTACCACAGTTGTATGTCAAAGGCGAATTCATTGGTGGCTCTGACATCATGAATGAAATGTTTGACAGCGGCGAATTGCAGACTTTGCTGAAAGACTAAGCAAGGCATGACTGACGCCGCAGCCCCCAAGCGCCTGATTGTTGCCATTACCGGTGCAACGGGTGCGATCTATGGTGTGCGACTGTTGCAAGTCTTACGCAATATTTCTGGCGTAGAAAGTCATTTGCTGATTTCAGAAGCAGGTGTACTGAACCTGCACCAGGAAATGGATTTGAAACGCAAGGACGTAGAAGCCCTGGCCGATGTTGTCCACAATGTGCGCGATGTCGGTGCCAGCATTGCCAGTGGTTCGTTCTTGTCAGACGGCATGGTCATCGCGCCCTGCTCAATGAAAACCCTGGCAGCAGTGGCACATGGGCTGTCAGACAATCTCATCACCCGTGCTGCCGATGTGGTCTTGAAAGAACGTCGCCGCCTGGTCCTGATGGTGCGCGAAACACCTTTCAATCTGGCGCACTTGCGCAATATGACAGCCGTGACAGAAATGGGCGGCATCATCTTCCCGCCCCTGCCCGGTTTTTACCACCGCCCGCAAAGCATAGAAGAGATGGTCGATCACACGTTGGGTCGCGTACTCGATATGTTTGCCTTGCCGCATGAATTAACGCCACGCTGGCAAGGTCTCAAAGAATCTTAATAGCGATCCATAATCAATTGGGTCTTCAGAGAATCCTCAGCTACAAACCAGCCACGCGAAATCAGATAAGCCTGCAATTCATCATGCTTGGCAGATGCTGTTGCTTCGCTCGTGGTCTTGAAAGAAGCTTCAACGATATAGTCAGTGCCTGTGCCAGCCTGGTTCAGGATAGGCCAGACTTCGATGTACAGCTTCAGGCCACTCCAAGTACCAACTGAGCGCTTGGCCAGTATCGGGCCATACTTGCGCGAACTGTCGAGCATGGATTTGCCCCAGCCGCTATACAGCCAGTTATCCATCTTGCCGGGGATATTCTTTTTGAGCAGGCTGCGGGAGTCGCTGGCAGACGGCAAGTCCATGCCACTGTAACCCGATTTGCTGTCTGTCTTGCTGTTGGAAATACTCAGGGTTTTCTTTTGATAGCCCCATTCAACCTGGGCTTCGTAATTCTTTTCAGTGGAATCAAAACCTTCAGCATTGGCTTTGTACAGGGCCTCGGTGATATTGCCATTGTCGATGGCATAGCGCTTCTTGTAGGTCAGCTCGAAATCACTTTCACCTTCTGTCTTGCGTATCCGCGCTATCCAGGTATTGCCATAGATATCTTTGGCATTGGTATCCATGAACAGCACATTCATTTTGGTCACGGACGTTGGCATATTGAAGGTGCTGAGTACCGTACTCTTGAGTTTGTGATCTGCATCGAGAACCACGTTCGGGTTCATGAGCAATTTGACTTCATAGTCGGGCACCATATTGCTGGCGGCAATTGCCTGGCCTAGAGGCAGCAACAATGTCAAAGCCAGACCAGATATTGCGCGACGTATCGTAGATTTCATCATGATGTGCACTCCATGGATTTTGTGTGAGCACACTATAAGAGCCAATTGTGACCTTCGCATTACGACAGGCATTATCGATAGTGTCATTGCTGCGTCACATGGCGGTAGTAAATTCGCGGGCAAGAATTTTCACGCAAATTTATCTATTCAAAAGGTCATATCAAATGATGCAAAGTAACAAGAACCTGATACTCAGCAGCCTGGCTGCCGCCATGCTGCTGAGCGCCTGCGGTGGCAGCAACAACAATACTGTTGCCACCACACCTGCCACACCTACACCAGTCAATGGCGTATTTCTGGATGCTGCTGTGGATGGTCTGGAATATTCTGTTGCCGGTGGCAGCAAGCAAAACACATCTGCCACTGGCGGCTTTAACTGCAATGTGGGCGACACTGTTGCGTTTTCTGTGGGTGGTATAGGTATCGGCTCTGCTCCTTGCGCCACGACCATTACACCATTGACACTGGCTAATTCCAGCAACGTCAAGGATGACAGTGTAGTCAACCGCCTGCTATTCCTGCAATTGCTGGACGAAGACAATGATGTTGCTACAGGTATCAAAATACCTGCTACAGTAAAAACTGCGCTCGCTGGCCAGGCGCTGGACTTCAATGCCAATGCAGCCAACTTCAATACGGCACTGACGGCAACTTTGGCCAAGCTGCCAGCGAATTACCAAAAGCTCACCGTGGATGCAGACCGCCGCACCCTCGTACGCGAACATTTTGAAGACACCATGGCATCCAGGCTGGGCACACCTGTCGTTGATACTGTCACGCAAACCAATGCCCTGGGAACGGTCAGCGCTGCCGTCACTCGTTACCAGATACAGGCTGCGGATAATTTCTTTGTGCCGTATGAGGGTAGCAATGCTGCAGTCAAGGCAGAATTCCCTAAAGGTTTCTTGCCATCCTATGGCTCTGGCCTGACCTTCAAGGGCAAAGCCGCTGATGGCTCGCTGGAATTTTATGGCATCACCGACCGTGGTCCTAACGGCGATGGCCCAAAGTGCCAAATTCTGTCGTGACGCCTGGCGCTACTGGTACTAGTGATGCAAAATTCTTCCCATCCCCCAGCTTCACGCCTTCCTTTGGCCTGATTAGTATAGGCAAGGATGGCGCGGTCCTGAAATCCAGCACACCAATCAAGTTCAGCTCCACCATCAATGCATCAGGCCTGTCTATCGCGGCAGGTAAAGTCGGTTCTTCTGCCGAAGTGCCTTTGAATGATGCCGCCAAATTTGATGCCAGCAGCAAGACAAGCTTTAGCGACTATGGACTCGATACTGAATCCATCGTCTATGATGCGGCACGCGGTGTAGTCTGGGTATCAGATGAATATGGTCCTTTCATTTTGAAGATTGATGTTGCCACCGGCATCATCCTGAAAAAATACCAGCCAGGCACAGGCGCAGCCGACCTGCCTGCTGTCTTGCTGAAACGCCGTGCCAACCGCGGCATGGAAGGCTTGTCACTGGAAGTCGCCACCGGCAAATTGAATGGTTTTGTGCAAAGCCCGCTCGATGATGGCAAGGCCAATTACATCGTGCCCGGTGCAACTGCAGCGACCAACGAAAGCATCAAGGATTACGCGAAGTTCAACCGCTGGGTAGAGTTCGACCCAACCACAGAAAAGACCAAGCTGTACGCCTACCCTATCGACAGCACGCAATACACGGCAGGCAAAACCGGCAATGCCAAACTGGGTGATATGGTGTCATTGGGTAATGGCAAATTCATCGTCATAGAACAAGGTACGGGCCCGGACGGCAAGGCCTTCAACAAGCTGATGCTGGTACAAGTACCGAGCAATGCGACTGATATTGCCAACATGAGCACAGACCTGGAAAAAAGCAGCATGACAGGTGCAGCAGTCAATGGTGTCAATTATGCCGATGTGGTCTTGCTCAAGAAAACCCAGTTGTTTGACCTGAACAATGCTGGCTGGCTGGCAGAAAAAGCCGAAGGTCTGGCCCTGGTCGATGAAAACACCCTGGCACTGACGAATGATGATGACTTTGGTATGAAGACTGTCATCGTCGATCCTAGCGGTGCTATCGTGGTTGGTGCCGACGTCACCAAGTGTACGGTTGATGCCAATGGCGCCCTGACGACTACTGCAGGTGTACTGGGCTGTACCGCAGGCAATACCATGCGTGTAGCCCGTGGTGCAGATACTGAACGCCCTAACCGCGTCTGGCTGTTCAAGTTCAGCAAAAAACTGTCCGACTTCAATATTCCTTCCTGATATTGTCTTGCCGCTAGAAAGCCGCTGTGAGTGATCAAGCTCACAGCGGCTTTTTTCATTTCAAGACCATCTCTTGCGACAGGTAAGAATACACCGCCGACACCCGGCGCAAATGCCTGGCCTCGGTATGTGTGAGCAGCCATAGCTCGGTCTGGCATTCATCCAGCACATCACTCAGTTGCACTACATCCTTGCGCCCCTGGGCGAGGAATAGTGGCAAGATACCCAGCCCCAAGCCCTGCCCCACCAACTCTGCCACGGTGAGTATGCTATTGACCTTATAGGTCGCCTGCAGCTTTGGGAAATGCTTCTTGCGCCACACGACAGACGGATGTTCTGGCAAGGCATCGTCAGGGGCTATCCAATGATGACGCTGGGCGACGTCAGCATCAAAGTGCTTTATCTTGCTGCTCTTGCCTGTATACAAAGCCACCCGTATAGGCCCCAGATGCTTGCCTATCAAATGCTGCGGTGGCCGCTTGCTTGCCCGTATGGCAATGTCGGCATCGCGCCTGGTCAGGCTGGCCAGTTCATTGCCTGCATGCAGATCCAGACTCAAGAGGGGATGCAGCAGTTGCAAAGGCTTCAAGACAGGTGCCAGCAAGCCATGCAATATGGTGTCTGTCGTTGTGATGCGCACGGCTCCTGCGACCTGATCTGGCTGCATTTGCATGGCGGAACGTGCAGCCTCCAGTTGTGCTTCCATTTGTTCTGCATGTACAGCCAATTCCTTCGCCAGTTCATTGGCCTGATAACCTGTGCGCGAACGTTCAAACAGGCGTTGCCCCAGGCCTTTTTCCAGCTTCTGTATACTGCGGAAGACGGTGGATGCATCCAGTGCCAGCCGTTCTCCCGCCTCAGCCAGCTTGCCGGTACGCACCAGCGCCAGCACCACTTCAAGGTCAGCAGCTTTTAGCTTGTATTGCGTTTTTGCATTCATAGTTTGCTCCATCACCTATTTTCATTGCAAATGCGAAATCATATAGTAGCTCCATCAACTACTTTTTTGGAGCACAAAATGACTCATTCAAATCCCTCGGCAGACCAAAGCAGCAACGCCTACGGCATCACCCTGTTACGCGTCAGCCTGGGCATCATGTGGATAGCCCATGCCTTGCTGAAACTGTTTGTGTTTACCCTGCCCGGCACCGCGCAATTTTTTACCAGCATAGGTTATCCGGGCTTTCTCGCTTATCCCGTGTTTGCGCTGGAATTACTCGGTGGCCTGGCGCTGGTACTCGGCATCTACAGCCGCCAGGTTGCACTGGCGCTGGCACCCATCATGGCAGTTGCCGCTACCGTGCATTTTGGCAATGGCTGGGTGCATACCAGCCCTAACGGTGGCTGGGAGTATCCAGTGTTTCTGATCATGACTTCAATCGCGCTCTGGTTACTCGGTGATGGGGCCTTTGCCCTGCGCCGTAGTTCACGCTTTTCACTGGCATAAGAGGGGGAAATCATGAGCAATACATATACCCTGGTCAGCCACAAGCTTTGCCCTTATGTGCAACGTGCGGCCATTACCCTCGCCGAGAAAGGTCTTGAGTTTGAACGTATAGACATAGACCTGGCGAACAAGCCTGACTGGTTCCTGCAAGTGTCACCACTGGGCAAGACGCCAGTGTTGCTGGTAGATGGACAGGCCATCTTTGAATCAGCAGTCATTTGCGAATACCTCGATGAAACCACGCCACACCGCCTGCACCCGGAAGCAGCACTGGAAAGAGCGCAACACCGCGCCTGGATAGAATTTGCCTCGACCACGCTGAATAGCATAGGCGGTTTTTACAATGCCGCAGATGCGCAGATATTGCATGCCAAGGCCGCCGAGTTAAGAACAAAGTTTGTACAACTAGAAAAGCAGCTAGGCGATGGGCCTTATTTTTCAGGAGAAAATTTCAACCTGGTAGATGCCGCATTTGCGCCAGTATTCCGCTATTTTGACGTGTTTGAGCAAATAGCAGACTTCAGATTTTTCACTGACCTTCCCAAACTAAAAGCATGGCGGCAAACCCTGCAGGCGCGGGCTTCAGTGCAGACTGCTGTCAGTGAAGACTACTCAACTTTATTGCGTGCTTTCTTGCATGCACGTCATTCAGCCTTATCAGCTTTAATGCAATAAAAAACGGTGCAGATTTTTCTGCACCGTTTTCATTATCACGTCTCGAAGGTCAAAAAAAATCAGAGATTATTTTTCAAAAATTCCCACTTGGCTTTTTGCTGCGACCAAACCACCCAATCACCGCGCGGGCCGTGGCCTGCACCGGGATACAATTGCAGACTATAATCCTTGCCATTCTTGATGAGCTCATCAATGAACATGATGGTATTTTGCGGATGGACATTATCATCCATGGTGCCATGCATGATCATGATCTTGCCACTCAGATCCTTGGCAGCTTTCAGCACGCTGCCCTTGTCATAACCTTCGGCATTCTCTTGCGGCAAACCCATATAGCGTTCTGTATACACGCTGTCATACAGACGATAATCAGTCACTGGCGCACCGACGAAACCTATCTTCCATGCCTTGCTGTGGGTCATCGCATAAGAAGTCATATAGCCGCCATAGCTCCAGCCATTCAAGGCTATCCGGTCCATATCGGCCCAGCCCTGTTTGCGCAACCAGTCAAGCCCATCGAGCTGGTCTTGCAATTCCAGTTGACCGAGTTTTTTGTGTATAGGCCAGGCACTGACCAGGCCCTTGTTGCTGGCGCTGCGGTTATCCATTATCCAGACGATATAACCTTGCTGCGCCAGGAAGTGGTACAAGAGATTATTATTCCAGCGATCAACCACTTGTGACGCCATGGGGCCGGAATACAGATGCTGATAAACTGGGTATTTCTTTTTAGGATCAAAATCCGGTGGCAGGAACAACAGGCTTTCCATCAGGAAGCCATCACGCGACTGGATTTGTTGTTGCGTGACTTTGGCCAGTTTCAGACCCTGCATTTTCTCAGGCACACCAACATCATCGACCAGCTTTTGCGATACACCTTCTGCATTGAATACTGCCTGCCTTGGTGGCTGCCTGAGGCTGCTCCAGCTATCGATGAAATGGGTATATGCACTATTCCAGCGTGCATTATGAGTGCCTGATTCTGTCGTCAGCCTTTGCAGCTTGCTGCCATCGAGATTGACGGCATACACATCATTGCCTATGGGGTTGCGTTCATTGGCCGCAAAAAAAACTTTGCCTTTGGCTTCATCCACACCATAGACGCTGCGGATATCCCAGTCGCCTTTGGTTATCGCGCCCTTGAGCTGGTATTGCTGGTCATAGCGATACAGATGATGATGGCCGGTGCGGTCAGATTCCCAGATAAAGCTGCCGTCTTTCAAGAATTGTGGCAAAGGCAGGCGCTCAACCCAGGCCGGGCTGCTCTCGCGCAGCAATTGCCTGCTGCGGTACTCCGCATCATACAGACGCAGGTCCAGCCAGGTCTGCACGCGGTCTTGCCAGGATGCCAGCAACTTGCCATCCGGTGTCCAGCCTACCTGGACGATCAGGGTTTCCTTGCCCGCATAAGGGTTTTCAGTCCAGCTGGTTTGGCCCGTCATATCGACAACGCCCAACTTGACATCAGGATTGGGGTCACCAGCCTTGGGATAGCGGGTCCGCTCACTCTTGATGGGCTGCACATGGTCGCCGCTCAAGGTATATACCGGCACCTTGCTTTCATCAAAGCTCAGGTAGGCGATCTTTTTGGAATCAGGTGCCCACCAGAATGCCCGCAATTTACCGCGGCCATAAATCTCTTCCATGTATACCCAGTCCAGGCGGCCGTTGAAGGTGGTTTCATTGCCACCGGTGGTAAGGCGTTTTTCTGTGGCAGTGGCGATATCGGTCAGGTAAATATCATTGCCCTTCAGATAAGCGACCGATTGCAGATCAGGTGACAGTATGGCTTCATCTTCAACCTGATCTGGCGTATGAGTCAGCTCCCTGACCTTGCCGCGTTGCAGATCAAGCAACCATAAATCATTTTTATATGTGAACAGGTAAGACTTCAGGTCGGGCTTGATTTGCGGTGTCAGTTTGTCTATCTGGGCCTTGGCTTCTTTTTCTGGTATGCCTGCGGCTGTCATCATCGCCAGGATATTGCCATCCAGGCTTAGCAGCTGTTTGTCCCAGGTCGCAGGATTCACCACAAATTGCTGGACTACGCCATCCTTGCTTTGCGTTTCTATCAGGCGGTTTTGTGCATCCCAGGCCAGGCGTGTCAGTGGTTTGGTGTCAAATTTTTCTTTTTTTGTCGGGTGATACAGCATTTCGAGGCTGAGCATGCCATCCTGGGCTTGAGCGGCACTGGCCGCAAGTACAGGACTAATCACCAACAACAAAGACGCGATGCAAGTTCGCATAAAACTCCCAGACCGTAAATTTAAGAAAGATTGAGTCAAAGCCCTGCCCTGGTATCTGGCAGTCAGAGATTCTGACCGTGCCCAGCTTGAGCAGTTCATGAAAAAACAGTTTATGGAATAAATATGTATGAGACGAAAAATGGATAGAAAAGAAAAAACCCACCGTTATTACTAACGATGGGTTTTTAATTTGGTGCCGACTGCCGGAATCGAACTGGCCACCTGATGATTACAAGTCAACTGCTCTACCAAATGAGCTAAGTCGGCGAAACTTTTTTCGTTTTTGCTTCGTTGCCGTTGCATTCCCGAAGACCAAGATTATAGGCTACTTTATTATTTTTAGCGAGGGCTTTTCAGATTTTTTTTCAGATTTTTTTGTTTCTTCTTCAGAAATCTGGTTTTCTACAGGCGCAGGCGTACTTTTTACCGATGCCAGGCCCAGCACAGGCTTGCTGATTTCTTCGACTTCCGCAACAGCTTCTTCGCTTTCTTCAGCCGTTTCGCTGAGATCAACTTCAAATGCCATGCCCTGGCCATTTTCGCTGGCATATACTGCCAGCACATTTTCTACCGGCACATAGATTTCGCGGGACACACCGCCGAAGCGGGCTTTGAAGGCGACTGCATCGTTATCCATCTTCAGGCCACTGGTCGCGCCAAAACTGATGTTGAGTACGATTTCACCATTCCTGACGAATTCCATAGGCACGCGCGCAGCATGGTTGACCTTGACCGCCATGTAGGGGGTAAAGCCATTGTCGGTGCACCATTCATAGATGGCACGCATAAAATAAGGTTTGGTGGATATTTCTTGCATGGGTATACGATAAATGCGATGGCTGCGATAGATGAAAATGTACTTTAGGATGTACTTGCGGATACTGTAAGACTTACTCAAGCATAGGCGTAGTGCCCAAAAACAACAAGGCTGATATGCATCAGCCTTGTTATCTTATCCTGAAATTGCCTTGCTTATCTGCGCATGACTTTTTCAGATGGTGTCAGTGCTTCGATATAGGCAGGACGGGAGAAAATACGTTCTGCATACTTCATCAAAGGTGCTGCTGTCTTCGACAATTCTATACCGTAGTGATCAAGACGCCACAACAACGGGGCAACGGCCACGTCGAGCATGGAGAACTCATCACCGAGCATGTACTTGTTCTTGACGAACAAAGGTGCCAGCTGGGTCAGGCGGTCGCGAATTTCTGCGCGTGCCTTGTCCTGCACTTTGGCCGACGCGGTGTTCTTGTCGTTTTCCAGCGTATGGACGTGGATGAACAATTCTTTTTCAAAATTGAACAACATCAAACGGGCGCGGGCGCGTTGCAGCGGGTCTGCCGGCATCAGTTGCGGATGCGGGAAGCGCTCATCGATGTATTCATTGATGATATTGGATTCATACAATATCAATTCACGTTCAACCAGAATAGGCACCTGACCATAAGGATTCATGGTCGAGATATCTTCAGGTTTGTTAAACAGATCAACATCGCGGATTTCAAAATCCATGCCTTTTTCAAACAGGACCAGGCGGCAACGTTGAGAAAATGGGCAGGTTGTACCCGAATAGAGAACCATCATTTTTATAGTTCCTTAGAAACGATCAGGGCGAGGAGCCAGTTTTGCGCACCTCACCCCAGGGATTACACGTCCGTTTACGACGGAGAAAAACGGACGATCTCAAAAAATTCCGGGCCCATACTGTTAGCAGCGCGAGCCAGAAACCTTACATTTATTTTACTTCTTTCCAGTACGATGCGTTCAGACGCCATGCCAGCGTAGCCAGCGTAGCAAGGAACAACAAGACCCAGACGCCCAGGCGCTTGCGTGTGCTTTGGGCTGGTTCGCCCATCCACTGCAGGTAAGCAACCAGGTCGCCAACGGCATTGTCATACTCTATCTTGTTCATGGTGCCAGGCGTTACAGTTTCAAAGCCAGCGAACTTGTGAACCTTCTTGGATTCATCATGCGGGTCGCTTTCTTCTACCATCTTGACGGTACGCGTACCTTGCAATTCCCACAGTACATGCGGCATGCCTACGTTAGGGAACACCATATTGTTCCAGCCAGTAGGACGGGACTCATCCTTGTAGTAAGTACGCAGGTAAGTGTAAATCCAGTCTGCACCTGTGCCGTCACCAGATGCCTTGGCGCGGGCAATCACGGACAAATCAGGAGGTACTGCACCAAACCATTCCTTGGCATCCTTGGCGGATAAGGTGGCTTTCATTAGGTCGCCGACTTTTTCGCCAGTGAACAAGAGGTTTTGCTTGATCTGCTCATCTGTCAAACCGATATCTTTCAAGCGGTTATAACGCATGGCAGACGCAGAGTGACAGTTCAGGCAATAGTTGACGAACAGCTTGGCACCATTTTGCAATGCTGCCATGTCAGTAGAGCGGTCGGGTGCACGGTCCAGAGGGAAAGTGCCGCTATTGGCCAATACCATTGCAGGAGCAAATGCCAGCACAGCGATCAGTTTTTTAAGTAATTTCATGCTTATTCTTCCTCGCTTTTTCTCAGTGCGCTGCAAATGTTACACGCTTGGGCACAGGCTTGAATGTACCCATACCGCTCCACCATGGCATCAACAGGAAGAAGCCGTAGTAAATCACTGCGCAAACCTGGGAAACACGTTCACCAGTAGGGGAAGGAGCCTGCACACCGAGGTAGCCCAGAGTAACGAAGGCAATACCAAAGACGATGTACACATATTTGTGCCAGTCTGGACGGTAACGTATGGATTTAACCGGGGAAACATCGAGCCAAGGCAGGAAAGCCAGGATCACGACAGAGCCGCCGAACAATACCACACCCCAGAATTTCGCATCGAGTGCACCAGGCATCATGCCAGCGACTGCTACCAGTGCAATTGCGGCAATTGCGATCTTCAGCAATTGTGGCAACTTGGTGGTCAGCCAGATCAGTGCTACATAAGCAACAGCTCCGGCTTGCACCACGTACAGGAACTCGGAAGTAGTTGCACGCAAGATCGAGTAGAAAGGCGTGAAGTACCAGGTTGGCGCAATATGCGGAGGCGTTTTCAGCGAGTCAGCCGGGATAAAGTTATTGTACTCAAGGAAGTAACCCCCATTTCCGGTGCAAAGAATACTACGAAACTGAAAATAGTCAGGAACACAGTCACGCCAAAAATATCGTGGAAAGTGTAGTAAGGGTGAGAAGGCACGCCATCAACAGGATGGCCATCAGGACCCAGGTTTTCTTTGATTTCTATACCGTCTGGGTTATTGGAACCCACTTCATGTAAGGCGATCAAGTGAGCAACCACCAGACCCAGCAAAACCAGGGGAATCGCAATAACGTGGAAAGAGAAGAAGCGGTTCAGAGTCGCATCAGACACCACATAGTCACCACGGATCCACAGGGACAGATCAGGGCCAATGAAAGGAATGGCACCAAACAGGTTAACAATAACCTGAGCACCCCAGTAAGACATCTGGCCCCATGGCAGCAGGTAACCGAAGAAGGCTTCGGCCATCAGGCACAGGAAAATCGCGAAACCAAACAACCAGATCAGCTCACGTGGCTTGCGGTAAGAACCGTACAGGAAGGCACGGGTCATGTGCAGATAGACCACGATGAAGAAGGCCGAAGCGCCGGTCGAGTGCATGTAACGCACCAGCCAACCCCAGGGCACATCACGCATGATGTATTCGACAGAAGCAAACGCCAGATTCGCATCTGGTTTGTAATGCATGACCAGGAAAATACCGGTAACGATCTGGATAACCAGGACCAGCATGGCCAGGGAACCGAAGATGTACCAGAAGTTGAAATTTTTAGGTGCGTAGTACTTGCCCCATTGATCATTCCACAGCTTGGTCAGCGGGAAACGGGAATCGACCCAGTTCAAGGCCTTGTCCACGACAGGAGCGTCTGCCGGGAGTTTTTTCTCAACAAATGCCATGATTAAGCCTCGCCTTTCTCATCTTTACCGATGATGATTTTGGTGTCTGATAAAAACATGTGACGAGGCACATCCAGATTTTGTGGAGCTGGTTTGTTTTTATATACACGGCCAGCCAGATCGAAGGTCGAACCATGGCATGGGCACAGGAAGCCGCCTTTCCAGTCATCCGGCAGGGATGGCTGTGCACCTTCCTGGAATTTGGAGCTTGGGGAGCAACCCAGGTGTGAGCAAATACCAACGGCAACCAGGATGTCGCTATGCTCTTTGCGTGAGCGGCTTTGCTTGTCGCAGTACTCTGGCATGTCCATGGTGTAAGGTTTTTCCGATTTTGGATCGGCAACCTTGTCTTCAGTCTTGGCCAGGCTCGCCATCATTTCTGGTGTGCGCTTCAGAATCCAAACTGGCTTACCACGCCATTCAGTCGTTTGCATTTCGCCTGGTTTCAAGGACGAGATGTCCACTTCCACCGGTGCACCTGCAGCCTTGGCACGCTCGGATGGCTGGAAAGTGCTTACCAGCGCACCTGCCGTTGCCAAGCCTGCCACACCACCCGCCGCGCAAGTGGCGACGAGCAAACCGCGACGGCCGGAATCGACCTGCTTTTCGATACTCATACCAACCCCAATCTGTCAATAATCAAAAACTGATGAAGCAAAACCCAGCTTCTAGCAACCTTAAATTATAAATGACCCGGATATGGTTTTAAAGAAAAAGATATCCGAAACGCCAACTTGCTGGCATTTTTCAACAATTCAAGCCCGAAATACAAGTTCAGGCTGGTCGCAATGCCGCTTTGAGCACAAAATCATAGGCAATAATAAATATTTAAGGCTGGAGAGAAAACAAAATTGACAAAAAACTGCAGGCTTTTCCCCTGCTTTGGGCATTAAAATCGGGATAATTACATTTTGTGCATGCATTTTTGTCGTTTATTCTGCATCACAATGAGGTATTTATCTGCGCCTCATGATCTGTTTATGATTTATTTACCAGCTTCTCACCCGGAGAATTTCTATGTCCATGTTGCATGAATTTAAAACCTTTATCAGCCGCGGCAACGTCGTTGATCTGGCTGTCGGCGTCATCATTGGTGCTGCCTTTGGCAAAATCGTTGATTCCCTGGTAGGCGATATCGTCATGCCTGTCATTGGCCGCATCGTTGGCGGACTGGACTTTTCAAATTACTACATACCGCTGAATGGCCAGGGCACGCACCTGGTGCTGGCGGAAGCCAAAAAAGCTGGCGGCGTTATCGCTTATGGTAATTTTGTGACGGTCAGCGTAGGTTTCGTTATCCTGGCGTTTGTGATTTTCCAGATGGTCAAACTGGTCAATGCCCTCAAAAAGGCAGAACCGGCACCGGAACCTGCGCCAGAAGTCACACCTGAAGATGTGTTGCTGTTGCGCGAGATCAGGGACGCTTTAAGGAAGTGATGCTATGTATCGCCCCAAAACCAGATGTTCTGGTGGGGTCAAAACAAATTGTCATGATCTGAAAGTGTGAGGGATTTCCCGCGTAAATTCATTTTTGGCTCATCACCAGAGACCCATCCCCTCCCTACCCCTCCCCTTGAAGGGGAGGGAAATTCTGGCCTCACACCGGATTATCAATATCCACAAAGCTGTGCTGCACCCCAAACGTGTCAGCAACGAATGCCCCCAGGCTCTGCACCCCAAAACGCTCGGTCGCATGATGGCCGCAGGCGATGTAGGCCACACCTGATTCGCGTGCCAGGTGTACCGTAGGCTCGGATATTTCTCCACTCAGGTAAACCGTGGCACCGGCAGTGATTGCCTGATCGAGCATGTTCTGGGCGGCACCTGTGCACCAGGCGACGCGTCCTACAGGCGCTGCCGGATCACCGATCAGCAGGGGCTTGCGGCCCAGCTTGAGTTCTATATGCAGGGCCAGGTCAGCGAGGGTGGCGATAGCTTTGTCTTCCAGTGTCCCCATCCAGGCCAGATCGTTTTCTCCAAAGCGCCCGTCAGCAACCAGTCCCAGGCGGCGCGCCAGGCCTATGTTATTGCCCAGTTCTGCATGGTTATCCAGCGGCAGATGATAGGCGAACAGGGAAATATCATTTTCCAGCAAGAGTTTCAGGCGGCGCTGCTTTTGCCCTATGACGCGCATGTCTTCACCGCGCCAGAAATAACCATGGTGCACAAGGATGGCATCTGCCTGCAATTCCACGGCTTTTTCCAATAATGCTAAACTGGCAGTCACACCGCTGACTATATGTTTAATGGTGTTACGCCCTTCCACCTGTACGCCGTTTGGGCAATAATCACGAAAATAATTGACTTGCAATTCTTTTGCCAGGAATTGCGCTAATTCGTCCCGATTCACTGATTTCATACTGATTCTCACTATGCGTCGTCTTTGGTTATTGTTTGCCCAAACTGTCACTGTCGGTCTGGCGCTCTGGTTCATTGTAACCACCTTGAAACCCGACTGGGTAAAAGCTGGCTATAACAGCAGACAAACCCAGACCCTGAATGCCGGTGCCATCGTCAAGGAAGCGCCTGCCAACAGCGTCCCCGCGCAAAGCTCGTATGGCGCTGCTGCGAAGCGGGCCATGCCCTCGGTGGTGAATATCTTCACCTCGAAAGAAGTACGTCAGCGCCGCAATCCACTGTTGAATGACCCCTTCCTCAGACGTTTCTTTGGCGACCAGCAAAACCCGCAGGCCGAGCGCCTGTCCAGCCTGGGCTCGGGCGTCATTGTCAGCCCTGAAGGTTACATCCTGACGAATAACCATGTGGTGGAAGCAGCCGACGATATTGAAGTTGCCCTCGCGGATGGCCGCAAGGCCAGTGCCAAGATAGTCGGCACCGACCCGGAAACTGATCTGGCCGTCATCAAGATCAATTTGCCGGACTTGCCTGCGATTACCCTGGGCCGCTCTGACACGGCCAGTGTAGGCGATGTAGTGCTCGCGATTGGCAATCCTTTTGGCGTCGGCCAGACCGTGACCATGGGCATTATCTCTGCGCTGGGGCGCAATAACCTGACTGACAATGCCTTTGAAAACTTTATCCAGACAGATGCGGCCGTTAACCCTGGCAACTCTGGTGGCGCACTGGTGGATGTGAATGGCAATTTGCTTGGCGTGAATACAGCAATTTACTCACAGACCGGCGGTTCGGTAGGCATAGGCTTTGCGATACCGGCAAGCACGGTCAAGCAGGTCATGGAATCCATCATCACCAATGGCCACGTCGTGCGCGGCTGGATAGGTGTGGAACCGCAGGACATCACGCCTGAGCTGGCCGACAGCTTTGGTCTGAAACAGAAATCCGGTGCCATCATCGCTGGTGTCATACGCGGCGGCCCGGCTGACAAGGCAGGCATGAAGCCTGGCGACATCCTGATTGCGATTGAAGGCAAGCCAGTCGGCAACACCACCCAGATGCTGAACCTAGTGGCACAGCTGAAGCCTGGCAACAAAGCCAAAGTCACGGTTTTGCGTGACACCAAGGAACCAACACTGGAAATCCTGATAGGCAAGCGCCCATCAGCCCGTAAAGAAGAACCAAGGGAATAAATACCCATGCATTTGATCGACCTGCAAGCTTACTTATCCGAACTGGGCGACAACAATAACCGTGCCTGGTTTGTCATGAACAAACCGCGCTATGACATTTTGCGTGCAGAATTTTTACAACTGGTGACTGAACTGATCACTGAGATCAGCAAGTTTGATCCTGCCATCCTGGGGCTGGAACCGAAAAAAGCCTTGTTCCGCATCAACCGCGACGTCCGTTTTGCGCATGACAAATCGCCTTACAAGACCACCTTCTCGTCTTCCATCGTCCCTAGCGGGCGCAAGAAACCCAGTGAAGGTGGCGGGCCCGCTTATTATTTCCAGATGGATGGTACTGGCCGTCTGTTCTATGCGGTCGGTGAATACATGCCACCGTCAGACCGCCTGAAGGCGATACGCACTCACATCGTCGCTGACCCTGATGGCTTTGCCAAGGTCTTGAAGGACAAGAAACTGAAAGCCCAGTTTGGTACCCTGCAGGAAGAAGGCAAGCTGCAACGGCCGCCCAAGGGCTTTGATGCCGACCTGCCGCATATAGAGCAGATCAAGCTGAAGAACTTCATGGTGTGGACTGAATGCCCGCTCAAGGGCATGGATACAGATGAATTGAAAACCACCCTGCTGACCGCTTACAAGAGCGCGATGCCGCTGGTAAGCTGGCTCAGGTCAGCTCCCGTTTGATTCTGTCGAGTCAGGTGCCTGGGTTGCCCGTACAAACATGGGGGCAACCAGCAAACCCAGCTCATACAATATCCACATGGGCACAGCCAGAGAAAACTGGCTGACAATGTCAGGTGGCGTCACGATGGCTGCAATCACAAAGGCACCGACGATTACATAAGGGCGTATGGCCTTGAGCTTATCCAGCGGCACCAGGCCCATACGTACCAGCACCACCACAACTACCGGTACTTCAAAGGTCACGCCAAAAGCGAGACACATGGACATGATGAAATCCAGATAGTTTTCTATGTCAGGTGAAACATTGATGGACGCCGGGGCAAATTCATTGATGAATTTGAAGACGCGGCCAAAAACCAGAAAATAACAAAACGCCACACCGCACAGAAAGAGCACGGAAGAGGAAATCACCAGCGGTGCGACCAGACGCTTTTCATGGGTATACAGGCCAGGTGCAACAAAGGCCCACACCTGATACAAAATCCATGGCAAGGCCACCATGAATGCCAGCAACAAGGTCACCTTCATCGGCACCAGAAAAGGTGAAATAACGCCCGTCGCGATCATTTTCGAGCCGGCAGGCAAAGACGCCAGCATGGGTTGTGCCAGAAAATCATAAATCGCTGAGGGCCCTGGCCACAGCATCAGGATGCCGCAGGTGATGGCCAGACCATACATGGACTTGACCAGCCTGTCACGCAACTCAACCAGGTGCGAGATGAAACTTTCTTCGGGAGCCTGTTCCGTGTGATCGCTCATGCGAATACCACCAGATTATAAAAACGCAATGACATAAGCGAAAATTAAAAGAAACTACCGCCAGAACGGGGATAGGCGCGGTGACGCGCCATTCTCGCCGACCCGGAGATAATGTGCTGGCGCTGGCCATGGCGGTTTTTATACCAGGCAGGCAAGGCCGAAGTACGAGCGAGTTTTTTACGGCGGAAGCTTTTTGCCTTGACCGCCAATTGCTCAGGCGTGGCTGTATGCAACATGGCTGTTTCAGTTTCCTGCCCCAGGTTGCGCAATTCCTGTTCAGTCTCTGACCAGGTCTGGTGTATGGATTGCTCTACATTCTGGGCGGCATCCTGTACATCTTTTTGCATCTTGCGCAATTCTTCGAGCTCGATTTCGCGGCTGACTTCAGACTTGACGTCATTGATGTAACGTTGCGCACGTCCCAGCAAAGTGCCAGCCATTCTTGCCACCTTGGGCAATTTTTCAGGGCCGATGACGATCAGAGCAACCACGCCTATCAAGGCGAGCTTGCTGATTCCCAGGTCTATCATGGGTAAAACCTACATAAAAAATCCAGATTACCGGTAAAGAATGCGATCACAGTTTGGATTTTTCTTTGGCTTCTACATCTATCGTGCTTTTGTCGGCAACTTGCTGTGAGCCAGCCTTGTCTTCTTCACCTTTGAGGCCATCTTTGAAACCCTTAACAGCTTTACCCAGATCAGGGCCAATATTGGCGATCTTTTTTGTACCAAACACAACAACAACGATAGCCAGCACTACCAGCCAATGCCAAATACTGAATGAACCCATGATGTACTCCTTATGAGAGTCTTGCTCTCGAAAAATATGAATAGAAACCCGCGATTATCAAACCCAGCCATATCACAGTGTCAGCTCAACGTCTGTTCACTGTCGGTCATCTGGTAGATCAGCGTTGTCCGCGCCAAGGCTTGGGGCCACCTATCACATGCATATGCAGATGATACACCTCTTGCCCACCATCCGGTCCGGTGTTGATGAGGGTTTTGTAACCGCCTGTCAGACTACCATCCGTCCCAAGCACAGGAGCACAACCCTGCTCTTGTGCCAGCTTTGGTGCAAGGGCAAGCATTTTCCCCAATACGGCAGTATGTTCTGGCTGTACCGACGATAAAGTATCAATATGTACTTTGGGAATGATCAACAGGTGCACTGGGGCAGCCGGGTTGATATCTTTAAATACCAGCAATTCTTCATCTTCATAGACGCTGGCAGAAGGAATTTGTTTTGCAGCAATCTTACAAAAAATACAGTTATCCACGTTTTATCCGTTCTTTTCAACAAGACGCATGATGTCAAATGATGGCCTCACGCATCCTTGCGTGCTGCCTTTTCTTCAATACCAGAAATACCTTCGCGCCTTGCCAGCTCGTCCAGCACCTGCTGAGGGCTGAGATCATACTGGGCTAACATGACAAGCGAATGAAACCACAAGTCGGCGCATTCATATAAAAGCTTGCTGGCATCACCTGAGACTCGTGCATCCTTGGCAGCCATGACGGTTTCGGTTGCTTCTTCGCCTATCTTTTTCAAGATGGCATCGTCACCCTTGGAAAACAGGCGGGCGACATAGGATTTGTCCGGGTCACCGCCATTGGCCAGCTTACGGCTTTCTATGATCTCTGCCAGACGCTGCAAAGTCTGCTCCTGGGACACACTCATGACAATATACTCATTTGTAAATACTTTCCGGGTCCTTCAAGACTGGATCAACTGCCTGCCAGTCGCCGTCATTGAGGCTGCCCTCAAACTTCTGGAAGAAACAGGAATGGCGGCCAGTGTGACAGGCAATGCTGTCAATCTGCTCTATCTTCAGCAAAACCACGTCTTCGTCGCAATCGATGCGGATTTCCTTGACCTTCTGGATATGGCCCGACTCTTCGCCTTTGTGCCAGAGCTTCTTGCGTGAACGACTCCAGTAAACTGCTTCACCCAGCTCTACCGTTTTGGAGAGGGCATCGCGGTTCATCCAGGCAAACATCAGAATATCGTTGCTGCTGGCCTCTTGTGCGATGACAGGTACCAGGCCGTTTTCGTCCCATTTGACCTTGTTCAACCATTTTGCCGCGCTCATGACAACCTCATCGGTATATGTTGTGCTGCCATAAATTGCTTTGCTTCACCGACCGTATGTTGCCCGTAATGGAAGATGCTGGCAGCCAGTACCGCATCGGCACCACCAACTTTGATGCCATCAGCCAGGTCTTGCAAGCCACCGACACCGCCGGAGGCAATGACGGGTATAGGCACCGCATCCGACACTGCACGGGTCAGACCGAGGTCAAAACCGGAACGCGTGCCATCCTTATCCATGCTGGTCAGCAAGATTTCACCTGCCCCCAGTTTTGCCATGTGCATGGCCCACTCAACAGCATCCAGGCCGGTGGCATTGCGGCCACCGTGGGTAAATACTTCCCATTTGCCTGGCCCCACATTCTTGGCATCAATCGCCACGACTATGCATTGCGAGCCATACTTGTGTGCAGCATCGGCCACCAGTTGCGGGTTGGTCACGGCAGAAGTGTTGATACCGACCTTGTCCGCACCGGCATTGAGCAGACGGCGTACATCAGCCACCGTGCGCACACCGCCACCGACAGTGAGCGGGATGAACACTTGCGAAGCCACGGCTTCAATGATCGGCAAAATCAGGTCACGGCCATCGGAAGACGCAGTGATATCGAGAAAAGTAATCTCATCTGCGCCCTGCCCGTCATAACGGCGGGCGATTTCTACCGGGTCACCGGCATCGCGCAGTTCCTGGAAATTAATGCCCTTGACGACACGACCAGCGGTCACATCCAGACAAGGGATAATACGTTTGGCTAAGCTCATTCAGTTTCTTCTTCATCGTCGAATTCACCGCTGAGTTCATCAGCACGGTCTTGTGCCGATGACAGGTCCAGCGTGCCTTCGTAAATCGAACGGCCACAGATGACGCCTTCTATACCCTCGTCCTGTACAGCGCACAGGGCTTCGACGTCAGCCAGTACATGCACGCCACCAGAGGCGATGACGGGGATGCTGACGGCCTGCGCCAGCTTGACCGTGGCTTCAATATTGACGCCACCCATCATGCCGTCACGGCCTATGTCGGTATAGACAATGGCTTCGACGCCATAGTCTTCAAATTTCTTGGCGAGATCAATCACCTCATGACCAGATAATTTGCTCCAGCCATCAGTGGCGACCTTGCCATCCTTGGCATCGATGCCAACGATGATCTGGCCGGGAAAGGCGCTACAGGCATCTGCCAGGAAACCGGGGTTCTTGACCGCAGCGGTACCTATGATGATGTAGGACAGGCCATCGTCGAGATAGCGTTCTATGGTATCGAGATCACGGATACCGCCGCCGAGCTGCACGGGGATTTCTTCGGTATCGGTTTCTTCTGCGTAATCGCGCACCGCCTGTATGATGGCTTTGACAGCCGCCTCGTTCTTGGGCTTGCCGGCAAAAGCACCGTTCAAATCCACCAGATGCAGACGACGCGCACCCTGGCGTAGCCAATGGCGCGCCATTTCGGCCGGGTCTTCAGAGAATACGGTAGCCTGGTCCATGTCACCTTGTTTAAGGCGTACGCAGTGGCCATCTTTCAGGTCTATAGCAGGAATGAGCAGCATGATATGAAAAAAAGTAGGAACGTCAATGTGGCAATAAGAAAAGACAATACCAGTAAAAAATCAGTGTAAAAAATTTACCTCAAACACCTGGTTCGTACGCTTACGGTTTCCAGTGTACAAAATTCTTATACAGTTGCAAGCCAGCCGTTGCGCTCTTTTCAGGGTGGAACTGGGTGGCGAAAATATTGTCACGCGCTACGGCACAGGCAAACAGGCTGCCGTAATCCGTCATGCCGACTGCGTGTTGCGCATTTGCGGGCTTGGCATAATAGCTGTGCACAAAATAAAAATAGGCTTCATCAGCAATATCTTGCCATAAAGCATGTGACTGCGATTGATGTACGCGGTTCCAGCCCATTTGTGGCACTTTGTAACGCGAGCCATCTGCCTGCAGTTGCCCATCCAGTGCAAAACGCACTACCTTGCCGGGCAAGAGCCCCAGGCCAGGCGTATCACCTTCCTCACTGACATCGAACAACATTTGTTCACCGACACAGACACCAAAAAGGGGTTTGTTGCGGGCGGCTTCCAGCAAGGCATCTTGCAGGCCTGATTCACGCAGGCAGCTCATGCAGTCAGGCATGGCGCCCTGACCTGGCAAAACGATACGGTCTGCGCTGCGGATATCGGCAACTTCACCCGAGATCAGTACGTTGGCCTCTGGGGCGACGGCACGCAGGGCTTGCGCTACCGAGCGCAAATTACCCATGCCATAATCTACTACTACAATTTTATTCATAATGAATCACCAGCAAACTGGTATCTCTTGTCTGCAATCTGCATTGCGATCAAAGGCTGCCTTTGGTCGAGGGTATGGTTCCTGCCGCGCGCACATCGAGCTCGGTTGCCATGCGCAGGGCGCGGCCAAAGGCCTTGAATACCGTTTCACATTGATGATGGGAATTATCGCCGCGCAAGTTGTCGATATGCAAGGTCACCAGTGCATGATTGACAAAGCCCTGGAAAAACTCACGGGTCAGATCAACATCAAAATTGCCTATCATGGCGCGGGTAAAGGGAATATGGTATTCCAGGCCTGGGCGGCCAGAAAAATCGATGACCACGCGTGACAATGCCTCATCCAGGGGCACATAGGCGTGACCATAACGGCGTATGCCTTTTTTATCGCCTATCGCCTTGGCAAATGCCTGGCCCAGGGTAATACCAACGTCTTCTACCGTGTGATGGGCATCAATATGCAGGTCGCCAACAGCTTCTATGTCGAGATCAATCAAGCCATGACGGGCAATCTGATCCAGCATGTGATCCAGGAAAGGGACGCCGGTATTGAGTTTTTGCTGGCCTGTGCCATCAAGATTGATGGCAACACGGATTTGTGTTTCATTGGTATTGCGGGTAACCGCCGCAATGCGTTCTATGGGCTTATTCATTTTGATGATAAAGATGCTGCCAGGGCAGCAAGAAAAAGAGCATTTTCTTCCCGGGTACTGACTGTAATGCGCAGACAGTCACCCAGCAGATTATGCATTTTACCTACATTTTTGACTAAAATTTTTTGTTCGCGTAATTTCACAAAGACTTGTTCGGCATTCGCAACACGTATCAGCACAAAATTGGCAGCCGAGGGAAAGACTTGCACACCTGGCAAGCTTGCCATGGCAGCCATTAATTCAGTACGTTGCTGGCGCAATTCTGCTGCTTGCGCATCCAGTATTTCTACCCTGCTCAGCACAAATTCTGCCGCTGCCTGCGTCAGTACATTGATGTTGTAAGGCGGGCGCACTTTTTCAAATTCATGCATCAGGGCATTATTGCCTGCCATATAACCAAGACGTATGCCTGCCAGGCCCAGCTTGGAGACGGTGCGCATGACGACCAGATTATCAAACTCTGCCAGACGTGACATGAAGCTGGTCTGAGCAAAGGGCTGATAGGCTTCATCGACGATGACGATGCCATCCTCGCCAACCGCCTGCAAAATGGCGACCATATCGTCAGCATCGTAGAGCGTGCCGGTAGGATTGTTGGGGTAAGCCAGATAAGTAATGGCTGGTTGATGCTCAGCAATAGCTGCCAGCATGGCTGCCTTGTTCAGCGTGAAATCCGGGTTCAGGTCGACACCAACAAATTCCAGCCCGGCAAACAGGGCGGACATCGCATACATGACAAAGCCGGGTACGGGTGCGAGCACCTTGGCACCGGGTTTGGCGCAGGCGATGGACACCATGCTGATGAGTTCATCCGAGCCATTGCCCAATACGATGTCATGTCCAGCAGGCACGCCCAGCTTTTCGGCAATCAATTGCTTGAGGCTGGCATAGGCTGGTTGTGGATAGCGGTTCAGTGCCACGCCTGCCAGATGCTTGGCCAGTTCCTGCTGCATATCAGGCGGTAGCAGGTAAGGGTTTTCCATTGCATCCAGCTTCACAAAACCGCTGGCGTCCGGCACGTGATAGGCGGACAGGCTGGCGATTTCAGGGCGTATCAGTTTGGTGATGCTCAATTCTTTACTCCATGTTCAGGCTTGTGTACTGTAACAGTGAAAATCGCTCAGACAACGGCTAGACACAAATCAGGCAGGAAGTACTTCCGTGTCTATGGAGGCCAGGCGATTTTCTATCATTGCGCAATAGTCGGGATTTAATTCAAATCCGACAAAATCACGCCCGCAACGTTTGGCAGCTACGGCAGTGGTGCCGCTGCCCATGAAGGGATCGAGTACCACGCCGCCGGGTGGGCAGGAAGCCTTGATCATGCGCTCGATGATTTCGAGCGGTTTTTGGGTAGGATGTTCTTCGCGTTCGGCATGTTCTCTATGCAGGCGCGAGACACTCCAGACATCCTTGGGATTGAATCCCAGTTCCAGCCACTTCGCACCCTCAAAAATCTTGCGGCTGCGGGCTTTCTTGGTGGCTGCATCATACGGGATACGTATTGCATCCAGGTCAAAATAATAATCTTTGGCTTTGACGAAAAAGCCTATGGTGTCATGCACCGATGAATATTTTCTTACCGTACCGCCCATGGACGGCACGCGCCTGTCCCAGATGATTTCATTCATCATGCTCATGCGCTGCTTGAGCATCACAAAGACTTCAGGCGAATAACGCCAGGTCAGGAAGATATACAGACTGCCATTGGCTTTCAGCTTGGGCAGGGCCAGGTCTATCCACTGCGCCATCCATTCCAGGTAGGCAGCCGACTCCATCTTGTCGGACTCATTGCCATAATCCTTGCCCAGACCATACGGTGGGTCGGCCAGCAATAAGTCTACGCTGGCATCAGGCAGCCGCGCCAGGCCTTGCAGCGCATCTTCACAAAAAACCTGGTTACGCCATTCGGCCATCATATGCAGGTATAGGTATTCATGGCAGACAGCAATTTTGCTTTCATGACTTGAGCCGCAATTCTGCACTGCGTGCATGCGCCTGCAAGCCTTCGCCATAGGCCAGTTC